>NZ_JBHYGW010000027.1:0-105604 GCF_042738015.1 Lentzea sp. NPDC059081
GGGCCCCGAAGTCAAGCCCCAATCGCGGATCGTCGCGGAGCGGCGATGAACACCCTCGCTTCGTCCGAGGTGCACGCCCACGCTGGAACAGGCACCAGACCGCAATGGCGACCACGCCGGAACTCGCACGGAACCGACTACATCCCCTCAGCCGGCTCCCAAAGCTCAATCCGATTCCCCTCCGGATCCACACACCACCCGAACCGCCCGAACTCCGAGTCCTCGGTCTCCGGCAGAACCTCAACCCCCCGAGCCTTCAACTTCGTCATCAACGACCCGAGATCGTCCACGCGAAGGTTCAGCATCGTCCGCTGATGCGGCTCCCCGATGTACTCGGTGTCCTGCGCGAACAGCGCCATGGTCGTGGTTCCGGGACGGTCCGACGTGGCCGTGTCGAGCCAGTGGAACGTCACCGCGCCCTTCTCCGACATGGGCACGCCGAGGTTGTCGCGGTACCAGGCCGCTAAACGCGCAGGGTCTCTGGAACGCAGGAAAACCCCGCCGATGCCTGTCACCCGCGCCACCCGACGGACCCTACTACCGCGTGCCACGATGGGGGAATGGACGCCGTCACGTCTGCACCCGAACCGGTCAACGAACCCGTGCGCGCCTATGGTCCCGACAGCGCCGAACGCACCAGCCTCCAGGCACGGATCGCGGAGCTGGAAGGCGAGCGGCACGAGCTGACGATGACCATCGGCGGGCAGCAGCGGATGGCCTCGGGTGAGCGGATCGACGTCGTCCAGCCGCACGACCACCGGCACGTGCTCGGGCAGACGGCGCAGGCCGGCAACGCCGATGTCGCGGACGCCATGCGGGCCGCTCAGCACGCGGCGCCCGGTTGGCAGGAGCTGCCGTTCGACGAGCGGGCGGCTGTGCTGCTGCGGGCCGCCGACCTGCTGGCCGGGCCGTGGCGGGACACGCTGAACGCCGCCACGATCCTCGGGCAGTCGAAGTCCGTGCAGCAGGCGGAGATCGACGCTGCATGCGAGCTCGTCGACTTCCTGCGGTTCAACGTCCACTTCGGCCGTCGCATCCTCGAGGAGCAGCCGGTCTCCAGCAAGGGCGTGTGGAACCGGATGGACCACCGGCCGCTCGACGGGTTCGTCGTCGCGATCACGCCGTTCAACTTCACGGCCATCGCCGGGAACCTGCCGCTGGCACCCGCGTTGATGGGCAACACCGTGGTGTGGAAGCCGTCGCCCACGCAGCAGCTGGCCGCGCACTTCACCATGCGGCTCCTGGAGGAAGCGGGCCTGCCGCCGGGGGTGGTCAACCTCGTCACGGGGGACGGGCAGGCGGTGAGCGAGGTGGCGTTGCGGGAGAGGTTCTTCGCCGGGCTGCACTTCACCGGGTCGACGCGGACGTTCAAGGCGCTGTGGCAGACGATGGCGGGCAACCTCGACAACTACCGCGCCTACCCGCGCGTCGTCGGGGAGACCGGGGGCAAGGACTTCGTGCTGGCACACGCTTCCGCCGACCCCAAGGCGCTCGTCACGGGGCTCGTGCGCGGTGCTTTCGAGTACCAGGGCCAGAAGTGCAGTGCCGCGTCACGGGCCTACGTGCCGCGGTCGCTGTGGGAGAGCGAGGTACGGGAACGGCTGCTCGACGTCACGAAGTCCTTGTCGTACGGCGATGTCACGGACCTGTCGGTGTTCGGCGGCGCCGTCATCGACCGGCGGGCGTTCGCGAAGCACGAGGAGGCGCTGCTGATGGCGTCGGCGTCCACATCGGTCGAGGTGCTGGCCGGCGGCTCGTGCGACGACTCGGTGGGCTACTTCGTCGACCCGACGGTCCTGCTCGGCACCGACCCGCACCACGACATCTTCACGACGGAGTACTTCGGACCGATCCTCGCCGTGCACGTCTACGAGGACGCGGACTTCCCCAAGATGATGGAGATCATCGACACGTCCACGCCGTACGCGCTGACGGGCGCGATCTTCGCGCGTGACCGCTTCGCCGTCGAGCAGGCGCACAAGGCCCTGCGGTTCGCCGCGGGCAACTTCTACGTCAACGACAAGCCGACGGGCGCGGTCGTCGGGCAGCAGCCGTTCGGCGGTTCACGCGGGTCCGGCACCAACGACAAGGCGGGCTCGATCTACAACCTGCAACGGTGGACGAGCCCGCGCGCCATCAAGGAGACCCTCGTACCGCCGACCGACCACCGGTACCCGCACATGGGCTAGTGGCGAGGCTGCCAGCCCGTCGTCTCGGTCAGCTTCGTGCTCACGACCCGCTGCGACCGCGCGAACACCTCGAACGACGCGGCGAACCTGCCCATCAGCCGCGGCAGCCGGGTGATCCCCAGGTTCCGTTTCAGCACCGGCGACCCGACGTTGTAGATCCCCGCGGGAGCGTCCAGCACGGACACGACCGCGGCCGCCGCGTCACCGGGGTGCACGACCGACATCCAGCCGTCGCCCACGAGCACCGGCGGCGACTGCGCCTCACCACCGGTCAGCAGGCCGATGCGCAGGAACACCCCGCCGGGGTGCGCGAGGACGTTGTGCTGGGCGGTGACCGAACTGGCGATGTGCCCGACGGGCTTCAGCGGCGCGTCCTCGTCGAGCTCCCGGTCGCCGCCGTCCGCGTAGACGAACGAGATGCCCTCCTGGACGATCCGCCCGACCCCGGCCCTCGTCGCGGCCTCGACCAGGGCGGCACTGCCCTCGGTGCGGATGCGGTCGTTCTCCGCCCAGGCACTGGCCAGCACGGCCTTCGCCGACAGCGGGATGCGGGTGGCGAGGTTGACGACGGCGTCGTAGCCCGTCAGCGCCGCGGCCAGCCGGTCGGCGTCGAACAGCGAGGTCGTGTGCCGGTCCAGCACCCCGACCTCGTGCCCGGCCGCCTGGAGCCGGGGCACCGCCTGCCGTCCGAGAACACCCGTCGCACCGATCACGAATACCTTCATGACAGGGGGACGGGACAGCGCGTCAGGTTGTGACAAGCCGTTCGTACGCCTTCGCGGCGAGGCCCTGGACGACCTGACCGACCGCGTTGCGGTCGTTGCTCCGCTGGACGACCTGGAGGGTGACGAGCTGCCGTTCCCGCACCTCCAGGACGGCGTCGCACGTCACCTCACCGGAGGAGTCCTCGCACCTGGTGGTCACCGGGCGGTTGTTGCTGTCGCCCTCGCCACCGGCGATCACGCCGCCCGTGCCGCCGTCGGCCAGCAGCTTCTGCGACTCGTCCGCGAAGGCCGCCTCCCGCAGCGTCAGCTTCGCGGTCAGCCCGTCGAAGGCGAAGTCACAGGCCTGACCCGACTTGGCGGGGGTGCCCTTGAGCGCACCCGCGTCCCCGTCCTTCAGCACCGAGCACGGGTCGGTCGCGACGAACGACTTCCCGCCGCCGGGGGCCGAGCAGGCGGCGAGAACGACCAGCAGGGGTGGCAACCAGCGCAAGCTCATGATCAGTCAGCGTAATCGTCGCGGCCCGCGCGCGACGCCAGCAGCCGCCGCAGCGACGCCAGCCTGCCGGGGGCGTCCGGGACCAGCTCGTCCAGCATGCAGCCGGGGTCCTCCGGCGCGCCGAGGTGACCGCAGCCCGGCGGGCACTCCTCCGCCGCCTCCGCGAAGTCCGGGAACGCCTTCACGATGTCGTCCGGCGTGATGTGCGCCAGGCCGAACGAGCGGATGCCCGGCGTGTCCACCACCCAGCCGCCCTCTGGCAGCCGCAGCGCCACGGCCTGGGTCGAGGTGTGCCGGCCCTTGCCGACGCCCGACACCACGCCCACCGCGCGGTTCGCGTCCGGCACCAGCCGGTTGACCAGCGTGGACTTGCCGACGCCCGAGTGCCCGATCAGGCACGACACGGTGTCCGTCAGGCGCTCCCGCAGCACGGCGGGCTCCTCGTCGAACCGCGTCACGATCACCGGCACGTCGAGCTCGGTGTAGAGCGCGAGCAACGAGTCGGCGGACGCCAGGTCCGACTTCGTCAGGCACAGCACCGGTTCCAGGCCACCGGCGTAGGCCGCGACCAGGCACCGGTCGATGAACCCCGTGCGCGGCGGCGGATCGGCTAGCGCGACGACCATGATGAGCTGGGAGGCGTTCGCGACGACGACGCGCTCGAACGGGTCCGTGTCGTCCGCGGTCCGGCGCAGGACCGACGTGCGCTCCTCGACGCGCACGATGCGGGCCAGCGTGTCCGGCTGGCCCGACGTGTCACCGACGATGCCGACCTGGTCACCGACCACCACGGGCGTGCGACCCAGCTCGCGCGCACGCATCGCCGTGACGACGACGCCGGACTCCAGCGCGCACGTCCAACGGCCGCGGTCGACGCCGATGACCATCGCGGTCTCGGCGTCGGCGTGTTCCGGTCGTCTCTTGCTGCGCGGCCGCGTCCCCTTGCCGGGGCGCACCCGCACGTCGGACTCGTCGAGCTTGCGCCAGTCCCGCTTGCCCACTTCTACGCGCACCCGGTGAGCATGGCGTCCCACATGCCCGGGAAGTCGGGGATCGTCTTGGTCGTGCTGCCGATGTCGTCGACGGAGACGCCCGGCACCACCAGGCCGATGATCGCGCCCGCGGTCGCCATCCGGTGGTCGGCGTAGGCCTGCCACACGCCGCCGTGCAACGGCACGGGTTCGATGACCAGCCCGTCCTCGGTCTCGGACGCCCTGCCGCCCAACGCGTTGATCTCGTTCACCAGCGCCGCGATCCGGTCGGTCTCGTGGCCGCGGATGTGGGCGACGCCGCGGATGACCGTGCGCCCCTCGGCCAGCGCCGCCAGCGCGGCGACGGTCGGCGTCAGCTCGCTCTCGTCGTGCAGGTCGACGTCCAGACCGGACAGCTTCGCCGGGCCGCGCACCGTGAGGCCGCGTTCCGACACCTCGACCTCGCAGCCCATCCGCTCCAGGATGCCGCGCACCGCGTCACCGGGCTGGGTCGTCGTGGCCGGCCAGTGCGGGATCGTCACCTCGCCACCGGTCACCGCGGCCGCCGCCAGGAACACCGTCGCGTTCGACAGGTCCGGCTCCACGTGCCAGGTGCGGGCCTTGATCACGCCGGGCTCGACGCGCCAGGTGTTGGCGGAGTCGGTGTCCACCTCGACGCCGACCGAGTGCAGCGTCTGGACCGTCATCTCGATGTGCGGCAACGAGGGGACGGGCTTGCCGTCGTGCCGGATCGTCACGCCCTTGTCGAAGCGGGCGGCGGACAGCAGCAGCCCGGACACGAACTGCGACGAGCCCGACGCGTCGATCGTCACCTCACCACCCGGCACCGAACCCGTGCCGTGCAACGTGAACGGCAGCGCGTCGCCGTCGACCTCGACGCCCAGCGACCGCAACGCACCCAGCACGGTGCTCATCGGCCGCAGGCGGGCGTGCGGGTCGCCGTCGAACCGGATCTCGCCCTCGGCCAGCGCGGCGGCGGGCGGCAGGAAGCGCATGACCGTGCCCGCGAGCCCGCAGTCGACGTCGGCCGGTCCGCGCAGCAGACCGGGCAGCACGTCCCAGCCGCCGTCCTCGCGGTCGGTGAACCCGATGCCCAGCGACGACAGCGCGGCGGCCATCAGCACGGTGTCGCGGCTGCGCAACGGCGCGTGCACGGTGGACGGCCCGTCGGCCAGCGCCGCGAGCACCAGGACGCGGTTGGTGATCGACTTCGAGCCGGGCACCGGCACCGTCGAGTGGACTGGGCCGGACGCGCTGGGGGCTGACCAGTGCTGAGTCATGCCCCGAATGATCCCGCATGCGCGTCCGGGCAGCTCGCACAGGTGTTCCGGGCGTGGGATCATTGCGACTTCGGAGGTGATCTGTTTTGTGCGGTAGGTACGCCTCCACCAAGGACCCGGCGCTGCTGGCGGCCGAGTTCGACGCGGTGGACGGGACCGGTGGCGACGCGCCGGGGGCGGACTACAACGTCGCTCCCACCAAGCACGTCATGGCCGTGGTCGAGCGCAAGCCGGAGGACGAGGAGATCGAGCGCGCCGTCCGGGTCATGCGCTGGGGCCTGGTCCCGCACTGGGCCAAGGACCTCTCCGGCGCGGCCAAGATGATCAACGCCCGCGCGGAGAGCGTGCTGACGAAGCCCGCCTACAAGCAGTCCGTGACCAAGCGCCGCTGCATCATCCCGGCCGCGGGCTGGTACGAGTGGCAGCCGGGCGAGGGTCGCAAGCAGCCGTACTTCATGACGTTCGGGGACGACACGTCGCTCGCGATGGCCGGTATCTGGTCCGTGTGGTGGAAGGACGACGTTCCGACCGTCACGTGCGCGGTGCTCACCACGGAGTCCATCGGCGCGTTGACCGAGATCCACAACCGCATGCCGTTGCTGCTGCCACCGGACCGGTGGGCGGCGTGGCTCGACCCGGAGTCGCTGGACCCCGGTGAGCTGCTCACCCCCGACCCGTCGATCGTCGAGGCGCTCGAGCTGCGTCCCGTGTCGGCGGCGGTCGGCAGCGTGAAGAACAACGACCCGTCCCTGCTGGACCGCGTCCCGCTCGCCGGGGAGCCCGCACCCACCCAGCTCGAGCTGTCGTGACCACACTGCTGGTGGACACGCCGCACGGCCCGGCGAGGGCCTCCCTGCACTGCGCCCAGGAACCGCGTGCGGCCCTGCTCCTCGGCCACGGCGCCGGTGGTGGCGTCGAGGCCCCCGACCTGGTGGCCGCCTGCCACGCCGCGAACTCCGTCGGCGTGCACGTGGCCCTGGTCGAACAGCCCTACCGCGTCGCGGGCCGTCGTGCCCCGGCGCCCGCCAACCAGCTCGACACCTCGTGGCTCGCCGTGGTCGACGACCTCGGCGAACGCTGGTTCGACGGCCTGCCCCTGGTGTTCGGGGGCCGGTCGTCGGGCGCGCGGGTGGCCTGCCGCACGTCCGTCGAGGGCCAGGCCGTGGCGGTGCTGTGCCTCGCGTTCCCGGTGCACCCTCCGGGCAAGCCGGAGAAGTCCCGGCTGGCCGAGCTCGACGGCGTCGAGGTCGCGACGCTGGTCGTGCAGGGCGAGAACGACCCGTTCGGCCAGCCCGGCCGCGGCCACCACCGCGAGGTCGTGCTGCTCAAGGGCGACCACTCGCTGAAGGCGTCCGTCGCCGACGTGGGCCGGTCGGTCGGGGAGTGGCTGGACCGGGTGCTGCGACCGCTCGACTAACGCGCCATCCGCGTCCACGTGTGCCGGCGCCCGCGCACCGCGACCGAGTAGGCGTACAGCAGTTCCGGGTCGCCCATGCCCGGCAGGAAGCAGTCGCCGATGTGGTGCGCGTCGACGCCGATCTCCTTCGCCGTGAGCGCGAGCTGCGGCACGACGTTGGTGTGCGCGCCCTCCTGGGACGTGCCGATCGCGCCCATCACGACGGCACCCCTCTCGTGCACGGCCCTGATGGCCTCGGCGGCCGCCTCCCTGGTCACACCGGGCAGCGTGCCGGGGATGGGGACGATCACGCCGTCCGCGCCCGCGTCGACGAGGGCGGTGAGCTTGGCGGCGGTGATCGGTTCCGGGTGACCGGCGTGGTGCATCTTGCCGACCCACAGCGCGGCGTCCGTGCGGATCTGCTCGGTGGCCCTGGCCATGCCCTCGAGCGAGCCGCCGGTGCTGGGGTTGGCGGTCACGACCAGCAGCGCCGCTCCCGCGTCGGCGAGCCGCAGGGCGTTCTCGGGCGTCGCCTTGCGCAGGTCGGGAACGGTGCCGGGCTCCAGGTTGACGCCGATGGGCCTGCCGAGCCGCTCCGCCAGCTCGCGCAGGCTGCCCAGCTCGCCGAGGCCGGGGAAGTGGAACGTGCGGCCGTCCCAGACCCGGTCGATCATGTTCAGCACGACGACGTCGGCGCCGAACGCGGCCATCAGCTCGGCGTTGTGCACACCGTTCTGCCCGTCGAACGACAGCGCGGCGCGGTCGGCGAACACCTCGGCGACCATGGTCCGTCCCTCGGACGCCGCGACGGCGGCGGACAGGTCGGGACCGCGGAGCGCGGCGAGCCCGGGGCGGTCGAGATCGAGGATGCGCACGTCTGCCTCCTGTATTGGTCTAAACCAAATGGTGGCACCCTACGACTTCGGCTGGGATCTGCGCCATGAGCGACTTCGACGAGCAGGGCCGCCCGGAACCGCCGATGGACGGTGACGAGCCGGCCACCCTGACCGGCTTCCTGGAGTTCCACCGCGCCACCCTCGCGTGGAAGACCGCGGGCCTCACCGCGGCGCAGCTGGCGCAGACGACCGCGAAGTCGTCGATGACGCTCGGCGGCCTCGTCAAGCACATCGCCTACGTCGAGCAGCAGTGGTTCCACGTCGTCCTGCACGACCGCGAGCCGCTGGAGCCCTGGAAGAGCGTCGACTGGAAGGCCGACAACGACTGGGACTGGCACTCGGCCGCCGACGACACCCCGGAGCAGCTCCAGGCCCTCTGGCAGGACGAGGTCGACCGCGCCCGCAGATGCGTCGAGGAGGCTCTGGAGACCGGCGACCTCGGCCAGCTCGCGCGGCGGCCGCCGTGGCGGGACGGCCGGAGGGTGAGCCTGCGCTGGATCCTGATCCACATGGTCGAGGAGTACTCCCGCCACAACGGCCACGCCGACCTGCTCAGAGAGGCGATCGACGGCAAGACCGGCGAGTAGGGCGAACTCTTCCGAATGGAGGAATTGGTCGGCCGAAAGCACGAAATCCGATCTCCGTGACAACCACGTGTATCTCCGGGCCGTCGTTCAGTGTGTACAGCGAATACCTGTCGAGACGAATTCGGGAGAACACGTGAGCCGTTTCCGCACAATTGCGACCGCAGCCGCACTGGCCGGTACAGCCGCTTTGGCCGTCGTGGCGGCTTCCGCCGCTCAGGCCTCCGGCACGAAAGCGGCGGCCCCGTGGTGCACGGGTGACGATCTGGCGATCCGCGTCGACGACATGCACTCCCCGTCGGCCAAGGACAAGGCGCACGTGATCCGGTTCGTCGCGGCGGAGGGCGCCTCCTGCCGGATCGGCGGCACCGTGAGCAACCTGCGCTTCCTCGACTGGAAGGGCGAGGACGTCCACGCCGCCCTGAACGGGCGCCAGCCTCCGTACACCGAGACGCTGGTCGGCGGGGACAGCTACGCCGCCATGTACATCGCGTCGAACAACGAGGGTCCCCAGCAGTCCCCCGCGTTCGTCCGCTTCAACCTTCCCGGCCAGGGTCAGCTGGGCGCTCTGGTCACCGTCGCGTGGCCGGCGTCGGGTATCGGTGCCGAGTACGTCCGGGGCGGCGGCATCCAGGCGCCGGTCGGTTAGGCACTGATTTCCGCGACCACCGCATCGGTGAGCCGCATCAGGTCGGCAGGCGTGATCTCGACTTCGAGACCGCGCCTGCCGGCGCTGCAGAAAACAGTGTCGAATTGCAGTGCCGACTCGTCCAGCACGACCGGCAGTCTTTTCTTCTGCCCGAGCGGGGAAATTCCGCCGGCGACATAACCCGTCGCGCGCTCGGCGTCGGCGACGACCGCCATCTTCGCCTTCTTGCCCTTCAGCGCGGCCGCGAGACCCTTCAGGTCGAGCTGCGAGGTCACCGGCACGACGCCGACAGCGAGCTTGCCGTCCACCTCGGCCACGAGCGTCTTGAACACGCGCTCCGGCACCAGACCGAGCGCCTCCGCGGCCTCCAGCCCGTACGACTCGTGCCGGGGGTCGTGCTCGTACGAGTGCAAGGTGTGCGCCACCCGCTGCTTGTCCAGCAGCGCTGTGGCGGGGGTCCCACGTCCGGCCATGCGGAATTACTACCAGCACCCCCGTTGTTACGTAGGACGTGGTGACGAACATGCTCGAGCGGTCCCGCGTAGAGTCAGTCCCGACCCAGAACCTGTGGGAAGGGAGCGCGGTGCCCGCCACCGGCACGACAGAGACGACGGCGGAGCGCGCCGCGCGTTTCGAGCGCGACGCTATGCCCATGCTCGACCAGCTGTACTCGGCCGCCCTGCGCATGACGCGCAACCCGGCGGACGCGGAGGACCTGGTGCAGGAGACGTACCTCAAGGCCTACTCGGCGTTCGCGTCCTTCTCGGAGGGCACGAACCTCAAGGCGTGGCTGTACCGGATCCTGACGAACACCTACATCAACGGCTACCGCAAGAAGCAGCGCCAGCCGATCCAGCAGCCGACCGACGAGATCACGGACTGGCAGCTGGCGCAGGCGGAGAGCCACACCTCGTCCGGGCTGCGCAGCGCTGAGGTCGAGGCACTCGACAACCTGCCCGACAGCGACGTCAAGGAAGCATTGCAGCGGTTGCCGGAGGAGTTCCGGATCGCGGTCTACCTCGCCGATGTCGAAGGCTTCGCCTACAAGGAGATCGCTGACATCATGGGCACCCCGATCGGCACGGTGATGTCCCGGTTGCACCGGGGCCGTCGCCAGCTCCGCGACATGCTGGCGGACGTCGCCCGCGACCGTGGTTTCCTGCGAGGCAGCAACGGAGACGCGTCATGAACTGCGGCGAACCCCACGACACCGACTGCTCCGAGGTGCTGTCCGAGGTCTGGCTGTTCCTGGACCAGGAGTGCGACGGGTCCCGTCGCGCGGCGCTGCAGACGCACCTCGACGAGTGCCACCCGTGCCTGGAGCAGTTCGGGCTGGAGGAGCACCTCAAGGCGTTGCTCGCGCGCAAGTGCGGCGGTGACTACGCCCCCGCTGACCTGAAGGCGCGCATCAGGGCGACGATCGTGGAGATTCGCACCGAGGACTGAGAGGTCCTCCCGCTAGACAAAAGGCCCTGGTCACCGGCGTGGTGTCCAGGGCCTTTCGCAGCACTCAGGCGTTGGGGCGCTTGCCTCGGTTGGCGCCGCCCTTTTTGCGGTCGCGGCGCTTGCGAGCACGCTTCGACATGGGTGTCTCCTAGGATCAGAACTGCTTCGCCCACCAGTTTCTCATGGAGGAGTTCTGTCTACGCTCACGGACCTGCTGGCCGAGCACACCAAGCTCTCCGGCGCCGCGGTCGACCACCTGCAGCTGGTCGTCGCGGAGTGGCAGCTCCTCTCCGACCTCTCGTTCGCGGACTTCCTGATGTGGGTGCCGCTGGAGGACGACAAGTTCCTCTGCGTCGCCCAGGCCCGTCCCACGACGGCGCCCACGGCCCACCCGGAGGACGTGGTCGGTAGCGAGGTCGACTCGGAGGAGCACCCGCAGCTGCGCCGGGCGAAGGACGAGTCGCGCATCTGCCGCGAGGAGGACCCGCGCTGGCACCTCGGCGTGCCGGTGCGCAGGGAGACCATCCCGGTGCGGCTGGGCAACCAGGTCATCGCGGTGCTGAGCCGCAGCACCAACCTCGCCGTGCCGCGGGTGCCGTCGCCGTTGGAGATCTCCTACCTCGGCAGCGCCGCCGACCTGTGCCAGATGATCGCGGACGGCACGTTCCCGGCACCCGAACCGTCGCCGGACGTGCACACCAGCCCGCGCGTCGGTGACGGCCTGATCAGGCTCGACCCGTCCGGCGCGGTGGTGTTCGCGTCGCCGAACGCCCTGTCGGCCTACCACCGCATGGGGCACGCGTCCGACCTGGTCGGCGTGCACCTCGCGCCGCTCACCCGCAGCCTCATAGGGGATCCGTTCGACGCGACCGAGGTGGCCCAGCGCATCCGGCAGGCGCTCGAGGGCCAGACGTCGATGCGCATGGAGGCCGAGTCACGCCGCGGCGCCGCGGTGCTGTTCCGCGCGTTGCCGCTGCGGCCGCGCGGACAGGCCGCGGGCGCGATCGTGCTGTGCCGCGACGTGACGGAAGTGCGACGGCGCGACCGCGCGCTGATGTCCAAGGACGCCACGATCCGCGAGATCCACCACCGGGTGAAGAACAACCTGCAGACGGTCGCCGCGCTGCTGAGGCTGCAAAGCCGCAGGTTGAGCAACCCGGAGGCGAAGGAGGCACTGGCCGAGTCGGTCCGGCGTGTGACTTCCATCGCACTCGTCCACGAGACGTTGTCGATGTCCGTCGACGAGAGGGTCGACCTCGACGACGTGGTCGACAAGGTGATCCCGATGATGGGCGACGTGGCGGTCACCGAGACCCAGGTGAGCGTGCGCCGCGAGGGCGGGTTCGGCATCGTGCCGGCCGAGATCGCGACCCCGCTGGTGATGGTGCTGACCGAGCTCGTGCAGAACGCCTTCGAGCACGCCTACGCCCCTGGCCAGCGCGGAGAGGTCGTCGTGCACTCCGAGCGGTCGGCGAAGTGGCTCGACGTGACGATCACCGACGACGGCAAGGGCCTGCCGCAGGGTTTCTCGCTGGAACGCACCGACCGGCTGGGTCTGCAGATCGTCCGGACCCTCGTCGACTCCGAACTGAGGGGCTCTTTGAGCTTGCGGCGACGGCCCCGAGGCGGTACTGAGGCGGTCCTGCGCGTGCCGCTCAGAGGGCGGCGGTAAACTAACGCCGTGCACACGTGACGACCAGCCTCAGCGGTCTCACGTGGTCATGCGGGAGGGTGTGCAAACAAAAGAAGAAGCCCGACACCTGGCACGGTGTCGGGCTTCTTCTTATATGTCTCTTTGCGGGCGAACAGCCTGCTCAGGCGTTGCTGCGGGCGCGCGTGCGGGCGTTGCGGCGCTTGAGAGCGCGACGCTCGTCCTCGCTCATAGCGCCCCACACGCCGGCGTCCTGGCCGCTCTCCAGCGCCCACGCGAGGCAGTCGGAGACGACGGGGCAGCGACGGCAGACGGTCTTCGCCTCGGCGATCTGAAGCAGCGCGGGACCACTGTTCCCAACGGGGAAGAACAGCTCGGGGTCCTCGTCGCGGCAGATCGCGCGGTGGCGCCAGTCCATTGGAACTACTCCTCAGCTAGGCGCGCACAAGGGCACGCCGGTTGTCAGCGGTCGTTTTTGGGGTGCTTGTGAATGCTTTCACGAACGGCAGAGATGTCAAGGGGTAAGCACTGACCCGGTGAGTGAACTCACCCAAAAGATCGACAGCGTTCACCTGGGGTTTCACGCTCTGCTGTCACTCGACTGCAGTACATCCCGGGTCAGTACCAGGACGGTCACGAACCGATCACGGACTGTCAAGTTGCTTATACGGCAACAGTCAACGCATCGGGGACCGCCCGGAACTCCACCGCCGTGGTCGTTCCGAGGAAATCTCCGTCCACCTGGAGGTTGGCGGGCTCCTCGCACTTCACTCTGACATAACCCACGTCGTCACGCCGAACGAGTTTCCCGCTCTTCGGATTGCCGGTCGCGAGGATCTGGGCCACGTACCGGCCGACCGTGGGTACCCGCAAAGTCTCCAGCGCACTCAGCCCGAGCCCGCCGTCGAACGAGGTGCTCGGGTTGAGCTGGATCGCCTTGTCGCCGAAGTACGTCCACGGGTCGGTGTTCGACACGAACACCATGCCGACGTCCTCGAACGGCGGCTCGTCGGGGATCTCGACGGTGAAGTGCTGCGGCTTGCGCACGTTCTGCGCGTACGCCTTCAGCGCGACGCTCAGGTAGAGGGCGGGGCTCGCGTTGCGGCCCTTGGCGCGCTTGCGCTCGACGCCCGCCACCACGTCGGCGTCGAGGCCCATGCCGGCGTTGAAGGTGAACCAGCGGCCGTCGTCGATCACGTCCGCGAAGACCTGGCCGAGCCCGATGCGCCTGCTGGTGCCGTGCTCGATCGCCTGGAGCAGGACGTGCGTGGCCTCGACGGGGTCGCGCGGGATGCCGAGGGCACCCGCGAAGACGTTGGCCGAACCGCCGGGCACGACACCGACCATCGGGCTGTCCGGACGGGGGCCGTCGCGCAGGACGCCGTTGACCACCTCGTTGACCGTGCCGTCACCGCCGTGGGCGATGACCAGGTCGAACCCGTCCGCCACCGCCTGGCTCGCGGCGTCCGCCGCATGGCCGCGGTAGGAGGTCTGGACGATCTCCAGCTTCACGTCGCTGGCCAGCGCGTGCGCCAACACGTCACGCCCCGCCGGCGTCGTTGTAGTCGCCTGCGGGTTCACCACGAGAAGAGCGCGCACCACTTGAGAGTAAGACAATGCGTGACTGCCGGCGTCTCGCATGTCCTCCCTCGGGGTGGCCCCAGCCTCACGAAAGTGGCGCAAATCTCCCTTCCGTCAGCACCGCGTTCCCCCTCGCAGTCGAGTGCACCCCGGACGACCGCCGGCTCGCTGAAGAGGCCCCTTGATCTTCTCGCGGCGGGCGTGCCGGGCGAGCCCTCCAACCGGGTGGCCTACGATCCGTGACCAGGTACAGAACGTGAGGAAAGGCCCCCGTGACCACTGGAACCCCGGCGCCGCCGCGCTCGGTGCGCATCGCCTCCGCGCTCACCGTCCTGCAGGGTCTCGGCGGCATCGCGCTGGCCGTCGCGCTCATCGTCCGGGTGATCGGCGGAGCGACACCCGTGGGCCCGATCCTCGGCGCCGCCGGTGTGCTCGTGATCTGGTTCGGCGCGGCGATCCTCGCCTCGGTCCTGTTGTTCCGCGGCCAGCACGGCGCGCGCACGCCCGTGATCGTCACGCAGCTGCTGCTCCTGGGGTGCGCCTGGTACGCGTACGGCCCGTCCGACCAGCAGCTTCTGGGGTCGCTGGGTGGCATCTACTGCGCGGTGGTGCTGGTGCTGCTGTTCACGAACGACGGCCGTCGGTGGGCCTGGGGCGACGACTCGGCGGATCACGACAAAGCCGACTAAAGGAGGGTGGTCAGCCTCACACCGAAGAGTGAAGCTGTGCGTGGTTGCTTAACCACTCCCTGCACTCAAGAGGTGACCAACCATGCGTGTTATGACCGCGATCGCGGGTGCCTTCCTGGCGGCGCTCTCCCTCGCACCGGTGACGGCCTCGGCCGCTCCCGAGGACCCGAACATGTCGCCGATGATCATCGGCGGCGGCACCGCGTCGAACTTCCCGTACGCGGCGCGCCTCTTCGTGAACGGGCAGCAGAACTGCTCCGCCACGAAGATCGCCCCGACCTGGATCCTGACCGCCGAGCACTGCGTGGCCTCGTCTGGCACGTACACGTTCCGCGCGGGCAGCCTGGACCAGACGTCGGGCGGGCAGCTCGTCACCGGTAACCAGATCATCAAGCACCCGTCGGCCGACCTGGCGCTCGTCCGGGTCAGCACGGCGATGTCCTCCCCGTTCTCCCCGCTCGGCCAGACCGTCTCCGCAGGTCAGACCGTGCAGCTCTACGGCTGGGGTGCCACCTGCACCAACCAGCCGGAGATCAACTGCCAGTCCCGCTACCTGAAGGTCGCGGACACCCAGGTCACGACCACCAACGGCCGTGACTACCGGGGTGGCCAGGCCATCAGCGTGCGTCGCATCAACGGCATCGCCGCTGGTGGGGACTCCGGCGGCCCGATGTTCGCGAACGGCCGCCAGGTCGGTGTCGCGTCCACCTCCGACCGGTCGAGCGTCTCGAACTACACCAACATCAACAACACGAGCTACCGCGCCTGGATCCGCCAGTACGCGGGCGTGTGACACACCCTGTCTGACCAGCGGTAACCCTGCGATGGCCCTCGGCTCCGGCCGGGGGCCATCACCCTGCGTGTTCACTAATGGTGGATGGACACGAACGGAGTAGCCGGTTACCGTGCCCCCAGCGTTCGCGCCGCTCGGGAGCAGGTGAGGTGCGCAGTGCAGGACGGCCCGAAGCGGGTGACGACAGGTGGCGCTTCCGAGCGCCCGAACATGGCTCGCCTGTTCGACTACTACCTCGGCGGAGCGCACAACTTCGCGGTCGACCGCGTGCTCGCCGAGGAGAGCATCGCGCAGGTCCCCGTGGCCGAGATCGCGCGCACGATCCGGTCCTTCTCCCGCCGCGTGGTGCGGTTGTGCGTCGAGGAGTACGGCATCCGCCAGTTCCTCGACCTGGGCAGCGGCATCCCGACGGCCGGCAACGTCCACGAGATCGCCCAGGCGATCGACCCGTCGTGCTCCGTCGTCTACGTCGACCACGACCCGATCGCCGTGGCGCACGCCCGCACGATGCTGCGGGACAACCTCAACGCCGCCATCGTGCAGTCCGACGTGAGCGACGTCGGCGCCGTGCTGCGTGATCCGGAGACACGTCGTCTCATCGACTTCACCAAGCCGACCGCGGTGCTGATGGTCGGCATCCTCCCGTACGTCACCGAGGAGCCCGCGGGCGTCGTGGCGCGCTATCGGGCCGCGCTGTGCGAAGGCAGCATCCTCGCGCTCACGCACCTCACGAAGGACGTCGAGCCGGAGCTCGTCGACAAGTTCGTCGAGATGGCGCACGGCGTGCACACGCCGCTCGTGCCCCGGTCGAAGCAGGACGTGGAGGAGTTCCTCTGCGGCCTGCGGCTGCTCGAGCCCGGCCTGGTGCTCGCGGCGAACTGGCGTGCGGACGGCGAGCTGCCCAGCGCCTCGGCGGCGGCGGACGCGTCCACCTACGGCGCGGTCGGGATCGTAGGCGCGTAGGTCCACGTAGGCGCCGGACAAAGCAAAAGCCGGGCCGAAGCACAGGGGTGGCTTCGGGCCCGGCCTTGGTCTTGCTCGGGGTCAGCCCCGGTAGGCACCCTGCTGGCCCGCGAGAGCGGCCGGGCCGTGGTACTGGGCGCCACCGAACGCGAGGATCGCGTAACCGATGAGGCTGAACAGCCACAGGCCGACGACGCCGAACACGGTGTCCTTGCCGAACGACTTGGCGAAGTCGATCGACACGATGACCGAGATGATGATGTTCACGACCGGGATCAGCATGAGGATGAGCCACCAGCCGGGACGGCCGGCGATCTTCAGCCACACGTAGAAGTTGTAGATCGGGATGATCGCGGCCCAGCCGGGCTGGCCGGCCTTCGTGAACGTCTTCCACATGACCACGATGGCGAAGACGAGGAACGCCAGGTACAGGATGATGCCGACGATGCCGATTCCGGCGGACGCCGGGTCGATGTCGGTGGTCGGGTCGTTGCCCACGGTCTTTCCTTCTTTCCACGCTTGCTCTGTGCCGGGGGATCGGCGAGCGGGGACGCTGCCAGGACCGTGCACCGGTCCTGTGTGGAATTCCCGTTTCGTGAGCCTTTCGAGACCTTCCGTCAACCTTCAGAGTGAAGAGCCCAGCTCCCGCAGCGCCTCGTCGGCCACCCGCATGACCGTCCACTCGTCCATCGGGACGGCGCCGAGCTTCTTGTAGAAGCCGATGCTGGGCTCGTTCCAGTTGAGGACCCACCACTGGAACCTGCTGTACCCCTTGGCAACGCACTCCTGTGCAAGTGTCTCCAGGAACTGCCTGCCGATGCCGCTGCCGCGGTGCTCCGGCGTGACGTAGAGGTCCTCGAGGTAGATGCCGTGCACGCCGTCCCACGTCGAGAAGTTGAGGAACCACAACGCGATTCCGACGACCTCACCGTCCACTTCGGCCACGTGGCCGAACAGCGCGGGGTTGTCGTTGAACAGCGCGGTGTGCAACTGCTCCGCGGTGAGGTGGCACTGCTCTGGCGCCCTCTCGTACAGCGCCAGCTCGTGCACCAGTCGCACGACCGCGTCGACGTCGCGCGGTTCCACTCGGCGGATCATCACACCTCCCACGCGGGCACGTTGAGCCTGCGCACCTGCGGGTCGCCCCGCTCGTCGCCCAGCTGGCAGAGGCCGGCCGGGTCCAGTCCGAAGTGGACTCCCTGGTCGGGCGCGAGGCCCAGCCACGCCGCGATCAGCACGCGGCTGAAGTGGCCGTGGCCGACCAGCACCACGTCGCCGCCGGGCAGGATCTTGCGCACCTCGCCGAGCACCTTGCGGGCGCGGTCCTGGACCTCGGCGTGCGTCTCGCCGTTCGGCATCGGGTGCGTCCAGACCGTCCAGCCGGGGACGCGCTCGCGGATCTGCGGGGTGGTGATGCCCTCGTAGTCGCCGTAGTCCCACTCGGCGAGGTCCTCGGTCGTCGCGCTGACCTCCAGCCCGGCGAGCTCCGCCGTCCTGGTGGCCCGGTGCCGCGGGCTCGTCAGCACGAGCGCGGGTGCGGAGTCCGTGCCTCTCAGCCGGGCCAGCGTGGCGCCGGCGCGGCGTGCCTGCTGCTCGCCCTCGGGCGTCAGCTCGATGTCAGTGCGTCCCGTGTGCCTGCCGGTCTCGGACCACTCGGTCTGGCCGTGGCGCAGCAGGTAGAGGTGGGTGCTCACCTGTTCGATCCTAAGGAGTGACGGGGAGCACGTTTGGAGGAGTCCTGGCGAGAGGTACCCCGCACGCCATGACCGCCGACCAGCCCAACCACGGCGTCCCCGACGAGGTGGACGCGCGAGAGATCCGCGAGGCCTTCGGCGTCCGCGTCGCGCGCATCCGCACCGAGCTCACTTCGACGTGGAACAAACTGCGGCAGAACGAACGCGACGGCGACAACAGAGACCACTGACCCGAAATCGCTGTAGAGCCTGGGCTGCGCTGGGTCAACCGCTATTCGCATCTCAAATGAGCCGAGTGGCGTAATACGTCCGTCTGGTTGTCGTTCCGGTCGGCCCGAATCCGGCCGAAGTGGTGTCCTGCCTCGCTAGAACTGAGTGGATCGTCCTCAGTCAAGGGGGAACCACTTGCGCCGGACATTCGTGTTGTTGATACCTGTGCTGCTGGCCGCGGTCGTACCCGCGCCCGCGTCGGCCGCTCCACCACCTCCACTCGGCCTGACCGTCGCCGGTGACGTCATCAGCTGGACCGCTCCCGCACCGCTGCCGGTGACGGACGCGGGCGTCGAGTTCTGGGAGGGCGACCGGTTCCTCGGCCGCGCCAGGGAGTCGGCCGACCTGCGCACGTTCACGCTGGCGGCCGGGCTGCGGGACCCGGCAGCGCTGCAGGTGAGATCGGCGGGCAGGCGGCTGGACGTCGCCGAGCAGCCGCCGGCCTCGCTGGCCGTGCCCGCGCTGCCCGCCCTCCAGCCGAAGGTGGACGTCGACCCCGGCACGCCCGGTCAGTACGCCACGACCACCGCGGAGTACGAGCTCGGCGACATCACGCTGCCGGACTACCAGGTGCCGATCGAGATGAAGGGCGTCGTCGTGGCGCCGGAGGGCGCGCCGGGCAAGCGGCCGCTCGTGCTCTTCCTGCACGGCAGGCACTTCACCTGCTACGGCACGGCGAACCAGATCAGCCTCGCCTGGCCGTGCCCGAGCGGCACGACCGCCGTCCCGAGCCACCGCGGTTACCTGAAGGCGCAGCAGCTCCTCGCCTCGCAGGGCTACCTGACGGTGTCGATCTCCGCGAACGGCATCAACGCCCAGGACGCGCTGACCGCCGACGCGGGTGCGCAGGGGCGGTCGTCGCTGGTGCGCCACCACCTGGCGAAGTGGGCCGACTGGTCGTCCGGCACCGGCTCCGCGCCCGTCGCTGTGCAGGCCGACCTGGACAACGTGCTGCTCGTCGGCCACTCCCGCGGCGGCGAGGGCGTCAACCGGGCGGCCACCGACAGCCTCACTCCGCCGGCCGGCGACACGGGCTACCCCGGTCCGGTGCGATGGACCATCCGGGGCGACGTGCTGATCGGGCCCACGATCTTCGGCCACAACCCGGCGCCGGACGTGCCCTCGGTGACGTTCCTGCCAGGCTGCGACGGCGACGTCTCCGACCTGCAGGGCCAGATCTTCGTGGACCAGACCCGTGGTCTGAGCTCCGGTGCGGCCCTGCACAGCGCGCTGTACGTGGTCGGTGCGAACCACAACTTCTTCAACAGCGAGTGGACCCCCGGCCAGGCGCAGGCACCGGCGTCCGACGACTTCTCGCCCGGCACCCCGGCCGACCCGCTGTGCACACCGGGCACCGCGACCCGTCTCACCGCGGAACAGCAGCAACAGGCCGGTGCCACCTACATCGCGGCGTCCGCGCACCTGTTCCTGGCGGGCGACACCGCGGTGCTCCCGTTGCTCGACGGTACCGGCGTTCGTCCGCCGTCCGCTGATCCGGCTCGTGTTCTCTCGCACGCCGTCGGTGCGGCGCGGAAGCCGTTCATCGTGCCGGATCCGACGACGGTCGCGTCGGGTAGTGCTCGGGTGTGCCTGCAGGTCGTGCGTGACACGACCACGGGGTGCACTGCCGCTCGTTCGCCGCATTTCGTCGGCTTCCGCTATGCGTTGTCGCAGCCGGAACGTGTCGCCGTGGCGCTGAAGTGGACGGCGGCGGGGCAGGCGGCGGTCGTGCAGCCGGCCGCTCCGGTGTCGTTGCAGGGCTCGTCCCACCTGGCGCTGCGCCTGGTCGTGCCCGCCAACGCGCCGGAGTCCCGGTTCGGCGTCTCGGTGACCGACCACAGTGGACAGAAGCACGCGCTCGGGTCGGTCTCGGTCACCGGCCTTCCCGGCAGCAGCCGCGTCAGTCCGTTGTGGGGGCAGGAAGTCCGCGTCCCGCTCCCCGCCGACCTCGGTGAGGTGGCCTCGCTGGAACTGGCCCCGGAGTCCGCTTCGGGTGAGGCGTGGCTCATCGACGCCCACGGCTGGAGCGACGGTCTGGTCCCGGTCGTGCCGACCGGTCTGGGCCGGGCCGATGCCACCGTCAGCAAGGTGAACGAGGGCGACTCGGGCACCCAGACCTACACCGTGGCGGTCACCGCCGGTGGCAGCGGCACGCGGGTGGTCCGGATCTTCTACACCGAGGCCAACCAGTCCGTCACGAAACTCGTGACGCTCGCACCGGGCGAGAACCGCACCGAGGTGGCGCTGTCGTTCCAGGGCAACACGAAGTGGGGTGGTGACCGGCAGATCCCCCTTGCCCTGCAGGCGATCTCGAACGCCGTCGTCGGGACCGCGGTCGGTGGTCTGCTGGTGAAGGAGGACGACCCGGCACCGGAGGTGACGATCGCCCCGGTCGCCGACAGCGTGACCGAGGGCGGCGTGCTGAAGTGGCGGGTGACGCTGTCGGCGGCCGCGGACGCCCCGGTCGCGCTGGAAGCCGTTCCGGTGGCGCCGGCCGGTGCCGAACTGTCCACAACGGACGTCGACGCCACCTGGTTCCTGCGCAACTCGGGGGAGGACGTGCTGCCGTCGCGGCCGTTGTCCACGACCCAGCTCTGGCTCTACGTGTACATCCCGCCGGGGCAGACGTCGATCGAGGTGCCCGTGCCGACCGCGGCCGACACCGAGGCCGAGGGGGAGGAGCAGGTCCGGCTGAAGTTCGACGGCGTCTCGCCCACCGGCATCGGGTTCGAGGTGACGGGCAGGGTGGCCGACGCCGCCTAGTGGCGCGTCTCGGAACGTCGGCGAGGTAATCCACGCTCAGCAGGGCGCCTCGCGGCACCGCCCCCACGCCCACGTACAACCAGTACGAGGATGTGGGGGCGGCACCACGATGCACCCGTCTGACCGCGCATTCCCCCGGCAACGTTCCGAGCCACACCACTAGCTCTCCTGGTGGACGGTGCCGCTTTCCGCCGGGGAGGCGGCACCGTCCGGTCGCGCGGTCCAGCTGTTCAGCAGGCGCAGCTTCTCCTCCGACGGTGAGCCGGTGTCCGCGCTGTAGATGACGACGGTCTGCCCGTGGCCGTCCGGGAGGCGCAGCGTCTGCCAGTTGAGCCGCATGTCGCCGACGGCCTCGTGGAAGAACCGCTTGACGCCGTGCTGGTGCTCGGACACGCGGTAGTCCGCCCACATGGCGGCGAATTCGGCGGACCGGGTGCTGAGGTCGCCGACGATCCTGGACAGGCTCTCGCTGACGGGCGAGGCGCGCAGGACGGCCACCACGTCGGCGGCGATCTCGGCCCAGTCGCGGTACACGACCTTCGCTCGCGGGTTGAGGAACATCCAGCGGGCGGTGTTGCCTTCCGCGACGGGCATCGAGTCGAAGTCGTCGAGCAGGGCCTTGCCCGCGTGGTTGACGCCGAGCACCTCGAGGTGCGGGCCGTGGATGATCGCGGGCACGTCGATGGCGCGGATCATGGACTGCAGCGCCGGCCTGGCCCGCAACGGTGCGGGCGCGCCCTTCGGCTGACCGGACTGCAGCAACGAGGCGAGGTAGCGGCTTTCGACGTCGTCGAGCCGCAGCGCCCGTGCGACGGCCTCCAGGACCTGCTCGGACACGTTGCGGGCACGTCCCTGCTCGAGCTTCACGTAGTAGTCGACGCTCACCCCGGCGAGGATCGCGACCTCGGCGCGCCGCAGCCCCTGGACGCGCCGCGGGGTGGTGGCGGCCGGCAACCCGACGTCCTGGGGGGACAGCGCCGCGCGGCGCGAGGTGAGGAAGTCGCGCAGTTCGTTCGCCATGTCAGCGAGTATGGCTTCCGCCGCGGCCGGTCGGCACGTCGTGGGTGGTACTGCCAGAGCCACGACGAGGGGTACCAGGCAACCCCTTCGAATCGGCGCCTCGCTCGGACGTAATGGACAGCGTCACCAACGTCCCCGCAAGGAGAACATCGTGTCTGTCTGGTTCGTCACCGGAGCGTCGCGCGGCCTGGGTCTGGAGATCGTCAAGGCCGCGCTGGACCGCGGCGACTCGGTGGTGGCCGCCGTGCGCGACCCCCGCTCGTTCGAGGCCCCGGCGTCCGGAGAGCTGCTCGTGGTGCCGCTCGACGTCACCGACCAGGAGCAGGCCGACGCCGCCGTGAGCGCGGCCGTGGCCCGGTTCGGCGGCATCGACGTGCTGGTCAACAACGCGGGTCGCGGGCTCGTCGGCGCGGTCGAGGAGACCAGCGACGCCGAGGCGCGCGCCGTCTTCGACAGCAACGTCTTCGGCCTGCTGACCGTCCTCCGCGCGGTCACCCCGGTCATGCGCGCCGCCCGAAGCGGCCGGATCCTGAACATCAGCTCGACCGGCGGCGTGGTCGCGTGGCCGGGCTGGGGCGTCTACAGCGCGACGAAGTTCGCCCTGGAGGGCATCACCGAAGCCCTGCGCCTGGAGCTCGCCCCGTTGGGAATCCAGGTCACCTCCGTGCAGCCAGGCCCGTTGCGCACCGACTTCCTGTCCTCCACCTCGCTCGGCCAGGTGGAGCGCGTGATCGACGACTACGCCACCACCGGCGGCGCGTCGCGCACGTGGGCGAGCTCGAACCACGGCCTCCAGGAAGGCGACCCGGTCAAGGCCCCGGCCGCCCTGCTGACCCTCGCCGACCTGGACGAGATGCCCGCCCGGTTGCCGCTCGGCTCGTCCACCCTGACCGACATCCGGGGCAAGCTCGCGGCCGTCGGTGCCGAACTCGAGGTGTGGCAGGACCTTTCCCGCTCGTCCGACGTCGTTCCCGCCTGATTTCCCGAAGGAGAAACACCATGCCTCTGCCTCCCGCCCCGCCGCAGGACACCACCTCGCCGTTCGCCTCGATGCGCGGCCACCACACCGGAATCCGCTACCCGGACTTCGAGGCCGCCCGCGCGTTCTGGGTGGACACAATGGGCTGGCGAGTCCTGCAGACCTGGCCCTACGGCGACCTGACCCTCGCCTACGTCCTGCCGCCCGCGCAGGACGACTTCCGCCTGGAGATCCTCGGCGGTCCCGGCGCCACCGCCCAGCAGCAGTTCGGCGACGTGGACGCGAGCCTCGCCGTCAACGGCTACAACCACGTCTGCCTGTCCGTGGAGAACGTGGACGCCGCTCTCGCCGAACTGCGCGCGCGTGGCGTGGAGATCGTGAACCCGCCGTTCGAGATCGACGACATCAGCGCGAGGCTCGCGTTCTTCCGCGACCCGTGGGGCAACATGTTCGAGCTCTCGGAACGACTGGGCTGACCACCGTTCGAACGGGCACCCGGACCCGTGCCGGGTCTCGATCTTCGGTCAATCGCCCTCCGTCATCGGACATGATCCGCTATGAAATGCCTGTGATGAGTCGGAGCGCACAGTTCGCGCTAGCCGCGTCTGCCGTGGTGGTCGCCGTTTGTGCCGTCGTGCTGACGGTGAAGGTCCTGACGTCCTCCGACCTGCCGGTCGTGGCACGGCAGGAGATGACGTTCGACAGCGCCGCGCTCGCCAAACGCGTGGAGCGGGTGCTGCACGACCGGTCGGACCTGCCGGGCTCCAGCAGCGAGATGAGCTGTCCCGAGCACGTGGCGATCAGGGTGGGCAACGCGTTCGGGTGCTCGATCCTGCACAACGACAAGGTCAAGACCGTGCGGGTCGTGGTGACCGACGCGGAGGCAGGGCTGATCGAGGTCGGGAAGGTGGAGGGCTAGCCGGCGTCCGCGCCGATCGTGTGTCCAAAGAGGACGAACGCGGGCCGTCGCGCGTGTCAGGCTCGGACAGCGATCTCCTCGATGAGACCGCGCACGCGTCGTTCGATCTCGTCCCTGATCGGCCGGACCGCCTCGACGCCCTGGGCCGCCGGGTCTTCGAGGGGCCAGTCCAGGTAGCGCTTGCCGGGGAAGAACGGGCAGGCGTCGCCGCAGCCCATCGTGATGACGACGTCCGAGGCCTGCACCGCGTCGGTGGTCAGGACCTTGGGCGTCTCCTGGGAGATGTCGATCCCGACTTCTTTCATGGCCTGCACGACGGCCGGGTTGACCGCGTCGGCCGGTGCCGAGCCGGCGGAGCGCACCTCGACGCGGTCTCCGGCGAGGTGGGTCAGGAAGGCGGCGGCCATCTGGGACCGGCCGGCGTTGTGCACGCAGACGAACAGCACGGACGGACGGCTCACGGCGTTGTCTCCTTGGCACGTGACGGGGCTGGACTGCTGAAGACGGCGGCGACGAGCACCAGGCCCACGACGCCGCCGAGTAGTTGAGCAGCGATGAACGCTGCGACCGACGAGGGCGCGATCCCGGCGAACGTGTCCGTGAACGCACGTCCGACCGTCACCGCCGGGTTGGCGAACGAGGTCGAGGACGTGAACCAGTAGGCGGAGCCGATGAAGGCGGCCACTGCCATGGGGACCAGGTTCTCCTTGCCGGACCGCAACAGGCCGAAGATCAGCGCGACGAGTCCCGCCGTGGCCACCACCTCACCGACGAGCAGGTTCGGGGCGTCCCGTTGGTGGGTCGACCAGGCGACGAGCGGTTCGGCGAACATCGCGTTGGCCAGGACCGCGCCACCGATCGCACCGGCCGTCTGCGCCCCGATGTAGGCACCGACTTCCTTGAGGGGCGGACGGTTCACGAACCAGGCGGCGAGCGTGACCACGGGGTTGAAGTGCGCCCCCGACACCGGCCCGAGCAACGCGATCAGCACACCGAGGCCGAGCACCGTGGCGAGCGAGTTGGCGAGCAGCTGCACGCCGACGTCGGGGGACAGTTCCGCGGCTTGGATCCCGGAGCCGATGACCACGGCCACGAGTGCGGCCGTGCCGAGCCCTTCCGCTGTTGCCCGGTGTCTGAGCGTGCCGGTCATGCGTTCACGGAGGTGCGCAGGAACCCGGCGAGCCGGTCGAGCGTGGCGGGCAGCGCCCAGTAGTAGACCCAGGTGCCGCGTCGTTCGCAGTCCACGAGCCCGGCTTGCCGCAGCAGCTTGAGGTGGTGCGAGATCGTCGGCTGGGCCAGGTCGAAGGCGGGGGTCAGGTCGCAGACGCAGACCTCGCCGCCGTCGCGGGACGCGATCATCGACAGCAGCCGCAGCCGCACCGGGTCGCCCAGGGCCTTGAAGACGGCGGCCAGCTCGACGGCCTGTCCGGCGTCCAGCGGAGCAGCGCTCACGGTGCTGCAGCAGCCGTCCGGCCGCACGATCTTCCGCTCTTGATTCGACACTCTTCTATCTTGACGTTCTTCGAATCAAGGCGCAAGGTTGCATCGACCGACATCGATACAACGATCTGAGGGGCAGAGATGACCGAGTCGTCCGCAGACCTGCGCGAGGTCGTGCGCCAGCGCTACGCGGCCACGGCCGTGCAGGTGACCAACGGCGCCACGGCGTGTTGTGGACCCCAGCCCGTCGAGACCGACGAGAACTTCGGCTCGGGCCTGTACGCCGCCGACGACCGGGACGCCCTGCCGGCCGAAGCCGTCGCCGCGTCACTCGGATGCGGTAATCCGACCGCCGTCGCGTCGCTGAACGAGGGCGAGCGGGTCCTGGACCTCGGTTCCGGGGGCGGGATCGACGTCCTGTTGTCCGCGCGGCGGGTCGGCCCGACAGGCAAGGCCTACGGCCTGGACATGACCGAGGAGATGCTCGCCCTGGCGTTGGCCAACGCGGCGAAGGCGGGAGCGACGAACGTCGAGTTCCTGAAGGGGACCATCGAGGCGATCCCGTTGCCCGCCAACACGATCGACGTCGTGATCTCCAACTGCGTGATCAACCTGTCGACGGACAAGCCCGCAGTGTTCGCCGAGACGTTCCGCGTCCTCAAGCCTGATGGTCGTATCGGCGTTTCCGACGTCGTGTCGAACGACGACCTCACGCCGGAGCAGAGGGCCGAGCGCGGTAGCTATGTCGGGTGCATCGCCGGGGCGCTGTCGTTCACCGAGTACCGGGACGGTCTCGAAGCCGCGGGCTTCACGGACGTCGAGATCACCTCGACCCACGAGGTCGCCGACGGGATGCACTCGGCGATCGTTCGAGCGGTCAAGCCGGCCCTCTGAACAACCCCGGGAGACGACGAACGACGCTGACCGGCGAGGAGATCTCGCTGGTCAGCGTCGCCAGAGGAGTCGAGAAGGGCTCAGCCCTGCTTGGTCTCCCAGAAGATCTTGTCGATCTGCGCGATCAGGTCCAGCAGCTGCTGACCGGACGCCGGGTCCATCGAACCCTTGGTGCCCGACGCGCCGGCGGCCTTGGTGGCGCGGTTGAACAGGTCGTGCAGCTCGGGGTACTTCTCGAAGTGCGGCGGCTTGAAGTAGTCCGTCCACAGCACCCACAGGTGGTGCTTGACGAGCTCGCTGCGCTGCTCCTTGATCAGGACGGCGCGCTCCCGGAACTCCGGGTCCTCGTTGGCCTGGTACTTCTCCTGGACCGCCTTGACCGACTCGGCCTCGATGCGGGCCTGCGCGGGGTCGTAGACGCCGCAGGGCAGGTCGCAGTGCGCGGTGGCTTCGACGCGCGGGCGGAGAATGCGCGACACGAGTCGCATCGTTCCTCCCAGAATGAAAACAGTGGATGCTCCGACAAGCAGAACCCTACTCCGGCCGAGCGAAAGGTGATCGTTGAGACCACGACTCTCCACCGTGCTCGTCCGCGGGCCGTCGATGGCGCCCGCGCTGAAGGACGAGGACATCGTGCTGGTCAGGTGGGGTGCGGTGCCCAGGCCGGGGCAGATCGCGCTCGTCCGGTGGGCGAGCAGGCCCGGTCAGCTGTCGGTCAAACGTGTCTCTCATCCTGTGGACGGAGGGTGGCACGTGAGAGGCGACAACCCGTTCGCGAGCACGGACTCCGAGCAGCTCGGGGCGGCCGAGGTGCTCGGGGTCGTCACGGCCCGGCTGTGGCCGCGGCCGGGGTTCAGGCTTTGAGCGACGCGTACAGCGCCAGGCAGTCCTCGTAGCGCGGGAGCGCGCCGGCCTCGTAGGCCTCCGCCAGGGTCGGGGCCGCGGTGTCCTTCTCCGACAACAGGAACTCGAGCTCGCGCGGCCACGGCAGGTCCAGCGCCGGGTCGAGCGGCGTGAGGCCGTGCTCGCCGGTCGGGTTGTAGGCCGTGGAGCAGAGGTAGTGCATCGTCGTGTCGTCTTCCAGGGCGATCATCGCGTGGCCCAGGCCCTCGGCGAGGTAGACCGCGTTGCACTTCTTCGACGTCACCATCACGGCGTCCCACTGACCGAAGGTGGGCGAGCCGACGCGGATGTCGACGACCACGTCGATGAACGAGCCGCGCGGGCAGAAGACGTACTTCGCCTGGGACGGCGGGACGTCCGCGTAGTGGATGCCGCGGATGGTGCCCGCGCGCGACACGCTGTGGTTGGTCTGGGCCAGCCGGAGCGGGTGGCCGACCGCCTCGACGAAGGCGGCCTCCTGGTACGGCGAGACGAACACACCGCGGTCGTCGGGGAACGAACGAGGGGTGAACTCGAACGCGCCGTCAATTTTCAGCGAACTCGCCTGCATGCCGTCACTCTAAGGCGTCATTCTTTCTTGACCGATCGGGTGCTTCCTGCCAGCGGAAACTGACCGGTCGGTTCAGAAAACCGGACGGACGTCTTGCTACATGCCCTCTGACCTGCGGAAAAAGTGTGATCCCCGCCGCAGACAGCGGCGCGGGACCCTGCCACACTTCGCCTCACCCGCAGCACTCGGGCAGTTCTCCGACGCAACTCGTCGGAGGTCGTCGACCGAGTTTCCAGGCCCCGTGTACTCGGCGTGACAACGCTGGGACGGTGCGCCGTTTGGTGATTGAGCCCCGAGTAGAGGGCCACTACGCCGCCCGCACCGCAGGAGGGACGCCGTGACAGCAGTGAACGAAGCCCGTACCGAGAACTCCGATCCGACGCAGCTGACGGATGACGAGATCTTCAACGCGCACCTGGGCGGGAAGCTCGAGGTCGGCGCGACCGCCTCGCTCGCTGACCCGAAGGCGCTGTCCATCGCGTACACCCCCGGTGTCGCACGAGTGAGCAACGCGATCGCGCGGGACGCCTCCCTGGCCGCGAAGTACACCTGGGCGCACCGGCTGGTCGTCGTCGTGAGCGACGGCACCGCGGTGCTCGGTCTCGGCGACATCGGCCCCAGCGCGTCGCTGCCCGTCATGGAGGGCAAGTCCGCGCTGTTCAAGACCTTCGGCGGTCTCGACTCCATCCCGCTCGTGCTGAACACGACGGACGTGGACGAGATCGTCGAGACGCTCGTCCGGCTGCGCCCGTCGTTCGGCGCGGTCAACTTGGAGGACGTCTCCGCGCCGCGCTGCTTCGAGCTGGAGCGCAAGCTCATCGAGGCGCTCGACTGCCCGGTCATGCACGACGACCAGCACGGCACGGCCGTCGTGTCGCTGGCCGCGCTCAACGGCGCGAACACCGTGCTCGGCAAGGACATCGGCGACCAGCGGGTGGTCATCTCCGGTGCGGGCGCCGCGGGCATCGCGATCGCGAAGATCCTCATCGCCGCCGGCGCCGGTGACATCACGCTCCTCGACTCGCGCGGCATCGTCCGCACGGGCAGGGCCGGGCTCAACCCGGTCAAGGAGGAGATCGCGGCGGTCACCAACCGGTCGAACCTCGACGGCGGCATCGACGTCGCCCTGCGCGGCGCCGACGTGTTCATCGGCGTGTCCTCGTCGAAGGTGCCCGAGGAGCTCATCGCGAGCATGGCGGCCGACTCCGTCGTCTTCGCGCTTTCGAACCCCGACCCCGAGGTGCACCCGGACGTCGCCGCACGGCACGCCGCGATCGTCGCGACCGGCCGCAGCGACTTCCCGAACCAGATCAACAACGTGCTCGCGTTCCCGGGCATTTTCCGCGGGGCGCTCGACGCGGGTGCGCGCCGGATCACCGAGGGCATGAAACTCGCGGCCGCCGACGCAATTCTGGCCGTCGCGAAAGATGATTTGGGCCCAGACCGAATTGTTCCCTCCGCGCTGGACCCGCGGGTCGGACCCGAGGTCGCCGCGGCCGTCGCGGTGGCCGCGAAGGCCGACGGAGTGGCCTGACCTGGGCCTGGTCCAGTCCGTATTCGCCACCCATTTGCATCGCGCGGGAACCGGAACCACGAACGTGGCTTTTCGTTAACCCGTGCAGGGGTGGGCGATGACGCTCCGAAGCGCTACCGTCCCTCTCCTCGGGTGTTCACCCGAGGAGAGGGTTCGTGTTTGCCGCCGTTCGGGTGCTGTTGTCGCGTCCACTCGAATTGCCGCGGGTGGCGAATGCGGGAGAGGGTGGGTCGGTGCCCAAGTGGGTGGGACGCGCGACGGTGGTGAACGGCCGTGCACGGACGGCTGAGCGACTTCCGGTGACGTTGGACGGGCTGACCATGCCCGACACGCCGTCGTTGCTCGTCGACGGCAAGGGCGTCGTCATGCAGGCGAACGCGGCCGCCGTCGAGCTGGCAGGCGCGCAGGGGGCCGACGACCTCGTCGGGCGACCCCTGGGCGAGCTGCTCCTCGGCAACGCCTCCGACCTCCGCCTCGGCCGCTCCGACGGCAGCGAGCTGCCGGTCCGCGTCGCCCGCACGGCCGTCCCGGGAACGGGCCTGCAGGCCGTCCTGCTGATCGACGTCTCCGACCTCGCCGCCGCCGCGGACGCGTTGCGCGACGAACAGCGCCGCCTGCGCAAGGTGCAGCGGGTCGCCGAGCTGGGTTCGTGGGAGTTCGACCCCGGCACGGGCCTGACCGTCTGGTCGGACACGCACTACGAGCTCCTCGGGGTCGACCGCGGCCGAGTCGTGCCCGGCGCCCAGGCCGTCCTCGACGTCGTGCACCCGGACGACTACCACATGGTCGAGACGTACTGGCACGGCCGCGAGATCACCGGCGACCCGATCGACATCGAGTACCGGATCATCCGCCCGGACGGCCAGCTGCGGTGGATCCGCGGCGTCGCCGAGGCGAGGCTGACCGACGCCGGCGACCTGGACAAGATCACCGGCTACATCCGCGACATCACCGAGACCAAGCGCGCGGCCACCGAGCTCGCCCAGGAACGGGCGCGGCTGCTGGAGGCGCAGCGCATCGCCCGCATCGGCAGCTGGGCGTACGAGACCGGCACGCGCGCGGTGCACCGCAGCGAAGTGCTGATGGAGATGTACGCCGAGCTGGGCCTGACGCCGGACGACGACCTGCTCAGCGGCGTGCACCCGGACGACCGGGAGGCCGTCAAGGCGATCCGGCACTCGTTGCTGCACGCGAGCGACGGCGCACCGGTCGAGATCGAGGTCCGCAGCGAGGTCGGCGACCGCGTCTACATGTGCCGGGCGCGCGCCGAGATCGCGCCGTCCGGCCGCATCGAGCGCTACCACGGCACGATCCAGGACGTCACCGAAGCGCGGGCGCTGGAACGCCAGATGCGTGAGGACCGCCGAAGATTGGCGGACGCGCAGCAAGCCGCTCGCCTCGGCATGTGGGAGTGGAAGCCGTCGACGGGCGTGGTCGTGTGGTCCGACATGCTCCGCGAGCTCTACGGCATCCCCGCCGACGTCGAGGGCAGCTACCAGTACTACCTCGACCTCGTACACCCCGAGGACCGCTCCTGGGTCGACGACCTGTGGCGGCAGCTCTCCGTCGACGAGGTCGCCGTCCAGTGCGAGCACCGCGTGGTGCGGCCGACAGACGGATCCACGCGCATCTTCCGGTGCCACGGCATGATCGTCCACGACCCGCAGGGCAAGCAGCTGGCCGTCGGCACCGCGCAGGACGTCACCGAGCAGCGCGCCGCCGAGACCCGCATGAAGCGGTCGTCGCAGCGCTTCACCGACCTCGTCTCCGTGACGCCCGTGGGCATCGGCCTGTTCGACGAGGGCGAGCGCCTGGTCGACGCCAACGACGCGCTGTGCGACCTGCTGGGCATGGAGCTGGAGCAGCTGCGCGGCATGACCGCCGAGCAGCTCACCCACCCCGAGGACACCTCGCCGGGCCTGCAGTGGGCCGCCGAACGCACGCAGAAGATCCCGCAGCGCATCCTCGTGCGCCCCGACGGCGAGAAGGTCTACTGCGAGCTGCATATCGCGCTGTCCGTACAGGACGACGGCCGCCGCTTCTGGCTGATCGTGTTCCTTGACATCACCGAACGCCGCCGCGCCGCCGAGGCGTTGCGCCACCAGGCCACGCACGACGAGCTGACCGGACTCCCGAACCGCGCGCTGGTGAAGGAGATCCTCGGCAAGGTGCTCGACGGCCCCGGCCGGTCCAAGGTCGCCGTCCTCTTCTGCGACATCGACAACTTCAAGCGCGTCAACGACTCCCTGGGCCACGACGCGGGCGACGAGCTGCTCGTGGCGCTCGCCCGCCGGCTGGAGGGCGGCCTGCCCGACGGCTGCACGGCCGCGCGCCTGTCCGGGGACGAGTACGTGATCATCTCCGAGGACATCGACGCGGTGGGCGGCGTGGACGCACTGGCGACGCGCGTGGCCTCGTTGCTGCGCACCGCCGTTCCGGTGCACGGCCAGCTGGTCCGCGTGTCGGCGTCGATCGGCGCCGCCGTCCCGAACGGCTCGCGCGCCAACGGTGCGGACCTGCTGCGGTTCGCCGACGCCGCGATGTTCGAGGCGAAGCGCAACGGCGCCGGCCGCGTCTCGCTGGCCTCGGCCGCGCTCATCGCCTCCGCCGACCGCCAGGTGCACCTCGAAGGCCAGCTGCGCGACGCGTTGCAGCACGACGGCCTGGCGTTGCACTACCAGCCGGTCGTGGGCGTGGACGGTTCCGTGCTGACCGCGGAGGCACTGGTGCGCTGGCCGCACCCGGACCGCGGCCTGCTGCCGCCGGACGTCTTCCTGCCGGTCGCCGAGCAGGGCGACCTGATGCGCGAGCTGGACCGCTGGGTGCTGCGGACGGCGCTGAAGGAGGCCGCGACCTGGCCCGCGCCCGACGGCCGCCCGGTGTCCGTGGCGGTGAACCTCGCCGGTCTCGTGCCGGGCGATCCGGAGTTCGTCGACATCGTGTCGACCGCGATCATGGAGTCCGGCGTCCCGTGGGAACGCGTGGTGCTGGAGCTGGTCGAGACGGCGTTCGTCGACCTGCCCTCCCGCGTGCGCCAGTCGATGGACGAGCTGGTGAAGCGCGGCGTGCAGTTCGCCGTCGACGACTTCGGCACCGGCTACTCGTCGCTGGCCCGTCTGAAGGACCTGCCGGCGCAGATCATCAAGGTGGACCGCCGGTTCGTCTCGGGCGTGGGCAACGACTCGTCGGACTTCGCCGTGGCCCGCGCCGTCGTGGACATGGCGCGTGCGATGGGACGCAAGTGCGTGGCCGAGGGTGTGGAGACGGCCACGCAGTTCCACGTGCTGCGCGGTGTGGGCGTGGACGCGTACCAGGGCTGGCTGTTCTCGCGTCCGGTGCCGCCCAAGGAGTTTCGGGCGGTGCTAGCCCTCGGGCCGCTCCACATCCCCAGGGCGGGCTAGCTAGGACTCGTAATCCTCCACGATCTCGCGCCAGGTCATCTCGCGGTGGTTGACCTTGATCTCCAAGCTGGTGCGCATCGTGAACGGTGCCGAGTTCGGCGAGTACGCGGTGCAGTCCAGTGTGATCAACGACGGCTTGGCGACGTTCACCCAGAACTCGTTCTTGGAGAAGACGGTTCGAGTGGCGTGGACGACGGGCACCTCGAGTTCCATCTTCCAACTGCTCGGACCTTCCTGCTGCAACTGGATGAGCTGGCTGCGGGTGGGCTCGAGGACCTGGAAGTAGTTCGTGCTGATGAAGACGTTACCGGCCGTCCGGGACGGGGAACTCGGCGTGGGGCGCTCCGCGAGGAGTTGGGCATCGCCGGTCGTCGAGGTGACGATGAGATCGAGAAGTAGGTCTTGCAAGCCTCGGACTTCGGAATTGACTAGTGCGATCCGGAAGGCTCGGTAGGCGTCTCGCTCCAAATAGGCTTTCACCACCTCGCGGTAGTAGCCCGTGTTCGGGTGGACAGAGCTGATGATGGTGATCGCTTCATCGCCGATGCTCGAACGTGGTGGCGATGGCTTGGGCTGGTAGTCGGGGACGTGTTCGACGTCCGTGCAAACGACCTGGTCGACCTCGACCACGGCGCTCTGTTCGAGGAGCGTACTGCCTTCAGCCAGCCTCAGCTGCAATTCCGCGGGTTGGTCGGCCTTCTCGCCGCTCTCGTCTGTGATGTCCATGGCGACCAGTTCCCGAACCTTGATCGAGAGGTGGCGCGAGAACTTGTCGCGGAACTCCAGAGTGGTGGCGTACTTCTCGATCAACCCCTGCGGGTAGGTCTTCTCCTTGAACTCGGCCAGCCGTCTGTACTCGTCCAGATCGACGTCTTCCAGGTCGACCTTGGCACGCGAGAAGTACAGCATCACCGGTTTGCCAGCCTCGCCGACCCGCTGGACCTCCTCTGCCGTTCCGCTCTCCGCGACGTCAGTCGGCGTTCCCATCCGCGTCCAGAAGACCCCGACGGCCATGTCGCAGTGGTCGACGACCTGACGATTGATCACCACCTGTGGCCGTTCGTTCAACTCCGGTGCGGAATGCGTCTCCCAGCGCATTGGTAGCAGAACTATTCCCTTGTCGTGGGAATTGAGGTAGTTCCACTCGTGCACGACTTCGGTGATGATGTCCCGCTCCGCCTGGACGTCACCCGGAGAGGCGATGAGGACCTGGAAAACGCGCGCGTCGAACGCCATTCCGAGAGGCTAGCCCTCGGGCCGCTCCACATACCCCGCGCTGGCTGAGATCTCCGGCAGCAGTGCTGCGATCCGGTGCTTCGGCAGGTCGATCAGCCGCAGCTCCAGGTCCTCCGGCGACGCCGCCGCGTTGTCGACGATCTCGGCCGCCTGCCGCTTCGTCAGCACGCCCTGCGACGCCGTGATCAACGCCTCGCGCCACACGTTGCGCAGCTTGCCGTGCGCCTTCATCAGCACCTCGCGCACCGTGCGGTCGCCCAGCGACAGCGTGCCGGTCAACACCTGATCGGCGACGACGATCGTCGTCTTGGAATCCGGGTTGTTGCGCAGGAACTTCAGCGTGAACCGGGTGGCGACCAGTTCCTGCAGCTCCTTCTGCCCCGCCTCCGACGACACCGCGGGGTGGTTGTTCGGCACCAGGCACGCCAGCCGCGCGGGGGACGACGACAGCAGCGTCCGCAGCAGCCACGGGCCGGGATCCGCCGACAGGTCGACGGCCAGCGACGCCGCACCCTTGCCGACGGGCTCGGTCCAGCCCGCGGCACGGGGCTTGGGCGGCGGCGAGGACTCGGGCCGCGGCGCCAGTTCGGACAGGGCAGCCAGCGCCTCCTTCGAGGGGCCCGACGACTCCACGGACTGCGCGCCGTGCGTGTAGATCCGCGTCCCACCGGCCACCGCACGGCGCCCGGTCGGGCGGCAGACGTACAGGTCGGCGGCGGACCCGATGGCCTGCGCGCCGTCGAAGCGGTGGAAGGCGGGCAGGATCGCCTCGAAGACCAGGCCGAGCTTCTGCAGCTCCTGCTGCACCTTCAGGCCCAGCGCGGGCGTGCGGTCCGAGAAGCCGTACGCGAGCAGCACGCGTCCGGAGGCGATATCCTCCAGCGCCTCGACCGCGCGGCCGGCGAACAGGCCCATGCCCTCCGGCGTGTAGGGCGGGTCGCTGAACACGAGGTCGAACGACTCGAGCGCGGCCTGGGGGAGGCCGAAACGCATGTCGCAGTGCAAGGTCCTGATGTCGAGACCCCTGGTGGCCGCCCGCGAGTCGATGAACTCCAGCAGGCGCTCGTCGAGGTCGACGACGGTGACCGACACGGCGGGGTTGACCGCCGCGACGGCCAGCGACGTGAGGTCGTGGTCGCCCAGGCACAGCAGGCGCTTGCCCGCCAGGTCGTAGGTCGAGTTCAGCCACACCGCGCGGTTGAGCGCGGTCTCCGCGGTCGCCTGCACGTGGTCCAACGAGGACAGAGGCGGTGGCACGTCGGCGATGTCCACGAGGATCTGCCGCAGCACGTCCGTGTGGTCGCGGACACCGGAGACCCCGAACTCGGCGCGGTAGGACGCCACCAGGCCGGGCGCGATGCGGTAACGATCGTCTGAAGATTCGGCGTCGTCGCCCAGGGCTTTGAGCAGGTCCTGGACGGTGCGGCGGGGCACGGCGGGCAGGCGCACGAGCTCGGCCAGCGGGTGCCAGTCCTCACTGAGCAGGGACAACACCTCGCGGAGCTTGCGGCCGTGCACTCCGCGCTCGGCCACCAACTGCCGGACCTGATCGATCGTCACAAGCGGTAAACCATACGGCCCGTCACATAGTGGAACGTTGTGCCGGGGTACGCCGAACGAGTTAAGGTCTTTGGGATCTACTTCCAGGGCGGTCCAAACGGGGTGGCCGTCACGACCGGAGGGATCTTCGGGTGATCGAGTTCCGGGCCGTCACCAAGCGGTTCGAGGACGGGACCATCGCTGTCGACGAGCTCGACCTCGCGGTCGAGGCGGGCACCATCACGGTGTTCGTGGGTCCTTCCGGCTGTGGCAAGACGACGTCGCTGCGCATGGTCAACCGCATGATCGACCCCACGTCGGGCACGATCCTGGTGGACGGCAAGGACGTGCTGACCGTCGACCCGCCCACGCTGCGGCGCGGCATCGGCTACGTGATCCAGCAGGCGGGTCTCTTCCCGCACCGCACCGTGCTGGACAACGTCGCGACCGTGCCGCTTCTGTCCGGTTGGGACAAACGCAAGGCCCGCACGCGCGCCGCGGAGCTGCTCGAGATCGTCGGGCTCGACCCGGCGTTCGGCAAGCGGTACCCGGCCCAGCTCTCCGGCGGCCAGCAGCAACGCGTGGGCGTGGCCCGCGCGCTCGCGGCCGACCCGCCGGTGCTGCTCATGGACGAGCCGTTCAGCGCCGTCGACCCGGTCGTGCGCGAGGACCTGCAGAACGAACTCCTTCGCCTGCAAGCGGAACTCGACAAGACGATCGTGTTCGTCACGCACGACATCGACGAGGCGCTCAAGCTCGGCGACCGCGTCGCGGTGTTCCAGAAGGGCGGCCACCTCGCCCAGTACGCGAAGCCGCAGGAGCTGCTCAGCGCACCCGCCAACGACTTCGTGGCCTCGTTCGTCGGCAGGGACCGCGGCTACCGCACGCTGACGTTCCTGCACGCCGAGGTGCCGGTGCACCCGGTCACCACGGCCAGGCTCGGTGAGCGCATCACCATCACCGACTGGACGCTCGTCGTCGACGAGCAGAACCGGCCGAGGGGCTGGCTGTCCGGTGTGGACGGTGAGGTCGAGGTCGCCGAGAAGGACCTGATCTCCGGCGGTTCCCTCTACGACGGCGCGACGCTGCGGGGTGCGCTCGACGCGGCGCTCAGCTCGCCGTCCGCGCTCGGCGTGGTGGTCGACGACGGCGGCGCGGTGACCGGTGTGGTCAAGGCCGACGACGTGATCCAGGCCCTCGCGAAGGCCCGCGCGGCGGGTGAGGTCCCGAAGTGACCTGGATTTTCGAGAACTGGGAAAGGTTCTGGGAAGTCACCGAGGTGCACCTCCGGCTCTCCGTCGTGCCGGTGCTGATCGGGTTCGTGCTCGCCATCCCGCTCGGGTGGGTGGCGAGCAGGTCCTCGACGGCGCGCGCGATCCTCTTCCCGCTGGCCAACGTCCTGTTCACGATCCCGTCCATCGCGCTGATCGTGATCACGCCGGTGCTGATCGGCGTGAAGATCCTCGACGAGATCAACGTCATCGTGCCGTTGGTGATCTACACGGTCGCGCTGATGGTCCGGTCGGTCGCGGACGCGCTGTCCGCGGTGCCGGGCCACGTGACGGCCGCGGCGAACGCGATGGGGTACCGCCCGCTCAAGCGGTTCCTCACGGTCGACTTCCCGCTCGCGCTGCCCGTCACGATCGCGGGCCTGCGCGTCGCGACGGTGTCGAACATCAGCATGGTGAGCGTGGGCGCGCTCGTCGGTCTCGGCGGCTACGGCCAGCTCTTCACCGAGGGCTACCAGACGGACAACACCGACAAGGTGCTCGCGGGTCTCATCGGAACGGTCGTGCTGGCGGTGCTCGCGGACGGGTTGCTGCTGCTGGCCGGACGGCTGCTCACGCCGTGGGCACGGGCGGGGAGGTGAGCTGACGATGGGTGGCTGGCTCTTCGACCCCGCGCACTGGTCCGGTTCGACCGGCATTCCGGTGCGGCTGCTGGAACACCTCGGCTACACGCTGGTCACGTTGCTGATCGCCGCGGTGATCGCGATCCCGCTGGGCGCGTTCGTCGGGCACACCGGCAAGGGCGGCTTCGTGATCGTCGGGCTCTCCAACGCGCTGCGGGCGCTGCCGACGACGGCGGTGCTGATCCTCGTGGTGCTGTGGGCGGGCCTCGGCGACTTCCCCGTGTACGTGGCGCTGGTGCTGCTGGCGATCCCGCCGATCATGGCCGGCACCTACGCCGGCGTGCGCGCGGTGGACCCGGTGACCGTCGACGCCGCGCGCGGTGTCGGCATGCGCGAGTCGGGCGTGCTGCTGCGGGTGGAGATCCCGAACGCGCTTCCGCTGATCTACGGCGGTTTCCGCGGCGCCGCGCTGCAGGTCGTCGCGACCGCCACCATCGCCGCCTACACGGGTGCCGGTGGTCTCGGCAGGTTCGTCTTCGACGGCCTCGCCCTGCAGGAGTTCGGACAGATGCTCGCCGGCGCGGTGCTCGTGGCACTGCTCGCCGTTCTCGTCGACCTGGGTTTCGCCGGCCTGCAACGGCTGACGGTCTCGCCAGGGCTGCGTCCAGCTGGAACCGGAGGAAAGAGATGAAGCGCATCGCGACAGCCGTCGCCGCGGTCATGCTTTTGACGGCGTGCGGTGGTGACCCGCTGACGGGCGGCGCCAACAACCCGGCGCCCACGGACACGATCGTCGTCGGGTCGGGCAACTTCACGGAGTCGCGCCTGCTCGCCGAGATCTACGCGGAAGCCTTGACGGCCAAGGGCGTCAAGGTCTCGAAGAAGCTCAACATCGGCAACCGCGAGCTGTACTACAAGGGCGTGCAGGACGGCTCGATCGACCTGATCCCCGAGTACACCGGCGTGCTCCTGAAGTACATCAACAAGGACGCGACCGAGGTCGGCGCCGACGAGGTGTACGCGGCGCTGAAGAAGGCCCTGCCGCAGAACCTGACCGTGCTCGACAAGTCCGAGGCAGAGGACAAGGACGCGGTCGTCGTCACCAAGCAGATCGCGGCCCAGTACAGCCTGAAGTCGATCGACGACCTCGTGCCGTACTGCAAGGACCTGGTCTTCGGCGGCCCGCCGGAGTTCCAGAACCGCCCGGACGGCCTGCCCGGCCTCAAGGCCAAGTACAGCTGCGAGTTCAAGGAGTTCAAGGCCCTCGACGTCGGCGGCCCGCTGACCGTCGCCGGTCTGAAGGACAACACGGTGCAGGCGGCCGACCTGTTCACGACGGACTCCTCGATCAAGGCCAACGAGTTCGTGGTGCTGGAAGACCCGAAGAACGTGTTCGCCGCGCAGAACGTGCTGCCGCTGATCAACGAGAAGAAGGCGTCGCAGCAGGTGCGCGACACCCTCAACGCCATCTCGAAGAAGCTCGACACGAAGACGCTGCTGGACCTGAACCAGAAGCTGGCGGCGCCGGACAAGCCGGAGCCGGAGAAGGTCGCGAAGGAGTGGCTCGCTTCGGCGGGTATTTGACCTGACGGTCGGGCGGGGCGGGCACCTCCGGGTGTCCGCCCCGCTGCCGTTTCACGGCAGGAAGCTCGCGATGACGAGTATGCATAACGTGGCGGTCAGGGCGAAAGCTCCACCAGCGGAGCGGGCCGCGATGCTGGGCCGTGTCGACCTCCTTGCGAGCCAGAACGCAACGACGGCGATCAAGACTGAGATCAGAAACGCGATGACGAACAGCAGGAACTTGGCGAGCAGGGGATCTGCCAAGTCGAGCTTGCCGGCTGGGACCGTCGGCGCGGCGACGTGGAGCAGGACGTAGGCGGACAGAAGTCTCTGCTGAAGCATGGTTCCGTTCCTCGGGAAGTTCCGCTGGAACGGGTTGGCGGTGTGCGGATTTCTGCCCTTGCCGAGAGAACCACCGCCAGACCCGCACCGATGTCAACTCTGGTTGACAAGGGCAAGCGGAATCAGTTCTGGTGAGTGCAGAGGACGGCTGGTATCGATCCGGCGAGCAGAAGGCGCGGGCGGTGGTTCACGGCCTGCGACGGCGAGACCGAGGGCGCGAGCCACGCGAAGCAGGCGGCGATGAAGTAGAAAAGCAGGCGCAGCACCAGGGAGGGTATGAGTCTCCGAGTGCGATTCATGACTGCGTTCCTCATCGATGTGCGGACCGATCTGCTGCTGGCCGCGAGGCTAGCAGTCGCGAACCCTGCTGTGCGGCTGTATCGATCGGACCAGCTCGTGCGTCCAAGACGGTATGCGGACGATGATCGTCCGCTGATGCCGTGCGCACCTATCCCGTGGCTACGTGCCCGCCGATCCGCACCGTGAGCTCGTCGGCCGCCTTTCTGACCTCCTTGGCCAGGTCGGGCCAGGTCTGCCCGCAGGGCGTGTCGCAGAGGTGCCGAAAGGTGACCGTGATGGCCGCGATCGGCCGCTCCCCGTGGTCGAACACCGGCGCCGCCACCGAGGCGAACCCGACGGTCACGTACCCGTCCTCCACGGCCCAGCCCTGGCGGCGTTCGGCGGTCAGCAACCGCCGCAGCGCGGGGAGGTTGTGCGGGCCGCGGCCGGTGCGGTCGACGAACGACTCGACGGACGGAAACAGTGCCCTGACCTGGGCGGGAGGCACGTGGGCCAGCATCGCGCGGCCCGAAGCCGTCAGATGTGCGGGCAGGCGGACGCCGACGTCGGACACGATCGTCTGGGGTTGGCGGGGCTGCTCGCGTACCAGGTAGAGGGCCTCTGCGCCGTGCAGGACACCCAGATGCGCGACCTTTTCCATCCGATCGGCGAGCTTGCGCAACAGCGGGCGGGCTAGGCGTTCCAGCGGGTCGTGGCGCAGGTAGGCGGAGCCCAGCTCGAACGACGCGACGCCCAGGCCGTAGCGCTTCTCCTCCGGGAAGTGGGTGGCGAAGCCCGCCTCGGTCAGTTCCGAGAGCAGGTGATAGGTCGTTGACCTGGGCAGATTCAGCTCGCGCGCCACCGATGCGGCGGAGACGGGTCCTGGTCTGCCCGCGAGCAGCCGGAGGACCGCCAGCCCTCGCCGCAGCGCGGGAACGTCACTGCTGCTGCCCATATCCGTGATTTTCCCACGTGATCCAGCCCACGCCGTTACTACATCAGGGCACACTCAACAGAACAGGCCCGAGGTGCGTCATAGGGGTGTGACGGTTTTGAAGGGGGTCGGGATTGACACCGAGTTTCGATGACTTCGTGGCAGAACAGGTGACCCCGTTGCTGCGCTATGCCACCGTGCTCACGTGCGACCCGCACCTGGCCCAGGACGTGGTCCAGGAAGTGCTGCTGCGTGCGCAGCAGAAGTGGGACCGCATCGGTTCAGTCGACCTCCCTCACGCCTACGTCAAGCGCATGGTGACCAACGAGTACCTCTCGTGGCGCCGACGCAGGGCCGCCAAGGACGTCGCGCTGTGCATGACGACCCTGGAGTCCGTCACCCCGCCCGTCTCCGACACGACGCACCACTACGACGAGCGGGAAGCCATGTTGCAGCGGATCGCGAAGCTGCCCCGCAAACAGCGGGCGGCGATCGTGCTCCGCTACTACGAGAACTACGAGGACTCGGAGATCGCACAGATGCTCGGTTGTGCCGAGGGAACAGTGCGCAGCCACATCTCACGTGCGCTGGCCACACTCCGCATGGAACACACGCCGGAACCCGCTGGTGTCGGGTTGCGGCTCGGGGAGGGCCTCTCGTGAACGAAACCGAACAGCTGGTCAAGGACGCGCTCGGCAAGCTCGCCGAACGCACCCCGCACCCAGGGCCGACGCTCAACGCCCTGCGGCGCAAGCGCAAGCAACAGCGCAGCAACATCTTCCTGATCGCCACCGCGGGCGTGGCCGCCGTCGCCGTCCTGATCTTCGCGGGGATGATCGCCAGCGACAGGTACTCGCCGCCGACCTCCGACAACGCGGCCGCGGCGCTGATGCCGGTGGACCCGCAGAGCGTCGAGATCAAGTACACGCCGCACTGGCTGCCGGAAGGCTACGTCGAGACGTTGCGCGTCGTCGGCGACGAGACCACCCGCGTGTGGGTGCCGGCGAGCATCAAGGAGAAGGACCCGACGCAGCAGACCGGCGACGCCCGCGTCAGCCTGACCAGCGGGAAGAAGCTGCCCGACCTCACCGGGTGGGTGGAGACCAGCGTCCGCGGCCTGAAGGCGTGGATGAGGACCGCCGCGGGCCAGTCGCCCGGCCCGACCACGGAGCTCGTGTGGCAGGCGCAGGACGTGCTCAGCGTGTCGGTGCGCGGCCAGGACAAGCAGCTGGACGTCGCGATGAGCGTCGCGAACTCGGTGCGGTCCGACGCGAAGTCCGCCTACCTGGCGCCGTTCTCGCTCGACGGCAGGCAGGCCACGGACATCTGGGGGAGCACGACGAACCGGTGGACGTCTCAGTGGCGCTCGGAGCAGTTCGTGGTGACGCTGTCGACGAGCGCGCCCGCGCAGACGTCCGGCTCGCCCGTGACCGTGCGGGGCAAGCAGGGTGCTCTCACCAGCCATGGCGTGCTCGTGGTCCAGGACAGCGGGCTGTGGCTCACCGTGGCGGGTGAGTCCGAGAGCACCGACGCCCTGGTGGACACCGCCAACCGGGTGTCCATGCAGCACATGAGCCACCCCGACACGAACTGGATCGGCAAGGGCCTCTGAGGCCCGTCTGGGCCACCAGACACCATCGCGCGCTCCGGGGTCGCTGAGTCGGCCCCGGAGCGCTGTGATGTCTGCATGCGACAACCGGTGGAGCTGGGTCCCAAGCCTCTGACCCTCGAGGACGTTCATGCCGTCGCCCGCGACGGCGCCCCGGTGGAGATCACCGCGGCGGCCCGTGAGGCGGTCACCACCGCCCGTGGCCACATCGAACAGCTCGCCACGGCCGAACACCCCACCTACGGCGTCTCGACCGGGTTCGGCGCGCTCGCCGTCCGGCACATCCCGCCGGACCGCCGTGCCCAGCTGCAGCGGTCGCTGATCCGCTCGCACGCCGCCGGCTCCGGTCCCGAGGTCGAACGCGAGGTCGTGCGCGCGCTGATGCTGCTGCGCCTGCGCACCCTCTCCACCGGCCACACCGGCGTCCGGTTGTCCACTGTGGACGCGATGGCCGGGATGCTGAACGCCGGCATCACGCCCGTCGTGCACGAGTTCGGCTCGCTGGGCTGCTCCGGCGACCTGGCGCCGTTGTCGGCCAACGCCCTGGCGCTCATGGGGGAGGGCATGGTCCGCAACTCCCGCGACGAGCTGGTGCCCGCCGCCGAGGCGCTGGCCGAGGCCGGGATCGAACCCGTCCAGCTGGCCGAGAAGGAAGGCCTCGCGCTGATCAACGGCACCGACGGCATGCTCGGCATGCTGGCGCTGGCGATCGCCGACCTCACCCGCTTGCTCGACATCGCCGACCTCACGGCCGCCATGAGCGTCGAGGCGCTGCTCGGCACCGACCGCGTCTTCGAGCCCGAGCTGCACGCACTGCGCCCGCACCCCGGCCAGAACCTCTCCGCCGCCCGGATGCTCGCGTTCCTGCGCGACTCCGAGATCGTCGCCTCGCACCGCGGCCCCGACTGCACCCGCGTGCAGGACGCGTACTCGTTGCGCTGCTCCCCGCAGGTCCACGGCGCCGCCCGCGACACGGTGGCCTACGCGGCGACGGTGGCCGACCGCGAGCTGTCGTCGGTGATCGACAACCCCGTCGTGCTGGCCGACGGCCGGGTCGAGTCGAACGGCAACTTCCACGGCGCGCCCGTCGCGTACGTGCTGGACTTCCTCGCCATCCCGCTCGCGGACGTGGCGTCGATCGCCGAGCGGCGCACCGACCGCATGCTCGACGTCTCGCGCTCGCACGGCCTGCCGCCGTTCCTCGCCGACGACCCCGGCGTCGACTCCGGCCACATGATCGCCCAGTACACGCAGGCCGCGATCGTGTCCGAGCTCAAGCGCCTGGCCGTGCCGGCGTCCGTCGACTCGATTCCGTCCTCCGCGATGCAGGAGGACCACGTGTCGATGGGCTGGTCCGCCGCCCGCAAGCTGCGCAAGGCCGTGGACGGGCTCACGACCGTGCTCGCCATCGAACTGCTGACCGCCGCGCGTGCTCTCGACCTGCGCGCGCCCCTCAAGCCCGCCCCCGCGACGGCCGCCGCCGTGGCGAAGCTGCGCGAGACGGTCCAGGGCCCCGGCCCCGACCGCCACCTCGCCCCCGAGATCGCCGCCGCTGAGGCCCTGATTCGAAGTGGAGCCCTGTAATGGTTGTTCGCGCTGACCGAGGCACGTCGCTGACCGCGAAGCAGTGGTCGACCGAGGCCGCCCTGCGGATGTTCCACAACAACCTCGACCCCGACGTGGCCGAGCGTCCCGAGGACCTGGTCGTCTACGGCGGCACGGGCAAGGCGGCGCGCGACTGGCCGTCGTTCGAGGCGATCTCGCGTGAGCTGGCGGCGCTGGAGGCCGACGAGACGCTGCTCGTGCAGTCCGGCCGTCCGGTCGGTGTCATGCGCACGCACGAGTGGGCGCCGCGCGTGTTGATCGCGAACTCGAACCTCGTGCCGGACTGGGCGAACTGGCCCGAGTTCCGCCGCCTGGAGGCCGAGGGCCTCACGATGTACGGGCAGATGACCGCCGGGTCGTGGATCTACATCGGTACGCAGGGCATCTTGCAGGGCACCTACGAGACGTTCGCGGCGGTGGCCAACAAGCGCTTCGGCGGGACGTTGCGCGGCACTCTGACCGTGACGGCCGGCCTGGGTGGCATGGGCGGTGCGCAGCCTCTCGCCGTGACGATGAACGAGGGCGTCGCGCTGTGCATCGAGGTGGACCCGCAGCGCGCGCAGCGTCGTGTCGAGACCCGCTATCTGGACGAGGTCGCTCCTTCGCTGGATGCGGCCATCGAGCGGGTTCTGGCCGCCAAAGCCGCTGGTGAGGCCGTGTCCGTCGGCGTCGTCGGCAACGCGGCAGAGATCCTTCCGGAGCTGCTGCGCCGCGAGGTCGCCGTCGACATCGTGACGGACCAGACGTCGGCGCACGACCCGTTGGCGTACCTGCCGGTGGGCGTGGCTTTGGAGGACTGGGCTTCGTACGCCGCCTCGAAGCCGGAGGAGTTCACGGAGCGAGCGCGCGCCTCGATGGTGACGCACGTCGAGGCGATGGTCGGCTTCATGGACCGCGGCGCCGAGGTGTTCGACTACGGCAACTCGATCCGCGGCGAGGCGCAGCTGGGTGGCTACGACCGCGCGTTCGCGTTCCCCGGCTTCGTGCCCGCGTACATCCGGCCGCTGTTCTGCGAGGGCAAGGGCCCGTTCCGCTGGGCCGCGCTGTCGGGTGACCCGGCGGACATCGCCGCCACGGACCGCGCGATCCTGGAGCTCTTCCCGGAGAACGAGCAGCTCGCCCGGTGGATCAAGATGGCGGGGGAGCGCGTCGAGTTCCAGGGCCTGCCCGCCCGGATCTGCTGGCTGGGCTACGGCGAACGGCACCTCGCGGGCCTCAAGTTCAACGAGATGGTCGCCTCGGGCGAGCTGTCCGCGCCGATCGTGATCGGCCGCGACCACCTGGACTGCGGCTCGGTGGCCTCCCCGTACCGCGAGACCGAGGCGATGGCCGACGGCTCCGACGCGATCGCCGACTGGCCGCTGCTGAACGCCCTGGTCAACACGGCCTCGGGCGCGACGTGGGTGTCGATCCACCACGGCGGCGGCGTGGGCATCGGGCGGTCGATCCACGCCGGGCAGGTGACGGTGGCGGACGGGACAGCGTTGGCGGCGCAGAAGATCGAGCGCGTGCTGACCAACGACCCCGGCATGGGCGTGATCCGGCACGTGGACGCCGGGTACGACGAGGCCAGGTCGGTGGCGGCCGACAAGGGCGTGCGCATCCCGATGGAGGGCTGAAAATTGTCAGACCTCGCTGGAATAATTGAAATCGGGGGACCCCTGGGAGGGGACCCCTGCGCGAGCGTGCCAGGAGCGTCGGTGTCGCCGGAGGCCCCCGGCGTGAGGGCGCCGAAACTGTCAGACCTCGCTGGGATAATTGAATCAGGGGACCCCTTCCGGGGGGACCCCTGCGCGAGCCTGCCGGGGGTGGCGTGATGCTCGACCAGATCGCGGACGTCGGCCGGGACGCCCAGCGCGGCGGCTACTCCCGCCACGCCTACGCCGGCCCTGAGCTCGAGCTGCGGCACTGGTTCGTCGAGCAGGCCGTCCGGCGCGGCCTCAACGTCGAGACCGACCAGAACGGCAACCTCTGGGCCTGGTGGGGCGAGCGCGGCGACGACGCGCTCGTCACCGGCAGCCACCTGGACTCGGTGCCCGGCGGCGGCGCGTTCGACGGGCCGCTCGGGGTGACGTCCTCGCTCCAGGCCGTGGATCTCTTGCAAGCAAAGGGGTTCACGCCGCGCAGGCCGTTCGCCATCGCCGTCTTCGCCGAGGAGGAAGGCGGCCGGTTCGGGGTCGCCTGCCTCGGTTCGCGCCTGCTCAGCGGTGCCATCGCCAAGGACAAGGCGCTCAACCTCAAGGACCCGGACGGCGTCACGCTCGCCGAGGCCATGAAGGCGGCGGGCTACGACCCGGACCAGGTCGGCCGCGACCAGAAGACCCTGGACCGCATCGGCCAGTTCGTCGAGCTGCACGTCGAGCAGGGCCGCGGCCTGACGGTGCCGGTGGGCGTGGCGAGCAGCATCCTCGCGCACGGCCGGTGGCGCTTCAGCTTCCGAGGTGAGGGCAACCATGCCGGCGCCACGCTGATCGAGGACCGCCGCGACCCGATGCTCCCGGCCTCGCAACTCGTTCTCGCGGCACGGAAAGCCGCCAGAAACGGTGGCCGCGCGACCGTCGGCCGGATCGTGCCCAACCCCGGCGGCACGAACGTCATCGCGTCCACTGTGGACGTCTGGCTGGACGCCCGCGACAGCGACGACGCGCGCACCCGTGCGATGGTCGCCGAGATCTCCGAGGCCGCCCACAACGCTGCCGAGGAGGAGGGCTGCGAGCTGCGGATCGCCGAGGAGTCGTACGGCGACACGGTGTACTTCGACGAGAGCCTCAAGAACGACATCGCGCACGCGCTCGGCGGCGTCCCGGCGTTGCCGACCGGTGCGGGCCACGACGCGGGCATCCTCGCCGCGCACGTGCCGACGGCGATGTTGTTCGTGCGCAACCCGACCGGCGTGAGCCACGCGCCGGAGGAGTTCGCCGAGCAGGCCGACGTCGATGCGGGCGTCAGGGCACTGGCCGCCACGATCGAACACCTCGGCTCGTGAACTACTGGTGCGAGCGGGCCTGGCTGCCCGGCGGGCTCGCCGAACGCGTGCTGGTCAGGGTCGAGAACGGCAGGATCGCAAGCGTGTCCACAGTGGACACGATCCCGCTGGGTGTGCGGAGGCTGCACGGTGTTGTCGTGCCGGGCTTCGCGAACGCCCACTCGCACGCGTTCCACCGGGCGTTGCGCGGCAGGACGCACGACGGCGGCGGTACGTTCTGGACGTGGCGCGAAGGCATGTACGCGTTGGCGTCCAAACTGACCCCGCAGTCGTACTACCGCCTCGCCCGCGCGGTCTACGGCGAGATGGCGCTCGCCGGCGTCTCGGCTGTCGGCGAGTTCCACTACGTGCACGACAGGTCGAACGAGTTCGGGTACGCGCTGCGGGAGGCGGCGAAGGACGCGGGCATCCGGCTGACGTTGCTCGACACCTGCTACCTCGCGGGCGGCATCGACCAGCCGGTCAACGAGGTGCAGCAGCGGTTCTCCGACGGCACCGCGGAGAAGTGGGCGTCGAGGGTCGGCGAGCTGAAGTCCGACGAGGTGATGCGCGTCGGAGCGGCGATCCACTCGGTCAGGGCGGTTCCGAGGGCCGAGTTCTCGACGGTGGCGCAGGCGTTCCCGGACGCCCCGCTGCACGTCCACCTGTCCGAGCAGCCCGCGGAGAACGAGGCCTGCCTCGCCGCCTACGGACTCACGCCGACGCAGTTGCTGCACGAAGCCGGAGCGTTGTCGTCGCGCACGACAGCGGTGCACGCCACGCACCTGACGCCCGAGGACATCGCGACCCTCGGCAGCACCGGCACGGGCGCGTGCTTCTGCCCGACCACGGAGGCCGACCTCGCCGACGGCATCGGGCCGGCCCGTGAACTGGCCGACGCGGGCAGCCCGCTGTCGTTGGGCAGCGACCAGCACGCGGTGGTCGACCCGTTGCTGGAGACCCGCGCGCTGGAGCACGGCGAACGCCTCCGCACCGGTCAGCGCGGCCGGTTCTCGCTCGACGACCTGCTCCAGGCCGCCACCCGGCACTCCGCACTCGGCTGGGACGGCGGGCGCATCGAACCAGGCGCGCCCTGCGACCTCGTCGCGATCAGCTGCTCGACACCGCGCACCGCGGGATCGTTGCCGCAGCAGGTCTTCCTGTCCGCGACGGCGTCCGATGTGGACACCGTGGTGGTGGGTGGCAAGGTCGTGGCGTCCCAAGGCGTGCACGAGACTCTGGGAGACGTCGGCAGGCTGCTGGCGGACGCGATCGAGGAGCTGTGGGCATGAGCGTGCTGATCACCGGTATCGGTGAGCTGACGACGAACAGCGAGTCCGCCGGCGACGCGCTGGTCGTGGACGGCTCGGAGATCGTCTGGGTCGGCAGGGCCTCCGAGGCTCCGGCGGCGGACGAGCGGGTCGACGTCGAAGGCCGTGCGGTGCTGCCCGGCTGGGTCGACAGCCACACCCACCTGGTCTTCGCGGGCGACCGCACCGCCGAGTTCGGTGCGCGCATGGCGGGCAAGCCCTACACCGCGGGCGGCATCGCCGTGACCGTCAACGCGACCCGTGCCGCCACCGACGTGGAACTGTCCGAGGTCGTGCGCAAGCATGTCGCCGAGGCGCTGCGACAAGGCACGACGTTCGTCGAGACCAAGACCGGCTACGGCCTCACCGTCGCCGACGAGGTGCGGTCCGCCCGCATCGCCGCCGAGCACGCCGACGAGGTGACGTTCCTCGGAGCGCACCTCGTCCCGCCCGGCGAGGACGCCGACACCTACGTCGACCTCGTCCGCGGCGCGATGCTCGACGCCGTCGCACCGCTCGTGAGCTGGGCGGACGTGTTCTGCGAGAAGGGCGCGTTCGACTACGACCAGTCCAAGGCGGTGCTGGAGGCGGCGAAGGCGAAGGGTCTCGGCCTGCGCGTGCACGGCAACCAGCTCGGCGAAGGCCCAGGCGTGCGGCTGGCTGTGGAGCTCGGCGCGGCCTCCGTCGACCACTGCACGTACCTGTCGGCGGAGGACGTCGACGCGCTGGCGTCGTCCGGGACCGTCGCGACGCTGCTGCCGGCGTGCGACCTGTCGACGCGCCAGTCGTTGCCCCCGGCCCGCGCCCTGCTCGACGCCGGGGCGACAGTTGCGTTGGCCAGCAACTGCAACCCCGGCTCGTCCTACACCTCGTCGATGGCGTTCTGCGTGACGACAGCGGTCCTGCAGATGCGGATGACCGTCGAGGAGGCCGTCTGGGCCGCGACGGCGGGAGGCGCGCGGGCGTTGCGACGCGACGACGTCGGCGTGATCAGGCCTGGTGCACGCGCGGATCTGCACGTGCTGGACGCGCCTTCGGTCACGCATCTGGCGTACCGGCCGGGCGTCCCGTTGACGTACGCCGTGTGGCGCCGAGGCGAGAGGTCGATCTAGGACACGGCCGGGTGACGACCCTCCGTGTGGGCCTACTGGCGGAGGGCGGGAGGGCCGTACGGTGGCGTCGTGGACTTCGCCGAGGCCCTGACGAAAGCCGTGGACGACAGCGGTCTCAGCCTGGAACGCGTGCAGCACCACCTGGCCGCGCGGGGCATGCAGGTGAGCCTCTCGACGCTGAGCTACTGGCGTCGCGGCCGCAGCAGGCCGGAGCGGCCGGAGTCGCTGAAGGTCGTCACCGCCCTGGAGGAGCTGCTCGGCCTCGGTGAGGGCTTCCTGACGGATCGCCTCGGCGACAAGCGCCCGCGCGGGCGGTGGGTCGGCCAGGCCATGTCGCTCGAGGACATGTGGGACTCGCGTGCCACCGACCTCGGCGAGGTCATGGCGCGGATAGACCGCTTGCAGCCGACGGCGTCGACGTACCTGAGCGTGAAGGACCGGCAGGTGATCGGGCCGGACCGGCGTGAGGTCGAGATGCACTGCACCGGCATCGTGCAGGCGCTGGAGGACGGCGTCGACAGGTTCCTCGCCATCCAGCTCGCCGACCCGACCGACCTCGGCGTCGCGTCGATCGAGGCAGGTCCGCCGTGCCGGCTCGGGCGGGTGCGCAGCGAGGACGCCACGGGGTTCCTCGTCGCGGAGGTCCTCTTCGACCGGGTGCTGAGGGCCGGTGAGACGGCACTGGTCGACTACCGGGTCCGGATGAGGCCCGGCGCGGACAGCGAGGTCTGCGACCGGCGGTTCCTGCGCCCGGTGGGCGACTACGTGCTGCAGATCGACTTCCACCCGGACGCGGTGCCGGCGCGGTGCTTCCAGTTCGCGCGGCCGTCGCTGCACGAGCCGGAGACGGCTCTGAACGACCTGTGGATCGGGACGACTGCCTCGACGCACATCCACGTGCGGAACTCGAAGCCCGGGATCTATGGAGTGCGGTGGGAGTGGGAGTAGGCCGCTACTTCCCACTCCCACCGCAAGCGCCCCCAGTTCCGCGATGCGCTCGGCCGAGCCGCATTCGGCCTTCTGCATCAAGGGCGCTGGGACGGCCGTCGCCGCTGCAGGGGTGCGGCGACGGCAGGTTCAGCTGTTCACCATGCGATTCCCGAATTCGGCACACACATTCCTGATTCGCGCGTCAAGAATGTGCGTCGCCGCGTTCGGCCAGTTCACGCGGGGTCCTCCTGGTCGGGAATCAACGGGTGAACACCAAGAAACTAACGCGAGTCGGGTTCCCGATAACAGGTTCGAAACTTCAGTCGTCAAATCTGTCAAAACTGTGGCGGTGCCCGGTGGTGATCACCCGCCGTAGCATTCGAGCGTGCCGGAGTTCGCGGAGGAACTGGCGAGGGCCGTCGAGGTCAGCGGCCTCAGTCTGGAACGGATCCGGCACCACCTCGAGCAGCGCGGCCTGCAGGTCAGCCAGTCGACGCTGAGCTACTGGCGCCGCGGCCGCAGCCGTCCGGAACGCCCCGAGTCGCTCGCCGCCGTCGCCGCCCTGGAGGAGATCCTGCGCCTCTCACCGGGCGCGCTGACCGGCAGGCTGGGCGACCGCCGCCCGCGCGGCCGCTGGGTCGAGCGCACCACGGCGCTGGAGGGCATCTGGGGCGACGCGGCGATCGACCTGGGCCGCGAGATCGCCCGCGTGGACAAGCTCCTACCGGCCCCGGCGCGGTACCTGAGCGTGCGCGACCGCGTCCTGATCGGCCAGGACCGCCGCGAGGTCGAGATCCGCAGCAGCGCGGTGATCGAGGCGTTCGAGGACGGCGTGGACCGCATGCTCATCGCGAAGACCGCCGACGACACCGACCTCTCACCCGGCGACATCGCCGCCGAGAGGTCGTGCCGCGTGGGCAGGGTGCGCAGGGACGACGACCGCAAGCTGCTCGTCGCCGAGATCATCCTCGACCGCGTGCTGCGCGCGGGCGACACCGCGCTCGTCGACCTGAGGCTGATCTCCGATCCCGGAGCGGACAGCGTCTCCGCCGACCGCACGTTCCTCCGCACGCTGCGCAACTACGTGTTGGAAGTGGAGTTCCACCCCGACGCGGTTCCCGTGCGCTGTCACAGCTTCAGCCGCCCCGCGCTGGACGCGCAGGACGTCGACACCGGCGAGCTGTGGATCGGCACGACCTCCGCCGCGCACCTGCTCGTGCCCGAGGCGCACGCGGGCCACGTGCACGGCATCAAATGGGAGTGGGAATAGCAGCTGGAGCAGCTCCACGTGGCACCGGACGTGCGCGAGGGGCAGGGTGAGGGGCATGGAGTACACCAACCTCGGCCGCAGTGGCCTGTCCGTCTCCCGACTGTGCCTCGGCACGATGAACTTCGGTCCCGAGACGTCCGAGGCCGACAGCCACGCGATCATGGACCGAGCCCACGAGCACGGCCTGAACTTCTTCGACACGGCCAACGTCTACGGCTGGAAGCAAGGCGAGGGCGTCACCGAGAACATCATCGGCCGCTGGTTCGCCCAGGGCGGCGGCCGGCGCGAGAAGACGGTCATCGCCACCAAGCTGTACGGCAGCATGGGCGACTGGCCCAACGACAACAAGCTGTCGGCCCTGAACATCCGCCGCGCCGCCGACGCGTCGCTGAAGCGGATGCAGACCGACTACATCGACCTCTACCAGATGCACCACGTCGACCGGGACACGCCGTGGGACGAGATCTGGGAAGCCTTCTCCGTGCTGCGCCAGCAGGGCAAGGTCATCTACTTCGGCTCGTCGAACTTCGCGGGCTGGCACATCGCCCAGGCGGCGGAGGCCGCGCGCACCCGCGGGTTCCTCGGGCTGGTGTCCGAGCAGTCGATCTACAACCTGATGACCAGGTGGGCTGAGCTGGAGGTCCTGCCGGCGGCCCGGCACTACGGGCTTGGCGTGATCCCCTGGTCGCCGTTGCACGGTGGGCTGCTGGGTGGCGTTCTGCGCAAGCAGCGTGAGGGTGGGGCTTCTCGGTCGGCTTCCGGGCGTTCGTCCGATGCGCTGGAGAAGAACCGGGAGCGGATCGACGCCTACGAGAAGCTGTGCGCCGAGCTGGGGGAGGACCCGGCGAACGTCGGGCTCGCCTGGCTGCTGCACCAGGACGGGGTCACGGCGCCGATCATCGGGCCGCGGACCGGGGAGCAGTTGGACAACTCGCTGCGTGCGGCTGAGTTGAAGTTGGACGCTGAGGTGTTGGCGAAGCTGGACGAGCTGTTCCCGGCGCCGGGGCCGAACGGGGCGAAGCCGGCGCCGGAGGCGTACGCCTGGTGAACCGTTAGCCCGTTGCCAGGATGATGGTTTCGTTCCTGTTGAGTCTGCCGTCGGCGCGTCGGCGCATGATCGACACGCCGGCGGCCAGTTGTTGAAATCTTGCTCTGTCGGGCGGATCAGTTTCGTATGCCAGGCAGACGGCGAGGATGCGCAACTCTGCTGCGCCCTGGAAATTGAGGGGACGACGCTCGATGAATGCCGTGGTCACAGCTTTCATGAAGTCGGGCAGTCGTTCCTCGCCCCATCTGCTCAACCGGGCTTCCTGTGTCTTTTGGATTATCTCGGAGTAATTGTCGCGTGGCGCGACGAACAGTGTCGGGAGATTCGGGCTCTCGATCAGTTTCGAGAATGTTCGGTTGAACTTTTCGGTGAACCTCGCCTTCGGCATCGCGCCCGGATGATTCGGGGAGGCGAGGCTGAATGCGACGCCGACCTGATCTTCGATGTTCCTGGTTGGTGATGCCTCGACGGGCAGTTTCAGGAGTCTCAGTGTTGTCATGGTGGTATGACCGACTGGTCGGGGCATCCAGGCCTGCGCGTCTCTGACCTGGTAACAAACTTCGGAGACCTGTGACAGCACCGTCAAGTCGTCGATCAGGTCTTCTTGCACCTCCTGTCCGGAGACGTTGAAGTGAGAGTGCTGAACCTGCCAGCCCGCGTCGGCGGTGTACGCGGACAACGAGTTGAGCTTTGCAGCGAGTGGTGACGACGTCAGCTCCTTCACCCTGGGTAGACGAAAGGTCAGCTCAGACGCCGCAGTTCGGTTGAGCCAGTCGACGAATGCAAGTGCGTCGCCGAACCACATGCTCCTGGCGGGTTCGTCGGGATTACCGAGCGGAACCTCTGGTGCGCTATGCGGTCCGCTGCCCAGGAACAGTCGATAGATTCGTGACGGCACCGGTTCCATACAGATGTGCGTTCCTGCGTCGGTGCGTACGAGCCTGCGCAGATGCCGGGATAGCACGACGCGGGTGATGAAGTTGCGGACGTCGGTGTTCGCGCGTGAGTCGTGCACCGTTTCCAGCAGTCGGTCGAGCCTGGAGCGGAGTTCCGGCGCGAGTTCGCTCCCCTGCTCCGCGCAGTCGAACGCCAGCGACAACGCTACGACAGATCCGGAGTCGAGACAGGCTTGGACGATCGGGTCCGCGTTGGCGCGGGCCACGTGCAAGAGTGTCGTTTCGCGCCACCACACGTTGTCGACGTTGTCGCTCAGTGTCCGCGTCAGGTGCTTCTCGCGGATGTGGTGAGCGGCGAGGTACTCCTGGAAAGTCAGGTGGGCGAAAGCGAAGACGTCACGTTCGCGTTCAAGCAAAAGGCCGCACGATGTCATGTTCGCGAGGAACTCTTCAACGTTCATTCCTTGTGTCGTGCGACGCAGAGAGGAACGGAGTTCCAGGTTGATCTGGTCTCGGCTGATGTCACGGCGTCGACGAATCATCATCGAGTAGGCGAGCCCGTCGAGAAGCTTCATCTTCTGGTCGCCCGTCAGCTCCGAGACGAGCTTCTTGGCTTCCTGTCTGCGCCACAGCAGGACCTGGCAGATCTCGCTGTAGAGATCGACCCGGCTGCCCGGTAGCGCGCCGCGGAACTTGTGCACGTTCGCGATCATCGTAAGCAGCAGCGGGTTCACAGTGAGCTCGTAGAGCGAGGTGTTCTGATGGAGGCGTTCGAGGAGGTCGCTCGCTTCCTGCTCGGCGCGGCGGGCGATGTCCGGTGTCTTCTCGCCGGTGCTGCGCTGCTCGAAGGCGAGGTACCAGCCGCGGACGAACCGCGTCACCTGCTGGTCGGTGAAGCCGCGGACCTGCACGATGTCGGCGCCTGAGATCGGCGCGGTCTGGTAGCCGTGCGGGCGGGACGTGATCACGAAGTCGTTCAGCGGGTAGAGCGCCACCTGGCGTTCGACCCAGTCCGAGACGGCACGTCGGTTGTCCTGGTCGGCTACCTCGTCCAGACCGTCCAGTAGGACCGCGCAGGAGCCTGCTCGGAGTTTGCGCTCGAACCAACCAGTGGGGGCGTTGCAGTCGATCAGGTCGGGCAGAGCGGTGCCGTTCGTGATCGCCTGGAGGTGGTCTCGCAGGTAGAGCAGGATCGGGATGCGACGGCGGCGGCGTCGCGTGCGGCACACGAGTAGAGCCGTGTGCCGCAGGAGGGTTGTCTTACCGCAGCCTGGCGCGCCGATCACGGCCAGCACCACGGGTTTGGGGCGGTCGATCAGGTCGCCTATGAAGTGGCGGTCTGGTTGGACCTGCGGGCGGCCCAGAATGTCCGTGGGCACCTTGGTCGGCTCGCTGTGCACAAGGCTGACGTCTACGAATACCTCGTCCAGTTCGGGCGTGTAGAAGCCCATGGTGGCGAGGCCCTTGAGATCGATGAACCTCAGGTTGCCCAGCACCGACTGGCGGTAACGGCGTTCGAACCTCGACAGCCGGCGCCGGGTGCCCTCATCGATCGCCTTGGAGAGCGGGTCCTTCCATTTGTTGCTCAGCTCGTCGGCCGTGCGGCCGACGAGCTTGCTCACGAAACCGAAGCCCAGGACCACTGCCTCGTAGGCCGCGAGCACCACGAGCGCGAGCACAGGATTGGCCTTCGACCAGGCCTGCAGGAACGCCACATAGGTCGCGACTGGTGGTCCGATGGCGGCGGCGAGTAAGCCGAGGATCTTCCCCATGCGCCGCTCATCGTGTGGAACCCAGGGCGCGTGACACTATTCGCCTCGAGGGTGACTAGTCCTCGAAATCGTCGTCGTCGCGCGCCAGGAACGTGGCGAAGCGCTCGACGGCGGTCTCGAACTCCGGGTTGGTGTCGACGAACTCCCGCAGCTTGTCGGCGAGCCACGCGAAGGTGACCTCCTCCTCGCCGCGCCGCTTCTCGAGCTCCTCGATGCCGCGATCGGTGTGGTACATGGCGAAAACTCCTGTGGGGGCTGGAAAAACGAGCCGCCGGACCCGTGTGGATCCGGCGGCTCGTTTCGTTCAGACGGGGGTTACTCGAACGCGCGCGTGATGATCTCGCGCTGCTCGACCTCGTGCACCTTGCTCGAACCGGCCGACGGGGCTGCCATCGGGCGGCGGGACACGCGGCGGACGGTGCCCAGGTGCTCGGGCAGCAGCTCCGGCAGGGCCAGGCCGTAGAACGGCCAGGCGCCCTGGTTCGCCGGCTCCTCCTGCACCCAGCGGATGTCCTTCGCGTTCGGGTAGCGCTCCAGGGTCTCGGTCAGCTTGCGGGCCGGGACCGGGTAGAGCTGCTCGACGCGCACGATCGCCACGTCGCCGCCGCCGCGCTTCTCGCGCTCGGCGTGCAGCTCGTAGGAGATCTTGCCGCTGCACAGCAGGACCTTCGTGACCGCGTTCGGGTCCTTGATCGTCGGGTCGTCCATCACCGAGTGGAAGCGGTCGTTGATGAACTCGTCCGTGCCGCTGACGGCGGCCTTCAGGCGCAGCATCGACTTCGGCGTGAACACCACGAGCGGGCGGTCGACGCCGTCGAGGGCGTGGCGGCGCAGCAGGTGGAAGTAGTTCGCCGGGGTCGACGGGACGGCGACGGTCATGGAGCCCTCTGCGCACAGCTGCAGCCAGCGCTCGATGCGGCCCGACGTGTGGTCGGGGCCCTGGCCCTCGTGGCCGTGCGGCAGCAGGATCACGACGTCGGAACGCTGACCCCACTTCGCCTCACCGGACGAGATGAACTCGTCGATGATCGGCTGCGCGCCGTTGACGAAGTCGCCGAACTGCGCCTCCCACAGGACCAGCGCCTGCGGGTTCGCGACCGAGTAGCCGTACTCGAAGCCGAGCGCGGCGAACTCCGACAGCACCGAGTCGTAGACCATGAACTTGCCCTGGTCCGGCGACAGGTTCTGCAGCGGCGTGTAGTCGTCGCCGGTCTTGCGGTCGATCAGGGTCGCGTGGCGCTGCACGAACGTGCCGCGGCGCGAGTCCTGGCCGGCCAGGCGGATGTTGCGGCCCTCGATCGCGAGCGAGCCGAACGCGAGCAGCTCCGCGAACGCCCAGTCGATGCCGCCCTCGCGCGCCATCTTGGCGCGGCGGTCGAGCACCGGCTTGACGCGCGCGTGCGGCGTGAAGCCCTCCGGCAGGTCGACGTGCGCGTCGGCGATCTTCTCCAGCACCTCGCGGCTGATGTGCGTGGGCAGCTTCGCCGGGACCTGCTGCTCTGCCTCCACCGACGGGCTGACCGTCACCGGGTGCTTCTCGAGCTCGCGGACCTCGTTGAAGACGTGCTCCAGCTGGCTGGAGAAGTCCTGCAGCGCCTTCTCGGCCTCTTCGACCGTGATGTCGCCGCGGCCGATCAGGGACTCGGTGTAGGTCTTGCGCACCGAGCGCTTCTGGTCGATCACGTCGTACATCGCCGGCTGCGTCATCGAGGGGTCGTCGCCCTCGTTGTGGCCGCGGCGGCGGTAGCAGACCATGTCGATCACGACGTCCTTGGCGAACGCCTGGCGGTACTCGACGGCGAGCTTCGCGACCCAGTAGCAGGCCTCGGGGTCGTCGCCGTTCACGTGGAAGACCGGCGAGCCGATCATCTTCGCGACGTCGGTCGAGTACTTCGACGAGCGCGAGTGCTCGGGCGCAGTGGTGAAGCCGACCTGGTTGTTCACGACGATGTGGACCGTGCCACCGGTGCGGTAACCGCGGACCAGCGCCAGGTTCAGCGTCTCGGCCACGACACCCTGACCGGCGAACGCCGCGTCACCGTGCATGGCGACCGGCAGCACCGGGAAGGAGTCGCCGCCCTTGTCGAGCATGTCCTGCTTGGCGCGGACGATGCCCTCGAGGACCGGGTCGACGGCTTCGAGGTGCGACGGGTTGGCGGTCAGCGACACCTTGGTCTCGCCGTCGCCGAACATGCGGAAGTACTTGCCCTCGGCACCGAGGTGGTACTTCACGTCGCCGGAGCCGTGCGCCTGGCCGGGGTCGAGGTTGCCCTCGAACTCGCGGAAGATCTGCGAGATCGGCTTGCCGACGATGTTCGCGAGGACGTTCAGGCGGCCGCGGTGCGGCATGCCGATGACGACCTCGTCGAGCTCGTGCTCGGCGGCCTTGTCCAGGACGGCGTCGAGCAGCGGGATGACGGTCTCGCCGCCTTCCAGCGAGAAGCGCTTCTGGCCGACGTACTTCGTCTGCAGGAACGTCTCGAACGCCTCGGCCGCGTTCAGCTTGCTGAGGATGTACTTCTGCACGGTGGCCGGCGGCTTCTCGTGCGGAACCTCGACGCGCTCCTGGATCCAGCGGCGCTCTTCGGGCTCGAGGATGTGCATGTACTCGACGCCGACGGTGCGGCAGTACGAGTTGCGCAGCACGCCCAGGATGTCGCGGAGCTTCATCCGCTCCTTGCCCGCGAAGCCGCCGACGGGGAACTCGCGGTCGAGGTCCCACAGCGTCAGGCCGTGGCTGAGCACGTCCAGGTCGGCGTGGCTGCGCTGGCGGTAGTTCAGCGGGTCCGTGTCGGCCATCAGGTGGCCGCGCGTGCGGAACGCGTCGATCAGCTCGATGACGCGCGCGGTCTTGTCGACGGCGCCCTCTGGGATGTCCGCGACCCAGCGGATCGGCTCGTAGGGCAGCCGCAGCGACGCGAAGATGTCGTCGTAGAAGCCGTCCTCGCCGAGCAGCAGCTGGTGGATCCGCTTGAGGAACTCACCCGACTCCGCACCCTGGATGATGCGGTGGTCGTACGTGCTGGTCAGCGTGATGATCTTGCTGACGCCCATGTCGGTGAGCGCCTGCTCGCTGGTGCCCTGGAAGTGCGCGGGGTACTCCATCGCGCCGACGCCGACGATCGTGCCCTGACCCGCGGTGAGACGCGGCACCGAGTGGTTCGTGCCGATCGTACCGGGGTTGGTCAGCGAGATCGTCGTGCCGCCGAAGTCCTCGGCGGTCAGCGCGCCCGTGCGGGCCTTGCGGATCAGGTCCTCGTAGGCCTGCCAGAACTGCGTGAACGTCATGTTCTCGCAGCCCTTGACCGAGGCGACGACCAGCGTGCGGTTGCCGTCCTTGCCGGGCAGGTCGATCGCCAGGCCGAAGTTGACGTGCTCCGGCGTGACGACGAACGGCTTGCCGTCCACCTCGGCGAAGTGGCGGTTCATGTTCGGGAACGCCTGCAGCGCCCGGACGACCGCGTAGCCGATGACGTGCGTGAAGGAGACCTTCCCGCCGCGCGTCCGCTTCAGGTGGTTGTTGATGACGATGCGGTTGTCGGCCAGCAGCTTGGCGGGCACGGCGCGCACGCTGGTCGCGGTCGGAACGGTGAGCGACAGCTCCATGTTCTTCGCGATCGCGGCGGCGGCACCGCGCAGCTGCTTCTGCTCGGGCTCGGCGCTCTGCGTGACCGGCTTGGCCTTGGCGGCCTGCTGCGGCGCGGGCTTGCCGGTGGACGGCAACGAGGCCGCCTGCTTCGGCTGCGCCTGCTTGGGCTGCGGCTGCGCGGCAGGCTTGGGTGCGGCGGCGGGCGCGGGCTTGCCGTTGTCGGCCGCCGGCGGCGTCACGGTCGCGGTCGTGGTCGAACCACCCGCGGTCGCCGTGGCGGCGGCACTGCCGTTGCCGCCCGCACGCTTGTAGTCGGCAAAGAAGTCATGCCATGCCGGGTCTACGGATGACGGGTCCGCGAGGAACTGCTCGTACATCTCCTCGACGAGCCACTCGTTCGGCCCGAATTGTGACGCAGGACTGCTGCTGGACACGGCTGGCGCTCGCCTCTATCCATCTCGCTCTTGGTGTTGACTCATGCGGTCATCAGGTTAGTCCCCCTGGCACGGGCCTTCACACGCTGGAGGCACCTGGCAAGGAGTGCTCGGTCACAGGATCGATCAGGACGGGCCCGACGTCACCCGCAGTTGAGCATTTCTTGATGTGCGTCTCACCCGGTTCCTCGCTTTCTCGGTCTCTTGGACTGGCATACGCACCGAGCGCAGTGATCAGTTCACGATAGGTACACACCTGCCGCGTCGCGGATTGATCTTGTTCAGCCCAGTGAACGCAGGATCGAGCCGGTCATCGCCTCGACGAACCTCGCCCTGGTCTCGTCGGACGTGCGGTCCAGCGACAGGTACGGGTTCAGGTCCTCGAGCTCGACGAGCAGGAGCTCGCCCTCCTGGGTGCGGCAGGCGTCGACGCGCTGGACGCCGTGGTCCAGGTCGTTCCAGTCGATGAACTTCTGCGCGAATTCCAGGTCGTCGTCGCTCGGGGTGTACTGCGCCAGTTCCCACCGCTGCGCCGGGTCGGGGGCGTTGAGGGCGTACTGGAAGTCGTGGTCGACGAAGTAGAACGAGACCTCGTACCGGAAATCGATCTTGGGTTGGATGAGAACGTCTTCTTGCTTTTCTCCGAGGTCCTCGCGCTTCACGAACTTCAGGCCGTGGGAGTCGGCGCCGGCTTTGGGCTTCACGACGTACTCGGTCGTGGGTGGGAGGCGGTCCAGGTGGTCCGGGGTGTCGACGGTGGGGATCACCGGGAAGCCCTCTTCGGTGAGGTCCAGGAGGTACTGCTTGCCGGCCATGTCCGCCTTGCCGGTCAGGGGGTTGTAGACGGGATGGCCGGTGGCTTTCGCCGTTGTGCGGAAGTGGGTGTAGGCCTCCGGGTAGTCGATCACCGGGCCGCTGTTGCGGACCACGACCGTGTCGAACGCTTCCATCAGGTCTGCTGCCTGGGTGGGGTGGCAGATGGCCAGGTCGAAGGTTTGTTGCAGGGCGGCGGTGAGGTGGATGTCCTCGTCGCAGTAGCGGCGGCCTTTTGCGGGGTAGGAGAGGTCGGAGACGTAGAGGATTTTGGGGCGGGGCATGGGGGTCCTTTGGCGAGTTCCAGGGTGATTACGTTGGGTTGGTTCCGTGGCCGTCCCAGCGTGGTCGCCGTGCGAGTTCCAGCGTGGTCGCCAGTGCGGTCTGGTGCCTGTTCCAGCGTGGGCGTGCACCTCGGACGAAGCATCGGGGTACATCGCCGCTCCGCGACGATTGCGATTGGGGCTTGACTTCGGGGCCCTTGCGAGGCGCTCAGTCGGCCGGAAAAGGCCGGATGCTTCGCAACCGGCCGATCCCGAAAGGGGTAGCACCTCGCACCCAAAGTCAAGCCCCAATCGCCAAACCACGAGTGGGCGCACCGCTACCCATCTGGGCAAGGTCTGCACGGCTCGCCTTCGGCATCGCTTGGGCGCCTCGGCTTCGCCGTTGGCGGTGCGGGGGTTGCTCCTGCTCGCCTTCGGCATCGCTTGGCCTCGGCTTGCCGTGTCGTGCGTGTGCCTGCCTCAGGCGGCCTCTTCTGTTGTGCCGTGGCGCCATAGGCGGGCGTAGGTGCCGTTGGCGGCTAAGAGGTCGGCGTGGGTGCCCTGTTCGGTTATCTGGCCGTTGGCCAGGACGACTATTCGGTCGGCTCTGGCGGCTGTGGCCAAGCGGTGGGCTACGACGAAGGTTGTTCTGGCGCCTGCCAGATGGGTGCTGGCTGCCAGTACTGCGGATTCGGTGGCTGGGTCGAGGGCTGCTGTTGCTTCGTCCAGCAGGAGGATGTCGGGGTTCACCAGCTCGGCTCTGGCCAGGGCTACCAGTTGGCGTTGGCCTGCTGAGAGGTGGTTGCCTCGTTCGCCGACTGGTTGGTGGAAGCCGTTCTGGAGGGTGGCGACCATGGGGAGGGCGCCTACTGCCTCTACGGCTTGTTGGATTTCTACTTTTGTGGCTGTGGGGCGGCCGTAGGCGACGTTGTCGGCCAGGTCGCCGCCGAACAGGTGGGCTTCTTGGGGGACCACGCCCAGGCGTTGGCGGTAGGCGGAGAGGTCGTAGGTGCGGATGTCGACGTCGTCGACTGTCACGGTGCCGGTGGTGGCGTCGTAGAAGCGGGCTATGAGTTTGACCAAAGTGGACTTGCCTGCGCCTGTTTCGCCTACCAGGGCGACTGTTTCGCCTGGAGGGACGTGCAGGGTCACGTTGGTCAGGGCCGGGCGCTCGGCTCCTGTGTAGGTGAAGGAGACGTTGTCGAGCTTCACCTCGCCTCGGAGGCGGGGTGGGACCGGGACTGGGGTCTGGGGTGGTTCGACTGTGGTTGGCGTGCGGAACAGGTCGCCTATGCGGCGCAGGCCCACTCTGGCTTGCTGGTAGCCGTCGAAGACGCCGGAGAGCTGCTGGATCGGGCTGAAGAACAGGCCCAGGTAGAGGAGGAAGGCCAGCAGGATGCCCGGGGTCAGGGTGCCGGTGGCCACTCGGTGGGCGCCCACTGCCAGGACCACGGCCTGGGCCACGCCGGAGAGCAGGGCCACGAACGGGAAGTACGTGGCGATGTAGCGCTGGGCTCGCAGGCGGGAGCGGCGGTAGGCGTCGCTGCGGGCGGCGAAGGCCTCCGCTGAGCGGCGTTCCCTCGTGTAGGCCTGGGAGACTCGCAGGCCTGAGACGTTCTCCTGGAGGTCGGCGTTCACCGCGCTGACGCGTTCGCGGGCCTCCGCGTAGGCGGTGGAGGAGAGGCGCTGGAAGACCACCGTCGAGACCGCCAGGACCGGGAGCACCGACAGGGCGATCAGGGCCAGGGAGGCGTCGGTGAGGACCAGGGCCGCGGTGATGCCCACGACGGTGATCAGGCTGATCACGGCTGTGACCAGGCCGGTCTGCAGGAACGTCGAGAGGGCGTCCACGTCCGTGGTCATCCTCGTCATGATGCGGCCGGCCATCTCGCGCTCGTAGTAGTCGAGGCCGAGGCGCTGCAGGTGGGCGTAGCTGCGGACGCGCAGCAGGTACAGCAGGCGTTCGCCCAGGCGGGCGGCGTAGACGGTGCTGCCCGCAGTCGTCAGCCAGCCGATCGCGACCAGGCCGATGCCCAGGCCGACCGCCAGCCACAGCGATGACTCGGTGCCCGTCGTGACGCCGCCGTCGACGCCCAGGCGGACCAGAGCGGGCAGGCCCATGCCGACCAGGGCGTCGAGGACCACGAGGGCCGCCACGCCGGTCAGCGCCCAGCGGACCGGGCGCAGCAGGCGGGCCAGGCGGAAGCCGGGGTCGGGGGCTCTCGGGTCCTCGCCGTGCAGGACCGGGGCCTCGGTCGCGGGCGGGAGCGCGCGGACCTGGGCCAGGAGCTCGGGGGTGGGCGGGCCGCCGGCCAGCGCGGCCATGCTGCCGCCCGGACCCCCGCCGCCGCCACCGCCGCGACGGCCGGCACCGGCGGGCGTGGAGGTCTTGGCCTCGTCGATCAGGCGCTGGTCGAGGTCTTCCTGGGACAGCGTCGGCCACAGCTCGCCGGTGCGTGCGGGGCGCGTGGACTCGATCGCCTCGCCGGGGCCGGCCAGCAGGTCGCGGTAGAGGGAGCACCGGGCGACGAGCTCGTCGTGGGTGCCGACGTCCACCACCCTGCCCTCGTCCAGGACCGCGATCCGGTCCGCCAGCGACAGGGTCGACCGGCGGTGCGCGACCAGCAGGGTCGTGCGGTTCTCCGTCACCGAGGCGAGCGTCGCGTGGATCGCCGCCTCGGTCGCGTTGTCGACCGCGGACGTCGCGTCGTCGAGCACCAGGATGCGCGGATCGGACAGCAGGGCGCGGGCCAGGGCGACGCGTTGGCGTTGGCCGCCCGACAGCGTCAGGCCGCGTTCACCGACCACCGTGTCGTAGCCGTCCTGCAGCGCCTCGATGAAGTCGTGGGCCTCGGCGGCCTTGGCCGCGCGCTCGACCTCCTCGCGGGACGCGTCGGGCTTGCCGTAGGCGATGTTCGCGAACACGGTGTCGGAGAACAGGAACGCCTCCTCGAACACCACGCCCACCGCACCGCGCAACGACTCCAGCCGCAACGTCCGCACGTCCGCGCCGCCGACCCGCACGGCACCGGAGTGCACGTCGTAGAACCGGGGCAGCAGCAACGACACCGTCGACTTGCCGGATCCTGCGGTGCCGACCAGCGCCAGCGTCTCGCCCGGCTCCACGGAGATCGAGAAGTCCCGCAGCACCGGCTCGCTGCGGGCGTACCCGAACGTCACGCCGGAGAACGAGACCCCCAGCGGCCCGGACGGCACCTCGCCGGGCCCGTCCGTCACGTCCGGCTGCGAGTCGATCAGCTCGTACACCCGCTCCACGCCGGCCCGCGCCAACTGCGCCGACACCATCAGGCCCGACAGCAGCCTGGTCGGCCCGATGAGGTTCGCCACGTACGTCGTGAACGCCAGGAACGTGCCCAGCGTGACCTGGCCGTGCAACGCGAGCCAGCCGCCCAGCCCGAGCACCGCGACCTGGCCGACCAGCGGCAGCGCCGTCACGGTGGCGAGCGGCTTCGACGACAGCTGCGCCGCGCGCATCCGTTCCGCGAACAGCGACTTGGCGTGCTTCTCCAGCCGCGCCACCTCGCGCGCCTCCTGGCCGAAGCCCTTCACCACGCGCACGCCGGTGACGGTCTCCTCGACGTGCTGCGCGAGGTCGGCTGCCCGCTGCTGCGCCGACCAGGTGGCCGGGAACAACGTGAGCCGGGTGCGCCCGGCGAGCCATGCCACCAGCGGCAGCACGATCACCGCGATGATCGTCAACGGCACCGACAGGTAGATCATCGCGGCCAGCGCGGCGAGCGCGAACACGACGGTGCCGACGGCCAGCGGTGCCATCATCAGCAACGACTGCACCAGCTGCAGGTCGGTGATCGACCGCGACACGATCTGCCCGGTCCGCAGCTCGTCCTGCTTCGCGCCGTCGAGCCGCTGCACGGCCGAGAACACGCCGAGCCGCAGGTCGTGCTGCACGCCCAGCGCGAGCCGCCCACCCAGATAACGGCGTAAGAACGCCGACCCGAACGTGAGCAGCTCGAGCACGACCAACGCCACCATCAGCGGCCACAACCGGTCCGTGCGGCCCACCGTCGAGTCGTCGATCGCCGTCTTGAGCAGCAACGGCCCCGCCGCTTGGAGACCCACGCCGACGACCGCGGCGACCACCGACAGCACCACCAGGCGGGGGTGCTGCCAGCACGCTGCGGTCAGTCGGCGGATCCAGCCCTTCGTCACGGGACCCACAGTACGTCTGGGGTCCGACATAAAAGTGTGACGTCAGAAACCGCAGGTCAGGTGATGTCCTTGGACTGCGTGACGGCCCAGCCGCCCGCGAACACGATCCCGGCCCAGCCGAGGAACACGAGCCCGGACAGGTACCAGTCCTGGGCACCGGCGGCACCCGCGATGGCCCGCAGCACGTCCTCGATCTCCGGTGGCACGACCCCCGCCGCGGACAGGAACAGCGACACCGCGACCGACCCGGTGAGCCCGTTGATCGACCCGTTCGGCAGGAACCCGATCACCATCGGCACCTCGAGGTACGCGAGCACGCCGTGCAGCACGTTCTCGATCACCAGGAAGTACAGCAGCAGGAGCACGATCGCCCCGGCCACGTTCGGGACCAGCGCGCCGACCCCGACGCCGAACATCGTCATCAGGATCGACGACAGCACGCAGACCAGCGTCAGCATCGCCCAGCCGCCCGCGTCCGGCAGCTGCCCGGACGAGCTCGTGAACACCACGCCGATGCCGAGGAACAGCATGATCGCGAGGCCGTAGATCGCGCCCCAGAAGACGTAGACCAGCATCTTCGCCAGCAACGCGTGCATGCGCGACGGCGAGGTGAGGAACGTCGTCGTGATCGTGCGCCTGCTGATCTCGCTGGAGATCGCCATCGCGCCGAACACCATCGGGAAGATCGTGGAGATGTTGATCGCCCGCGCCATCCCGAACAGCGACACCTTCCACTGGTCGGGCGTCACCCCCAGGAAGTCCGACACGTCGTCGACGTCACTGGACGACGCGAAGTCCACGAAGAACTGCCCCAGCAGACCGGTCGCGAGCCCCCAGCCGAGCGCCAGCACCGCGGTCGGGATCAGCAGACCCCACCACAGACCGGTCGTCGTCGTCTTGCGGAGCTCCGCCTGTACGAGGTTGCCCATCAGGCCCAACCACCCTGCTGCTGCTGGTACGGATTCGGCGCCGGCGCGTACCCGGCGTACTGGCCGCTGGTGAGCTGGAAGAACAGCCGCTCGAGGTCGACCTGCTCCTCCTGGATGCCGTAGATCGAGACGCCCGCCTTCAGCGCGGTGTCCGCGACCTGCCGGGAGTCCACACCGGACACCGCGAGCCTGCCGTCGGGCAGCTGCTCGATCGCCTGCACGCCCTCGGCCCGCAGAGCGGTCGCGAGCGCGTTGAGGTCCGACGGCTGCACGAGAACGCGCTTCTGCTGCGACTGCCTCAGCTGCTGCAACGGCCCGTAGAACATGGTCTGCCCGCGCGAGATGATCACGACCTGGTCGACGGTCTGCTCGACCTCCGCCAGCAGGTGGCTGGAGATCAGCACCGTGCGGCCCATGCGCGCGTAGGACTGCAGGAACGTGCGCAGCCAGGCGATGCCCTCGGGGTCGAGGCCGTTGGCCGGCTCGTCGAGCACGAGCACCTGCGGGTCGCCCAGCAACGCCGTGGCGAGCGCGAGCCGCTGCTTCATGCCGAGCGAGAACCCGCCCACCTTGCGGTCGGCGGCGCTGCCCAGGCCGACCAGGCCGAGGACCTGGTCGGCCTGCGCGTCCGGCACGCCGATGGCCGACGCGTACACGCGCAGGTGGTTGCGGGCGGAGCGGGCGGGGTGGAACCCCTGCGCCTCCAGCACCGCGCCCACCACGCGGCCGGGCTGGCCGAGTTGGTGGAACGGTCGTCCGTTGATCGTCGCCGTGCCGCCCGTCGGCTTCACGAGACCCAGCAGCATCCGCAGGGTCGTCGTCTTGCCCGCGCCGTTCGGGCCCAGGAAGCCCGTCACGCTGCCGGGTGACACGGTGAAGCTCAGGTTCTGCACCGCTGTGACCGGACCGAACTGCTTGGTCAGGTTCTGGACCGCGATGAGGCCGCTGCCGTCATGCATGCGGCCCATCCTGCCTGACTCGTCAGTCCGGCAAGGCGTGCTTGGGCCGAGACACGACGGGAGCGCGGTGCACGACCAGCGGGTCGCCGGACAGGACCGGCAGTTCGGCGGTCATCTCGGCCGGCGTTTCCGGCGGAAGGTCGATAACGCCTGATCGAGTGAACGGGTTGCGCAACGGCCGACGCCGCTCGCGGTGCGGCACCCCTTCGCCGATCAGGTGCTGGTGCGCCATGTTCCAGACCTGGCACGGCCACCGGCGGCGCCGCAGCCAGCCGGGACACGCCCGGCACCGGCCGTCCTCGTCGGGCTGGTGCACCGTGAGCAGCAGGCGCCAGCCGTCCGCGAGCCGGTGGATCTCCGCGCGGGCCAGCGGGACCAGCGCCGCCGCCTCACCCTGCTCGGCCACCTCATCCAGCAGCGCCAGCCGTTGCAGCACCGCGTCGCGCAGGGTCTCGTCCATCACATCTTCGCCGTGGCCTGATCGAGCAAAGAGCCCAGCCGGCGCGTCTGGGTGGCGGACATCACAGCCGTCTCGCCGGGAGGTGTGACCAGCAGGACCCGGTCGTTCTCCACCAGAACGGTCATCGATCTGTCTCGACCGAACGGGTCGTGGCAGTGGATCCAGCCCTGTGGTTCAGCCATGGAATCTCCTATCGAGGGATGCCCGACTCCGTCTTCATCGGCCGTCGTCCCTGCTCGCCGCACCGCGCGACCGGGAATTCACTCGTTTGCTGGACGAGCCCGACACGGGCAGTGGTCCAGTCGGGGAAACTTTTCGGTCGCGTTTGTGCGGGGGTGCTGGGCGCGCCGCGCTCAGGCCCGCTATATTTGGTGTCGGCGGCCCCGCTCCCAGTGACCCCCAGGCTGGTTGAGCGCGGCCGCCCTTTATTTTTCTCCGATCTATTTCCTGGCACCTCCTGTCGAAAAATCTCTTGCGCCCTGCGGTCTCGTACGCTGTAAGTTGCTCGTACACCGTAAGGGGGACGAGATGACTTCGACGACCGAGAAGGTCGGGGTGCGCCCGCACCCGCAGCGCTGGGCCGTGCTGGGCGTGCTCTGCCTGTCCGTCATGGTCGTGGTGCTGGACAACACCGTTCTGAACGTGGCGATCCCGTCGATCTCCACCGGTCTCGATGCCAGCACCGCGGACATCCAGTGGATGATCAACGCCTACTCGCTCGCGCTGGCGGGCCTGCTGCTCACGACCGGGTCGCTGAGCGACCGGTTCGGCCGTAAGAAGGCGCTGCTGGCCGGGTTGCTGCTGTTCGGGGCGGGCAGTGCCGTGGCGGCCTACGCGGGGTCGTCCGAGGCGTTGATCGCGGCCCGCGGCTTCATGGGCGTCGGTGCCGCGGTGCTGATGCCGGGCACGCTGGCCGTGTTGATGCAGTTGTTCGACGACAAGGAGAGGCCCAAGGCCATCGGCATCTGGGCGGCGGTCACCAGCCTCGGGTTCGCTGCCGGGCCGGTGATCGGCGGTGCGCTGATCAAGCACTTCTGGTGGGGCTCGGTGTTCCTGGTCAACGTGCCGGTGGCGGTCCTCGCGATCTCGGCCGTCGCGTTCCTGGTGCCCGAGTCGAAGGACCCGACCGTGCGCAGGCCGGACGTGCTCGGGTCGGTCCTGTCGATCATCGGCATGGTGTCGCTCGTGTACGCGGTGATCTCGGTGCCGGAGCACGGGTTCGGCTCACCGGAGTTCGGCGTGCCCGTCGCGGTCGGCCTGGTGACCATGGCCGGCTTCGCGTTCTGGGAACGGCACACTCCGGAGCCGATGCTCGACCTCGGGTTCTTCGCCGACCGCCGGTTCACCGGTGCGGTGGCCTCGGGGGTGCTGGCGGCGTTCGGCATGGCGGGCTCGCTCTTCCTGCTGACGCAACACCTCCAGGGCGTGCTCGGCTACAGCCCGCTGGAGGCCGGTGTGCGCGTGGCGCCGATGGCGATCGCGTTGCTCGTCACCAGCAACACGTTGGGGCAGCTGGTGATCAGGCTGGGAGCCGGCCGGGCGATGGTGCTGGGCATGACGGTCGTCGCGAGCGGCGTGGCGTTGCTGTCGATCGGCACGACCTACCCGCCGACGCTGGCCGGGCTGGTCCTCATCGGCGTCGGAGTCGGTGTGTCGCAACCGGTTGCCGTCAACGCGCTGATGGGGTCGATCCCGCCGGAACGCGCCGGCATCGCGTCCGGGCTGTCGGGAACGCTGACGGAGCTCGGGTCGTCCTTCGGCATCGCCGTGCTCGGGGCGCTGCTGTCGGCGCGGTTCGCGGCCTCGTTGCCCGAGGGCGTTCCCGGCCGGTCGTTGAGCGAGGCACTGCACAGCGGCGCCGACATCGCCGTCGTGCGCGAGGCGTTCTCCAACGGGATGAGCGTCAGCTTGGTCATCGGCGCTGTCGCCGTGTTCCTGGGAGGTGTGGTCGCCGGTGTTCTGCTGAGGCGTGCCTAGGATCGCGATGTGGAGAGCGTGTGGTTCAGCAAGCCCCGGCCCGGCAGCGGCCAGCCCCTCGGCCTGAGCCGTGAGGCCATCGTCCGCAAGGCGATGGAGATGCTGGACGCCGACGGCCTGCAGAAGCTGTCCATGCGGAAGCTCGCGGCCGCGCTCGGCGCCGCACCCATGTCGCTGTACTGGCACGTGCCGACGAAGGACGCGTTGATCGAGCTCTGCCTCGACGAGATCTACGGCGAGTTCACCCTGCCCGATCCCGAAACCGACTGGGAGACCGCGGTGCGCGCGATGATGCACGAGCTGCGCCGGCTCGCGCTCGAGCACCCGTGGTGGATCCGCGGGATCGGGCAGTTCAACACCATCGGCCCGAACGCGGTGGCCTACGCGGACGCCATGTTCGGGCCGATGCTGCGCGCGGGCCTGAGCACCGTGGCCGCCGCGCAGTCGATCTCCGCTGTGGGCAGCTACGTCAACGGGTACGCGATCGCGGAGGTCAACTTCGTCGGACGCGGCGGGATGGACTCGCCGCCCCCTGACCTGGGCAAGATCGCCGACCTCTACCGCGAGAAGCACCCCCGGTACGTCGCGATGCTGGACGAGAGGGAGATCTGGTCGCTGGACCGCCAGTTCGAGTTCGGGCTGGACTGCGTGATCGACGGCATCAAGGCGCGCGTCAAAGCACTCAGATAGGCGAAACCCCCGCAGCGATTCACGCGTGCGGGGGCCTCATTCATTCGGTTGGTCTTCAGACGACGGACTCCAGCGGCGTGTGCAGCAGGCCGGTCGCGTCAGCCACCGGGCCGTTGGTCAGCAGGCCGGCGTGGACGTTGAGGCCCAAGGCGAGCGAACGGTCGTCCTTGAGCGCCTTCTCCCAGCCCTTGTCGGCCAGCGCGACGGCGTACGGCAGCGTCACGTTGGTCAGCGCGTAGGTGGAGGTGCGCGGGACGGCGCCCGGCATGTTGGCCACGCAGTAGAACACCGAGTTGTGGACCTCGTAGGTCGGCTCGGCGTGCGTGGTGGCGCGGGAGTCCTCGAAGCAGCCGCCCTGGTCGATCGCGATGTCGACGAGCACCGAACCCGGCTTCATCTCGGCCACCAGGGCGTTCGAGACCAGCTTCGGGGCCGCGGCGCCCGGTACCAGCACGGCGCCGATGACCAGGTCGGCCTCGCGGACGGCCTGCTCGATGGCGAACGAGTTCGAGGCGAGCGTGCGCAGACGGCCGGAGAACTGGGCGTCGATCTGGCGCAGGCGGTCGACGTTGGTGTCGAGGATCTGCACGTCGGCGCCCATGCCGACGGCGATGGTGGCGGCGTTGACGCCCGCCACGCCGCCGCCGATCACGACCACGCGGGCCGGGGCGACACCGGGGACGCCGCCGGGCAGCACGCCGCGGCCGCCGGAGGGCTTCATCAGGCTGAACGCGCCGACCTGCGGGGCCAGGCGGCCCGCGACCTCGGACATCGGGGCGAGCAGCGGCAGCGCGCGGTTCGGCAGCTGCACGGTCTCGTAGGCGATGGCGGTGGTGCCGGACGCGAGCAGCGCCTCGGTCAGCGGCTTGTCGGCGGCGAGGTGGAGGTAGGTGAAGAGGGTCTGGCCGGCGCGGAGACGGGGGTACTCCTCGGCGATCGGCTCCTTGACCTTGAGGACCAGGTCGCCCTCCGCCCACACGTCGTCGGCGGTCGCGAGCACCTTGGCGCCCGCGGCGAGGTACTCCTCGTCTGTGATCGCGGAGCCCAGACCGGCGCCCTGCTCGACGAACACGTCGTGCCCGCGGCTCGTCAGCTCGTGCGCACCGGCAGGGGTGAGAGCGACGCGGTACTCGTGGTTCTTGATCTCGCGGGGAACTGCGATCCGCACGATGACTCCTCCGTTCGGTGGCCGACATCTCACAATGTGGGGCAGTGGGAAGGTCATGTCACTGTGCTGATCGCACTATCACGCACCCGTGTGGTTGTTCATCTAGGACAGGGCGACTCGGGCCGCTCTCGCGTGTGACTCGACCGGTTCGCGTTGACACCCGGCGGGGCCCGCACATAGCGTTCGGCCCCGAGAACTGAAGACCGGCCGTGGCGCGTCAGCGCCGGAACCCGAGTGGGAGAGACCTCGACGTCGGAGTCGGGGCGCCGAAGGGGCAAGCTCCCGCACACTCTCAGGCAGCAAGACCGCTCGGGGTAGGCAACTCTGCACGGCGGAGGGGGCGCAAGTGTGTCCTTGACCCGTCACCAGCCAGAGGAGTCGCCGTGCAGTTCCCCGAGAACCTGCTCTACACCACCGAGCACGAGTGGGTCGACTGGACGCCGGGCACCCAGGACCCGCTGACCTGCGGAATCACCGAGTACGCCGCGGACGCGCTCGGCGACATCGTCTTCGTGCAGCTGCCGGAGGTCGGCGCGAAGGTGATCACCAACGAGGTCTGCGGCGAGCTCGAGTCCACCAAGTCCGTCAGCGACCTGTTCTCGCCCGTCACCGGCGAGGTGATCGAGGTCAACGGCGCCGTCGTCGACGACCCGGCGATCGTCAACAGCGACCCCTACGGCGCCGGCTGGCTGTTCAAGGTTCGCGTCGAGTCGGCCGAGAACCTGCTCACGGCGGCGAAGTACGCCGAGCTCACCAAGTCCGACTGACATGGCCATCAGCGTCTTCGACCTGTTCTCCGTCGGCATCGGACCGTCCAGCTCGCACACGGTCGGTCCGATGCGCGCGGCGGCGATGTTCGTCGAGAAGCTCGGCGAGCGCCTGTCCGGAGTGGACCGGGTGCACGTCGAGCTCTTCGGTTCGCTCGGCGCCACCGGGCACGGCCACGGGAGCCCCAAGGCCGTCTTCCTCGGCCTGGAGGGCAACCTCCCCGAGGAGGTCGACCCCGCGGTCGCGGCCGGGCGCGTCGACGAGATCGTCGCGAGTGGACGGCTGCGGCTCGGCGGCACGCACGAGATCGCGTTCCGGCACGACCACGACCTCATCATGCACCGCCGCAAGTCGCTTCCTCTGCACCCCAACGGGATGAGCTTCGAGGCGTTCAGCGGGGGCACTTCGGTCGAGCACGCCGTCTACTACTCGATCGGCGGCGGGTTCGTCGTCGACGAGAACGCCTCGGGCACCGACCGGATCAAGCCGGACACCACGCCGTTGCCGCACCCGTTCCTCACCGGCGACGAGCTGCTCGCGCGCTGCCGCGAGACCGGGCTGTCGATCAGCGAGATCATGATGGCCAACGAGCTGTCGTGGCGCACCGAGGACGAGGTGCGGTCGGGGCTGCTGCACATCTGGCACGTCATGCAGGAGTGCGTCGAACGCGGCTGCACCGAGCACGGCGTGCTGCCCGGCGGCCTGAAGGTCCGCCGCCGCGCCGCCGAGATGCGCAAGCGCCTGGAGGGCGAGCACTTCGTCACCGACCCGCTGCGGGTCATGGACTGGGTGACCCTCTTCGCGCTGGCCGTCAACGAGGAGAACGCGGCGGGCGGCCGGGTCGTCACCGCACCGACCAACGGCGCGGCCGGCATCGTCCCGGCGGTCCTGCACTACTACACGAAGTTCGTGCCGGGGGCCGACGACGACGGCGTGGTCCGGTTCCTGCTGACCGCGGGTGCGATCGGCGTGCTGTTCAAGGAGAACGCGTCGATCTCCGGTGCCGAGGTCGGGTGCCAGGGCGAGGTCGGTTCCGCCTGCTCGATGGCGGCCGGCGGCCTCGCCGAGGTGCTCGGCGGCACGCCCGAACAGGTCGAGAACGCGGCCGAGATCGCCATGGAGCACAACCTCGGCCTGACCTGCGACCCGATCGGCGGGCTGGTGCAGATCCCGTGCATCGAACGCAACGCCGTCGCGTCGATCAAGGCGATCACCGCGGTGCGCATGGCGTTGCGCGGGGACGGGTCGCACTTCGTGTCGCTCGACAAGGTCATCAAGACCATGCGGGACACGGGCAAGGACATGTCGGTCAAGTACAAGGAGACGGCCCGCGGCGGACTCGCCGTGAACGTCATCGAGTGCTGAGCCACTCCTCGACCTCTTCGTGAGGCGTGGGACCGGTCCACCGCAGCCACGTGCCGAACGTGCTGTTCGCGCTGTGGACGTCCGACCACTCCTCGGCGAGGTGCTCGACGACCTCGCCGGGGAGCGTCTCGACCAGGCGCAGCCACGGCGTCAGGCTCTGGTCGAGCTGCGCGGCCGCCTGGACCAGCTCGCTCAGGTCCCGCCACCGCTCCTCGTCCGCGGCCGCGCGCAGGACGACGTCGGTGACCTGCGCGCGCAGCGCCGCGCGTTCGGCTTCCGGCCACTCGGCGAAGCCCGCCCAGGACAGTCCCATGGTGAGCCGGGAGTCGGGGTCGCCGTCCAGCAACCCGACCACGCGGTGCCCGATCCGGCGCCACGCGGGCGCGTACTCCTCGGGTGCGAAGTGGTCCTCGACCTCCCAGGCGAACTGCCACACGACCGCGTCCGGCACCAGCGCCGGGTCGCCGTCGAGCAGCTCCAGCTCAGCCTCGGTCCAGCAGAGTCCGCAGCCCTTCATCAGCGGGCGTCGTAGGCCTGCTGGGCCTCGATCACCTCGGGCATCCGCGCCTGCAGGAGCCGGATCAGCGCGAGCAGCCGCTCGGCCGTGTCGTGCCCGAGCGGCGTGAGGCTGTAGTCGACGCGCGGCGGGTTCGTGGGCTGCGCCACGCGGTGCACCAGCCCGTCGCGTTCCAGCGCCTGCAACGTCTGGGAGAGCATCTTCTCGCTGACCCCGTCGACGCGGCGGCGCAGCTCGTTGAAGCGCAGCGGGCCGTCGACGAGCACGCCCAGCGTCAATCCGCCCCACCTGCCGGTGACGTGCTCCAGCAAGGGACGTGACGGGCACGCCTTCGCGAACACGTTGTAGTCCATGAACAGCATCATAGCTGGTCAAAACGCTAACTGATAGTAAGTGTGAGGGCTCTCCCCGTCAGGAGAGCCCTCATGCCGTCAGAACGGCCAGTCGGCGTTCCGGCCCGCTTCGAGCAGGGGGATCGCCCTGAAGGTCGCGTCGGTCAGGCCGCCGAACTCGTGGCGGTTGCCCCTCCCGGTCGCGTACGCGCCCTTCTCGTACCCGCCCAGGTTGAAGCCGTAGATCGGCACGTGCGCCGGCACGGTGTTGCTGACGGTCCGCCCGAGCCCGCCACCCATCGTCTGCATGTCCGAGATGATGAAGACGCGGTCCTGGCCCCGGTAGGTCCGCCGCAGCGACCCGACGATGTCGGTGCCGTGCCCGACCTCGCCGATCCGCTTCAGGAACCGGTCGACCTCGCGGACGACCGACGCCCCGCGCGGGACCTCGTGCCGGAACACGCCCGTCGCGAAGCCGTGCACGTCGACCTGCTCGCCCTTCGCGCCCAGCGCCACGCCGAAGACCGCCGCGGCCTTGGCCGGGGTGACCTTCGACCGCGCCGAGAGCGTCACGCTCGTCATCGACCCCGAGGAGTCGATGAGGACCAGCGACCGGCCCGGCAGTGCGGGCAGGGTGCTCAGCGACGCCTGGAGCGCCTGGTCCAGGGCGTGGCCCCAGCGCAGGCTCGGCGCCGCCTCGTAGGCGGACAGGAAGCGGAACGGGAACTGCCGCGAGCGGGCGACCTGGCCGGGGTCGGCCAGCCGGGCCGCGACGGCTGCCGCGACCTCGTCGGACATGCCGGCCTCGTCGAAGTTCCTGAGGTTCCTCAACTGAGCCATGTAGCCCATGGACGGTGCCAGCGCCTCCCACACCTCACGGGTGAGCGGACCCTGCAGCCACCCGGCCACCGACTCCCACGTCATCCCGGCCCGGCGCAGCACGTCGGCCGCGTCCGGGCGCGTGAAGAGCGCGCGTCGCTCGGCGAGCGGCCACGCCATCAGCTCACGACGGGCCGCGATGACCCGCAGCTCGGACGGGACCGCCGCGTCGGCCGAGCGGCGCCGGTCCAGCAGGTGCTGGAACAGCGCGCCCTGCCACGAGGCGGCGGGCGAGGGGTGGGCGAGGTTCAGGACGTCGGCCATCCGGAAGCCGCGGGCGTCGCTGTCCCACTTGAGGACCGCGCGCTCGTCGTACAAGCGCCGGACGGCGTCGGCGATGCCGCGCTTGACCGGCTTCGGCACCCGCCGGCCGTTCTGGCCGGTCCAGTACGCGAGGAGCTCGCCGGGCTCGTCCGCCCGCTGCAGCACCGAGTCGATGACCGCGCGGTTGGTGACGCCCGCGTCCGAGGACTCCACGAGCCGGGCCAGGACGAACTCGGCCGCGCCGACGAGAGACGCCGTGCGCATGTTCGCCCCGTCGCGCAGCCACTTCAGCAGGCGCGCCGTCCACTCCGGATCCGCGAGCGCGGTGGTGTGGACGAGCTGCGCGAAACGGGCGTCGCGGCTGTTCCCGGACTCGTAGAAGGTGTCCTCGCCGCCCATGTTCGACACGGCGAGCAGGAACAGCTCGGACTTCGCGTCACGGGCGTAACCGTCGGCGCCCTCATAGGTGCGGCCGGACGGCTTCGCTGCCGTGGCGACCGGGCTGGTGCCCGCCGGACGTGCGCGGAAGATGTTGAACTTCGCCATCGGCTCATTCCCCCTCGAAGCAAAGAAAAGGGAGCCCACCAACCCCACACGTGTCCGAGATCAAGGTCGCGGAAGGTACGTTGCTGCTCTGCCGTTTGAGCTACAGCCGATTTCTCGTCTGGCGGGACTCGAACCCGCAACCCGCCCATTAACAGTGGAAGTAACCCTCTGCTTCGCACCGGACACGTGTGGAGTTGTGCGCTCCCGAGATCAAGTCGCGGAAGGTGACTGCTCACCGAGGTGAGCGAAACCGACCCTCGCCGGTTTTAGGAATCGAACCCAGATTTCACCAGAAGTAACCCTCCGCTGCGCACCGGGCGCACATTCATACAACCACGCCGCGCCAGCGATTTTTCTACGGCGCCGCCTTCACGAGCCGCCGCAGCAGGTAGAAGAGCCCGACGGTGAGCAGGAAACCGACGGCGCTGATCATGACGATCTGTTCGACGGTGTCGGCCTGCGACCCCGCGAACACGTAGGCGGCGCAGATCGGGATGGTGCCGACGAGGGTGAAGAACATGAAAGTGCGGAACGACACCCGCGACACCCCGGCGGACACCGAGACCGTCTCCGCCATCATCGGAATTCCGCGCGCCACCCCGTAGAACCACGGTCCGAACTGACGGCCCCACCGCCGCATCTCGGCCATCTCCTCCATGGTGACGACCCTGCGCACCAGGACCGGGCCCGCGAACCTGCCCAGGGCGTACCCTGCGGCAGAGGAACCCAGGGACCCGACGACCGCGAGTGCCAGCCCGAGGGGCAGGCCGAGTGCCGTCCCCGCCAGCACGATCAGCGGGGTCGACGGCACGGGTAGCAGCACGTCCACGACGAGCAGCGCGAAGATCACCACTGCCGCCCACACGGGGTCGATGCCGCGCACCCACGTCACGACTCCCTCGAAGTCGATGAGGTCGAGTGCCTCGAACACGATCCAGCTCAGCAGCACGAAGCCGAGCACGACGGCCGGTATCCACTTCCACCGAACGCCCGTCTCATAACTCATCGGGTGATGGTCGTACACGTCGATGCGCCGGACAATCCGCCAGTGGCGCAGGTTCCGCGAAGGAGACACACATGGGTGACGACCTCGTGCCGTTCCTCGGTCACTGGGTGCTCGATCCGGCGCGTTCCGCGTACACCGGCGGCACCCCGCCCCGAAGCGGACATTACGACCTGCGGCTCGACGGAGATCGCCTGGTCGTGAGCATCGAGGGCGTCCTGGGGTCCGGCGACCCCATCCGCACCGGGTACACATTGGACCTCTGGCAGGACACGCCGATGAGCGTCGGCGCGGTCGACCGGGTGCGCACGGTCGTCGAGCCGCGCCGGTTCTGCACGATCGCCTACGCGGGGGCGCAAGCGGTTGCGCGGGCGTGGCGGATCCTCGGCAACCTCAACGAGATGACGATCGTCCAGTCCGCACCCGACCACTTCGGCGTGTGGCGCGACGACGTGTCGGTGTACCGCAGGCAGTTCTAGGCGCCCAGGTCAGGAACGGGGCCGGAACACGGTGACGACGACGCGCAGGCCCAGCAGCACGCTGATGATCAGCAGGTTGTAGCCGAAGACCTGGTGGAGGCCGACGTCCGCGGCGACCTGCGGCCCGCCGGAGGACCCGAGGAGCAGCACCGCCATCACCCCCGCGGTCGCGCCCAGGACCGTCAGCATCACCTGGTGCAGCAGGCCGGTGACGAACGACCGGTCGCGCTCGTCCGCGAAGAGCCGCATCGACATGCTCAGCCTGCCCTGCTCCACGGCGCCGGTGATCCGGTCGATCCGCCGCGGCAGCCTGCGCAGCATCGGCAGGACGGCCTGGAGCTCCTCGGTCATCGTGCGCCTCACGGACTCGGGCGTGAGGCGTTCGGTGATCTGCTCGGTCGCGAACGCCCGCGACTCCACCACGATGTTGAAGCCCGGCGACAGCACGCCCAGGGTGCCCTCCAGCGTCGCGAGCGCCCGGAACACCGCCGCGATCTCCGGCGGGATGTCCAGGTCGCCCTCGGCCACGGCCCGCACGTCCGGCCGTTGCACCTTCACCACGACCTCGGCGCCCGTGGCCAGCACGGCCCGGTGGACCTGCGCGATGGAGGCCGCCGCCAGTGGTTGCGGGTCGATCGTCGTGAACGCTCCGGGCCCGAGCTCGGCGTCGAGCAGCGCGCGGACGTCGTCCCACTTCGCGGGCGGCACCTTGTCCTGCAACAGGCTCAGCTCGTCGACGAAGTCACCGGGCAGCAGGTCGGCGCGCGTGGACAGCACCTGGCCGAGCTTCACGAACGTCACGCCCGCGTCCTGCAACGCGAGCCGCAACGACCGCGCGAGACCGATGTCGGACCGTTCGCGGCCGCGCAGGTAGGGGCCGAGCCCGTGGCGGACGGCGATCGCGGTGATGCGCGAGTAGCGGCGGGTGCGGGCGATCCGGCGGCGCGCCATGCCCCACCACTCGGTGGGCGGCGGGATCGAGCCGGTCGGCACGATGATCTCGGCGAACGCCAGCAGGCCGATCACGACGAGCAGCGACAGTCCCAGTTGGATGGTCGCGAGCGAGGTGGTCGGCGACGTCGTCCCGCCGAAGAGGCCGGACGCGATCGACATCGCCAGCAGGCACGCCAGCGCCGTGCGAACCAGGCCGACGCGCAGGCCGAGGATTCGCCGTGCTGCCAGGGACATGCCCAGCACGAGCAGCACGAACGTGACCGGGAAGCCGATCGTGTAGACCAGGAAGTCCCCCATGGCCGCAGCCTAGGCGGACCTCCCTGAGAGTTCAGGCAGAACGCCACCGGTGTTCCAGCACGACGGCGGTGTGCTGGAACACCGGTGGCGCGGTCTCTAGAAGTCGAACACCTTGCCGGTGAACGCGCGCACCACGCACGGGTTCGAGTACACCTGCTGGAAGTCGATCCTCTTCTTGCGCCACTTGCCGCGCAGCGTCGCCTTGGTCGGGTTCAGCTCCATCGTGCACATCGCGCCGGTCGCTTCCAGTCTGCGGAAGTCGCCTTCGACGGGGATGAGCTGGTCGCACGCTTCCTTCGCGTTGCGGTGCGTGCCACCGGCCGGTTCGCAGGTCAGCTGGGTGGTGCTGAACGTGCCCATCTCCGACTGCAGCGACAGCACGAGGCCGGCCGCGGGGACGAGGGGCTCTGCACGGAGGGGCGCTGCCTGGGCTGTCGCGGGGAAGAGCGGTGCGGCGAGCGCGAGACAGGCAAAAAGAAGTCGGGTCCTTGCCATGCCACCACCTTGGCGCGGCGAGGACCCGAACTTCCAATCAACTCAGCGGTAACACCGGATCGTGTACATCGCGATCACACCGTGCAACTAGATGCCGGCGGACGCCGTCCCGAGCGCCGCGGCGACCTGGTTGCCCACCGCGGCCATGCCCTTCGCGTTCGGGTGCACCGGGAACGCGAGGCTCGTCGGGATGATGCCCTCGACCCACTTGTCCCACGGCGCCGCGCACGTGTCGCGGCCCAGGCTGATGTCGTACGGGTTCACGAACGTGGCGCCGGCCGCTTTCGCCTGCGCGCCCAGCATTCCGTTGAGCTGCTGCTGCACGCCGCCGAGGTACGGCACGTCGCCGCGCGAGATCGGCACGACCGGCCAGCAGCCACCCGACGGCGGCAGGATCCTCAGGTAGCCGACGACGACGATCTTGGCGTTGGGGGAGCGCTGCTTGATGCCCGCCAGCACGTCGGCGACCTTCGTGCCGGTCGCGGCGACGCGCTGGGCCAGCGAGTCGCCGTAGCTCGCCTTGCAGGGCGCGCCGTTCGGGTCGGCGATGCTCTTGCCGGCGCAGGTCAGGATGATGTCCGAGAAGCCGATGTCGTTGCCGCCGATGGAGATCGTCACGAGGTCCGTGTCGGCCCTCAGCGCGGAGAACTGCGGCACGGACTGGCCGGGGATGCCGCTCTGCACACCTGCCATGTCCTTCGTCTGCGCGCCACCGCAGGAGATGTCGGTGAAGTTCGCGACCCCGAGCCGCCTCGCGAGCACGGACGGGTAGTTCTGCGTCGACTTGAAACAGCTCAGCGGGTCAAGCCGCTGCAGCGGGATGAACGGCCCGGACACGAACGAGTCTCCGAGCGAGACGTAGTTCCGGTATCGCGGGGCAGCACTGGCGGGCAGGGCCAGCAGGGCCGCGATCATGGCTGTGAGCAGGGAGATGACAGTCACTCGGCGCGTCATTGCTACCTCGTTACTGAGCAGTAGGAACGTAGGACGAAGGGTGACCGGGCCATTGCGCAGTGTCAATCCCTCGACCAGGCTGGAACGATGACGGGGGTGCGGAAAGCAGCGGTGGCGTCCGCGGTCGGCAACACGATCGAGCTGTACGACTTCCTGCTCTACGGCACGGCTTCGGCGCTCGTGTTCGACAAGATCTTCTTCCCGCAGTTCGACTCGCGCGTGGGCGTGCTGCTCGCGTTCGCCACGTTCGGAGCCGGTTTCCTCGCCCGCCCGCTCGGCGGTGCGGTCATCGGCCACCTCGGCGACCGGATCGGCCGCCGCGCGATGCTCGTGATCACCCTGTCGGTCACGGGTGTGGCGACGGCGGCGATCGGTCTGCTGCCGACGTACGCACAGGTGGGCATCCTCGCGCCGTTGCTGCTCGTGCTGCTGCGAGTCGTGCAAGGCTTCTTCATGGGCGGAGAACAGAGCGGTGCGTCGCTGATGGCGGTCGAGCACGCGCCGCCGGGCCGGTGGGGGTGGTACGGCAGCTGGGTGTTCATCGGGTCGCCGGTCGGGCTCGTGCTGGCGAACCTCGCGATGTTCCTGTCGGAGCGTGTTTCCGGCCAGGACTTCCTGTCGTGGGGCTGGCGGCTGCCGTTCCTGTTCTCGGTCGTGCTGGTCGGGATCGGGCTCTACATCCGGCTGCGCGTCTCGGAGTCGCCGCGGTTCGCGCGGGCCGAGAAGTCGCGGCTGCCGATCGCCGAGGTGCTGCGCGACCGGTGGCGCGTGGTGCTGCTGGGGGCCGGGGTGAACCTCGGCTTCACGATCTTCATCTACGTGCTGAGCGTGTTCATGATCGGCTACGGCCGCACGGCGCTGAAGATCCCCGCGGACGGCCTGCTGGTGGCGATCATCGTCGGGTCGGCGGCGCAGGTCGTCGCGGTGCCGGCGTTCGGCCTGCTCTCGGACCGCGTCGGGCGGTTCCCGGTGATGTTCGGCGGTGCGATCTTCCAGACCGCGTTCGCGTTCCCGTTGTTCTGGCTCACGGACTCGGGCTGGTTCACGTTCGCGATGGTGCTGGGGTTCGTGGGCTCGGCGGCGTTGTTCGGCCCCTCGGCCGCGTACTTCGCCGAGCTCTTCCGAACCCGTGTGCGCTACAGCGGCGTGGCGCTGAGCTTCCAGCTCGGTGCCGTGCTGGGTGGCGGGCTCGCGCCGCTGGTCGCGCAGTCGTTGCTGCGCACCGGAATCTGGGCGATCGCGCTGTACCTGATCGCGGGCGCCGTGCTGTCCGGCGGGTGCCTGCTCGTGATCGGCTCAGCGCACGAGGCGGAGCCGGCGGGCGGCGAGGCCGACGGTCAGGCGCTGACCCCAGCCGAGGCGTAGCGCGTCGCTCTCGATGCCGTCGCCGAACGCCACCAGGCCGTCGGACTCGACGTCGATGGTGAGCGCCCGGTCGGTGATCTCGCCCTCGGTGTGGGCGATGCCGGTGCTCGGCGACGGCCAGGCCTCCCGGACGAACCAGGCCAGCCTGCGTTCGGTCGGGGTCGGCAGTGCGATGGCGCTCTTCCTCTCCCGGTGGGCGGAACTGCACCAGCCCGTCGCCCCCGTGCCGCTGCCGATGAGGATGCCGGACGACGCCTGGCGTTCGTCCTCTACGCGGTAGCGGCTGGTCTGGTGGCTCGGGTGGCCGACGTAGATCTCGTTGAGCGCCAACAGGGTCTGGCCGTCGTCCGACCTGGCCTCGACCATCGTGCGGTCCTCGGTGTCGCCGGTGCGGTGCAGGAGGTCGGCCGCGTCGGCGGGGGCGTGCTTCGCGAGCACGCCCCGCTCCGGGTTGATGCCGATCACCGGCTGGCCGTCCAGGTACTTGGCGACGTTGGCCACCAGCCCGTCCTGGCCGACGATGACGACTACGTCCTCGGGCGCGAACAGGAACCGCGACAGGTCTTCCCTCTCGACGACGCCACGGCGCCAGTCCAGCGGGATTGCGGCGCCGACCTCTCCCAACGCTTCTCGGGTCTGCTGGTCACGGTCCACCACCTCGTCCAGGGTTCTGTTGCGGGACTTGAGGAAGAACTCGACCTGCCCTCTCGTCCCGTGCCTCGCCAGCAACTCTGTCAGCTCGGTGCGCCGGTGCACCAGCACAATTCTCGGGGCGAGGCTCATCGCGCCAGCCGGTTCAGGATCGGCTGGATGATGTCCGGGGTGAGGGTGATGCTGCCGATCTCGGGGAGGTTGCCGGCGAGCTCCTTGGCGGCCAGGGCGTACAGGACGGTCTCGGGGACGTCGCGGTAGGCGTCGAGCCGTGCCTTCTCGCCGGCGGCCTCGGCCTCGGCCAGCCGCTGGATGCCCTCGGCCTTGGCCTCGGTGGCGATCCTGGCCGTCCTGGCGTTGTCCTCGGCCTGCTTGAGGGCGTTCGCGCCTCGTTGGACGACCAGCTGTTCCTCGCGCTTGGCGAGCTCGATCTGGTTCTTCAGCTCGTTCTCGCTGATGGCGCGTTCCCGTTCCACCGCGACGGCCCGGCGTTCGTAGGTGGCCTTGTCGGCCTCCTGCTGCACGCGCTCGCGGATGGTGGTCTGCAGGGCCTTCTCCATGTCGGCGTCCGGGCGGATGGCGACCACCCTGACGTCGATGATCTCCAGGCCGATGTGGTCGGCCTTGAGGTTGGTCTGCACCGCAGTCTTGACGCGTTCGACGCCGGTCCTGATGGCCTGGTCCAGGTCGAGGGTGGCGAGGATCTTGAGGGCGTGCTGCTGGGTGCTCTCCGTCAGGGTGTTCGCGATCTGGCTCAGCGGGTCCTGGCGCCACACGCCCGTGTCCGGGTCGATCGAGAAGTCGATCCTGCTCGTCGCGACCTCCGGGTCGGTGCAGCGGTAGGTGACGGTCAGCTGGACCGTGACGTCCTGGTAGTCCTGCGTTCTGGCGTGGAAGAGCATCGGCAGCTCCCGGTCGTCCACCGGGACCTCGCTGATCACCGCGGTCCTGGGGCGGAACCAGAAGCTCTGGCCGGTGCCCTCGTGGACCAGCTCGCCCTTCCTGACGTGTCTGATGTGGACCGTGGGCGTGCCCCTCAGGTGGCGGAGTCCGGGGTAGGTGCTGATGTCTGCCATCGTTCGCAGCCTTTCGAGTACTTGTCGTCTGTCTGACGATAACTCTATACTCGGTGGTGTGTACTCGCCAAGTGATTTCCCTCCCTTCGCGGTCACGGTCGACTTGGTGGTCCTGACCGTGCGGTCCGACGCGCTGTGTGCGCTGTTGGTTCAGCGTGGGGAGGAGCCGTATCTCGGGTCCTGGGCGTTGCCCGGGGGGTTCGTTCAGGTTGCCGAGTCGGTGGATGCTGCTGCTGCTCGTGAGCTTGTCGAGGAGACCGGGGTTTCCGGGCTGCATCTCGAGCAGTTGGGGACTTATGGGGAGCCTGGGCGGGATCCTCGGATGCGGGTGGTGTCCGTGGCTTATCTGGCGTTGGCGGCTGATCTGCCTGTGCCGGTGGCTGGGACTGATGCTGCTGCGGCTTCGTTCGTGCCGGTGGAGTCGGTTTCGTCGTTGGCCTTCGACCACGGTTTGATCTTGAGGGATGGGGTGGAGAGGGCTCGGGCGAAGTTGGAGTACTCGCCGTTGGGGGCTGAGTTTTGTCCTGCCGAGTTCACTGTGGCTGAGTTGCGGCGGGTTTATGAGATTGTCTGGGGGGTTGCGTTGGATCCTCGGAACTTTCATCGGAAAGTTACTGGGGTTGGTGGGTTGTTGGTTGCCACTGGGGAGACGACTGGGCGGGATGGGGGGCGGCCTGCGGCGCTTTTTCGGCGGGGGGACGCTGTTTCGTTGTATCCGCCGTTGGTTCGTCCGTAGGTCCCGTTTTGCTGTTGGGTTCCTGTTTCGGGCGCGGGGCTCTGCCCCGGACCCCGCCAACTGATCAAAGACCGGCCAGCGCCGCCGGCGGGTTGATGGCACGCCTGTTTGGGTTGGGCGGCTTGCTGTTGTGGTGGTGGTGCGGTTCGGGTGGGGTGGTCCCGTCACGAACCGAGGCAAGAGCGAGCCACACCAGGTCAGGGGTGTCAACCCGGCGAAAAGCGTGCCGGGTTGACACCCCTGACCTGGTGCAGCGAGTGCTGGCCACGGCTCGTGACGGGACCACCCCACCGGAACCTCGCGTTTCAAGCCAAGACTGCTCGCCTTCGGCTTCGCGTTAAAGGCGGACCGTGTCGCCTGTTGTTGCCGACTGCTTGGCTGCCTCGATGATTTCCAGGCCCGTCACCGCGTCTTGTGGTGGTACTGGGGTCTTGCCTTGTGCTACGGCTGCGTAGAAGTCCTGGTACGCGCCCGGTTCTGTGCGGTAGGGCTTGCCTGCAACGGTTCCCCAGGACTCCTCCGGGTCCTCGCCCCAGCCTGGGCCGGCTGGGGTTTCGCCTGCTTTGAGGAGGTCTTCCTGGGGGTCCATGCCGTGCTTCACGTAGGCGGCGTCGTGGCCCAGGACGCGGAATCTCGGGCCCAGGTCTGCTGCCAGGGCGCTCATCCACAGGTGGGAGCGGACGCCGTTGTCGTGGGTCAGGGCCAGGAAGACGTCGTCGTCCGCCTTGGCGGTGGGGCGGACGGTGGCGATCTCGGCGTGCACTGAGCGTGGGCGGCCGAAGAGGTCCACCGACTGGTCGATCAGGTGGGTGCCGAGGTCGTAGAGGATGCTGCCGAGGTCCTTCGGGTCGCCTGATTCCTTCCAGGAGTCCTTGATCTCCGGGCGGTAGCGCTCGAAGCGGGACTCGAAGCGGTGGACCTTGCCCAGGGTGTTGTCCCGCAGGAGCTTCTGGACGGTTCTGAAGTCGCCGTCCCAGCGGCGGTTGTGGAAGGGGGCGAGCAGCAGGCCTCGTGAGGAGGCGATGGAGGCGAGGGCTCTGGCTTCGGCCGCTGAGCCGGCGAAGGGCTTGTCGACCACCACGTTCAGGCCGTGGTCGAGGACCTGGCGGGCGTGGGTGGCGTGGAAGCGGTTCGGGGTGGTGATGACGACCAGGTCGTAGTTGCCCGTCCAGACCTCGTCCAGAGTGGACAGCAAGGTCGTGTCGGGGTAGCGGGCGGCCACCTCTGCCTGGCGCTTCGGGTTCGCGGTGACCACGGCGGCCAGGTCCAGGCCGGGGGTCGTGGCGATGAACGGGGCGTGGAAGGCCGCCCCTCCTAGTCCGTAGCCGACCAGAGCTGTGCGCATGCGATCAGCCTAAGCGTTCTCACCTGCTGGACGGGGTGTCGGTGAGGCCGGATGGCCCCCTACCTTGTGTGACCATGACCATGCCGCTGGTTAGCCGACGCCACGTCGATTACGTGCGCGTCACCAGCATGGCCTGTCGTCGCTCCCGTTGATTCGAGCCCACTTCGACGCACAAACCTGGAGCACAGCCATGTCCTGGTCCTTCGAGACTGCCCAGATCCACGCGGGTGCCGCGCCCGACCCGGCCACCGGTGCCCGCGCCACGCCGATCTACCAGACCACCTCCTACGTCTTCCGGGACACGCAGCACGGGGCGGACCTCTTCTCGCTCGCCGAGCCCGGGAACATCTACACGCGCATCAACAACCCCACGCAGGACGTGCTGGAGCAGCGGGTTGCCGCGCTCGAAGGCGGCGTGGCGGCCGTTGCGTTCGCGTCCGGGTCGGCGGCCGGGACGGCGGCGATCCTCAACCTCGCGCGGGCCGGGGACCACCTCGTGTCCAGCGCGTCGTTGTACGGCGGGACGTACAACCTGTTCCACTACACGTTGCCGAAGCTCGGGATCGAAGTGTCGTTCGTGGACGACCCGGACGACCTCGACGCGTGGCAGGCGGCGGTGCGGCCCAACACCAAGCTGCTCTTCGCCGAGACGCTGGCGAACCCGCGCAGCCACGTGCTGGACGTCGAGGGTGTCGCCGGGGTCGCGCACGCCAACGACGTGCCGTTGGTCGTGGACAACACGGTGCCGACGCCGTACCTGCTCAGGCCGTTGGAGCACGGGGCGGACATCGTCATCCACTCCGCCACCAAGTACCTCGGCGGGCACGGGACGGCCATCGCCGGTGTGGTGGTGGACGGCGGCAAGTTCGAGTACGGGGCCGAGAAGTTCCCCGACTTCCACGAGCCGGACCCCAGCTACAACGGGTTGCAGTACTGGCCGGTGCTCGGGCACGGGGCGTTCGCCGCCAAGCTGCGGGTGCAGGGGCTGCGGGACACGGGTGCGGCCATCGCGCCGTTGACCAGCTTCCTCGTCATCCAGGGCATCGAGACGCTGTCGCTGCGGATCGAGCGGCACGTGCAGAACGCGCAAGCGCTTGCCGAGTGGCTGGAGGCGCGGGACGAGGTCGAGAAGGTCCACTACGCGGGCCTGCCGTCGTCGCCGTTCCACGCCAACGCGCAGAAGTACCTGCCCAAGGGCGCCGGTGCCGTCGTCAGCTTCGAGCTGCGCGGCGGGGTGGAGGCCGGACGGGCGTTCGTCGACGGGACCAGTCTGTTCAGCCAGCTCGTGAACATCGGCGACGTGCGGTCGTTGATCGTGCACCCCGCCTCGACCACGCACAGCCAGCTCACGCCGGAGGAGCAGCTCGTCACGGGTGTGGCGCCCGGTCTGGTGCGGCTGTCGGTCGGGCTGGAGGGGCTCGAGGACCTCAAGGCCGACCTGGAGGCGGGCTTCACCGCGGCCAAGTCGGCGCTGTAGTGGGCGGCTGGAGGTTCGGTGACCCGAACGGGCGGCGGAAGTGGTTCAGCCACACCGAACCGTTCGCGGGGCTGCCGGGATTCCAGCTCGCGTACGAGACGTGGGGGACCTTGAACGCGGAGGCCTCCAACGCGGTGCTCGTGCTCCACGCCCTCACCGGGGACAGCCATGTCGCCGGGGGCGTGGAGCCGGGTCACCCGACGCCGGGCTGGTGGGAGCCGCTGGTCGGGCCAGGCCGGCCGCTCGACGGGTTCTTCGTGGTGGCGCCGAACGTGCTGGGCGGCTGCCAGGGCAGCACCGGGCCCTGGCAGTACCCGGAGTTCCCCGCCATCACCATCCGCGACCAGGTCGCCGCCGAGGTGCGCCTGGCCGAGTTCCTGGGCATCGGGCGGTGGGCCGCGGTGCTCGGCGGGTCGATGGGCGGGATGCGGGCCGTCGAGTGGGCGGTCAGCGAGCCGGAGCGCGTGGAGTCGTTGCTGTTGCTGGCGACCACGGCGGCGGCGTCGGCCGAGCAGATCGGGCTGGCGTCGGCGCAGGTGCACGCGATCAGAGCCGATCCCGTGGCGGGACTGGGGATCGCGCGCCGGATCGCGCACATCAGCTACCGCAGCGAGCAGGAGCTGCAGACGCGGTTCGGGCGGCAGGTCCAGGAGGACGGGCGGTTCGAGATCGAGTCCTATTTGGACCACCACGCGGCGAAGCTCACCCGCAGGTTCGACGCGGAGAGCTACGTGACGCTGACCGAGGCGATGAACTCGCACGACGTCGGACGCGGGCGGGGCGGGACCAAGGCGGCGCTGGCCCGCGTGACGGCGCGGACGATCGTGGCCGGGGTCGACTCGGACCGGCTGTACCCGTTGGGACAGCAGCGAGAGCTGGCGGCGGGCATCTCCGGGGCGGATGGGCTGCGGGTGATCGAGTCGCCGTACGGGCACGACGCGTTCCTGATCGAGAGCGAGCAGGTCGGCGCGCTCGTCACGGAACTGGTGCCCGCGCACGCAGGTAGTCGTCGAGCCGCGCGGAGGCCGCGAGCATCGCCAGGCCCCGCGCGGTGAGGCGGCGGCGCCAGTCCGCGAGGGCGGCACCCAGCGTCTCGGTGCCGCCCGCCGTGCGGACCTGCTCGACCACCAGAGCTATGCGCGCCAACGGATATCCGCCGCGCCGCAGCAGGTGCGCCAGCTCGGCGTCCCGGACGTCCTCCGCCCGGAACACGCGGTAGCCCGTGCGTTCGCGGGACGGCGTGAGGATTCCGGCCTCCTCCCACGCGCGCAGCGTCGCCGGCGTGACGTCGAGACGCCGGGCCAGCTCGCCGATCGTGCGCGGTTCCAGGACGGGGTCGAAGTCGGCCAGGTCCCGCGTGGCCCTGCTGACCGAGCCGAAGGTCTCGCGGTCGCGCAGCAGCTGCTCGTGGCCGCGGTCGATGGTCAGCAGCACGTCGTCCAGGTCGTCCGCGTGGATCGCGTTCATGATCTGCTCGGCCCGCGCGTGCCCGAACGCGGGGATCAACGCGAGGAACGCGCGCAACGCGGCGGCGTGGACCTCGGTGTAGACGCGGTAGCCGGACGGGGTGCGCTCCGCCGGCGGGAGGAACCCGGACCGCTCGTAGTTGCGCACGGCCTGGGTCGAGATGCCATGCTCGTCAGCGAGGTCGGATGGACGCACGGTTGAGACTTTAAGGGCACTCACTAGTGCTTATCGAACCAAAGTCTCAACGGAGCTTTCAATGTTACGGTCGAACCACATGAGCCAGGACATCCGCGACTTCATCAGCCCCTTCACCGAGCTCTTGGCGTTCGGCGAGCCGACGCACCGCGAGCACGCCCACACCTGGATCCGCAACGAGCTCTTCGAGCAGCTGGCCGGGCTCGGCTACCGGTCGATCGCCCTGGAGACCTGCCGCGTCCGAGGGTTTCTCGTCGACGACTACGTCCAGGGCGGGCCGGGCGACCTCGACGAGGTGATGGAGGAGGGCTTCTCCCACACGTTCGGCCGGTGGCCCGCCAACCGCGAGCTGGTCACGTGGATGCGGGAGTACAACTCGGACAAACCGGCGGCGGAACGCCTGGCGTTCCACGGCTTCGACTTCCAGACCGAGACCGTCAGCGCGCCCAGCCCGCGCCCGTACCTCGAGCACGCCCGCGACTACCTCGGCGAGGACGTCGACCTGACGACCGACGACGAGAAGTGGAGCCGGACCGAGGCCGTCATGGACCCCGCGATGTCGCCGGGGCAGTCCGAAGAGGCCGTGCGGTTCCGCGAGATCGGCACGGGCATGCTCAGGCGGCTGCACGAGCGCAGGACGGTCGACGCGGCCTGGCAGCGCGCGGAGACCCACCTGGTCGCCGGGCTGAGCCTGCTCCGGTACCACCGGGAGTGCGCCGAGCCGAACCCGCTGGGCGTGCGCCTCAACCGCCTCTGCCAGATGCGGGACGGCGTGATGGCGCGCGCCCTGCTGGAGATCCGCCGCGCCGAGGCGTCCCGCGGACCGACGTTCGTCTTCGCGCACAACGCCCACCTGCAGCGCACCACCAGCTCGATGGAGATGGCCGGCGAACGGATCGAGTGGTTCTCCGCCGGCGCGCTCGTGGCGCCGATCCTCGGTGACCAGTACACGGTCATCGCGGGCACCCTCGGCCGCAACGACTCGTTCGGTCTGGGCGAACCGGACAAAGCGACGCTAGAAGGCCGGCTGCAGAGCCGGTTCACGACCTGGGGCGTCACGAGCGACAAGCCCCAGGGCCCGACCCGCACCGACACCAGCCCGGAGATGGGCTACTTCCCGCTCGACCAGCACCTGATGGACGGTGCGGACGCGCTGCTGCACGTCAGGGTTGGTCGTCCAGTGACGCCGTGATCCACGGCGCGACGGGCAGGTCGCGCGTCTCGCACTCGATGGCCAGCTTCAGGGTCCACCGCAGGGCTTGCAGGACGACGGTCGCGAGCTCCTGCGGTGCCCCGTTGGCCAGGGCGATCTCGATCTGCTCCGAGGCCGCGTCCTGGTCGCCGTGCACCTCCGCCAGCAACGCGCGGATCGCCGTGCGGACGGGCGGGTCCGCGTCGTCGATCTGGACCTCGTTGCCCTCCTCGTCGAAGACCTGCATCTTGACCGGTGTCGCACCGCCGGACCCGAGCGCGCCGACCATGCTGCTGCACTCGGCGAACAGCAGCAGCACCAGCTCGCGGATCTCCTCGTTGCCCTCGGGGGAACCGCTGAGATACCCGGTCACGAGGTCCACCGCCACAGCGTCCTCACCGGCCCTGGCCGCGGCCAGCGCCTCACCGGCCACGGCCGTCAGCCGTGACCAGCGATCAGGGTCCTGTGGTGGTCTCACAGGTACTGCCTACCGCGCGGCGTCACGCATTCGCAATGCCCCATCTTGATCAGAGTCATACCCCGGTATGTCACTCCGCAGGTCAATGTGCGAATACGCGAATCCACCTAGCATCGGGTGGTGTTCCGCACGTTGTACCGGACAGTCCTCGGTCCCGACCACACGCGAGTTCTTCCCAAAGCACTCGGCAGGCTGCGGGTGCCCGTCCTCGCGGCGCTGATCGTCTACGCGTTCGTCTGGGCGGTCGTCGCGAGCTCCAACTACGTTCGTCAGGCCGATTCGGACGGCTGGTGGGTCATCGTCTTCGCGTTGACGCTCGGGCCGTACGTCCTGCTGTTCTGGTCGCCGCTCTACGCCTGGCGGTTGATCGCGGCCGGCTTCTTCCCCGTCAGCGTGCTCGTGGTGGGCGACGGCGCTGGGGTGTTCCAGTACTGGACCGCGGCGCCGCTCTTCGTCGCCGTGGCGGCCTTCTACTCGCGCTGGGTCGTCGTGTCGGCCACGTTGATCAGCACGTTGCTGGTCGCGTTCTCCGAACCGCAGGCCGCGGACATGGCGCTGTTCGTGCCGATCATCGCCGCGGTCGTCTACCTGTTCGGTGCACGTGGCCGGGCCGAACGCGATCTCGAAGAAGAACGCGACGCCAAGGCCGCTTTGGAGGAACGAGCGCGCATCGCACGCGAGATGCACGACGTCGTGGCGCACCACATGTCGATGGTGGTGGTGAGGTGCGAGACCGCCCCGTACCGGCTGAAGGGCCTCAGCGAGGAAGCCGAGAAGGAGCTCGCGGAGATCGGTGAGGCGGCGCGCGAGGCGATCACCGACATGCAGCGCCTGCTCGGCGTGCTGAGGACGAACGGCCAGCAGCCGGAACGCGAACCGCAGCCCGGCATCAGCCGCATCACGGAGCTCGTGCGGCCGGGGGACGAGGCCGAGGTCGGCGTGGACGACGTGCCGGAGGCGGTCGGGCTGACCGCGTACCGGATCGTGCAGGAGGCGCTCACGAACGCCACCAGGCACGCGCCCGGCTCCAAGGCGTCCGTCCACGTGCACGAGAACGGCGGCGTGCTCGAGGTCGTCGTGGTCAACACCCCCGGCGGCCCGTCGAGGGGCGGCGGCAGCGGGCAGGGTCTGGTGGGGATGAGGGAACGCGTCGCGGTGCACGGTGGCACGCTGACCGTGAAGTCGACCGAGGACGGCGGGTTCCTGGTCAGAGCGAGAATTCCGTTGGGGGACAAGTGATCAGGGTGGTCGTGGTGGACGACCAGGAGATGGTGCGCGAGGGGTTCTCGGCGCTGCTGAACGCCCAGGAGGACATCGAGGTCATCGGTGCGGCGGGCAACGGCGTGCAGGGCGTCGCGCTGGCACGTACGGTCAGACCCGACGTCGTGCTGATGGACATCCGCATGCCCGAGATGGACGGACTCACCGCCACCCGGCTGCTGCTGGACGGTTCCGACGACGTCAAGGTCCTCGTGCTGACCACGTTCGACCTCGACGACTACGTCTACGAGGCGTTGCAGGCCGGCGCGAGCGGGTTCCTGTTGAAGCACGCGCCCGCCCGTGAGCTGCTCAACGCCGTGCGGGTGGTCGCGGCCGGGGAGGCGCTGCTGGCGCCGTCGATCACCAAGCGGTTGATCGAGGACTTCGTGAAGGCCCGCCGCAGCGACCGGGTGCGGCCCGCGCAGCTCGGCGTGCTGACCGAGCGCGAGACCGAGATCCTCGTGCTGGTCGCGCAGGGCATGTCGAACGCGGAGATCGCCGCGCACCTCGTGCTGGCCGAGCAGACGGTCAAGACGCACGTGAGCCGCGTGCTGACCAAGCTGGGGCTGCGCGACCGGGCCCAGGCCGTCATCGCGGCGTACGAGAGCGGGCTCGTGGTACCGGGGTAGCGCCTGCGAAACGGCTCCACGGCGGGACGATTCGCGGTGCGTGGTCTTCCTAGCTTCGGTTCATGCGCCGAGCCGTCCTGTTCCTCCTGCTGATCGCCGTTCCCGCGATCGCGCCGTCGATCGCCCAGTGGCGTGCCGACGTCGCCCGCCGGGTCGCGGTCGTCGGTGATCTCGCGACCGCCCGTGACGTCGTGGTCGTCGTGCCGGGGTCCGACGTGGACGTCGACCGGTTCGACCGGACCGTCGGGAGGATGGCGGCGAACCTGTACGAGCAGGCCCACCGCGACGACCTCGCGGTGATCGCGTGGCTCGGGTACCGGACGCCGCAGGGGCTCGGCGTGGACGCGGTGACCGGTTCGCTCGCCCGTCAGGGAGCCTCCGCACTGGTCGACTTCGTGCGCGCGCTGCACACCAGCGCGCGTGTCCACGTATTCGGGCACAGCTACGGATCGGTCGTCGTCGGCCTCGCGGCGCACGACCTGGACGTCGCGGACATCGTGTTCACCGGCAGCCCCGGTGTGCGGGCGGGGTCCGTGGCGGAGCTCGGGACGTCCGCGAAGGTCTGGGCGATGCGATCGAGCGGCGACTGGATGCGGTTCGTGCCCCACGTGCGGCTGTTCGACCTCGGGCACGGCACGGATCCCACGTCGGACGGGTTCGGCGCGACGGTGCTGCGGTTCGAGGGTGGCAAGCACGACACCTACTACGAGCCGGGCACGGAGACCTTGCGCGCGCTCGTCCGGATCGCTTCGGGGGAGAAGCTGTGAGGAACCCATTTATCGACGCCGTTCGTGCTCTGGCCGTCGTCACGGTCGTGCTGGGGCACTGGCTGGTCACCGCGCTGGTCGACACGCCCACCGGCATGTACATCGACAGTCCGTTGAAGCACATGGCCTCGCTCACGCCGGTGTCGTGGGTGTTGCAGACGCTCGGGTTGTTCTTCTTCGCCGGTGGTTACGCGGCGGCTCACTCGCAGACGCCGTTCGTCGTGCGGCTGAAACAGCTGGCTGTGCCGACGTTCCTGATGCTGGGCGCGTGGGCGGCCGTCCTCTTCGGACTGATGATGCGCGGGGTCGACCAGGGAACCGCCTACAACATCGGGTTCCTGGTCACGACGCCGTTGTGGTTCTTCCTCGCCTACCTGGTGCTGCTGGCGCTGAAGCCGTTGGTGCGCAAGCTGGACGAGCACTCGTGGGGTGTGCTCGTGCCGGTCGTGCTGGTGCTGGTGGTGCCGTACGCGGTGTGGTGGGCGGCCTGGCAGCTCGGGTACTCGTTGGCACGGCGGAGGATTCCCGGTCCGCCGCTGCTGGTGGCCGGCGTGCTCGGGTACGCGCTGCTCACGTCGTTCGGCGGCTATCCGGTCTCGGCCGTCGGCATTCCCGGTGAGGCGGTCTCGAACCTCAACCCGCCGAACTACGCGACGCTCGCGCTGGCGTTCGCCCAGATCGGCCTGGTGCTGACGATCGCGCCGGTGCTGACCAGGCTCGGCACGACGAGGCCCGTGGCGTGGCTGAACAAGCGGGCGCTGGGGATCTTCCTGGCGCACCAGAGCGCGCTGATCACCGTGACGCTGGCGCTCAGCGCGTGGGGACCGCTACCGGGGCTCCAACAGCCACCAGATCATCCGGGCTGGGTGTGGCAGCGGGTGCTGTGGCTGCCGGTGTGCGCGGCCGTGACCTGGGGATGGCTGCGAGCACTGCGAGGCCGATCGCCGCGGCGTGCAGCGCCACCACCGCCGGTGCCGGGTCCAGCGCCAGCATCGGCGGCACGCACGCCAGCGCCGTGAGCAGCCACGGGTGGCGGGTGTCGCAGCTGCCCGTGCGGGCGGTGTGGACCAGGTACCAGCCGAGCAGGAGGTGGATGAGGTTCTGCAGCGGGTCGACCGGCAGCAGCACCAGCACCCCGTCGCCGAGGAACCCGCTCACCACGAACCCGAGCACGCCGAGCGTCCCGAACACGACACCCGCCGCCGTCGCGAGCCGCGTGCGGTGCGACTCGTGCGACAGGCGCGGGAACCGGACCAGCCGCCGTTCGAACCGGTGGAACACCAGGGTGAGCGGGACGAGCAGCAGCACCAGCCAGATCGGCGCCTGGGTGAGCCCGAGCAACCCGACCAGCGCGCCGACACCGGCGAGGTAGGCCAGGTAGACCGTCATCGGCGCCTGGCGGGCGAAGTCGACGACGTGCCACGAACGGCCGTTCAGCCACGCCGTGACCCGTCCCCGCGCCAGCAGCGCCAGGCACACCTGCGCGATGCCGAGCACCATCATCGAGCGCGGGTAGTCGCTGAAGAACACCAGCGCGGGCAACGTGACCGCGCCGACCGCCGCCAGCACGCGCCGCGAGACCTGCTGCACCGTGCCGTCGGCGTAGAAGAAGCCGATCTGCTGCATCAGCAGCGCGCCCACGATCAGGTTCACGTACCCGCCGGTCTTCCAGTCCGTCGACGTGCGCGCGACCTCGACCATCAACGTGAGCAGCATCAGCACGAACGGTGCCGTGCGGCGCATGTGCCGGTGCATCCACGCGGCGGCGGGCGTCGCGGCCACCGCGAGCAGGTAGACCCCGAGGAACCACAACGGATGCGTGATCAACCGGCTGTACGCGTCGACCTTCACGTCGAGCAGGTTGAGCGCGGCGAACACCACCACCCACAGCAGCACGAACGCGAGCACCGGCCGCAGCAGCCACGACGTCCGGCTCGACACCCAGCAACCGAAGCCGCCCTCGTGCGCCTGCCAGCTGCGCAGGTTCGCGTGCCCGCCCGCGAAGAAGAACAACGGCACCGCCTGCAACGCCCACAACCAGGGCGTGCCGACGTTCTTGAGGTGCGCGAGCGTCGCGACCGTCTCACCGAGGACGAGCAGGGCGAGGCTGAAGAGCCGCAGGAACGTCGCGTACCGGTCCTGCTCGACGGGCTTCGGGGCGGGCAGCTCGTCCCGCTTGCGCCCGTGCAGCCGCGCCAGCAGCAGGAACACCACGACCGCACTGCCGAACGCCCAGGCCACCACGGGCTCGTGACCGGGCGGCCCCCACCGCTGCCGCCACGAGTTGAACTTCAGCCCCAGCGCATAGGTCTCGGCCACCGCGTGACAGCTCGACTCGGAACCGCGCGGGTTCACCCGGCACTGCGCGTGCAGGTCGGTGGTCAGCCGGTCGTCCAGCGCCTTGCGCGCCCCCGGCCCGAGCGGGTCGCCCTTGTGCTCCGCGTACCGCAACAGGTCGTACCCGAGGTCGTGCGCGCGGCAGGCCGTGCTGAAATCCCACTCCGTGTCGCCCGCGGGCCCCGAGCACCCACCGGAGGCGTCGACGACTCTGAGGGTCCCGTCGGTCGCCATCACGGTCTTGGGATCGCGCCCCATCTCCCGCGCGAAGTCCGACGGCAGGTTGATGTGCGGATCGTGAGTCGGCGAAGGCGACACGAACGCCTCGACGGCGTTGCCGGCCGCGATCACGTCGGCACTGGGAGGAGCCCCGTCACCACCGGTGGCGGGCCGCGAGGCGATGACCCCGCACACGAACACCGCGAGGGTGATGACCGTGAACCGGAACCAGGCCGGGAGCCGGAGGAGGAGTTTGCGAGCGCCCATTGAGGGTAAAGGTTACGGAAGCATCTCGGCGTACCGCCAATTCACGAGGTCACGACGGCCGGCGTGAGCGACGCGAGCGCCATCCGGGACAGCAACGCGGCCATCTGGTCCCGATCGAGATGCGCGCTGTGGGGCGTGGAGTTGATCAACCCGAACACCGCGTGAGCCGCCGCCCGCGCAGTCGGCTCGTCGAAGTCGGCCACCGTCCTCCGAATGGCCTCGACCCACACCTCGACGTACCGCCGCTGCAACGCCCGCACCCGCCGCCGGTCCGGATCCGTCAAGTTCGCCAGATTGCGAGCCTGCACGGTGATCAGCGCGGGATCGTCCAACGCGAAGTCGACGTGCCACCCGACGAGCTCGCTCAACGCCTCCTCGGCACTGGACGCCGCTTCCACCCGCCTCTGCCCACCGTCGAGCAACCGCTCGGAGATGGACGTGAGCATCTCGCCGAGCATCGCGTCCTTGCTGCGGAAGTGCCGGTACAGAGCAGGCCCGGAGATCCCGACGGCCGCACCGATGTCGTCGATGCCCACCCCGTGGAAGCCGTGCCGCGCGAAGAGCTCGGCCGCGGCGTTGAGGATCTGGTCCCGACGTGAGGGTTTCTCGGCCACGGGAGGAGGTTAGCAGCCGTTCACTTACCGGTAGGGCCCGAAATCGGCCCGCTCCGGGGCGGGGGCGTGGGGGCCGGGCGAACTGCCGATGCGAAGCGAGGCGAGCCAACCCCCGCACGCACCGCCAACGGCGAAGCCGAGGCCCCAAGCGATGCCGAAGGCGAGCCGGAACAACCCCCCACGCACTCGCGACCGCGATGCCGAAGGCGAGCCGGAAAGACCTTACGCCGATGGGTAGCGGTGCACCCACTCGTGGTTTTGCGATTGGGGCTTGACTTTGGGTGCGAGGTGCTACCCCTTTCGGGATCGGCCGGTTGCGGAGCATCCGGCCTTTTCCGGCCGACTGAGCGCCTCGCAAGGGCCCCGAAGTCAAGCCCCAATCGCGGATCGTCGCGGAGCGGCGATGAACACCCTCGCTTCGTCCGAGGTGCACGCCCACGCTGGAACAGGCACCAGACCGCAATAGGCGACCACGCTGGAACCAGCACAGTCCCAAGACGACCCCCGCAAATCGTCCGATGGGTGGAATTTCCGCAGGTGCAACCCCCATCCGTTGACTATTGACCAATACTTCACACAGCTCTTACTCCTGAGTAACCATTGACCGGCACTGCATCAACCCTGCGGCCCCTTCGGGAGTCTTCGATGCGTACTGCTCACCTCATCGCCTCGGCACTGACCGCCGCCGCGGCAGCACTCACCCTCACCGCCACCGCCGCGAGCGCAGCCCCCGTCAACGCAGCCGCCGTCAACTACGTGGCTCTCGGCGACTCCTACGCGTCCGGCCTGGGCACCGGCACCTACGACAGCGCCAGCGGCAGCTGCAAGCGAGGCCCCCTCGCCTACCCGGCCCTCTACGCCCAGGCGACAGCCCCGGCCAGCTTCAAGTCCGTGGCCTGCTCCGGCGCGCGAACAGGCGACGTCATCACCCAGGCCAACAACCTGACGTCCGCCACCAACCTGATCACCGTCCAGGTGGGCGGCAACGACGCCGGCTTCACCGACGTCATCACCACCTGCACGTTCGGCTCGGACCAGGACTGCATCAACCGGGTGAACACGGCCAAGGCCTACGCCGCGAACACGCTTCCCGGGCTGCTGAACAACGTCTACGGCACGATCAAGTCCAAGTCGCCGAGCGCGCGTGTGGTCGTGCTCGGCTACCCGCGCATCTACAAGGTGCCCGGCTCGTGCAACGTCGGTCTGAGCGACACCAAGCGGGCTGCGATCAACTCCGGCAGCGATGCCCTGCACGCCACCATCAGTGCGCGGGCCGGTGCTGCCGGGTTCGGCTACGTCGACGTGCGCGGGGCGTTCACCGGGCACGAGATCTGCTCGTCGAGCTGGTGGCTCAACAGCCTGAGCTGGCCGGTCGAGGAGTCGTACCACCCGAACAGGGCCGGGCACGCGAGCGGCTACCTGCCCGCTCTGCGGAGTGTCATCGGCTGACGCGAAATTCCGGAACGTGAGAGTGCTCCAAACGAGGGTTGACCTGCGTTCGGGTCACTCTCGAGCGGTGCTGGTGGACCGCTAGGTTAGCGGGCGCTAACATGAGGATGTTAACGCCCGCTAACCTGAGGTCTGGGGAGCATGGACGCACCTGTCCTGCGCAGCGCCGCCGAGCCGTCGGACCGCTACGCCAAGGAGCACACCGCGCTCGTCGACGAGCTGCGGAGCAAGCTGGCCGCCGCTGCCCAAGGCGGTCCCGAGAAGGCGCGCCAGCGGCACGTCGACCGCGGGAAGCTGTTGCCGCGTGACCGTGTGGACACGCTGGTCGACCCCGGTTCGCCGTTCCTCGAACTGTCGCCGTTGGCGGCCAACGGGATGTACGGCGACGACGCGCCCGCCGCGGGCATCATCACGGGTGTCGGGCGGGTGTCCGGCCGTGAGTGCGTGATCGTCGCGAACGACGCCACGGTCAAGGGCGGCACCTACTACCCGATGACGGTCAAGAAGCACCTGCGCGCGCAAGAAGTGGCGCTGCAGAACAACTTGCCGTGCATCTACCTCGTCGACAGCGGCGGCGCGTTCCTGCCCAAGCAGGACGACGTGTTCCCCGACCGCGAGCACTTCGGGCGGATCTTCTTCAACCAGGCCACCATGTCCGCCAAGGGCATCCCGCAGATCGCGGCGGTCCTCGGCTCGTGCACCGCGGGTGGTGCGTACGTGCCGGCGATGAGCGACGAGGCGATCATCGTCCGGAACCAGGGCACGATCTTCCTCGGCGGTCCGCCGCTGGTGAAGGCCGCGACGGGCGAGGTCGTCAGCGCCGAGGACCTCGGTGGCGGCGACCTGCACTCGCGGACGTCGGGCGTCACGGACCACCTGGCCGAGAACGACGCGCACGCCCTCAAGATGGTCCGCTCGATCATCTCGACGCTGGGCCCGCGGACGCAACGGCCCTGGGACGTCACGAAGACCGAAGCGCCGGTGGTCAACCCGGACGACCTCTACGGGGTCGTGCCCACGGACTCCCGGACGCCCTACGACGTGCGCGAGGTGATCGCGCGGATCGTCGACGGGTCGAAGTTCCAGGAGTTCAAGAAGGAGTACGGGCAGACGCTCGTCACCGGCTTCGCGCGCATCCACGGGCACCCGGTCGGGATCATCGCCAACAACGGCATCCTGTTCGGCGAGTCCGCGGTCAAGGGCGCGCACTTCATCCAGCTGTGCGACAAGCGGTCGATCCCGCTGGTGTTCCTGCAGAACATCACCGGCTTCATGGTCGGCCGCGAGTACGAGGCGGGCGGCATCGCCAAGCACGGCGCCAAGATGGTGACGGCGGTGGCGTGCGCGCGCGTCCCCAAGTTCACCGTGATCATCGGCGGCAGCTTCGGCGCCGGCAACTACTCGATGTGCGGCCGGGCGTACTCGCCGCGGTTCCTGTGGATGTGGCCGAACGCGCGCATCTCCGTCATGGGCGGCGAGCAGGCGGCGTCGGTGCTCGCGACCGTGCGCCGCGACCAGCTCGGCGACGAGTGGTCCGCCGACGACGAGGAAGCCTTCAAGGCGCCGATCCGCCAGCAGTACGAGGACCAGGGCAACCCGTACTACTCGACCGCGCGGCTGTGGGACGACGGCGTCATCGACCCGCGTGACACCCGCATGGTGCTGGGCCTCGCGTTGTCCAGCGCGGCGAACGCCCCCATCGACGATGTTTCCTACGGCGTCTTCCGGATGTGATCATGTTCGACAGCGTTCTGGTGGCGAACCGCGGGGAGATCGCGGTCAGGGTGATCCGCGCGCTCAAGGCGCTCGGGATCCGGTCCGTCGCCGTGTACTCCGACGCGGACGCCGAGGCGTTGCACGTCAGGCTGGCCGACGAGGCCGTGCGCATCGGACCGGCGGCCGCTCGCGAGAGCTACCTGTCCATCGAGAAGATCGTCCGGGCGGCCGTCGACACCGGCGCGCAGGCGATCCACCCCGGTTACGGCTTCCTGGCCGAGAACACGGCGTTCGCGAAGGCGTGCGACGACGCCGGGATCGTGTTCGTCGGACCGCCCGCGTCGGCGATCGACGCCATGGGCGACAAGATCCGCGCGAAGCTGACGGTGTCAGCGGCGGGCGTGCCGGTGGTGCCGGGACGCACCCGCGAGAACATGTCCGACGACGAGATCGTCGACGCCGCGGGCGAGATCGGCTTTCCCGTGCTGCTCAAGCCCTCCGCGGGCGGTGGCGGCAAGGGCATGCGGCTCGTGCACGAGGAGTCCGCGCTGCGCGAGGCGATCGAGTCGGCACGGCGGGAGGCGCGCGGGTCGTTCGGCGACGACACGCTGCTGATCGAGCGGTTCGTCACGAACCCGCGCCACATCGAGATCCAGGTGCTCGGCGACGCCCACGGCAACGTCATCCACCTCGGCGAGCGCGAGTGCAGCCTCCAGCGGCGGCACCAGAAGATCATCGAGGAGGCGCCCTCGCCGTTCCTCACCCCCGAGATGCGCGAGGCGATGGGCTCGGCGGCGGTCGACGCGGCCAAGTCCGTCGGTTACGTCGGCGCGGGCACCGTCGAGTTCATCGTGGACGGTGCGTCCGGCGACTACTTCTTCATGGAGATGAACACCCGGCTGCAGGTCGAGCACCCGGTGACCGAGATGGTCACGGGCGTCGACCTCGTCGAGTGGCAGCTCCGCGTGGCTTCCGGTGAGGAGCTCGACCTGACCGTCGAGCTGAGCGGCCACTCCGTCGAGGCGCGCGTCTACGCCGAGGACCCGTCGCGCGGCTTCCTGCCGACCGGCGGCCGGGTGCTCAAGCTCGGCGAACCGACGTCCGTCCGGGTGGACTCCGGTCTGTACGAAGGACTTGTCGTCGGTTCGGACTACGACCCGATGCTCGCCAAGGTGATCGCGCACGGCCGCACCCGTGAGGAAGCGCTCCGGCGCTTGGACCACGCGCTCGGCCAGATGGTGCTGCTCGGCGTCACGACGAACATCCCGTTCCTGCGGGCACTCCTGCGCGACGAGGACGTGCGGTCCGGCGCGCTCGACACCGGCCTGGTGGAACGCAAGCTCGACGCGCTGACCACGGCCGAGGTCCCGGACGACGTGTACGTGGCGGCCGGCCTGGAGCGGTCGCTCGACCCGCACGGCGACGACCCGTGGGACCAGCCGGGCGGCTGGCGCGTCGGCGAGCACGCGTGGACGACCTGGCGGATCAACGACGTCGACGTGCGTGTGCGCGGCGACGAAGTCGTTGTGGGCGCTGGAGAACCGGTCAGGGCGCGGGCCCGCCGCGAAGGCACCGACCTGCTCGTCGGTTCACGCCGTTACGCCACGGCCCGCGACGGCGACGTGTTGTGGCTGGGCCACGACGGTGCCTCGTGGGCGCTGGTCGAGGCCGAGTTCCTGGTCGGTGCCGCCGGGGGAGCCGCGGCCCAGGGCGGCCCGGTCAAGTCGCCGATGCCCGGCACGGTGCTGGTCGTGCGCGCGCAGCAGGGCGAGGAAGTGACCGCCGGTCAAGCGTTGTTCGTGGTCGAGGCCATGAAGATGGAGCACACCGTGACCGCACCGGTCGACGGCGTGCTCGCCGAAGTGAACGTTCAGGCAGGCCAGCAGGTCGCACTCGACCAAGTGCTGGCTCTCGTCGTCTCTCACGAGGAGTGACACCGATGTTGGACTTCAGACTCCCGAGCGAGTACGAGGACCTGCGCAAGACCGTCGAGGAGTTCGCCCGTGACGAGGTTGCCCCGGTCATCGGCGACTACTACGAGCGCGGCGAGTTCCCGTACCCGATCGTCGCCAAGATGGGGCAGATGGGCCTGCTCGGCCTGCCGTTCCCCGAGGAGCACGGCGGCATGGGCGGCGACTACTTCGCGCTGTGCCTGACGCTGGAGGAGCTCGCGCGCGTCGACTCGTCCGTCGCGATCACCGTCGAGGCCGCCACCTCGCTCGGCGCCATGCCGATCCACCGCTTCGGCACCGACGAGCAGAAGGCCGAATGGTTGCCGTCGCTCACGTCCGGCCAGAAGCTCGGCGCGTTCGGCCTCACCGAACCGGGCTCCGGCTCCGACGCGGGCGCTTTGACCACCACCGCGCGCCTCGACGGCGACGAGTGGGTCATCAACGGCACCAAGGCGTTCATCACGAACTCCGGCACGGACATCACCGGCCTGGTGACGGTCGCCGCCGTGACGGGCACGCAGCCCGACGGCCGCAAGGAGATCTCGTCGATCATCGTCCCGTCCGGCACCCCGGGCTTCACGGTGTCGAAGAAGTACTCCAAGGTCGGCTGGTGCGCCTCGGACACCCGCGAACTGTCCTTCCAGGACTGCCGCGTGCCCGCCGCGAACCTGCTCGGCACCCGCGGCCGCGGCTTCGCCCAGTTCCTGCGCACGCTCGACGAGGGCCGCGTCGCCATCGCCGCGCTGTCCGTCGGCCTGGCCCAGGGCTGCGTGGACGAGTCGGTCCGCTACGCCCACGAGCGCGAGGCGTTCGGCGCGAAGATCGGGACGTACCAGGCGATCCAGTTCAAGATCGCCGAGATGGAGGCCCGCGTCCACACGGCACGGCTGTCCTACTACGAGGCGGCGTCCCGGATGCTGCGCGGCGAGCCGTTCAAGAAGCAGGCGGCCATCGCGAAGCTCGTGTCGTCCGAGGCAGCCATGGACAACGCCCGCGACGCCACGCAGATCTTCGGCGGCTACGGCTTCATGAACGAGTACCCGGTCGGCCGGTTCTACCGCGACGCCAAGATCCTGGAGATCGGCGAGGGCACCTCCGAGGTGCAGAAGATGCTGATCGCCCGCGAGCTCGGTCTCTAGCTGAAGAACACCCCGACCACGAACCCGATGATCACGACCAGGCCGATCAACCCCATGACGGCCGGGTAGGCGACGCAGCCGGCGGACACCCCCGGCTGCGTCCACGGGACGCCGTGCCGCGCGAAGACCGGCCGGAGGGCGAAGACCGTCATCGGCCGGTACACGTTGATCAGCCCCCGCCGCAGGAGGGGACCGGACAGCGGCAGGAAGCCCGGCTTCCACTCGGGTGAGAACCGGATGAACCCGCCGCGCCGCGGACGCCGTTCCGGCATGGTGTAGCCGAACTTCGCCATGGCACGGACGGCCTCCCGGTACCGGCGGCCGGACAGCCCGCGCACCTCGATCAGCAGCCGGTCGGCGGGGACGATCTCGCGCGCCCTGGCCAGCTCCCACAGCACACCGGGGTTCACGGCAGGCCTGATCACCACCAGCCGGGCGGTCAGCATCATCTCCTGCACGACCTGCTTCCAGGCCGCGTCGCCCGAGTAGACGGTCTTCCCGCCGGGACGGGGCAGGCCTTCGCCAGGCCGGCCGATCACGTGCAGGCGGCCGAACGGGCGCAGTGCCCGCGCCAGGCACTCCACGTCGGTGCTCATGGTCGCGAGTCCCGCCCAGAACATGCTCTGGACCGTTCTCCCGAGCGCACTCGGGTCGGTGCTGAACGCCCTCAGGTACAGGACGGAGTCGCCGCCGTCGTACGGCTGGCGGGAGAGCCGGCGGGCGGCGTTCTGCCCGCCGCGGAAGTAGAGGTACCCGCCGAGGAACATCACCGGGAGCGGCAGGAAGTCGACGACGGACAGCGGTTCCTGGCTGAAGCGGAGGACGAGCGAGCCGATGACCCCGGTCACCAGCAGGAAGACGCCGAAACCGCGCACGATTCCCCCTCCTCGGATCCGCCGACCTATCGGAGCCCTGCCAGGACGCGTTACGCGCCAGGGGATTTCGCGGCGCGCCGTTAGTCCATTCCACCTAATGCGAGCCCAAACCACCGGTCCTGCCGGCGCCGTCCGGTTAGCGTCGACTCTCCTGCCGCACGAGCGTGAGGGTGCAGATGACAGGCAGTCGGACAGAGCCGGTTTTCCCCGGTTTGCGCGTTCTCCTCGAGGTGATCCACGGGCTGTGCGATCGGCCGGGCTTCTTCTACCGGAGCAAGACCGAGGAAGTCGTCGGGGACCAGCCGCTGCCGTTGCTCTACCTGGAGAGCGAGGCCAGTCCGACGCCGTTCCTGCGGGCGCTGGAGCACAAGCTCGACGAAGGCCGTCCCGCCATCCCGCACGCTTACGTCGACGTGTCCTCGGTGCGCGCCGAAGTGGACAAGAGGTGGCCGCCGGAAGCGCGGGAGACCCAGCCGCTGCTGCCGTTGCTGGACGTGCTGAGCCACCAGCTCTCCGAGGTCCACGTCGGCAGCGAGCGCCTCACCCGGTTCGACCACTACCGGCTCGTCGACTGGCTCACCAGCAAACGCCTGCCGCGCAAGCCGGGACGCGACGACCGGGCGAGCGTCATCGAGCTGCTGCGCCAGTGGACGGGCAGGACCACCGAGAACGGCGAGGCGCTCAACCGGGCGGTCGACGCGTTCATCCCCAACCTCGTGACGCGGCTGGGTCTCGGGCTCGTCGCGTGGGTCGGCAGCAAGGCGGGGTTCCGCTGGCTCGCCCGGCGGGTGCCGGGGCTCGCGCGCGAGTCGAGGTGGTTCATGCGCGGGCAGAACTTCGCGCTGCCCAACCACTCCATCGAGTTCCTCGGGTTCGCCGAACGGCTGACGCTGGGCCGGCGGGAGTCCGAGAACACCGAGCAGATCAAGCTGCTGCTCGTGCACGCGTTCCTGGAGGACCTGCGGATCGCGTACCGGCGGCGCAACCGGTTCCTCCCGCGCAGGGCCGGGTGGCGGCGCACGGCCTACATCCCCGTGCTGCTCGACGGCGTCACCAAGGACAACGGCGGCTGGGAGCTGCTGGAGCTGATCAACGACGTCCGCAACGAGACCGGTGAGCTGGACCCGTTGCTGGTGATCGCGGCCAGCTCGGTCCAGCCCGGCCTGTCCGAACGCCTCGGGGTCGAGCCGGTCGCGCCGGACGAGACCGCGGAGGCGTTGACGACCTGGCGCGAGGAGCTGCCGCGCAAACGGCAGATGCTCGCGCCGGACGCCCGCTACCTGATGATCAGGCTGCCGTTCCCCAGCCCCGACAAGAAGAAGTGGAAGGGCACGCCCGCGTTCCGGGCGGCGCCGGTGCGGTGGCTCGCGCGGTCGCGGCGGCTGGAGGCGATCATCGCCGCGGTGGTCGTGGTGCTGCTGCTGCCGGCGTTCGTGACCGTGCAGAACCACATCCGGGCCAACTGCTCGATCATCGGCTCCGCGACCTCGGCCGGGGTGTCGACCCGGCTGATGGACGTCGAGGGCAACGTCGAGTGCGTCGGCTACAGCGACAACAGCAGCCAGGTCTTCGGTTCCAACGAACGGCTGCGGTGGACGCAGCAGGCGGTGTTCGCGCAGAACGAGGAGGCGGAACGGCTGCACGACGCCGATCCCGGCCGCCCGTTCGTGTCGCTGATCTACTTCTCCAGCCTCACGCACAAGGACACCAACCCCGACGCCGACCACTCGCGCGCCGAGGAGCTCGAGGGCATGCTGCTCAAGCAACGGCAGCAGAACGACAGGTCGCGCTCGGAACCGTTGCTGCGCATCGTGATCGCGAACGGAGGCGCGATGATGAAACGCGCGCCGGAGGTCCTGCGGGACATGCTGACGTCGTTGCTGGAGGACGACCCCGGCATCATCGGCGTGGTCGGGCTCGACCGCAGCGTCGCGGAGACCAAGGACGTGATCACCGAGCTGGGCGCGCTGGGCGTGCCGACCATCGGCACCACGCTGACCGAGGCCTCGCTGCCGACCAAGTCCTCGACGTACTTCCAGCTGATCCCCGGCAACGTCCGGCAGGCCGACCTCGTCCGCCGGTACGCGCAGTACGCCGGCTCGACCAAGGTGACGATCTACCACCCGCCCCTGAACAAGGGGGACGTCTACCTCGACGACCTGGTCAACGTGCTGGGCAAGGAGCTCGCGACCGCGGGCGTGCGCTACCAGGCAGTGCCGTGGGCCAGGAGTCCGCAGGAGGTGCCGTCGCAGTGCGTCGAGGACCACTCGGGCGAGATGGTGTTCTTCGCGGGTCGTGAGGAGGACTTCGGCGAGTTCCTGCGGGCGATCGGACGCGACTGCTACGACAAGAACCGGCTGCCGCGCATCGTCGCCGACGACGCGATCATCCGGTTCATCGCGCAGAAGGCCAGCCGGGTGCACGACTCGCTGGCCGGGATGCGCGTGTCGTACGTGAGCATGGCCGGTCTCGTCGTGCTGGCCGGGAAGTCGTGCGTGGAGGGCAAACCGGACTCCAAGGCGCGCGGCGGGCTGCCGCTCGACGCGTTCTGCGCCGGCTACAGCAGGCTGAACCAGGAGATCCAGGAGTCGCCGCTACCGCCGGAGGACAAGCCGATCAAGCCGTGGCCCGGTGAGCACATGGGCGTCGCTTATGACGCGGCTGGGCTCTTCCTGGACGCTGTGCGCAACGCGCAGTCGCGGCTGGCCGGGTTGCCGGTTCACACGCCGCACCGTGGGGCGATTGGTGGGGAGTTTCGGGAGTTGGAGTTCTTCGGGGCTACTGGGCGTACGGACTTCAGTGCGTCTCGGATTGGTGAGCAGCGCAACTTCACGATTCTGGAGTTGACTGATATTCATGACTTTGAGCAGCAGCCGGTTTGTGTGTTTTTGACTGGGGACCTCTATGGACCGGATTCGCAGCGTCAGGCGAATGGGTGTCCTGTTGGGTAGGGGTTGGCTGCTTGGTCGCTCGGGTTGGTCGGGTGGTTGCGTTGTTGCGTGCGGGTGCCTGTTTCGTGCGCGGGGCTCTGCCCCGGACCCCGCCAACTGATCAAAGACCCCCAGCGCCGTTAGCGGGTTGATGGCACGCCTGTTTGTGTTGGGCGGCTTGCT
>NZ_JBHYGW010000028.1:0-103903 GCF_042738015.1 Lentzea sp. NPDC059081
GGCGTGCCATCAACCCGCTAACGGCGCTGGGCGGTCTTTGATCAGTTGGCGGGGTCCGGGGCAGAGCCCCGCGCCCGAAACAGGAACCCGAACGCCAAACAGCACCCACCCCAACCCACGCGACCCAAAAGATCCGCGAGAACCCCAGCGCTACGACACCACAACACCCGCAGCGAGCAGCTCCTCCACAGCGGCATCACGAGTGGTCACGGCCACCGCCGCCGTGAGATCCACCAGCACCCGAGTGCGGAACCCGTTGCGGTGCGCGTCCAGAGCCGTGGCCCGCACGCAGTGGTCGGTCGCGATGCCCACGACGTCCACTTCGGTCACACCCTTGGTCGTCAGCCAGCCCGCGAGGTCGTTCTCCGCCTCGAAACCCGAGTAGGCGGCGGCGAACCGGCCCTTCGAGAAGACCTGCTCGATGCCGGACACGTCGAGCTCCGGGTGGAACGACGCGCCGGGCGAGCCCGCCACGCAGTGCACCGGCCACGAGTCGATGAAGTCCGGCGTCAGCGAGAAGTGGTCGCCGGGGTCGACGTGGTAGTCCCGCGTCGCCACCACGTGGTCGTACGCCGACGCGGCGATGTGCCGCGAGATGGCGGCCGCGACGGCGGCGCCACCCGCGACGGCCAGGGAACCGCCTTCGCAGAAGTCGTTCTGCACGTCGACGACGATCAACGCCTTGGTCATGTCAGCCTTCCAGGTAGATCGTCGGGATCGCGGGCTCGCCGCGCGAGAGCTTGAGACCTTCCCACGGCACGCTCACCAGAGCCGCGCGCAAGCGTTCGCGGCTCTGCTCCAGGGTCGGAACCTCGTCGGTCGTGCGGCCGTCGCGCATCAGCGGGAGCTGCACGAGCCGGTCGTGCTCGGCCAGCTCCGGCTCGGACGAGGCCTGGAACACGACCTCCTCGATGGCCGTGCCGGTGTCCTTGTGGCGGCGCAACGCCTTCTTCCAGCCGCCGCGCGACTGCTTCGAGGTGCTGCGCTTCTCGACGTGCCTGCCGTCGACCTCGACCAGCTTGTAGACCATGCCCGCGGTCGGGGCGCCGGAGCCGGTCACGACCGACGTGCCCACGCCGTACGCGTCCACGGGCTCCGCGCGCAGGGCGGCGATGGCGTACTCGTCGAGGTCGCTCGACACGACGATCCGGGTGTTCTTCGCGCCCAGCGAGTCGAGCTGGTCGCGGGCCTGCCTGGCCATCACGCCGAGGTCGCCGGAGTCGATCCGGATCGCGCCGAGCTCGGGGCCCGCGACCGCGACGGCCTTCTTGATGCCCTCGGAGATGTCGTAGGTGTCGACCAGCAACGTCGTGCCGACGCCCAGCGCCTCGATCTGGCTGCGGAAGGCCTCTTCCTCGGTGTCGTGCAGCAACGTGAACGCATGCGCGCACGTGCCGGCCGTGGGGATGCCGTGCCTGCGGCCCGCTTCGAGGTTGGAGGTCGCGTGGAAGCCCGCCAGGTAGGCCGCGCGGGCGCACGCCACGGCGGCTTCCTCGTGCGTGCGGCGGGATCCCATCTCGATCATGTGCCGGCCGTTCGCGGCGCTCACCATGCGGGCGGCGGCGGACGCGATGGCGCTGTCGTGGTTGAGGATCGAGAGCGCGAGCGTCTCCAGCACAACCCCCTCCGCGAAGGACGCCCTGACCGTCAGCACCGGGGATCCGGGGAAGTAGAGCTCGCCCTCGGGGTACCCGTCGATCTCCCCGGAGAACCGGTAGTTCGCGAGCCATTCCAAAGTCGAATCGTCGACCACGGCGTTGCGGCGCAGCTGGTCGATCTCCTCCTCGCCGAAGCGGAACTCCTCGATCGCTTCGAGCAGCCGGTTCACCCCGGCGACGACGCCGTAGCGGCGGCCGTCGGGCAGTCTGCGGGCGAAGACCTCGAACACGCACGGACGGTCACCGGTACCGTCACGCAGCGCGGCCGCGAGCATCGTGAGCTCGTAGTGGTCTGTCAGCAACGCCGTCGAGTTCATGGTCACCAACCCTAAGGTCGCATCCGGTTTAGTCGCATGCGGTCTCCGCCACTGCGGCGAACATGACACCATTGGCGGTATGACCACGCCCGTCGAACAGGAACGGACGCAGCCAGAGGCCGTCGGCGCGGAGATCGCCGCGGAGGACCGGCCCTGGCAGACCGTGGTCTGGAACGACCCGGTCAACCTCATGTCGTACGTGACGTACGTGTTCCAGAAGTTGTTCGGCTTCAGCAGGGACAAGGCGACCAAGCTGATGCTCGACGTGCACCACAAGGGCAAGGCGATCGTGACATCGGGCACCAAGGACAAGGTGGAGGCCGACGTGGCGAAGCTCCACGCGGCAGGGCTCTGGGCGACCATGCAGCGGGCCTCGTGAAGCGGTGGATCCGCGACGGTGACGTCGTCGTCGGCCGTCTCGACCAGCAGGAGGCCGCGGTCGTGCGCGGTCTGGTCAGCCAGATCCAGGACATGCTGCTGGCCCGCGCCGAGGAGGCGCCGCAGGACGAGCTCGCCGAGCTGACGGGCATCAGAACAGGCCCGTCGGAGGCTCCGGACGACCCCATCCTCGGCCGGTTGCTGCCCGACTTCCACCGGCTCGACGACGACGCGCCCGACCCGGACGAGGTGAACTCGGCGGCGGCGTTGCGCTCCCTGCACGAGCCGGAGCTGCTCGACCACAAGACCGGCGCGGCCGAGACCGTGCTGCAGACCTGCTCGCCCGACGGCGGTGAGATCCGGCTCTCCATCGGTGAGGCCGAGGCGTGGCTCGCGTCGCTCAACGACGTGCGGCTGGCCCTCGGGACGGCGCTGGACGTGACGGAGGACATGCCGGACGAGCTGCCGCCGGAGGACCCGCGCTCGCCGCACCTCGGCGTCTACCACTGGCTGACCTGGGTGCAGGACACCCTGGTCGAGGCGATGATGCCGTGATCCCCGGCGTGCTCGTCGGGCACCACCACCGCGTCGAACCCGGTTGGGCGACCGGGACGACCGTGGTGCTCGTGCCCGCCGGGGCCGTCGGCGCCGTCGACGGCCGTGGCGGTGCGCCCGGCACCAGGGAGACCGACCTGCTGGATCCGTCGAACCTGGTTCAGCAGGTGCACGCGGTGTGCTTGAGCGGCGGCTCCGCCTACGGGCTCGCCGCGGCCGACGGCGTGATGCGCTGGCTGTCCGAACGCTCGATCGGGTTCCGGGTCGGCGCCGAGCCGCACCACGTCGTGCCGATCGTGCCGGGTGCCGTGATCTTCGACCTGCCGATGTCCGAGTGGGGCAACCGGCCGGACGCGTCGTTCGGCCACGCGGCCTGCGAGGCGGCCGCCGAGGAGTTCGAGCTGGGCTGCGTCGGCGCGGGTGCCGGTGCGCGCGTCGGGTCGTTGAAGGGCGGTGTCGGCGTCGCCTCGACGACGGTCGGTGCGCACCAGGTCGGCGCGCTGGCCGTGGTGAACGCGGCCGGTGAGGTGGTCGACCGCGCGTCCGGCCTGCCGTGGCTGCCGTCGCTGGGCACCACCGCCGTCGCGCTGCCCGAACGCAAGCCGGACGGCCTCAACACCACGATCGGGGTCGTCGCGGTGGACGCGGAGCTGTCCAAAGCGGAGTGTCAGCGGCTCGCGATGGCCGCGCAGGACGGCCTCGCCCGCGCGGTGCGACCAGCGCACTCGATGTTCGACGGCGACACGGTGTTCGCGTTGGCCACGGGTGCGGTGCCGCTGGCCGAGCCGCGCGCGTTCGCGTTGGACGCTTTGTGCACGGCCGCTGCCGACATGTTCGCCGAGGCCGTGGTGTCCGGTGTGCGCGAGGCGACGACGTTGAACGGTGTGACCGCATTCCGCGACCTCTGAGCGGGTAGTCCTCCGGCATGGCCGATGTCATCGATCAAGCAGCAGGAGTCGTCACCGAGCTCGCCCCGCCCGGTGCGGCGCGCGAGATCCCCGGCAGGGAGCTGGCGGTGGTCGCACCCGCCGGGCTCTTCGTCGCGTCGTTCCTCGTGCCGCCGGGGTTCGGGAAGGTGCTGATGAAGCTCGGCGTGGCCGTCACGCCCCTGGCCGCGTGGGCGGAGCTGGCCGCGTGGCGCGGCCTCGACCAGGCACAACGGCGGCGCGGAGTGGCGTTGCTGGGCCTCTACCTCGTGGTGGTGCTCAGCAGGCGTCGATGAACGCCTTGAAGCTGTCGACGTTGCGCTCGACCTGCTCGCGCAGCGTCCTCTCCACCACCTTCCTGCCGAGCTTGAGCAGCCCGGACAGCTCGAACTCGTTGTCGCAGACCAGCAGGGTGTGCTGGTCGTCGACGACCGAGTACCGGTTGGTGATGGTGTGCACCATCCCGGTCGTCGCGTAGCGGGAGATCCGCTCGTCGGCGGTCGCGGACAGCACCGTCTCCTCGAGCGTGAACTTGCGGTACTCGAGCGTCGCGGTCGAGCCGGCGGCACCGGGCGTGTCGCCGTGCTGGGTGATGCTGACGAGGTCCGGCTGCCAGTGGTGCAGGTGGCCGGGGTCGGACGTGAGCACGCGGACCCGGTCGATGGGCTTGTCGAGCACGACTTCCTTGGTGAACCTCATCCGAGCACCTCTTCCCAGGCGTCGCTGATCTGCTGCGCCTGGACACCCGCCGCGACCAGGTCCTCGTGGGACGCGGTGGCGATCCAGTCCTGCGCGGCGCCGTCGGGCAGGCTGCCGTCGAGGAACTTCTCCAGCGCGTTCAGGCCCATCTCCCAGCCCGCGCCGAGGCCCCACGTCGTCGGCGAGGCGTTCGGGATGAGCTCGCCGGGCACGGGGGAGTGCGAGAGCGTCAGGACGGTGGAGTCGCCCTGGTCTTCGAGCGCGACGAGCACCTCCGTGACGCCGCCGCCCATCTCCCAGGTCAGGCCGATCTCGCGGGGCCGGTCACAGCGGACGATCTCGCCGCCCGCGTTGCCCTCCAGCTGGTAGCGGCCGCCGACCCGCAGGTCGCCCGTGATCGGCAGGAACCACCTGACCAGGCGTTCCGGGGTGGTGATGGCGTCCCAGACGTCCTCCCGCCCCGCCTTGTAGTGCCGCCGGACGACGAGCTTGCCGTCCTCGAAGCTGCGATCAGTCACCCTCTGCCTCCAGCCTGCGTTCCCGTTTGCCGCGCGCCAGCTCGGTCGCGAGCGCGTCGAGGTGCGGTTCCCAGAACCGCCGGAAGTGGTCGAGCCACGCGTCGACCTCCCGCAACGGGTCGGGCGCCACCGCGTAGACCCGCCGGGTGCCCTCCGGCCTGACCTGGACGAACCCGGCCGAGCGCAACACCTTCAGGTGCTGCGACACGGCGGACTGCGTGATCCCGAACTCCTCCTGGACCGCCGCGCCGACGTCACCCGCCGCCCGCTCGCCGGTCGCGAGCAGCTCGAGGATCCGCCGGCGCACCGGGTCGCCGAGTACGTCGAACGCGTGCACGGCGGCCACTGTAGTAGTCGTCCCTAATATAAGCCAGATCTAAATCAAGCAGGGTGACGTGGGTATCTCGCATACCGAGACAACTCCTGCCAGCCCGTAGGATTGAGCGCGTGCTGGTGATTCGCCGTGACCTGGTGGACGCGATGGTGGCCCACGCGCGCCGCGACCATCCCGACGAGGCGTGCGGGGTGATCGCCGGGCCGTACGGGTCCGACCGTCCCGAGCGGTTCGTCGAGATGGAGAACGCGGAGCGGTCGCCCACGTTCTACCGGTTCGACGCCGCCGAGCAGCTCAAGGTGTGGCGCGAGATGGACGCGAACGACGAGGTGCCGGTGGTCATCTACCACTCGCACACCGCGACGGAGGCGTACCCGTCCCGCACCGACATCTCGTTCGCGGGCGAGCCGGAGGCCCACTACGTGCTGGTCTCGACGCGTGACCCGATCGAGCACGAGCTGCGGTCGTACCGCATCGTCGACGGTGTCGTGACCGAGGAACCGGTCAAGATCATCGAATCCTGAGTTACGTTTCTGCGGAGGTAGAACCATCATGGCCGTCACCGTGTCGATCCCGACCATCCTGCGCACCCACACCGGGGGCGAGAAGTCGGTGTCCGCCACCGGCACGACGCTCGCCGAGGTCATCGACGACCTGGAGAACAACCACGGCGGCCTCAAGGCCCGCCTGGTCAAGGAGGGTGCGCTGCACCGCTTCGTCAACGTCTACGTCAACGACGAGGACGTGCGCTTCGCCGGCGGCCTCACCGCTCCGGTGAAGGACGGCGACAACGTCACCATCCTCCCGGCCGTCGCGGGCGGCTGATCTCCCCATGGCCCGCTACGACTCGCTCCTGGACGCGCTCGGCGGCACCCCGCTGGTGGGCCTGCCGCGGCTGTCGCCGTCCGAGAACGTGCGCATCTGGGCGAAGCTCGAGGACCGCAACCCGACCGGCTCGATCAAGGACCGGCCAGCGCTGGCCATGATCGAGGCGGCGGAGCGGGACGGCGTGCTGCGTCCCGGCGCGACGATCCTGGAGCCGACGTCCGGCAACACCGGCATCTCGCTGGCGATGGCCGCGAAGCTCAAGGGCTACGGCCTGGTCTGCGTGATGCCGGAGAACACCTCGACCGAGCGCAAGCAGCTGCTGCAGGCCTACGGCGCCCGGATCGTGTTCTCGCCGGCCGCGGGCGGGTCGAACCAGGCCGTCGCCACGGCCAAGGAGCTCGCCAAGCAGAACCCGGACTGGATCATGCTCTACCAGTACGGCAACCCGGCGAACGCGGAGGCGCACTTCCGCGGCACCGGCCCGGAGATCCTGGCCGACCTGCCCACGTTGACGCACTTCGTGGCCGGGCTGGGCACCACCGGCACGCTGGTCGGGGTGGGGCGGTACCTGCGCTCGGCGAAGCCCGACGTGCAGATCATCGCCGCCGAACCCCGCTACGGCGAGCTGGTCTACGGGCTGAGGAACCTCGACGAGGGCTTCGTGCCGGAGCTCTACGACGAGTCGGTGCTGACCGGCCGCTACTCGGTCGGCTCGTACGACGCGCTGCGCCGCACCCGGCAGCTGCTGGAGACCGAGGGCATCTTCGCGGGCATCTCGACGGGCGCGATCCTGCACGCGGCGCTGGCCGTGGCGCAGAAGGCGGAGGTCGCGGGCAAGACCGCGGACATCGTGTTCGTGGTGGCGGACGCGGGGTGGAAGTACCTGTCGACCGGGGCTTACGCGGGGACGTTGGACGAGGCCGCCGCGAAGCTGGACGGGCACCTCTGGGCTTAGCCCGACGATCTTGTCGGGGGTGCCGAGTACGTTGTGACGCAGGGGTTCCCGGCTCGGGGGGACGCCTGCGTCAGCGTGCGCACGGGCCGTTCACACGGGCGCGGCTCAGCTCGGCGGCGAGACACCGGGCGGCTGCTTCCGGCTGGGGCTCGGGCTTCCGGCTGGGCACCGGGGCGGTGGCCTTCGGCTCGGTTCCCCTGCTGGGCCGGCCACGTCGGCCACACCGCGTGGCGGACTCGCGGTTCCCGCGAACGGCTCGCCGACGCCCTTGGCCGATCCCCGACGCCTACCCCACCGCCGACCCCGCCGAACGCAGCCGCCCCCGGCGTCAGCCCGCGAACGCGACGCCCGGCAGCCCGGTCCCCACCCCGGGCAGCACCAGCACCGACCCGTTCAGCTCCCGCTCCGCCAACGCCTGGTCCGACAACCCGACCCGAGCCGACGTGACGTACAGGTCCGTGAAGTCCTGCCCGCCGAAGCAGCAGGCCGTCGGGTTGTCCACCGGCAGCGCGATCTCCCGGTCCAGCTCCCCGGCCGGCGTGTAGCGGCGCACCGCCCGGCCGCCCCACAGCGCGACCCACACGCACCCGTCGGCGTCGACGCACAGCCCGTCCGGCCAGCCGTCGGTGTTGCCGACGTGCGCGAACGGGCGGCGGCGAGCGATGGTGCCGGAGTCGTTGTCGAAGTCCAGGACGTCGATGCGGCGGGTCGGGGTGTCGATGAAGTACATGAGCGACGCGTCGGGACTCCAGCCGACGCCGTTGCTCGTGTTCACCTCGTCGACCATGACCTTCGCGGCGCCGTCGCCGGTGACCCGCGCGAGCCAGCCCTCGTCCGCCGCCTGGTCGTAGCGCATCGTGCCGGCCCACAGGCGACCCGAGGGGTCGATGCCCGCGTCGTTGCCGCGCACGCCGTCGCGGGCCCAGTAGACGAGCCAGCTCTTGTTGCCGTCTCGGTCGATCAGCGCGATGCCGTCGCGCAGGTTGCAGACGATGCCGCCGTGCGCGCGTGGCTTGGCAGCGCCCACGTGCTGGGGCACGGAGAGCACCGCGTCGTCGTCTCTCGCGGGCGCGTAGCGGTGCACCTCGGAGGCGAGGATGTCCACCCACAGCAACGTGGAGCTGCTGTGGTCCCACGTGGGGCCCTCGCCGAGCTGGGCCGATGCGCGCACCGCTACTTCAATCGACACCTGATCAGCTTATGTCCACGTACTCTGGACTTGTGGACCGCACTGCCGCCCTCGCGAAACGGGTCATCCCGCCGCACCCCGTGCTGTCGCTGCTCGTCGTGGCCGGGTTCGTCGGCTTCCTCTACGTCGTCGAGGCGTTCGACGTCGCCACCGGTGGCTCGCTCGAGGACGACGGCGTGCGGCCGCGCGACTTCAGCGAGTGGGACAACCTGCTGTGGATGCCCCTGATCCACGGCGACTGGAGCCACCTCACCGGCAACGCGGTTCCGTTGCTGCTGCTCGGTTTCCTCGCGAGCTCGGGTGGGCTCAAGCAGTTCTTCCAGGTTACCGCCGTCATCTGGCTGACGTCCGCGCTCGGCGTGTGGGTGTTCGGCAGCCCCGGCAGCCACATCGGCGCGTCCGGGCTCGTGTTCGGGTTCCTCGCCTTCCTGCTCGTGCGCGGGCTGTTCGCGCGCTCGTGGCTGCAGCTCGTCATCGCGGTCGGCGTGTTCGCGTTGTACGGGGCCGCTTTGTGGGGTGTCCTGCCCGGACAGCCGGGTGTGTCGTGGGAAGGCCACCTGTTCGGCGCAATCGGTGGAGTAATGGCGGCGTGGGGTGTCTCGCGCGACAACCGCAGGACCAGCTCACCGGCTACATTCACGGCGTGACGATCGGGATCATGGACTCGGGCGTCGGAGGCCTCACGGTCGCCCGCGCGATCATGGACCAGTTGCCGGGCGAGTCGATCCACTACATCGGCGACACGGCGAACGGTCCCTACGGGCCGCTGCCGATCGCGCAGGCCCGCAAGCACGCGCTGGAGGTCTGCGACCGGCTCGTCGACGAAGGCTCGAAGATGCTCGTCATCGCGTGCAACACCGCGTCCGCCGCCTGTTTCCGCGACGCCCGCGAACGCTACGACGTGCCCGTGGTCGAGGTGATCCTCCCCGCGGTGCGGCGTGCGGTGATGACGACGCGCAGCGGGCGCATCGGCGTGATCGCCACGGTAGGCACGATCAACTCGCACGCCTACCAGGACGCGTTCCAGGCGGCGCGCGACGCGACGGTGACGGCGGCGGCGTGTCCCCGGTTCGTCGACTTCGTCGAGCGCGGCATCACCTCGGGACGGCAGGTGCTCGGACTGGCCCAGGCCTACCTGGAGCCGTTGCAGCGCGCCGACGTCGACACGGTCGTGCTCGGCTGCACGCACTACCCGCTGCTCACCGGCGTGATCCAGATCGTCATGGGCGAGCACGTGACGCTGGTGTCGAGCGCAGAGGAGACGGTCAAGGACGTCGTGCGGCTGCTGACCGAACGCGACGAGTTCGCGTCGGAACCGCCGGTGCACCGCATCACGTGCACCGGGCCGCCGGAGCGGTTCGCGAAGCTCGCCGCCCGGTTCCTGCCGACCTTCGAACAGTGGGGCTGACGTGCTGCTGACCGTGCTCGGCTGCTCCGGCAGCATTCCCGGACCCGGCGCGGCGGCGTCGGGATACCTCCTGGAGGCCGACGGGTTCACGTTGGCGCTGGAGTTCGGCAACGGGGTGCTGTCGCGGTTCCAGGAAGAACGCCCGCTGTTCTCGATGGACGCCCTGCTGCTCTCGCACCTGCACCCGGACCACTGCATCGACGTGTCGTCGTTGTACGTGGCGCGCAAGTACCACCCGACGCCGCCGGAACAGCCGCTACCGGTCTACGCGCCCGCCGAGGCGCCTTCGCGGTTCGTCGCCGGCTACGCGCCCGATGCCGCCGAACGGTCGTCATTGGACTTCAGCGACGTCTTCTCCTTCCACCCGCTCGGCGCCCCGGTCCACATCGGACCGTTCATCGTGGAGCCCGCCCTGGTGGCACACCCCTGTGAGGCCTACGGGTTCCGCATCTCGCACGGCGGAGTGTCCCTCGCCTACACCGGCGACAGCGGGCCCTGCGAGGCGCTCGACTCCCTGGCGTCCGGCGTGGACGTGCTGCTGAGCGAGGCGAGCTGGACGCACACCCCGCAGCGCCAGCCGGACCTGCACCTGTCCGGGCGGCAGGCGGGCGAGCTGGCGGCCCGCGCGGGCGTCGGACGGTTGCTGATCACGCACGTACCGCCGTGGACGTCGCGCGAGGACGTGCTGAAGGAGGCCGAGTCGGCCTTCGACGGACCGTGTGAGCTGGTCGTAGAGGGCGGCCGGTACGAGGTGGTGGGGGAGCGGACATGATCAACGTGGAGCGCGTCGGCGAGCACGAGTTCGTCGCGAAGAACGACAGAGGCGCGTCGGTGCGCATCGGCCGCAAGGGCCAGGAGGGTTCGTTCAGCCCGGTGGAGCTGCTGGTGGCGGCCGCCGCCGGCTGCGCGCTCGTGACGTCCGAGACACTCGTGCTGCGCCGAACAGGCACGGACGAGCTCTCCGCGACCGCGGACGCCGTCCAGTCCGAGAGCGGCAACGAGGTGATCTCCATCCCGGTGACGCTCTCGTACGACCTGTCCGGCGTGGACGACCCGGAAGCGCTCGAAACCGTCGTCCGGCGCGCCGTGGAGCAGTTCTGCACGGTCACGCGGACGTTGAAGCAGTCGGCGACGGCGCCGCTTCAGCTCCCCGTGCCCCTCCAGACGGCCCCGGACCCGCTGTGACCGGTGCGCACGGTCTGCACGGTCGCCCCGACCGCGAGCAGCACCACCAGCACGGACACCACGACTGAGATCACCCGCCACGTCTTCGTGGTGGGTGCGTCGGCCTGCCGCTCCCTGTCCGCGAGCCGCCCCGCGACCAGCAGCGCGATCACCGCGACCCCGAACCCGAGTGCGATGGGCAACAGCAGGTCGCCGAGCTCGGCGTGCGCCTGGATGGCGGGGTTCTGCACGCCGTTCTTCTCGAGCGCGCTCATCAGGTCCTCACCGGCCTGCTTGGCGGCGGGAACAGCGGCGACACCGGCCAGCGTGACCCCGAGAACAGGCCACGCGTACCTGCGCCGCCAGCTCGGGACCAGCGCGATCGCGACCGCGCTGAGCGCCGCGAGGGGCAACAGCACGACCACCGCGTGCACCAGCAACGGGTGAAGCGGAATACCGTCGATCGTCAGCATGTCTCTCCCTACGCCATGGCGCTCCGCAGGGTTCATTAGGGTAGGCCCCGTGGTGCGAAGCGATGGCCGATACGACGACGTGTTGCGTGACATCCGAATCACGCGTGGATACCAGACCTGGCCGGCGGGCTCGGTCCTGATCGAGTTCGGGAACACCCGCGTCCTGTGCGCGGCGAGTGTCACCGAAGGCGTCCCCCGCTGGCGCCAGGGCTCCGGCCTCGGCTGGGTGACCGCCGAGTACGCGATGCTCCCGTCCGCCACCCACTCGCGCAGCGACCGCGAGTCGGTGAAGGGCAGGATCGGCGGCAGGACGCACGAGATCTCCCGCCTGATCGGCCGCTCGCTGCGCGCCTGCATCGACCTCGCCGCTCTCGGCGAGAACACCATCGTCATCGACTGCGACGTGATCCAGGCAGACGGCGGCACCCGCACCGCGGCGATCACCGGCGCCTACGTGGCCCTGGCCGACGCCGTGACGTACCTGGGCGCCGCCGGCCGCCTGGCCGACCCCTCCCCGCTCTCGTGCGCCGTGTCCGCCGTCTCGGTGGGCGTGGTCGACGGCCGCGTCCGCCTGGACCTGCCGTACGAGGAGGACTCACGCGCCGAGGTCGACATGAACGTCGTCGCCACCGACGCGGGCACGCTGATCGAGGTCCAGGGCACCGGCGAGGGCGCCACCTTTGCGCGCTCCACTTTGGACCGGATGCTGGACATCGCCCTGCAGGGGTGCGCCGAGCTGAACCGGATCCAGGCCCGCGCGTTGGCCGAGCCCTATCCGGGTGTGCTGCCGGAGCCGAAGTCGGGTGGCAAGCGATGAAGCTCCTGCTGGCTTCGCGCAACGCCAAGAAGCTTCGTGAGTTGCAGCGGATCGTCGTCGCCGAAGGGTTGGCGGGGATCGAGGTGCTGTCTTTGTCGGACGTGCCGTCGTTTCCGGAGGCTCCCGAGACCGCGCCGGACTTCGAGGGCAACGCGCTGGCCAAGGCTCGTGACGCCGCTGCTGCTACCGGACTCGTGTCGGTCGCGGACGACTCCGGGCTTGCCGTCGACGAGCTGAACGGCATGCCGGGAGTGCTGTCCGCCCGGTGGTCCGGCCGCCACGGCGACGACGACGCGAACCTCGACCTGTTGCTGGGCCAGCTCGGCGACGTGCCGGACGAACGCCGTGGTGCGGCGTTCGTGTCGGTGGTGGCTCTTGTTGTTCCTGGCGGCGAAGAGGTCGTGGTTCGCGGTGAGTGGCGTGGCTCGTTGCTGCGGGCTCGGCGGGGGACCGGTGGCTTCGGCTACGACCCGATCTTCGTGCCCGAGGGGTTCGAGATCACCTCGGCTGAGATGACGGCTGAGGAGAAGGACGCGGAGTCGCACCGGGGGCGGGCGTTGAAGCTGCTGGTCCCGTACCTGCGCAAGCTGGGCTAACCGATCCACTCGATGCGCACATCGGGGCCGAGACTATCGACTCCGATGTGCGTGTTGAGTCGATGCAATCTCAGTCTCAGCTGTCTTCCCTTGAGCGGCCGCAGGTCGATCGGCCTGCTCGAGTTGCCGATGAAGATCGAATGCAAGTGCGGCAGCGGAGGAAGTGCGTCCAAGTTCGTCCACCGGCTGCAAGTGAGCCGACGCAAGCGGGACACTTCTGTGATCACGTTCAAATCGCAGCTGTCCGCCACCGGGCTCAAATAGAGGTGCCGGAGCGTTCGGCCGCGTAAGAATTCCAGATTCGTCCACGGCTCTTGTTGATACAGGCCCAGTGACCGCGCGATTGGAGGCAGGCGTTCGAGGTTCACGAACCTCCTGGCGCCCAGAAGAAACACCTGGCGTGGCGTTGTCTCGCTGAGCGGGCTGACGTCCGCCTCTCCTTCCACCACTGCGTCGAGATCGCGAAGTCCTGTCGTCCACCGGATGAATCTCAGATCCGATTGCATTTCGTGTCGTGGCAGGACCGCGTCGGTGCTCACCAGGTGCTGAAGTCGTGGCAGATGGGGGAGTTGGCGTGCGGACTTGATTACGGCTCGGCCGCGAACAAGGGGTGCATCGGCCAGCACTTCTTCCGCGTAGATCTTGGGGTCGAAATGCTGCCATGCGTCGAGTAATTCTCTCTGTACGCAGGTTCGGCTATCACGTGCGTAGCCGGCCAGGCGTGCCATCGACTCAGGCGAACCAACCAGCCCACTGCTGCGAACCGTTGCGCTCGCCGCAGCATCAGACAGACCTGATAGGTCGCCGGGAAGGTAGCGGAGCACGCGAGGACCGATGGTGGCCAGAGACGCCGTCTCCTTGGTACTGCGCGGCGGTACCAACCGGCCCCTGATCATCGAGTCGACGCGCTCGTGGATTCCCGGGTCGATGTCCTTGATGGTTTCGAGGCATGCGGCGGCGAGCAGCCGTAACCGACGGCTGTGCCGTCGTTCCCGGTCGGCTCGGTCGAGCACCTTGGTCAGCAGATCGCTCACATCTGCCCGCCGGCCGTGGCCGCAGGCGAGCACGATCGTCTCGGCCCAGGAGTCGAGGTGGGCGTGGGAGACCAACGTGTCGACGTGGTCGTCCTCCATCGCCTCCTCGCCGGCGAGGTACTCCTGGAACGTCCGGTGCACGAAGTCGACGCGTCCCAGCACGGGTTCGCGGATGACGCCGCTGCGTTCCAGCAGGTGTGTGACGATCGCGTCCGGTTCTCCGTCGACGTTGGGCATCGAGCGAATCTTCCGGGCGACGTGCTCGTGGACTTTCGCAGTCGGCAGCTGGCTGCGGCCGCCGAGGGTGAGTCGCCAAGCCAGGTCGCGCAGCAGGACGGTCTTGTCGGAAGCGGTGAGGAACCGGGCGATTCCGCGTTCCGCGTCACGCAGGTCCAAGAGCATGGTGAGCGCCGCGGAGTAGAGCTCCATGCGGTTGTGCGGGAGTTCGGAGACGCGACCCAGGTTCAGCGCGCACAACATGGCGCACAGCAGCGGCGATGAGGCCAGGGCACGGAGGTGTTCGCGGCTGTCGAGTTGGCGGACGAGCCGTCGTTGCGCTTCGTCCGGGGCTTCGGCGGCCTCGTGCCAGCGCTGGATGAACGCTTTCACGTCGGTCGAGCTCATCTGTTCGAGCACCACCGACGAGAACCGCTGTTCCTCCAACCACTTCTCGTCTGCGGCCGACGGTCGGGCGGTGACCACGAAACGCGTGTCGGGGAAGGCGTTGACGAGTTCGCGCAGCCATTCTCGAACCTTGTGGCGTTTTGGCGGAGGGACCTCGTCGACGCCGTCGACGAGCACTAGTCCGCGGCCCTGCTGGAGCACGCGGTGGGCCCAGCCGGTCGGCATGAGTCCGGCGAGCGGCCCGGTCACGAACGCTTCTGGTTGTGGCAGAGGGGAGTCGGCGTAGGAGCGCAGTCTGATCGGGAACGGGACGAGTCCGTTCCACGGCTGCAAGTCGTCGACGAAACCGTTGCGGGCAGCGGTGATGGCCAGCCAGTCGAGAAGGGTGGTCTTGCCCGATCCGGCTTCACCGCGGATGAAGGTGCGGTTGTCGAGCGCGGACTCCACTCGGACGCCGGAGTGCGTGCGGTCGTCGGTTTCGCCGAACCATTCCCGTTGTCGTCGTTGGGATCCCGACACGGTCAGGCTCAGGTAGGCGACGCTCAACGCCAGACGCGGCCGGTCTCGCATGGAGAGGCCGAGTAGTTCCAGGCGGTCCAGGTTCGCGGCGATGTAGCGCAGGTACTCGTCGCGGAACTCGTCGTCGTTGTCCGTGCCCGCGGGTGCGTACAAAGACGTGCGGGGAAGGCGAGACAGGACGTCTTCCAACAGCGCGGTCTGGGCGGTGGCGCGGGAGAGCACCTCGGCCAGAGCACGCGGTTGGAACGACGGCAGGTGCCTGATGATCTGCACCAGGTAGCGGCACGACTGGTCCAAAGCGATGTCGTAGCAGCGGCCGAGGTTCTGGCGCGGCAACGAGCGGCGGATGCGTTGGGCCAGGACTTCGGGGTCGGCGTCGTCGGCCAGCAGGGCAGCGTCGGACAGGTCGACGGAGGCCAGCGCTTCCGCGACCGCGGTCAGGGCGTCGTCGTTGTCGGGGAAGCGTTCCAGGACGGCTTCCAGCTGTTCGGTCACCTGGTGGCCGATGTGCTGGATCAGGGTGTCGAGCTTGGCTCGTTGGGTGGGCTTGGCGAGTTCCGTCGCGGCCAACTCCGTCAGGGACAGAGTGCGGTCGTCGGACTGGGCGGCCAGCCACTCGGTGGCTGCGCGCAGAGCTACGGACTGGCCCAGGCGGTTGACGGCGGCGATTTCTAAGCCCACCCAAACGAGATTAGACGGCGGTGTGGGCGTGGGAGGCCACCGACACGACGCACACGCCCGCCGCGATCAGGGCCATGCCGGACAGCATGGCGAGGTTCAGCGGGTCGGCGAACAGGACGCGGCTCGTGATGGCCACCAGGGCGATGCCGGCGCCTGCCCAGATCGCGTAGGTGATGGCGACGGGCAGGCCCATTCTGATCACTTGCGATTCCAGGTACAGCGCGGTGAGGAAGCCGGCGGCCAGGCCGGCCACGGGCCACGGTTTTGTGAAGCCCTCGGAGTACTTCAGACAAAGGGTCGCGAAAACTTCCGCGCCCACGGCGAGGGTGAGCAGGATCCACTTCAGCATTGAATTTTCCCAGCACGAAATGCACGCAGCGCTTGGCATGCGTGTATGACTACGAACGGTGGACTTGGGCAGAACGCCCTGGTCAGCCGCCTCGCGTGGGGAAGTGGACGCGCAAGACGAAATCAGACGGGATGTCGGGACCGCTGGGTGCCGTCAAGCGACACACGGTGTATCACCCTCACCGGAACAAGGGGCGGCATTGTGCTCGCCCTGCCCTCGACCATACCCGAAGAAGAGGCCGTCGCCGCAAGTTCTGCGGCGACGGCCTCGGATTTCACGCGAAAGATCGTGCTAGGCGGGGAGTTCGCGCAGCAGTTTGGCCACGTGGCCGGTGGCGCGGACGTTGTACATGGCTTTGACGATCTTGCCGTCGGGGCCGACGAGGAACGTCGAGCGGATGACGCCCTGGACCGTCTTGCCGTAGTTCTGCTTCTCGCCGAAGGCGCCCCACTCGGTCAGGACCTTCTTGTCCGGATCGCCGAGCAGCGGGAAGTTCAGGCCCTCGGTGTCGCGGAACTTGGCGAGCTTCTCCTGCTTGTCGGGCGAGATGCCGACGACCTCGTAGCCCGAGTCGGCCAGGACGCCGAGGTTGTCGCGGAAGTCGCAGGCCTGCTTGGTGCAGCCGGGCGTGCTCGCGGCCGGGTAGAAGTACACGACCACGGACTTGCCGAGGTAGTCGGACAGGGACACCGGCTTGCCCTCGCTGTCGGGCAGCGTGAACGCGGGCGCGGTGTCTCCAGGTTCGAGACGACTGGTCATGCCCGGAAGACTATTCCCGGTTCTAGGCGTTGCCCTCGAAGACCGTGGGCGCGTCCTGGCCCTGTCCGCCCGGCTGGATGGTCAGCTGCATCTGCGCGGGGCTCTCGGACACGGCGAACGCCAGCTGGATCTGCGTGTCACGGCCCGGTGGGACCTCCGCCACGGCGGCGGCGAGGCCGTTGAGGCCCTGCACGGAGTCCACCAGCTCGGCGGCGGGGTTGCCGTCGGCTGTGGCGCGCACGGAGAGCTGGGAGGGGCGGTAGGAGGCCTTGGAGCCGTTGTAGACGGTGATCGTGAACACCGCGGTGCGCTTGGCGGGCGGGATCGCCGTCTCGGACGGCGTCAGGGAACGCGGGGCGGACACCACGACCGACAGACCGGAGGCCCACACGCGCTGGGTGCCGAAGGCGGCGGCACGGGACGCGCTGGGCGTCTCGGCTCGCTGTTCCACCGTCAGGTTCTCGTCCGGGGTGACGGCGACGCTGGGGCCCGCACATCCCGCCACGGCCAGCAGCAGGCACAGGCCCGCGGCCGTTTTGGCGAACTTCACGAACTCCCCTTTCCCACCCCGGCGGTGGGTGTGTGCGACTCCCGTCAACTGTGACGGTGCACGTGGGGGTGGGGCGAACGAAAGTGGCCTCTGAAGCGGACCTGGTGCCGGGCCGTGGCCGACTCGTGATGGGCGGCGTGGGCGGCGCCACAGAGTGCGCCGGCCCCACGCCGTCCTGCGATCGAAACCGCTGGGTGAAGCTAGGGAGCGCGTCGGGGGGCGTGCGCGCTCACACCGATCATCGCCCACCGCGTCTCAGGCGCTACAAGCGGAGCCGATAATCACCCGTTCAGAGCAGTAGCAGTGGTACGAAACGTGAAGCTCAGGCGTAAGCGGCTCACGTATGTGCGGCTGAACGGCCTAGTGACGGCGTCCGTTCGGCGATCTCGCTGAGGAGTTCGAACGAACGCAGACGGTCACCGTGGCCGTGCACGATCGTCGTCACCATGAGCTCGTCGGCCGCCGTCGACTCCATCAACTCGTCGAGCCCGGCGCGGACCGTTGAGGGGGATCCGATGATCTGGGTGGCCATGCGGTCCTCGATCACCAGCTCGTCGATCTCGGTGTACGGGTAGTCCGCGGCCTCCTGCGGCGTCTCCAGCGGACCGGGACGGCCCTGGCGCAGCCGCACGAATGAGAGCGCTCCCGGACCGGCGATCCAGCGGGCGTGCTCGTCGGTGTCGGCCACGATCACCGAGGCGCACACCATCGCGTAGGGCTCTTGGAGAATTTCGGACGGCCGGAAGTTGCGGCGGTACAACTCCAGCGCCGGCAACGTGTTCTGCGCGCTGAAGTGGTGGGCGAACGCGAACGGCAGTCCCAGCAGGCCCGCGGCCTGCGCGCTGTACCCGGACGAGCCGAGCAGCCAGATCGGCGGCTTGTTGCCCGCGGCGGGCACGGCGTTGAGCTCGGCGCTGCCCTCGAAGTACTTGATCAGCTCGGTCAGCTCCTGCGGGAAGTTCTCCGCGGACAGACCGGCTTCGGTGCGCCGCAACGCCCGCGCCGTCTTCTGGTCGGTGCCGGGCGCGCGGCCGATGCCGAGGTCGATGCGGCCGGGGTGCAGGGCCTCGAGCATGCCGAACTGCTCCGCGACCACCAGTGGCGCGTGGTTGGGCAGCATGACGCCGCCCGAACCGACGCGGATCGTCGACGTCGCGTCCGCGATGTGCCCGATCAGCACCGCGGGCGCGGACGACGCGATTCCCGGCATGTTGTGGTGCTCGGCGAACCAGTAGCGGTGGTAGCCGAGACGTTCCGCCTGCTGAGCGAGCTCCCGCGAGTTCCGCAGCGCGGTCGTCGCATCCGCTCCCGACGTGATCGGGGCGAGGTCGAGAACGGACAGAGGGATCTCACTGAGACGGCTCATGCATCGATCAACACCGATACTTCGTGACTTCTTCCGTGAGCCGCGTAACTCGTTTCGCCGCGTCCGCGTAGGTCGTGCCCTCCGGGTGCAGCGTCAGCACCGCCACGATGCTGAACCCGCACGTCCCGGACGTGTGCATGGCAGGCGACTTCGTGTCGAGCTCCCACTGGATGCGCGGGCGCGGGCGGTCGACGCACGGCTTCACCGGGTCGCCGAACCCGGACCAGCCCTGCTTGAACGCGGGCCACCACGTCGCGGACGGCAGCCCGAACGACTGGTCGAACCCGTCCGAGGCGCACTTCTCCGCCCGGTGCAGGTGACCCATGATCGTGAACCGGACCTTCGGGTCCGCCCTCTCCAGCAGGTACCGGTAGATCTTCACGACGTCGGACGCGCTCACCGCCGTGTACCCCCACATGCCCCGGTTCTCCGGCGGCCTGGTGTCCTCGAGCCCGATCCGCTCGGCCGTGCGCACCACGAGCTGTTCCCAGCCGTTCTCCACCCAGAGCTCGCTCGCGGCGTTGTCGTCGCTCACGCGCAACATCGGCTCGATGCGCGGGTCGTCGCCCCGTGTCTCGAGCTGTTCGATCGCGATCAGGATCTTCACCAGGGATGCCGACCTGATCGGCTTGTGCACGTCTTTTCCGGTCAACGTGTGTGTGATCCGGTCGTAGACGGCGTACGAGGCTGTCGTCGTAGGGACAGGTGCCGCCAGAAGTGCAATCGTCAGCAGAAGGTGCACGACCCCGGAACCTAGTGGGTGGGTGAGCTGTCGGTCACACCGTTGGAAGAACGGGGATTTCCCTTCTGTTGTTCGTGATGTGACGGATGTGGTGGTGATCGGCGCGGGACAGGCGGGCCTGTCCGCCTCGTACTTCCTGCGGCGCCGCGGTGTCGACCACGTGGTGCTGGACGCGAACGACGCACCCGGCGGCGCGTGGCTGCACCGTTGGCCCTCGCTGCGGATGCGGACCGTGCACGGCATACACGAGCTGCCGGGCATGCCCTTTGAGCAGCCCTCACCCGACGAACCCGCGAACCAGGCGATCCCGTCGTACTTCGCGCGCTACGAGGCGTTGCACGACCTTCCGGTGGTGCGACCGGTGAACGTCACGCAGGTGCTCGACGACGGCGCACTGCTGAAAGTCGAGACCTCGCAGGGCGTGTGGACCGCGCGCGGCCTGATCAACGCGACTGGCACGTGGCGGCGTCCTTTCTGGCCCTACTACCCCGGCCAGGAGACATTTTCGGGTCGTCAGTTGCACACCGCGGACTACGACGGACCTTCTTCGTTCGCCGGTAAGCGGGTCGTGGTCGTGGGCGGCGGGGCGTCGGCCACGCAGTTGCTCATGGAGCTCGCTCCTTTCGCTGCGGAGACGCGTTGGGTCACGCGTCACGAACCGGTGTGGCGGGAGGGACCGTTCACCGAGGACTACGGACGCTGGGTCGTGGGGATGGTCGAGGAACGCGTCCGGGCCGGACTGATCCCGCGCAGCGTCGTCAGCGTCACCGGACTGGCGCTGAACGACCAGACCCGTACCGCCGTCGAGTCCGGGGTGCTGGCGCGGTGGCCGATGTTCTCGCGGATCACACCGGCCGGTGTGGAGTGGGCGTCCGGGGAGCGGTTCGACGCCGACGTCATCTTGTGGGCCACCGGGTTCCGGCACGACCTCGACCACCTGTCGCCGCTGCACCTGCGTGCGGCTGGGGGTGGGATTCGGGTCGACGGGACTCGGGTGGTGTCGGATCCGCGGATCCACCTCGTCGGGTATGGGCCGTCGGCCAGCACCATCGGGGCGAACCGGGCTGGGCGGGCGGCTGTGCGGGGGTTGGTGGGGTATTTGAGGATGGGGAGTGAAGCGGCGGCTCGGTAGGGGAGCTGACTGGGGTGGGTGGGGGTGTGCGGCCGGGCTCGCGGGGGTGCGGGAGGGTTTGGGGGCTGGGGCGAGGGCTGCGGGGGCCTCCTGGAGCGTTCGAGGGGCGAATGGGACGGTGGCGGTGGTGTGAGCCGTCGCGGGCCCGTGTTGTGGCTTGGCGGCGAGCCGCGGCGGAACCGGTGGTGTGGCGGGGAACGGTGTGGCGGCGGCTCGGCGGGGAGCCGGTGGGGTTGCGGCGGCTGGGGGTTGGGTGAGGTTGGCGTGCCGATCCCGCGAGCCGGTGTTGTGGCTCGGCGGAAGCTGCGGCGGCTGCAGGTGAGCTGAGATCCGACTGCCGTCTGGAGTGGTGGGAGAGCGGGCGAGTCGGCGAGGTCGAGGTGAGCCGCTGTGGAACCCGGCGTGGTCGGGAACGGCATGGCGGCGGCTCGGCGGGAGCCGGTGGGGTTGTGGAGGCTGCGGGGCGGGTGAGGTTCGCGAGCCGGTCTCGTGGGCGGGCTGGGGGACGAGGGCTGCGGGTGGGCTCCTGGAGCATTTGAGCGCGAGTGGGGCGGTGGTGTGAGCCGGCGTGGGCCGGTGTTGTGGCTTGGTGGGGAGTCACAGCGGAACCGGTGGTGTGACGGGGGCGGTGGGGGAGCTGGTGAGGTTTGTCGCGGCTGCGGGCCGGGCTGGTGCGGGTGTGAGAGGCGCGCGTTGAGGTTGGCTACCGGCGCCGTGCGATGCGATGGGTGTCAGGTGCGGGAGGTGGCGCGTTTTTTCGTTGCTCGGAGCGTCACGAAGAGGGCGAGGGCCGCTGCTGCCAGGATCAGGACCGCTGTCGAGGCCAGGCCCACGTACTGCTCGACCAGGTGCCAGTTGTCGCCCAGCAGGTAGCCCGCGAGGATCAGCGTTGTGTTCCACAGGAGGCTGCCCGCTGCCGTGTAGGCGATGAAGGGTGCTAATCGCATGCGTTCCACGCCGGCCGGGATCGAGACCAGGCTGCGGAAGACCGGGATCATGCGGCCGAAGAAGACTGCGCGGTGACCGTTGCGCAGGAACCAGGCCTCTGTTCTGTCCACATCGGACACGCGGAGCAGGGGCATCCGCGTCGCGATGCGGCGGACTCGGTCGCGGCCCAGTGCCGCACCGACCCAGTAGAGGAGCAGGGCGCCCACGACCGAGCCGAGGGTGGTCCAGAGGATGGCGTCCAGCAGCGACATCCTGCCCTGGCCCGCGGTGAAGCCCGCCAGCGGCAGGAAGACCTCGCTGGGCAGGGGTGGGAACAGGTTCTCCAGTGCGATGGCGAGGGCCGCTCCGGGGGCGCCGGCTGTCTCCATCAGGGCGGTTAGCCAGTCGACCGGGTTCATGGTTTCCACGGTACGGATGGGGACGGGGGTGGACATGGGGGTTGTCCGCAGTGTTGGGGTGGGGGAAACCTCACCTCGGGGTTGCGGGAAACCGTAAGTGGGCGCGTGCCCCAGGTCCTCAGAGGACGCGGTGGGCACGGGAAAGCCGCGACGCGGCGAGAGCGTCAACCGGGTGTGGGAAAGCCGCGTGAGTGTCGGCCGGCGGGCGGAAAAGCGCGAGGACACCGACGGGGCGGGTGGAGGCGCCGCGGGTCAGGGCCCGCGGCACATCCGCCGCAAACGCGCTGATCAATGAGGTCGGGGGGACTCGAACCCCCACTGGCTGGGACCTAAACCCAGTGCCTCTGCCAATTGGGCTACGACCCCTCGCGGGGCAGCCTATCGGCCCCTCGTGCGCACGCTCTCCCGGGTCGCTCGAAGCCGCGCCCGCCGCCGTCCACTACGGTTGGCGGTAGAACCGCTGCTAGGAGGACATGTGGCTCGCGATCCCGACACCATCCAGCGCGAGATCGAACAGGCTCGCACCGCGCTGGCCGCCACCCTGGACGAGCTCAGCGAGCGCGCCAACCCGCAGAAGCTCGTCGAGCAGGGCAAGGCGTCCGTGCTCGACGTGCTCAGTCAGCCCAAGGTCAAGTACACGCTGATCGCGGTCGGCGCGGTGGTCGGCTTCGCGCTGGTGCGCAAGCTGTTCCGCTAGGCGTGCACCAACGGTAGGAGCACCTGCTCGACGACCTTCTCCACGAACGGCTCGTCGAGCGGGTCACCGGTGAGCATCAGCCGGTAGATGAGCGCGGCGCCCGCGATCTCCACGGCCATGCCGCGCGGGGCGTCCGCCTTCAGCTCGCCGCGGTCGGCGGCGCGGTCGAGGATGCCCCGCAGCACGTCGCGCTGCGAGATCAGGAACGTCTCCCGGAACGCCGTCGCCAGCTCGGGTTCGTGGGGCAGCTCGCCCACGAGCGCCTGGGCGGCCTTGCCGATCGGTCCGGAGAGGAACGCGGCGAACGACGAGAGGAACTCGCGCAGGTCGCCCGCCAGCGAGCCGGTGTCCGGTGCCGCGAGGTTCTGCGTGGCGAGCTGGGTGCACGTGTCGATCACGAGATCGAGCTTGGACTCCCAGCGCCGGTAGATCGTGGCCTTGCCCGCCCTCGCGCGGGCCGCCACGGCGTCCATGGTGAGGGCCCGGTACCCGACCTCGGCCATCACCTCGAGCGCTGCCTGACGTAATGCGTCGTCCCTGCTGGCGTCGCGAGGACGGCCCCGCTGGGGGGTCCTGCCCTCGTTGAACGCCGTTGTCGACACGGCCATGCCACCTCCTCGTGCAAGGGCACGGCTCATGCGTGTCTCCCCGCCCCTTTGGCGGAACATCCTAGGCGTGTTGCCCGTCCCGTAGGGCGAGCAGCACCCGGTTGTTGCTTCCTGGTGTAGTTAGTTGTTTCTTGCGCGATATGGCCTGTGGTCAGGATGAACGACCTGCGGCGGAGCGTCCGGACGGGCCTGGAAAGCGCTTTTTCGTAACTGCGGGCGTCTCGCTTGGCAGTGCTCCGGGCGAGCTGTCGGAAACCTGAAGACGTGGTGTAACGCAGGTCACAATCAACCGCATATATCGAGCATGAAAGCAACCTGGCTCCTGCCGGTCCTGGCGGCCGCCGCACTGGCGTTGCCACTCGGCGCCGGTGACGGGATCGCGGGCGTCGCGCCCGGACAGTCCACTGCGGACGCACCTGAGTCGATGCCGGTGGCCATGGGAGGCCTCGCCCTGCTGGCCGGCGTAGTGCTCATGTCCCGGCGAACCCGCCACTGACCCGTGCGACGGCGAGCTGTGTCAGGTACCGCTTGACGATCCGGCCGCCGAACCGCGTGTCGACCAACGCCGCGATGTCCGCGACCAGCCGGTCGCGGTCGGGCAGCGCGATGTGGTTCGAGTACGTGAGGAGCAGGTCCACGTAGGTCTCGGCGGAGTAGGCGCGGTCCCACTCGTACCGGTGGAACTCCGGCTCGCCGAAGAGCGGGCTCTCGTCGAACTCGCACGGGACCGCCGAGGCGGACGGCTGCCGGAAACCGGGCGTGGTGTCCGGGTCCCAGCGTTCGTAGATCTCCTGCACCTCAGCGAAGAACCGGTCCGTTCCGCCCGCCACGTGGTGCGTGGAGATCACCGCCAGCGAGCCGCCCCACCGCAACGCCGCGGCGCACCGGGCCATCCGGGTGGCGGGATCGAGCCAGTGGAACGCCGTCGCGGACACCACGAGGTCGAACGGGTCCGGCGGCAGCGGCCACACGTCGAAGTCCGCCACGACCACGTGCGCGGCCGGGGCGTGCGTCCTGGCCACCGCGGCCAGCTCGGGGCTCAGCTCGACCGCCGTCACCTCGCCCAGCGCCGTCAGCGGCAGGGTGGCCTGGCCGGTGCCGGGGCCGATCTCCAGGATCCGCGGACCGCTCAGGCGGGTGAACAGCTCGGCGGGGTAGTCGGGACGAGCGCGGTGGTAGCGGGCCGCGTCTCCTCCGAACGTGGTGCGCAAACGCTCGCGATCGGTCACCCGCCGAATTCAAGCGAGCGCGACGGCAACGCGTCCATCCCGTTTCGCGCGAAGCCCGCCCACAGGCCCCGCATCGTCCGCGCCAGATCGGGATCCGGCTTCTGCCCCGCGAGCATGCCCGCGCCCAGCCAGGCGTCCGGGTCGAACACGAACGGCAGCTCCATGCAGTGGCACGCGCCCAGAGGGGCCCCCTCGGCACGCCACTTGAAGTTGTAGGTGGCGGCCTGGCCACCCGCCGCCGTCCAGTCCTCCGCCAGCTGACGGGCCGGGCCGGCGAAGATCAGCTCCGTCACCATCTCCCAGTACTCGGGACCCGGCACGTACGGGCTGCCGTCGTCCGCGGTGTGCCCCACGAGCAGCTCGACGCGGGAGGCCGCCGCGGCGAGGCCGGTCTCGCCGAGCTCCGGGGCGAACGGCATGCCGCCCGACTGCGAGAACCGCGGTCCCACGTCCGCGATCGCGGCCTGCTGAGCCGCCAGGACCTCGTCCACGGGCGTCGAGGCGTCGGCGGACACGAGCTCGCGCAACGCCTCCGCCATCGCCGGGCGGTCCGGACCGCGGGTGCCCAGCGGCGCGCTCTGCAGGATCGCCCGGTGGAACAGGTCCTCCGTGTCGGTGAGCATCAGCGCGTAGACCGAGTCGGCGCCCGCGGACTGGCCGAACGCCGTCACGTTCGCCGGATCGCCGCCGAACTCCGCGATGGTGTCCCGCACCCACCGCAACGCGGCGAGCTGGTCGAGCAGGCCCAGGTTGTCCCGCAGGTACCCGAAGACGCCGAGGCGGTAGCTGACGCTGACGACCACGACACCCTCGGACGCCAGCAACGACGCGTCGTACTTCGTCGACTCACCGCTGCCCGTCACGTAGGCGCCGCCGTGGAACCAGACCATCACCGGGAGCCCGGCGGCGTCGGCCGGAGCGGTCACGCTCAACACCTGGCAGTGCTCGTCGAACGACAGGCCGTCGACCGAGCTGCCGACCACGGACGCGAGCGCCGACGGAGGCTGCGGACAGGCCGGGCCACGCCGGGTCGCGTCGCGCACACCGTCCCAGGCGACCGGTTCGGGCTTCGCGAAACGGGCAGCGGTCGCGTAACGGATGCCACGTGCGCGCACGAGCCCGTCGGTGTTGATCAGCACGTTTTCGATACTAAGCACGGGTAACCAATTGCACAGCCTCTCGATTCGGCGCGATCGGCCGCGCTGGAGCACGATGCAGAGGTCATCGATGAAAGGGAGGCACCCGGTGCGGGCTACGACGATCTACGGCACCCGTGACATCCGCGTGGAGGAGGTGCCCGACGCGGCCGTCGTGGAGCCGACCGACGTCGTCGTGCGGGTCGAGCTCGCGTGCATCTGCGGCAGCGACCTGTGGGCGTACCGCGGCGTGGCCAAGCGCGAGGGCGGGCAGCGGATCGGGCACGAGTTCCTCGGCATCGTCGAGGAGGTCGGCGCCGACGTGCGGTCGGTCAACGTCGGCGACCGCGTGATCGCGCCGTTCGTGTGGAGTGACGGCACCTGCGCGTACTGCGAGGCCGGCCTGCAGACGTCGTGCCTCAACGGCGGTTTCTGGGGTGCCAAGGGCAGCGACGGCGGTCAGGGCGAGGCCGTGCGCGTGCCGCTCGCCGACGGCACGCTGGTCCGGGTTCCCGCCGACGCGCCCGCCTCGCTGCTGCCCGCGTTCCTGAGCCTGTCCGACGTCATGGGCACCGGTCACCACGCGGCCCTCGGCGCCGGTGTGCAGCCGGGCAGCACCGTGGCGGTCGTCGGGGACGGCGCGGTCGGGCTGTGCGGTGTGCTCGCGGCCAAGCGTCTCGGCGCCGAGAGGATCATCGCGCTGGGCAGGCACGAGGACCGCGCGAAGGTCGCGAAGCTCTTCGGCGCCACGGACCAGGTCGCCGAACGCGGTGACGCCGCCGTCGAGCGGATCAAGGAGATGACCGGCGGCCTCGGCGCGGCCTGCGTCCTGGAGTGCGTCGGCACCGAGCAGTCGTGGGAGACCGCGATGGGCATCGTCCGCGACGGTGGCCGCATCGGGTACGTCGGCGTGCCGCACGAGATGCCGGGGCTGCCGCTGCGCAAGCTGTTCGGCCGCAACGTCGGCATCGGCGGCGGCGTCGCGCCCGCGCGGGCCTACCTGCCGGAGCTGCTGGCGGACGTGCTCGCGGGACGGATCGACCCCGGCCCCGTGTTCGACCGGACGGTCTCGCTCGACGACATCGCCCAGGGCTACCAGGCGATGGACGAGCGGACCGCCCTCAAGGTCATCGTGCAGCCGTAGCCTTCTCGGCCGTGAGCACGTAGTCCTCGGCGCGCACGCGCTTGGTCCGCATCCAGTACCGCCAGGTGAAACCCGGCCACACGGTGCGGTTCACGCCCTGCGCGTCGAGGTACCAGCTCTGGCAGCCGCCCTGGGTCCAGACGCCCTTGGTGAGCTTGCCCTGGATCTCGGCGTTGAACTCCTGCTGGGCCTCCAACCGCACGTCGAGCTCCGCTGCGCGGTGTTGGTCGAGGAGCTCGAGGCACTGCGAGATGTACCGGATCTGCGACTCGATCATGAAGACGACCGAGTTGTGGCCGAGTCCGGTGTTGGGGCCCAGCAGGAAGAACAGGTTGGGGAAGCCCGAGACCGTGATGCCGAAGTAGGTCTCGATCCCCTTCTCGCGCCACTGCTTCGCGAGGTCGACGCCGCCCTTGCCCTGGATGTCCAGGTAGTCGAACGAGTCGACGACGTGGAACCCGGTGCCGTAGATGATGACGTCGACCTCGTGCTCGACACCCGCACCGTCCACGACGGACTTCTCGCGGACCTCGGAGATCTTGTCCGTCACCAGGTCGACGTTCGGGCGGCCGAGCGCGGGGTAGTAGTCGTTGGAGATCAGCACGCGCTTGCAGCCCATCGTGTAGTCGGGCTGGAGCCTGCGGCGCAGCCGGGCGTCCGGCACCTGCTTCTTCATGTGCCGCAACGCGACGCCCTGCGCGAACTTCATGATGCGCGGGTTCACCGCGAAGCCCAGCGCCGACGACTCGCGCACCCAGTAGACGAAGTCGCGGTAGAGCCGTTGTGTGAAGGGCAAGGCGCGGAACAGCTTCTGCTCGCGGCCGGTGATCTCGCGGTCCGCCTTGGGCATGATCCACGGCGGCGTGCGCTGGAAGATCTTCAGCGAGCCGACCTGGCCGGCGATCTTCGGCACGAACTGGATCGCGGACGCGCCCGTGCCGATGACGGCGACGCGCTTGCCGGTCAGGTCGAGGTCGTGGTCCCACTGCGCGCTGTGGAACGTCCTGCCGGTGAACTTCTCGATGCCCGGCAGCTCCGGGACGTTCGGGATGTGCAACGCCCCGACGCCCGCGACGAGGGCCTGCGCGGTGTAGGTGTCGCCCTGTTCGGTCGTGACGTGCCAGCGCTTGGCCTCGTCGTTCCACTGGGCGCCGGAAACCTTGGTGTTGAAGCGGATGTGCGGTCGCAGCCGGTACTTGTCGGCGACGTGCTGCAGGTAGTCGAAGATCTCGCCCTGCCGCGCGAACATCCGCGACCACCTCGGGTTCAGCTCGAACGAGAACGAGTACATGTGCGACGGCACGTCGCACGCGCAGCCGGGGTAGGAGTTGTCCCGCCACGTGCCACCGAGGTCGGCGGCCTTCTCGAGCACCACGAAGTCGTGCTCGCCGCGGCGCCTCAGCTCGACGGCCATGCCGAGGCCGGAGAAGCCGGTGCCGATGACGAGCACTTTCGTCTCTCGGTGCATGGGGGAGTCCCTCCGCTCGCGGTGGCTACTTTTCAGTAGGTTACCCCGAGTAAGTTACGAGCGGTAGACTCCGTTCGTGACTGCTCCGCGGCGCCGCATGCCCAAGGCCCAGCGCATGGCCCAGATGCTCACGGTCGCGGAGGAGATCTTCGCCGAGCAGGGGTACCTGGCCACGTCGATGGACGAGATCGCCGAACGCGTCGGCGTCTCGAAGCCGATGCTCTACGAGTACTTCGGCTCGAAGGAGGGCCTGCTCATCGGCTGCATCCACCGCGCGCGCACGGAGCTGCGCGAGAAGACGGCGGCGGCGATCGCGGGCGCGACGGGCCCGGAGGAGTTCCTGCGCCTGGGGCTGCTCGCGTTCTTCGAGTTCATCGACGAGCACCGCCGGTCGTGGGCACTGCTGCGGCAGGAGGCGGCCGTGGCCGTGCCGTCCGCGCAGGAAGAGGTCGAAGGCATCCGGCAGCAGCAGACGGACATGATCGGGGCCGTCCTGGCGTCGTTCTCGCCGGACATCGACCCGCTGGAGGCCGAGGCGTTCGCGGAGATCGTCGTCGGTGCGACGGAACGCCTGGCGGTGTGGACGGAGCGCAGGCCCTCGGTGGGGCCCGCGCTCGCGACCGACTACGTGATGAACGTGATCTGGCCGGGTGTGGCCGGGCGGCTGCTGAAGGTCAGCTCGCTGCCCTGACCCGCTCCGCGCGCATGGCGGTGACCGCGGGCAGGTCCAGCGGGCCGACCTTCGTGCCCGTGGCCCACTCGATCAGCATGTCCGCGAGCGCCGGGTTGCGGGGCAGCACCGGACCGTGCAGGTAGGTGCACACGATCTTGCCCTGCACCGCGCCCTCGACGCTGCCGTCGTTGCCGGTGCCCACCTTGACGTGCGCGAGCGGGCGCGCGGCCGGGCCCAGCACCGTGCGGCCCTGGTGGTTCTCGAACCCCGTCAGCACGCCCTCGAACAGCCCGTCGGCGGGCTCCGCGAGCACCTCGCCGATCGCCCGGCTGCCGCCCGCGTGGGACGTCGAGTCGATCAGCCCCATGCCGGGGTGCGTGACGTTGTCGGCACGGGTGAAGCTCTCGCCGAAGATCTGGATGCCGGCGCACACGCCCAGCACCACGGCGTCCTTCGTGACGGCGCGCTGCAGGCCGGGGTGCTCGCGCAGGTGCTTCACCGCCAGCGTCTGCGCGGTGTCCTCACCACCGCCCACGACGTAGATGTCGCACGAGTCCGGCACCGGCTCGCCGTAGTTGATCGGCACGATCTCGGCCTTGATCCCGCGCCACGCCATGCGCTTCTGCAGCACCACGGCGTTGCCGAAGTCGCCGTACGTGCCGAGGAGATCCGGCAGCACGAGCGCGATCTGGACAGTCGACTCACTCATCAGCGGCAGCCCTGGCATTCAAGTCGCGGAACGCGGTGTAGTTGGCGATGACCTCGACCGCGCCCTGCGGCATCTGGTCGACGGCCTTCAACGGGTCGGGCACGATCGTGTGCTCGACCTCGGCGTAGGTCAGGCGGACGGCGAGGTCGGTCGCGCGCTCGCCGGACGCGATGACCGTGCGGCCCTGCAGCCGTTCGAACGGGACGTCCCACAGCCAGCTCAGGTCGCGGCCGTCGGCCTCCTGGGCGTTGATCACCAGGACGGCCGGGTGGTTGGCCTCCTTGACGACCGTGAGGGTCTCGCTCCAGCCCGCCGGGTTCTTGCTGAGCAGCAGGCGCGCGCTGCGGCCGTTGCGCTGGATCGTGCGGTAGCGGCCGCTGACGTTGGAGACGCCGCGCAGCCTGCGCACGGCCTCCTCGGTCGGCACGCCCATGGCGTGGGCGGCGGCGGACGCCATGACGGCGTTGGCCTGGTTGAACTTGCCGGGCAGCGTGAGGCGCAGCTCGAGCTTCTGGTGGTCCGGCGTGATCATCGCCTCGTCGGCGGTGATCCAGTTCGGGTGCGGGCGCGCGAGGTCGCAGCCCGTGCAGTGCCAGTGCTCGCCCTGCCAGCGGATCGGGTTGCCGCAGCGGGGGCAGCTCGCCGAGTCGTGGTGCCAGCCGGTGCCGGTGGCGACCCAGACGACCTTCGGCGCGTTCCAGGCCGCGCTGGTGACCATCACGTCGTCGCAGTTGGCGATGATCGTGCAGTCCTGCAGCTTCGAGATCGCGTCGCGCAGCGAGCGCTCGATGGTGCGGACCTCGCCGACGCGGTCGAGCTGGTCGCGGCTCAGGTTCAGGATCACGGCGACGGACGGGGTGCTGGCGCCCGCGACGGCGGGGAAGTAGGCCTCGTCGCACTCCAGCACCGCGTACGGCGCGTCGGGCTGCTTCGAGAGCGCCGTGACGTGGCCGTCGGGCATGTTCGCGCCGCTGTGGTTCGTGGCGACCTCGCCCAGCGCGCCCACGGCCCGCGCCAGCATCATCGTGCTGGTGGTCTTGCCGTTGGTGCCCGTCACGACGGCGACCCTGCGGCCCTGGGTGAGGCGGTTGAGGGCCTGCGGGTCGAGCTTCAGCGCGACCCGGCCGCCGATCATGCCACCGGCGCCGAGGCCCATCTTCTGCGACAACGTGGAGCTCAGGTTGCCCAGCTTCACGGCGGCTGCGGTCCGCAGGGGGAGGCGGGCGGGGGAATCGTTCACCCTGGCGACTCTACCGGCGGGCGGAGTTGTGCCTCGTGGGCGGTCGTTGCGTTGGTGTGAACGGGGTTCGGTACAACTACCGGCTCGGTGCGCGCGGGGTCCGGGCGGGCTCGACGGCGGAGAGCCGGCGCCGTCTGGTGGAGCCTCGTTCCCGGTTCGCGCGGGCCGTCCTACCGACTCAGGGCGCGCAAGGTGCGGATCAGTTCCACCGTCGGCAACTGGCACAGCTGTGCCATGTTCTCCAACGCCGGCAGGTCCAGGTGGACCTCGGGCGAGACACCTGGCGCGAGCGCGTGCAGCCGTCCGGTCGCCCACCGCTTGAGCGGCAGCAGGCGCGGGTTGTCCGTCACGGCGACCGCCGCGAGGCTGAGCGTCAGGTGGCCGGCGGGAGCGTCGCCGAAGAAGCGTTCGTGCACACGAGCGAGGACTTCGTGTGCCGGAACGTCCAGGGCGTGGCAGATCTCCACCAAGCGCACGACCGAGCATTGGCGGGTGCCCAGCTCGTAGGTGGCCAGCGTCTGCAGCGAGATCTCCGTCTGCAGCCGCCGGTTGAGCTCCTTGCGGGTCCACCCGCGTTGCTTGCGAAGGCTGCGGATCTCATCACCGAGCACGCGCTGGTACGCCGCTGTGTCGATTTGGCCTGTCGCAGTTTGCACTCTGGTCCTCCACCCCGTGAGCGGGTCTCACGGTGATGGAAGGCGCAAGTTCTTCGTCGCTTACGCAACTTGCCCGGATTATCCCCCGAATGGGCGATACTTCTCTACTCTGGGTATCAGTTCACGCAGCGCACGCCGTCGGCGGTGATGGGTTTGGGTGCGTTCGGGTCGGGTGCGGGCTGCTGCCGCGCACCGTCCAGGTTGAGCGGCGGGGAGGCCGCGAAGCCCTGGGCGCCGGGGCCCGAGTAGTCCGAGCCGAGGAAGACGCGGGCCGTCCCGGCGGGGATGTTCACGTCCTCCTCGATGTTCATGCCACCCAGGGCGCCCTGGACGGCGTTGGCGCCCGCCTCGCCGCCCTTGCCGTAGCGGACGACCGACTTCTTCATCGCCTCGGCGTTGCCCGTCGGGCCCGCCTTGAAGCCCTTCGCGACCAGGGACTGCTGGACCTGGGCCGCCAGGCCGGGGACACCGGAGGCGTTGCGGACGTCGACGGTCACCGTCGAGTTGTCGAACTTCGGGTCCGGCGGGGTCGAGGACGCCGGGGCCTTGCCGAGGTTCTTGACGAACGCGCGCACCTCGGACTCGTCCACCTCGACCGCGGACCCGTCCTCCGGCGTCTTCAGGTCGGGGTTGCCCGTCGGGATCGTCTGGAACGTCATGTTGCCGCCCGTCATGTCCTTCATCTGCAGGGCGAACTTGGTGATGTCCCAGCCGTCGTCGAGCACGATCGCGCCGCTGACGGCCTTGATCATGTCGTTGCGCTTGGTGCTGTCGGTGAGCACGCCCGCCGACAGCATCTTCTTCGCGAGGCCCGCCATGAAGACCTGCTGGCGCACGACGCGGTCGAGGTCGCCCAGCGGCAGGCCGTGGCGCTGCCGGACGAACGCGAGGGCGTTCTTGCCCTCGATGGTCTGCGGGCCCGCCTTGAAGTTCGCGCCGGAGAAGCTGTCGCGGACGTTCTCGTTCAGGCAGACGTCGATGCCGCCGATGGCCTTCGTGATGTCGTAGAAGCCGACCAGGTTGACCTCGGCGTAGTGGTCGATGTTGCTGCCGGTGAGGTCCTGGATCGTCTGGATCAGGTTGTTCGCGCCGGCCTTGCGCGACTCCATCTCGACGTCCTGCGGGCTCTTGCCGCTGCCCTGGAGCTTCTCGGCCGCGTCGTTCTTGGCGAAGCCGTAGGCTGAGTTGATCTTGTGTCGCCCGTAGCCGCCCGCGATCCGCACGTAGGAGTCGCGCGGGAACGACACGGCGTAGGCCTTGCCGCTGTCGTTCGGGATGTGCAGGAGGATGAGCGTGTCGGTGTTGAACCCGCCGTCGTCGCTGCCGCCCGCCTGCAGCTCGTTCAGGATGTTCTGCGGCAGCGGGTTGCCCTTGGAGTCGGTGCGGCTGTCCATGCCGACGAGCAGGATGTCGATCGCGCCGTCGGCGGGGCGCTCGCCCGCGTCCGCGAGGTTCAGGTCCTGCTTGGTGAGGCCGTCGGTCAGCGCGGTCAGGTTCTGCCACGCGACGCCGGTGACCACGAGGATCGCCGCGGAGACCATGCTGACGAAGATCTTGGCGCCGATCCCGGCACCGCTCTTGACCGGGCGGCGGGCGGCGGCGGGCCTCGGTCGCGGCCTCGGTGCCGGCGACTTCACCTTCGCCGGGGTGGTGCGGACCGTCGGGCGGTCCGCCAGCGAGCGGGGACTGGCCGGGGTGTTGCGCTCACCCGTGCGCGCCGGGGTGCGGCGGGGTGGTTCGCCGCGGCTCGGTGAGCGCCTCGGGGACTCGCTGCGGCTCGACGTGTCCCGCTTCGGCGGAACGGCGTCCCGCTTCGGGGGTTCGCGGCGCGGCGGCTCGTCCCGCTTCTGGGACTCTCTCTGGGGCTCCCGCCTGGGCGGATCCGACTTGCGGGGGTCGCGGCGCGGGGGCTCGGAGCCACGCGGTGGTACCTGCGGGCGGCGGGGTTGACCCGCCTGGGAACGCGGGGTGGCGGAGGGTCGCCTGGGAGTTCCGTTCGGTTCTCCTGGCCGCGGCGGCCGGTTGTCCACACCCACTCCTCTCGCTACTTCCGGGTACACCGAGTAGACGCGCGGGAACGCCACCCGGTTGTGCAAAGCGTGACACAGTGTCGGAGGGCGCTCGATCCAGGGCCCGTGACCAGGGGTTTTGTCTGTTTCGTAGACTCGTCGCCGTGTTGACGATGCAGGACGCGCTGCTCGCGCTGACGAAGTACTGGACCGACCGAGGTTGCATCGTGGTGCAGCCGTTCAACACCGAGGTCGGGGCGGGAACGCTCAACCCGGCCACCGTGCTGAGGGTGCTGGGTCCGGAGCCGTGGCGCGTCGCGTACGTGGAGCCGTCCGTGCGGCCCGACGACGCCCGTTACGGCGAGAACCCGAACCGGCTGCAGACCCACACCCAGTTCCAGGTGATCCTCAAGCCCGACCCCGGCGACCCGCAGGAGCTCTACCTCGGCTCGCTGGAGGCGCTGGGCATCGACGTGCGCGCGCACGACGTCCGGTTCGTCGAGGACAACTGGGCCTCGCCGGCGCTCGGCGCGTGGGGCCTCGGCTGGGAGGTCTGGCTCGACGGCCTGGAGATCACCCAGTTCACGTACTTCCAGCAGGCCGGCGGCATGACGCTCGACCCGGTGTCGGTGGAGATCACCTACGGCATCGAGCGGATCATGATGGCGCTGCAGGGCGTCGATCACTTCAAGAAGATCGCCTACGCGCCCGGCATCTCCTACGGCGAGGCGTTCGGCCAGGCCGAGTACGAGATGTCGCGGTACTACCTCGACGACGCGGACGTGGAGGCGAACAAGCGCCTCTTCGAGGAGTTCGCCGCCGAGGCCCGCCGCATGCTCGACGCGCGCCTGCCCGTGCCGGCGCACAGCTTCGTGCTGAAGTGCTCGCACATCTTCAACGTGCTGGACGCGCGCGGCTCGATCTCGACGACCGAGCGCGCCCGTGCGTTCGGCCGGATGCGCGGCCTGGCGCGCGAGGTCGCCGGGCTGTGGGCGGAGCGCAGGGCCGAGCTCGGGCACCCGCTCGGCGTGGCCGCGTCGCCCGCTCCGGCTGCCGCGCCGTCGTCGTTCGCCGACGTCGTCGCGCCGGCCACGCTGCTGTTCGAGATCGGCACCGAGGAACTGCCGCCGCACGAGGTGCTGCGGACGGTCGACGCCGTGCGCGAGGCGGTCTCGTCGAAGCTGGGGGCGACGCGGCTGACGCACGGTTCGGTGACGGTGCATGGCACTCCACGCCGGATCATCGTGCAGGTGCCCGCCATGGCGCCGAGTGAGCCCGATGCCGAGCGCACGGTCCGTGGTCCGCGCGTGTCCGCCGCGTTCGACGGCGACGGCAACCCCACCAAGGCCGTGCAGGGCTTCGCGCGCGGCCAGGGCGTCGAGGTCTCCGCGCTGGGCCGCGTCGCCGAGAACGGCGTCGAGTTCGTGGCGCTGACCAAGACCGACGCCGGTCGCGGTGCCGTCGAGGTGCTCAGCGGGCTGCTGGCCGAGGTCGTGTCGGACCTGCGCGCCGAGAAGAACATGAAGTGGAACGACCCGAAGCTGTCGTTCACGCGGCCGATCCGCTGGCTGCTCGCGCTGCTCGGCTCGACCCCCGTGCCGGTGGCGGTGTCGTCGCTGGAGTCCGGCACCTCGACCCGCGTGCACCGCACGGCGTCCGAGCCGGTCGTCGAGGTGTCCACCGCGGACGGTTACCTGGAGTTCCTGTCCTCGCACGGGATCCAGGCCGACGCCTCCGCGCGGTCGGCCGCGATCGTCGCCGCGGCGCAGGAGCTCGCGGCGTCGGTCGGCGGTGTCGTCGAGGTCGACGGGCTGCTGGACGAGGTGACGAACCTGGTCGAGTGGCCGACGCCGATCCTCGGGTCGTTCGAGGAGCGGTACCTGGAGCTGCCGGCGCAGATCCTCACCACCGTGATGCGCAAGCACCAGCGGTACCTGCCGGTCCGGTCGGCCGACGGCGCGTTGCTGCCGCACTTCGTGGCCGTGGCGAACGGGTCCGTCGACGCGGACCTGGTCCGCGCGGGCAACGAGGCCGTGCTGCGGGCGCGGTACGAGGACGCGGCGTTCTTCTGGCGGGCGGACCTCAAGACGCCGCTGGAGGAGATGAAGGCCGGGCTCGCGAAGCTGACGTTCGCGGACAAGCTGGGGTCGATGGCGGACCGTGCGGGTCGTATCGCGTCCTTGGCCGGGCGGTTCGCCTCCGTGGTCGACGTGGACCGGGAGACGCTGGACCGCGCCGGTGCGCTGGCGAAGTTCGACCTCGGCTCGCAGATGGTGATCGAGCTGTCGTCGCTCGCCGGTGTGATGGCGCGGGAGTACGCGGCCCGTGCCGGGGAGACGTCCGAGGTGGCGTTGGCGCTGTGGGAGATGGAGCTGCCGCGCTCCGCCGGTGACGCGCTGCCGTCGTCGGTGCCAGGGGCGTTGTTGTCGCTGGCGGACCGGTTCGACCTGCTGGCCGGGTTGTTCGGGATCGGTGCGCAGCCGACCGGGTCGTCGGACCCGTTCGGGTTGCGGCGGGCGGCTCTCGGCGCGGTGACGGTGTTGCGGGCGTTCCCGGACCTTCGGGCGATCACGTTGCCGGTGGCGTTGTCGTTGGCCGCTGAGGGGCTCGAGGTGTCGGCCGAGGCGTTGGAGACGGCTCGGGAGTTCGCGGTGCGGCGGTACGAGCAGGCGTTGCTCGATGCCGGGCATGAGCACCGGTTCGTTCAGGCCGTGTTGCCGTTGGCGGATTCGCCTGTGTTGGCGGATGAGACGCTTTCGCAGTTGGAAGCGTTGGCTGGTGACGAGTCGTTCGACGCGTTGGTGGCTGCGTTGCAGCGGGTTCGGCGGATCGTGCCTGCGTCTGTTGAGGGCTCTTACGACGCTTCGGTGTTGGTCGAGCCGGCTGAGGTGGCGTTGCACTCGGCGTTCGACGGCGTGCCGCGGGATGTTGTCGGGCTGGCGGCGTTCGTTGGTGCTGCTGAAGGGTTGACCGGGCCTGTCAACACGTTCTTCGACGAGGTGTTGGTGATGGCTGAGGACGAGAAGGTCAAGGCTGCTCGGTTGGGGCTGTTGGCGTCCATTCGGGACTTCGCTGCGCCGGTGCTGGATTGGACTCAGTTGTAGGGCGTTCCGGCGTGGTCGCTGTGCGAGTTCCGGCGTGGTCGCCTATTGCGGTCTGGTGCCTGTTCCAGCGTGGGCGTGCACCTCGGACGAAGACCTGGGTTCATCGCCGCTCCGCGACGATCCGCGATTGGGGCTTGACTTCGGGGCCCTTGCGAGGCGCTGGTTCGGCCGGAAAAGGCCGGATGCTTCGCACCCGGCCGATCCACAAGTGGTAGCACCTCGCACCCAAAGTCAAGCCCCAATCGCCAAACCACGAGTGGGTGCACCGCTACCCATCGGCGCAAGGTCTGCACGGCTCGCCTTCGGCATCGCGGTCGCGAGTGCGTGGGGGGTTGTTACTGCTCGCCTTCGGCATCGCTTGGGGCCTCGGCTTCGCCGTTGGCGTGTGGCGCGCGAGGGGTGCGACGTGCGTTTGTGTCTGGAAACGAAGAGGAGGGCGTCCCCTGCAAGGGCGCCCTCCCGTTCGTTCCGGCGTCAGCTGATCACTTGATCTCGAAGCTGTCGCCGTACACCTTCCACTTCAGCGGCGTCTTCAGGTCGAAGTTGCCCGCCTTCAGCCACACGCGCTGGGCCGTTTCGATGCGGGAGACGTCCTCGTGGGCCGCTTCCTGCTTCATCGCCCACACACGGGCGTCCATGAAGGCGTTCAGCCACGTGGTTTCGTTGCCGCCCTGTGACGGGGGCTTGGCCTTGCCCAGGGCGCGCTTGCGGATGTTGCTGAAGCTCGTCTTGTCGCCGCCGTCGCCGTGCACGACGATCGCGTCGTAGTAGGCGAACTGGCCCAGGGCTCGTACGCCGTCGGCCTTGCCCTGTGCCACTGCCGGGTTGAAGTACACGCGGTCGCGTTCGGACTCCTGAGCCGCCTTGAAGACGGAGTCCTTGGCCGCGGTCTTCCAGTCCTTGGTGTAGTTGGGGTCGAGGCCCGAGTGCGAGTCGGTGCCGTCCACCTTGCGCAGTGCGGGGAGGTACTTCTCCAGCACGTTGCCGGGTTTGCGGGTCTTGTAGAGCTCCACCAGGTCGAGCATGTCGCCGGTGCCGCTGCAGAAGCCGATGATGCCGGCCGTGTAGCCGCGGCCGTCGTCGATGTCCTCGATGTAGCCGAACTGAGCTTTCCAGTCCGTCGAGGAGTTTTCCGCGCTCGACACGATCTGCATCGCGATGTCCTTGAGCGTGGGGTCGTCGAGGTTGGCCGCCGAGGCGGTCCCGACGGTGGTGGTGATGAGCGCGGCGCACGTCAGCAGTGCGGCCGCGATGCGACCAGTGAGTTTCACGAATTTTCCCTCCGGGGCAGGGATGTGGGGTCCCGGGCGGCGTGGAACCCACGGTAAGGGGTTCAGACCTTTATTGGCAAGAGTCTTTACTAATTCGCGAAACGGACATAAGTGTCGTAGAGCACGATCCGGCGGAAACGCTTGCAGTGCAAACGCTTCCGCCGGATCGGTGTGCGGCTAGTGGGTCTCGGCCGCGCACTTCGTGTCGTTCGGGCGCTGGCCGCCGAGCAGGTACTCGGTGACCTTGTCGTTGGCGCACTTGTTCTTGCCGATCACGTACGCGCCGTGGCCGCCCTGGTCGACCGTCAGGATGGCGGCACGGTCACCGAACGCGCGGCGGGTCGTGAGGGCGCCGGCCAGTGGCGTCGCGGGGTCGCGCTCGTTCTGCACCAGCAGCACGTTGCGCGGGCCCTTGTCGGACGGCAGGACCTGCTTCTCGACCGGCTTCGGCCAGAACGCGCACGGCTGGATGTTCGCTGCCGCCGCGCCGAACATCGGGTGGCGGAGGCGGTCGACCGCCACGTTGCGCTCGTAGGTGCCGACGGACGACGGCCACTGCGAGTCGCCGCAGATCACGTTCAGGCGGCCCGCCAGCAGGGCCTGGACGCGCGGGAACTCCGGGTACTCCTGCGGCGGCTGCGGCTGGCCGGTGTCGAAGGCCTTCCACGAGGCCGCGAGCTTCGAGAAGGACTCGTCAGTCGTGGAGTAGAGGGCGGTGAAGGTGCCGAACCGGAACAGCCTGCCGTCGATGCCCTCCACTGAGGGCTGCTTGTCGAGTCGTGCGGCCAGGTCGAAGAACTTGGCGCGCACCTGCTGCGGCGTGGTGCCGAGGTTGTGCTCGGGGTGCGCCGCCGCCCACTTCGCGAAGTCGGGGAACGTGTCCTCGACGCCGCGGCCCATCAGCCGGCCGCCCTCGACGTCCCAGCCGGTCTTCGGCAGGTTGCTGTCGATCACGACGCGGTCGGCCGTCCTCGGGAACAGCGTGGCGTACACCGAACCCAGGTACGAGCCGTACGAGTATCCGAGGAACGACGCCTTCTTCTCGCCCAGCGCCCCGCGGACCGCGTCCAGGTCACGCGCGATGTTCGCGGTCGTGTTGTACGGCAGTGCTTCGGCCGACGACGACCTGAGGCACTGCTCGGCGATCTGCTTCACCTCGGCGGCGCGCTGGCGCACCTCGGCGGAGTTGTTGGCGTACGGCGGCACGCTGCCGTCCGCCATCTGCTCCTCGGACATGTCGCACGTGGACGGTGAGCTGTAGCCGATCCCGCGCGGGTCCATGCCGATGATGTCGTACGCGTCCTGCACGCTCTGGGGCAGTCCCAGCGCCTTGAGCACGAACGGGAACGTGAGGCCCTCGCTCGGCCCGCCGGGGTTGGTCAGCAGGATGCCCTTGCGCTTCTCCGGGTTCTTGCTGGCCAGCCGAGAGATCATCACCTCGGTCTTGCGGCCCTCGGGCTTGCGGTAGTCGAGCGGCACGCTGAGCGTCCCGCACTCCAGGCCCTCCAGTGCCACGTCGGCCGGGCAAGCCGCCCACTTGACCTCCACGGCCGGCGCCGCCGACGACACCCCCGGCGTGATCACCAGCGCTGCCGCCGCGGTGACCACCGCGGCCAGCGACAACGTTTTTCGCATTAGCAAATACCTCCCCGACGACGCACCCTCGCGGTGCGCCAGAACTGTGGAAACGTCAGCCGTTCATGCGGACGAGAACGTCCAGCTGGGCCTTGTTGTAGAGATCGGCGATCGTCTTGACGATCGTCTGCGCCACGAACTTCTCGCTGTGCGGCGAAGCACCGCGCATGCGCGTCGGATCCGGGAACGCGGCCTGCATCTCCCGCACCACCGGGTCCACGCGCATGCGGTCGGCCAGGTCCTGCCGGGTCTCCTCGTCCGCGTCCGCTGGCAGCTCGTCGAACTCGACCAGCACCGGCACCTTCGCGTAGGTCTTCAGCGCCTCGGCGTACGAGGACAGCGCCTCCGGCGTGAGCAGCTGGGCCATCACGACGGTGAACGCGCGATCCTGCGGTGACAGGTCGGTGTTCGCGAGCGTGGCCGCGATCTCCGGCGGCAGGTCGGTCGGCGACTCCTGCCGCAGGATCACCGCGATCTCGCGGCGCACCCGTTGCAGCCGTTCGACCGTCGCCGCCAGTTCGGCGTCGAGCTCGCGCAACGCCTCGCCCGGATGCTCGTCCTCGTCACCGAGATCGGCGATCTGCGCGAGCGACAACCCGAGGTCGGTGAGGCGCTTGATCCTCAGCACCCGCACGAGGTGCGTCACGCCGTAGCTCTTGTAGCCGTTCGCCTTGCGTTCGGGCTCGGGCAGCAGACCCACGTCGTGGTAGTGCCGGATCGTGCGCAACGTCGTGCCGGCGAGATCGGCCAGCTGGCTGGTGCTCCACCCCACGACGTCTCCTCTCCGCTCTCGGTTGGACGAGATCCAGTTGAAACCATGCCGCTGCGGCACGGTCAAGCCGGGGAGGAAGGGTTCAGACGAAGGTGAGTGCCACGGTCTACTTTCGTCGCAAACAAAAGGCTCCCGGTCGCGACGACCGGGAGCCGATTGCTGTCCAGTTGGGACTTACAGGAACTGACCACCGCGGGTGACGGCGCCGTAGGCGTCCACGATGCCGTGACCGTAGAAGCCGTTGAACTTCGCGTCACCCTCGCAGGTGGCGTCGAACTCCGGCGTGCGGCCGACGTCGACGTACGACACGGTGCGCGGGTTCGGGCAGGCGCGCTGGATCGCCGTCTTGTAGAGCACCTTCTCGACCTTGTCGGGGTCGAGGGTCAGGCCGGGACGGCCCTTGTCCTTCTTGCCGTACTGGCTGACGATCAGCGCGGCGACACCGGTGGCGTGCGGGGCGGCCATCGAGGTGCCCTGCAGGTACTGGTAGTAGCCGACCTTGTCGCCCTGCACGGCCTTCTTCACGCCGGCGGCCAGGCCGTCGGGCGTGATGTTGCCGGCCTCGTCGATCGCGCCCTCGGCGAGAGCGACGTTGCGCGGGTAGGTGGACAGGATCAGGTTCTCGTTGGTGCGGTACCACGGCGTGCCGAGGCCGTCGCGGAAGTAGCCGCCGGGAGCCGAGATCGCGGTCTGCTCGACGCCGTAGTTCGAGTAGTCGGCCTTGCCGGTCGACGGGCCGAGAGCCGACACCGAGATCACGTGGTTGCCCTCGGTGGGCAGCGTGAGGCAGGTGGCGTTGTCGACGGGGCGAGGACGGTTGTGGCCCGGCGGGTAGTTCGGGCTCTGCGTGTCCTGGCGGGGCTTGCCCAGGTCCTCGTGGTTGTTGCCGGCGGCACCGATCAGCGTGACGCCCTTGCGGTGCGCGTAGTTCAGCGCGCGCTGCACGGACGCGATGATCGTGCGCTGCTCCAGCTGCTCCTCGGCCGAGGCCGTGGGGTCGTTGGCGCAGTTCATGTACCACGGGTCGACGTAGAACGACATGTTGATGACGTCGAGGCCGATGTCGGCGCCGTAGGTGAGGGCGTCGACGACGGGCTGCAGGAAGAACGAGCCCGCGTCCTGGCCGCCGCGGATGTTGACCAGCGACACGTTCGGCGCGACACCGGAGATGCCGAAGCCGTTGGCGGCGGCGCCGATCGTGCCCGCGACGTGCGTGCCGTGGCCGCCGTCGTCCCAGTTGGCCGGGTCGACACAACCGCGGAACTCGCACGGGCCGTCGAACACGCCACCGTCGGCGTCGTTCGGGATGTCGACGGTGAAGTTGCGCGAGAGCTCGTTGTTGAAGTTCGGCGCGATGTCCGGGTGCGAACCGTCCACACCGGTGTCGAGGATGCCGACGTACACGCGCTTGTCACCGGCCTGCTTGGCACGCGCGATGTTGGAGCGCACCAGGTTCAGGCCCCACAGGTCGCCGTCGAGCGGGTCCATGCCCGCGGTCGACTGCGCCGGCGCCGGAGCCTTGTTGGGCTGCGCCGCCTTGTTCTCCTTCTCGACGTTCTCCCGCTTGGCCTTCTCGGCCTTCGCCGCGGGGGAGTGGCCGATTGGCTTGGCCCTGGCCGCGCCGACGATCTCGCTCGAAGCCGAGACCTTCTCGACGAACCCGTTCGCGGGCGCCTTGACGGTCAGCAGGCCGACGGCGTCGTTGCTCCGCACGACCTCGCCGCCCGCCCTCTGCACGGCGTCGATCGCGAAGTCGCGGTTGCCGGGGGCCTCCAGCAGAACGGTGTACTCCGTGTCCTTCTGCTGCCCCGAGGCCGAGGCCGGCGCTGCCCCCGCAGCCGACGTACCCGCGGCGACCAGCGACACCGTCGCCACCACCGCCATCACGGTTCTGCGCGTTCTCACCTAGCTGTCTCCTCACACCCGGTCAGGGCTGGATCCAACACACCGGACGGACCCCGATGCCGCCCAAGTCCGACACACTCGCACGAAAACGCCATCCAGCATCAGCGCCTTTCGTACGGAATCGAACTGTAGTCGATCAACAGCGGAGGGTGATGTTATAGGAACGGATCTTGACTTGTCGATTATTCGAAGATGGACTTCGCGTTTATGCGGAGACGGGTAATGGCAACGTCGGCATGCCTTCTCTTTCTGCTCTCTGCCTGCGGTGATGCGGGCAAGGGCGCACTGACGCTGCCTTCGCGGGGACCCAAGCCAATCGTCGGGGTCATCCTTCCCGACCAAACGAGCTCCAGTCGTTGGGAGGAACAGGACCGCCCTCTTCTGACCCAGGCCTTCAACTACGCGGACATCGAACCGTTCATCGAGAACGCGAACGGCGACGAGACGAAGTTCGTCCAGATCGCCGAGGAGATGATCCGGCGCAAGGCGAAGGTCATCGTGACGACGCCGATCTCACCGGCGGGTGGTCTCGCCGTGCAGAAGAAGGCCAAGGAGGCGGGCATCCCGGTCATCGACTACGACCGGCTGACGCTCGGCGGCCAGGCGGAGTACTACGTGAGCTTCGACGGCGTGAACGTCGGCCAGCTGCAGGCCGAGGGCATGCTGAGCTGCCTCGGGGAGAGACAGGGCGCCCAGGTCATCGAGATGGAGGGCTCGCCCACCGACCACAATGCCACGCTGTTCGCGCAGGGGCACAAGTCGGTGCTCGGGCCCAAGTACGAGAGCGGCGCGCTCAAGCTCGTGAAGACCCAGCCGGTGGACGGCTGGAAACCCGACATCGGCGGCCCGCTGTTCGAGCAGATCCTGAACGGCAACGGCGGCAAGGTCGACGCCGTGATCGCGGCCAACGACGGTCTGGCCGGCGCGGTCGTCGAGGCGCTCAAGAAGAAGAACCTGGCGGGCAAGGTGCCCGTCACCGGTCAGGACGCCACCGTCGAGGGGCTGCGGGCCATCCTGCGCGGCGAGCAGTGCAACACCGTCTACAAGCCGGTGCGCGACGAGGCGGAGGCGGTCGCGAGGCTCGCCATCGCGGTCGCGCGCGGTGACCTGGAGGGTGCCGACGACCTCGCCACCGGCAACCTGCGAGACCCCGTCGCGCGGCGGGACATCAAGTCGGTGCTGCTGGGCGCGACGCTGATCAAGAAGGACTCCGTCCGCAGGCTCGTCACCGAGGGCGTCGTCAAGGCGCAGGAGCTCTGCACCCCAGACCTGGCCCAGGTGTGCACCGCCCAGGACATCGTCGTGGGCTGACAGGCGGTGGAAAAGGCGTTCCGGGCTGTCGGGAACCGATCTTGAACGCCTTTCCTCCCCGTGCTTCCGTGCCGAATCGAGCCGTAGTCGACCGGCAGCGGAGGGTGATGTTATGAGAACAAATCTTGACTTAACAAGATTCAAGAGCTGGACTCCGCGTTTATGCGAAGACGGGTAATGGCATCGTCGGCGTGCCTGCTCTTTCTCCTCTCGGCCTGCGGTGACGCAGGTCAGGGTGCTCCGACGCTGCCGGCGCGCGGTCCCAAACCAATCGTCGGGGTAATCCTTCCCGACCGAACGACTTCCGCGCGCTGGGAAGAACAAGATCGGCCGCTGCTCACGCAGGCGTTCAACTACGCGGACATCGAACCGTTCATGGAGAACGCGGAAGGCGACGAGGCCAAGTTCGCCCGGATCGCCGACGAGATGATCCGCCGCAAGGTGAAGGTCCTCATGATCACGCCGTTGTCGGCGGCGGGCGGGCTCGCGGTCCAGAAGAAGGCGAAGGCCGCGAACATCCCGGTCATCGACTACGACCGCGTGACGCTCGGCGGCCTTGCGGAGTACCACGTGGGCTTCGACAGCGTGAACGTCGGCCAGCTCCAGGCCGACGGGCTGCTGAGCTGCCTCGGGGACAAGGCGGGCGCCCAGATCATCGAGATCGAGGGCGCGCCGACCGACCACAACGCCACCCTGTTCACCCAGGGCCAGAAGTCGAAGCTCTCCTCGAAGTACGACAGCGGGGCGCTCAAGCTGGTGAAGACCCAGCCGGTCGCCGACTGGGACAACGTGCTCGGCGGCCGGTTGTTCGAGGAGATCCTCAACGGCAACGGCGGCAGGGTCGACGGCGTGGTCGCGGCCAACGACGGCCTGGCCGGCGCGGTCATCGAGGTGCTCAAGCGCAAGAACCTCGCGGGCAAGGTGCCGGTCACCGGTCAGGACGCCACGATCGAGGGCCTGCGGGCCGTCCTGCGCGGCGAGCAGTGCAACACCGTCTACAAGCCGGTGCGCGACGAGGCCGAGGCCGCGGCCAGGCTCGCGATCGCGGTCGCCCGCGGTGACCTGGAGGGTGCCGACGACCTCGCCACCGGCAACCTCCGCGACCCCGTGTCCCGGCGGGACATGAAGTCGGTGCTGCTGGGCGCGACGCTGATCAAGAAGGACTCGGTCAGGACCCTCGTCACCGAGGGCGTCGTGAAGGCGGCCGAGCTCTGCGCGGGCGACCTGGCGGCGGTGTGCGCGAGCCAGGACATCGTCGGCGGCTAGCGGCGTCTCCGAGACCTGGGCCGGTGGCGCGGCACGACGAGGTGCCGCGTCACTGGTCCGGCAGGTCGTGGCGGCCGGAGATGAACTCCTGGACCGCGATCTTGGCGCGGATGATCGGCTGCCGCAGCCGCGCCTCCCTGCGGTAGGCCCGGGAGAGCTTGCGGGAGCCCTCGGAGTAGCGCCAGCGCGCCCACGGCGACCCGGGCCTGGCCAGCCGCACCGCGCCGATCGCGGGCACCACCGGCACGAGCAGGCCGAGCAGCCCCGTCCAGATCTTGCCCTTGAGCAGCGCCACGATCGCGAGGCACAGGTTCACGCCGATCGCGATCACCCGCAGCGTGAACGTGTCCGTCGGCGTCGTGTCCGGGTTGAGCTGCAGCACCTCGTCGTAGCCGAGCGGCCGGGCGCCGAGCAGGAACGTGCCGGTCAGGCCCACGGCGAGGAAGACCGCGTCGACGGACAGCCTGCCCGCCTTGGTCCAGTACACGTCCCGCAGGTGCAGGATCAGCGCGAACTCGTCCAGCACCAGCGCCGCGCCTACGCCGACGACCGCCGCGGCGGCGCACCGGGCGCCGTACAGGTCGTCCGGGATGATCAGGCTGCTGACGCTGGACAGGAGCAGCAGCACCGTGCCGAAGACGACGTGGTGCACGTGCGTGTCGCCGTGGACGATGTTGCGCGGCCACCACCGCACCTTCGCCCGGATCATGCGCACGCTGATGCGGATGAACACGAACGTGGTCACCAAGCCGATGAAGAAGAAGAGCAGGCGTTCGCTGCCGGTCAAGCACAGCCCCTTGTGGGTCGAGGACCCACCAGGTTACCCGTTGCGGTTGACGTCCCCGTGGACCTTGCCGATCTGGAACACGGTGCCGTGCACGGTTCCGGTGAGGCTGTTGGTGATCACGTCACCGCCCCGGGAAGCCTTGCGCGCGGGGGCGTTCTCCAGGTGTTCGCGGACGACCGCGTGCAGTCCGCGCACGGCCTCCGGGGCCACGCTGACCTTGATCGACAGTGTCGTCTGCTGGGGCACGAGCACCTCCGCGAAGGTCGTTCGGGGTCTCACGTTAGCAGTCAAATTGACGGCTCGACTGGAAGCGGGGAGGCGTGGTTGACTGTCCATGGTCGTACGTTTTCGTGTTCGTGGTACCACGCTCGCGCAAAACGAGGTCGCGAGCGTGAGGGTTCTCCAGGTTCCGGAGAAGTCGCTGTTCCGACTTGACCCGGTGGTCGCGAACGCGATCCGGCACCTGTTAGAGGAGAAGTAGCAAGATGGCAGTACAGGGCGTCGTTAAGTGGTTCAACGCGGAGAAGGGCTTCGGCTTCATCTCCCCCGACAACGGCGGGGCCGACGTGTTCGTCCACTACTCCGAGATCCAGATGAACGGCTACAAGGCTCTCGAGGAGAACCAGCGGGTCGAGTTCGAGATCGGTCAGGGCCAGAAGGGCCCGCAGGCCCAGGGCGTTCGCGCCGTCTGAGCCTGATCGGTCAGCACATCTGATCTGACGCCGAAGCCGCTTGTCCTGAACTGGACAGGCGGCTTCGTCGCGTCTTGTGCCCGCTCGATCGCGATCAGTAGCTTCAGCCCATGGGGAGACTGGTCGTGGCGGCGCTGTTGCTCTTCGTGGCCGGGTGTTCCGGCGGTTCCGACGCGGTTCCCGGTGGTGGGAGCAAGATCGACGCGTTGCTGGCCAAGGCACCCGTGTACTCGGGCCAGGTCACGCCGGGCTCGGCCGTGGACCGGATCAAGAAGCGCGGGAAGCTGCTGATCGGCGGGTCCCAGGACGCCCCGCTGCTCTCCCAGCTCGACCCGGTCAGCGGCGAGGTCACCGGCTTCGACGCCTACCTCGGCAAGCTCCTCGCGCAGTACGTCCTGGGCAAGCCGGACACCGAGCTGCTGAGCGCGACCTCCGAGACGCGCGAACCGTTGCTGGGCAACGGCACGGTCGACGTGATCATCCAGACCTACACGATCACGCCTGCTCGCAAGGAACGCGTGTCGTTCGCCGGGCCGTACTACCAGTCCGGTCAGTCCATCGCCGTGCGCAAGGGCACGTCCGGCATCGCCACACCCGCCGACCTGGCGGGCAAGACGGTCATCGTCGGTGCGAACACGCCCGGTGTGAAGGCGGTGCGCGACGCGGCACCGACGGCCCGGATCGTCGAGTTCGGCTCCGACCCCGAGTGCCTGACCGCGCTCAAGCAGGGCCGCGGCGAGGCCTACGTGCAGGACCAGGCGATCCTCGTGGCCGACGCGTCGAAGGACTCCGAGCTGCAGCTGGTCGGCGAGCCGTTCACCGAGGACCCGTACGGCATCGGCATCAAGCACGGCGACGCGGAGTTCACGAAGTTCGTCGACGACTGGCTGCGCGAGATCGGCAAGTCCGGTCTGTGGCAGGACGTCTGGAAGCAGACGATCGGCACCGTGGTGACCGGCGACGCGCCGGCGCCACCCGCGATCGCCTCATGAGCCTTGTCCTCGAAGGCTTTCTGAACACCGTCGCCCTGACCCTGCTCTCGTTCGCCGGCGCGTTGCTCGTCGGGCTGGTCGTCGCCGTGCTCCGGATCGTGCCCGTGCCGTTGTTGCGCGCGGCCGGTGCCGTCTACGTCGAGGTGTGGCGCAACATCCCGCTGCTGGCGTGGCTGGTGCTGTTCGTGTTCGGGCTGCCCGAGGTGGGGGTGAAGATGCCGTTGTTCTGGACGGCGTGCGTCGCGATCGCCCTGTACGAGGCCGCTTTCGTGGCGGAGGCGCTGCGGTCGGGCGTCAGCTCCGTGGCCGCCGGGCAGGGGGAGGCCGCGCGGGCGCTGGGGCTGTCGTTCCGGCAGTCGCTGTGGTACGTGGTCCTGCCGCAGGCCGCTCGGCGGGTGGTGCAGCCGCTGGCGAACATCGCGATCGCGCTGACGATGGCGACGGCGCTGGCCGGGGTCGTCGGCGTGGTGGACATGACCCGTGCCGCGCAACGGATCAACCTGGAGCTCGCCCAGCCGTTGCTGGTCTTCACCGGCGTCGGGCTCTGCTACCTGGTGATGGCGGCCGGCATCGGGGCCGGCGCGCGGGTGCTGGAACGGCGGCTGGCCTGATGTTCGACGCGCCCGGTCCCCGTGCCCGCCGCCGGATCCTCTGGGTCTCGGTGGCGTCCGGCGTCGTGCTGCTCGGGCTCGTGGCGCTGGGACTGCGGCAGTTCGCGGCCGGCGGGCAGCTGGACCCGGTTCGGTGGAGGCCGTATCTGACCTGGCCGATGTGGCGTTATCTGCTCGAAGGCCTGGGATCGACGGTGGTGGCGGCGTGCGCGACGGGGGTGCTGGCGATGGCGGGTGGGTTGCTGCTCGCGTTGCGGCCCAACCGGTTCACGCGCGGCTACGCCGAGGTCATGCGCACGGTCCCGGTGCTGCTGCTCGTGTACGTGATGCTGTTCGTGCTGCCGTCGTTCGGCGTGAACCTGCCGGTGTTCTGGAAGCTCGTGGTGCCGTTGGCGTTGTCGCACGCGGCGTCCTACGCGGTGATCTTCCGGGCCGGCGTGGAGTCGGTCGACCCCGGTCAGCGCGAGGCGGGGCTGTCGCTCGGCATGGCGGACGGCGTGGTGACGCGGTTCGTGGTGCTGCCCCAGGCCGTCCGGCACATGACACCGCTGCTCGTGACCCAGGCCGTGAGCTTGTTGAAGGACACCTCGCTGGGGTATGTCGTGTCCTACACCGAGCTGTTGTTCAACGGGCGGGTCCTCGCGAACTACAACGGTCTGCTGGTCCAGACGTACCTCGTCGTCGCGTTCGTCTACCTCGTGGTCAACCTGGCGCTGTCCCGGTTGGCGCACCGGCTGGAGGCAACCCGTGCCCGCACTGCTCGCTGAGGTCACCCGGTCCGGCTTCGTCGAGAGCCTGCACCACGGCAGCGTGGTCGGGCTGCTGCCGTCCGGTGACATCGCCGTGTCCGTCGGGGCCGTCGAGGACCCGGTGCTGCCGCGGTCGTGCATGAAACCGTTCCAGGCGCTCGCGTGCCTGTCCGCAGGGGCGCCGCTGGCGGGTCCGGCGCTGGCGATCGCGGCCGGGTCGCACACGGGGGAGAACCGGCACGTCGAGCTGGTGATGCAGGTGCTGGGCGGGTTGCCGGTCGGGCTGCTGCGGTGTCCCGCCACCTGGCCGGAGGACGAGCAGACCCGGCAACGGCTGACCGAGCCGTCGCGGGTGCGGATGAACTGCTCGGGCAAGCACGCGGCGATGCTGGCGGCGTGCGTGGCGGCGCGGTGGCCGACGCAGACCTACCTGGAGCTGGCACACCCGTTGCAGCAGCAGGTGATGCGGACGGTCGAGGACCTGGCCGGCGAGGCCGTGACGCACACGGCGGTCGACGGGTGCGGTGCGCCGGTGTACGGGTTGTCGTTGCACGGCTTGGCACGTGCGATGCAGGGGCTGGTGCGCACGCCCGTCGCCGATGCCATGCGCCGTTTTCCCGAGTACGTCGGCGGAACCGGGCACGTGAACACCGTCGTGATGCAGCTGCTGCCCGGTGTCGTCGCCAAGGGCGGTGCGGAGGGGGTGCTCGTGCTGGCGACGGCCGCCGGGCACGCGGTCGCGGTGAAGGTGCTCGACGGCAACCCCCGTGCCACGACGGCGATCGGGCTCACGGCGCTGGCCTCGCTCGGGTTCGACGTGTCACCCGCGAAGGAACACCTGTCGGTGCCGGTGCTCGGCGGAGGGCAGGTCGTCGGGGAGGTTCGCGTGGTGTTCCAGGGCGGCCGCTAGAACGTCTCGGGGACGTCGAGCATGCCGAGCTGCGCCATCACGGTCGCGGTGTCGCCGTAGACCCGTTGGCAGACAAGGACGTCCTTGTCGAACAGGAAGAAACCGACCATCCTGACCTTGAAGGCCCTGCCGGTCACCTCCTCGCCGGTGAGGCTGCCGAGGTGCGTGCCCTGGAGCTCGAACTCGACGACGACGGCGTCGTCGGCGTGGTGGACGTCGACGACCAGGGTGCGCTGGTCGGGGAACGCCGCACGGGTGCGCTGCCAGTACGCGCGGACCTCGTCCACCCCGTCGAGGACCTGACCGGAAGCCATGATCTCGTACCGAGGACGGGGGAACGTGGTCAAGGAGGTGTCGAAGTCGTGGTCGTTCTGCGACTCCATGTGCTCCAAGACGATCGCTTCACGCAGCGCCCTGAGCGCCTTGGACTCGGTCATGCCGACGGATCCTCCTACGTACGCCGTACGTCGCAGGGAAGCTACTCCAGGTCACGGGGTCTTCGCCAGTGTCCGTGAGTCGTGAGCCGCTGACCCGCGACCGCATCGTGGACGCGGCCGTGCGGGTGATCGAACGCGAGGGCGTGGAGGCCGTCTCCATGCGGCGCATCGCGTCCGACCTGGGCGCGGGCACCATGTCGCTGTACAACCACGTGCCGAACAAGGCCGTGCTGGTGGACCTCGCGGCCGAGCGGATCATGGCGCAGGCGCGGCCGTACCAGGTGGACGGTGACGACTGGCGCGACCACATCCGGGCGCACGCGCGGGCGGTGCGCGAGCTGGCCCGCCGGCACCCGCGCGCGTTCGTGCTGCTGGCGACGCGGCGGCTGAGCAGCGATGCCGGGTTCCGCACGATCGAGGCGGCGCTGGCGAACTTCGCACGCGCCGGGTTCGAGGGCGAGGTCGCCGTCGGGATGATGCGGGCGATGGTGTCGTACCTGCTGGGCACCGTGATGCGGGAGGTGGCGACGTCGCCGGAGCTCGGCGGGATCGCGTTGTCGCCCTACACCGGTGTCGACGCGGCGGCGTTCCCGTTGTCCGCCGGGGTGCTGGACGAGCTGGGGACCTACGACCACGACCAGGAGTTCGAGTTCGGTCTCGAGCTCCTGATCGCGGCGCTGGAGAGGTACCGCTCCGATTAGGTCCTGTTCTGGCAGTTGATCTTCAGGTCGCCCCAGTCGGCGTGGTCGTAGGCGTTGCCGTTGCCGCCGTCGGTGACGACCAGCCGGACGGTGGTCGCTCCCGTGACGTCCGCGTCGAGCGCCCTGGCGGCGTCGGTGGCGGTGACCGGTCCGCTGTCGTGGACCTTCCGGCCGTCCGCCCAGACCTCGTAGGTGACGGAGCTGGCGGGGTCGGCCTTGCGGTCGTCGATGCCGATGGTCGCGGTCACCTTCGTGCAGGCGCCGCCGGTGTAGTACTCGAGCCGTGCGGGGGCGTGCGTGCCGAGGCCCTTCGCGAACACCGTACCGCGAATGGTGATCGGGCCGCCGTCACCCGCCGCCGTCTCGCCGTTCGTCGTGTCGATCTCGACCGGACCCCAGCCGTTGGTGCTGCGCAACCACTTCAGGTCGCTGACGAAGTTCTCGCCGCTCGGGGCCGGACCCGGGACGTACGCCTCGACGGAGTGCTTGCGGTGCACCGGGTTCTTCTCGTTCGGACTGTGGAAGGCGAAGCTCGCCTCGATCGGCACGCGGCCTTCCTGCGCGCCGGGAGGAGCGGTCACCTGCCAGGTGGTGGTGAACGCTTTCCGTCCTGCCACAACGGTCGCGGTGCTCGGCGTGGTGGCCCGCGCCGTCCAGCCGCGGGGAACGGTGAGGCTCGCGCGGACCTTCGCGATCGGCAGCAGGCCGGAGTTGGTCACCGAGGTCGTGTAGGTGACCGGCCTGCCCGGCTGGGCGATCGGCAGCGCGCCGGGGTAGAGGAGCTCGCCGGACGCGGTCGCGGTGACGGCCGGTGGGTAGCGGTACCAGTCGTTCGCCGGACTGACGCGGAACATCGCCGAGCCGTGCGCGGGCAGTGCCGCGGTGATCGAGCCTGCGGTGTGGGTGGTGGTCTTGGCCCAGAGGTCGCGGAGCTTGTAGCCGGTCGCGTTGGTGAGCCCCAGTTCCGACGTGGTGACGGACGCTGTGGTGGCGCTGTCGTTCTCGTTGAACAGCAGGACGGCCTTGTCGCCGTTGCTGAGCGGCTTCGCGATCACGTGGACGCCGCCGTCGTCGCGCACGACCCGGCCCTGCACGCCGAGCTTGTCCTGGTCGACGGCGATGACCTCGCGGTTCTCCAGGACCTCGAACGTCTCGGGCGTGGCCTTGCGCAGGTCGGTGCCGATCAGCAGGGGCGCGGCCATGATCGACCAGAGGCTGAAGTGGCTGCGGTACTCGACGTCCGTCATGCCGCCGTTGCCGACCTCCAGCATGTCCGGGTCGTTCCAGTGGCCGGGGCCCGCGTGGTCGGCGAGGTCCATGTTGCGCTTGGCGATCGACAGCATGGAGTCCCAGGTGTCGGTGATGTCACCGGTGGTGCGCCAGAGGTGGCCGACGTCGCGGGCCCACTCCCACGGCTTGTTCTCGCCCCACTCGCAGATGCTGAACACGATCTTGCGGCCGGTGGCCTCCAGCGCGTCGCGCATCTTGGTGTAGCGGTACTTCGCGTCGACGCCCTGGTTGTTGCAGTTGTCGTACTTCAGGTAGTCGACGCCCCAGCTCGCGAACAGCCTGGCGTCCTGCTCCTCGTGGTCGAGGCCGCCGGGGAAGCCCTCGACGTCGCAGGTCTTGGTGCCGGCGCTGGTGTAGAGGCCGAACTTGAGGCCCTTGCCGTGCACGTAGTCGGCGACGTGCTTGATGCCGTTGGGGAAACGCGCCGGATCGGGGACGAGGTCGCCGCTCTGGTCGCGTTCGGGCAGGGCCCAGCAGTCGTCGATGTTGACGTACTCGTAGCCCGCGTCCTTGAGCCCCTTGGTGACGAAGAGGTCGGCGATGCCCTTGACCATGTCCTCGTCGAACTCGTCACGGCAGTGCGTGCTGTTCCAGTTGTTGAAGCCCATCGGCGGGGTGAGGGCGAGGCCGTCGTCCTTCAGCACGTGCTGGGCCTGGGCCGACGGTGTGACGAAGGTGCCGGCGATGACGGCGGCCGTTACCACTGCTGTGCGCCACTTCGATCTGCGTTGATCCACGTGCACGCGCTCCTCTTGACCAGGGACTCGTCAGGGCGGCGGCGGTCGTGCTCAACACAGCACATGTTCGAACACGATCAGACACATGGAAACGTTCGGTTCGGGTGGGCGTCAAGAGGCCATCAGGTCCCTCGACGCCCACCCGCTGGTCAGGGGCGCATCTCGTAGCGGCCGGAGAGCTGCGCGACCTGCTGCCAGACGGCGTCGAAGCGGGCCTGGTCGACGTGCGGCTTGCGGATCTGGGCCAGTGCCCACTGCTGCTGGGCCTCGGTGCTGCTCGCCTTGCCGTGCAACGCGGTCGCGTAGCCGGCGAAGTCGCGGACCAGGACGTCGAAGACCTGGTCGAGCACGGCGGGGTCGGTGCCGGTGATCTTGGCCTGCTCCAGCACCAGCTGGCCGTAGACGACCAGGGTGAAGAGGTGGCCGAGGTTCAGCAGGAAGTCGAGGTCCTGCTGCTGGGCCTCGTCGGGCGCGGCGGTCGCCAGGAGCGTCTTGATCGCCTTGGCCTGCTCGTGGAACAGCGCCACGTTCGGCAGGTGGGCGTGCTCGGCGTAGATCGGCTCCCAGTCGTGGAACTGGATCTTGCCGAGGCCGCGCGCCGGGCCCTGGTGCCAGAAGAAGTCGTCGTCGGTGGCGTCGTGACGGGTCGGGACCTCGTCGTACGCCTTGGGGTTGAAGAAGTAGTTCGGCATGAACTTCAGCACCAGCGCGAGGTTCACGTGCACGGTGCCTTCGAGCTTGGGCAGCGCGCGGATGTCGGCGGTGGCGCGGGTGAAGTAGGTGTCCTTCTCGAAGCCCTTGGCGGCGATGACGTCCCAGAGCAGGTCGATGACGTGCTCGCCCTCGCTCGTGACCTTCATCTTGGTGATGGGGTTGAAGAGGAGGTAGCGGCGGTCGTCCTCGTTCGCGCTGCGGAAGTAGTCGATGCTGCGGTCCGCGAAGAGCTTCATCGCGGCGAGGCGGGCGTACGCGTCGACGAAGTTCTGGCGGACGTGCGGGAAGTCCGTGACCGGGTTGCCGTAGAGGATCCGGTTGTGGGCGTGGGTGATCGCCTCGTAGAACGAGTGCTCGCTGATGCCGATGGTCGCCGTGCAGAGGTTGAACTTGCCGACGTTGACGGTGTTCAGCGCGGCGGAGAAGGCGTCGGGGCCGCGGTGGAGGATGTCGGCTTCGGTGAGGGGGTAGTCCTCCAGGCGGAACTCGCTGACGAACATCTGGCTGTCGACGACGTTCTTGACCAGCTTGAAGCTCTCGTGCTGGCTGTCGACGGCGAAGAAGACGTAGTCGTCGCCCTGCTTGCCGAAGACGCTGACCATGCCGGCGACGTTGCCGTTGCCGATGTAGTACTTGCCGCCGTTGGCGACGTAGCCGTCGTCGGTCCTCGTGACGATCATGTCGGTGTTGTAGACGTCGGCGCCGTGCTCCTTCTCGGAGAGGCCGAACGCGAACACCGCGCCGCTGTCCAGGAGATTTGCGGCCTTCTGCTTGGCCTCCTCGTTGCCGCTCATCCAGATCGGGCCGAGGCCGAGGACCGTGACCTGCCAGGCGTACCAGTACTGCAGGCCGTAGAAGCCGAGCACCTCGCTGAACGCGGCGTTGCGGGCGGCGTCCCAGCGCTTGGTGCCGTCGACGCTCGCCGGCGTGCAGAAGGTGGCGAAGAGCTTCTCCCGCTTCACGAAGTCGAGGAACTCCGCGTACCAGACCTTGTCCTGCGCGTCGGCGATGAGCTGCCGCTTGCCGCGGGCCTCGAACCACTCGACGGTCGCCCTGAGCAGGCGGCGGGTCTCGTCGTCAAGATGGGCCGGGTCGTAGTGGTTCGGGTCGAGCAGCACTGGCGCCTCCTTCTGGTCTCCCATCGGACGCTACCAGTGAGTAACTTGTGGGTCTACGTGGGGTTTCTTCCAGCTGCGGAAATTGTCGGACCCCCGGCGTAACGTGCTCCGCATCACATCTTCTCGTGAGGAGGCTGCGTTGCGATGACGGTGGTCGTGGCGATCGGTACGCGCAAGGGCCTGTGGCTGGCGCGCAGCGAGGACCGGGTGACGTGGGAGGTCGACGGACCGCACCACGCGATGCAGGAGGTGTACGCGGTCGCGTTCGACACCCGGTCCGGCGTCCGGCTGCTGGCGGGCGTGGCCTCGCCGCACTTCGGTCCCGGCGTGTCCATCTCGGACGACCTCGGTGCCACCTGGGAGGAGTCGTCCTCGCCGCCGATCGCGTTCCCGGTGGAGGACGCGGCGCTGGAGCGCGTGTGGCAGCTCCAGCCGGCCCCGGCCTCGCAACCGGGCGTGGTGTGGGCGGGCACCCAGCCGTCGGCGCTGTTCAGGTCGTCGGACGGCGGCCGGTCGTTCGAGTTCGTCGAGGGCCTCTGGAACCACCCGCACCGCCCGGAGTGGGAGGCGGGCTTCGGCGGCCAGGCCGTGCACACGATCGTGCCGGACCCGGCCGACCCGGACCGGATGCTCGTGGCGATGTCGACCGGCGGCGTCTACCGCACGGCCGACGGCGGCAAGTCGTGGGAGGCCCGCAACAAGGGCATCAAGGCGTACTTCTTCCCGGACCCGTGGCCGGAGTTCGGCCAGTGCGTGCACAAGGTCGCCCAGCACCCGGCGTCGCCGTCCCGCTTCTACGCCCAGAACCACCACGGCGTCTACCGCAGCGACGACGGCGGCGACACCTGGCAGTCCATCGCCGCCGGCCTGCCGACCGACTTCGGCTTCGCGATGGTCGTCCACCCGCACGACCCGGACACGATCTTCACGTTCCCGATCGAGGCCGACGGCCGCCGCTTCCCGCCCGAGGGCAAGTGCCGCGTCTACCGCTCCCGCGACGCGGGCTCGACCTGGCAAGCCCTGGGCGCGGGCCTGCCGGACAACTTCTGGACGGCCGTGATGCGCGACGCCATGTGCACCGACGCCGCCCCCGTGCCCGGCGTCTACTTCGGCTCCCGCTCGGGCGAGGTCTACGCGAGCCCGGACGAGGGCGAGACCTGGCACCAGGTGGCCGCCCACCTGCCGGACGTGATGTCGGTCCGAGCGGCGGTGATCCCCACGTGAAGGTGACGGTCCTGATCCCCGGCGTCCTGCGGTCCGCGGTCGAAGGCCAGTCCTCCGTAGCGCTGGACGTCCCCGACCCGGCCACCCTCGGCGCGGCCTTGGACGTCCTGGCCGGCACCTACCCCGGCCTCGACCGCCGCCTGCGCGACGAACGCGCCGCCTTGCGCCGCTACGTGAACTTCTACGTCAACGGCGAGGAATGCCGCCGCCTCGACGGCCCGGCCACCCCGCTGCCGGCGGGCGCCGAGATCCAGATCCTGCCTTCGGTGGCAGGAGGCTGACGGCCCGAGCCGGGGGTGCGCCGACCGGGGATGACGGCGCACCTCCGGCACGAGCTGCCTGGCCGGGTGCGCGCCGCCCAGCCCCGCCGACGCGCCCGGCCGGCCCCGCCGCGTGCCCGGCCAGCGCCGCTGACGTGTCCGGCCAGCGCCACTGACGTGTCCGACCGGCCTCGCCCCGCCGACGTGGCCCGCCCAGCCCCGCCGACGTACCTGACCAGCTGCAGCTGACGCACCAACCAGCCCTGCGCGGTGCGGGCCGACTCCGTGCGGGCCGCCCCGGCGCGGGCAGCCTGACCTGCGCGCACCGCCCCGGTCTGCCTTCGCCGCGCCCCTGCGCCGCGCGCCTTCGCACCGCGAGTCCGAGGCCGCGTGCCTCCGCGCGTCGATTCGCTCTCGGCGTCGCACCGCCGCCCCAGCAACCTCGCCGCGTCCGCAACCCCGCCTCGCCGTCGTCGCCGTGCTGTGCCCCCGGCTCCCACCGCTCACCGCGCCGCCCTCCTGCCGCCGCCCCCGATCTTCCGCGCTTCCCGCACCTCCACTCCGTCCCCGCCGGCACCGACCGCCCTCCCGGCCTCAGCAGTTCGCGAAGTCGTCCAGCAACCCCGAAGCCACCTCGACGTCCGGGCTGAGCTGCCGGTCCGCCATGTCCGGGTTCAGCTTCGCCTCCGCCGCCTCGAACGCCGCCCGCAGCGCCGGCGTCTCCGGCACCACCCCGCGCAGGCGCAGCGCCCGCACCGCGGCCACCACCTCGCAGGCCAGCACCAGCCGGAACGCGCCCAGCGAACGCAGTGCCTGCGAGGCCGACTGGAAGGCGAAGCTCGAGTTCTCCTCCTGGCCGCGCGACACCACGGCGTTGCCGATGCTCGCCGGCTCGGCCAGGGTGCGGACCTCGGCCAGCGCCGAGTTGGCGCTGTACTCCAGGATCATCACGCCCGAGCTGCCGCGCACGCCCTCCGCCAGGAACGGGCGCAGGCCCGTGAAGTTCGGCTCCACCAGGGTGGCCAGGCGGGCCGTCGACAGGTGGCCGGTGTGCAGCATCGACAGGCGCAGGCGGTCGAGGGCCTGGCCCAGGTAAGCGCTGTGGAAGGCGCCGTGGTGGTAGGCGGCGTCGTCGGACGGGCCGAAGTGGTCGGCGACGATCAGCGGGTTCTCGGCGGCGGCGTTGAACTCCACGTCCAGGACCCGGCCCAGGTCGGTGGCGGCGTCGACGGCCGGGCCGTGGATCTGCGGGAAGCAGCGGTAGCCGAACGGGTCCTGGATGCGGGCCGGCGGGCGTGCCGGTTCGGACAGCAGGCGGCGCATCTCGGCGGCCACCGCCACCTGGCCGGGGTGCGGGCGGCCCAGGTGGACGCGTTCGTCGTAGGCCTCGACGGCGCCGTCCACGGCCAAGAACGACAGGGCGGCCACCACGTGCGTCGCCTTCAGCAGCTGGTGGGCGTCCTGCCAGGCCAGGCCCGCCATGCCGATGGTCAGGGCGTTGCTGCTGATCAACGCCAGCGCGTCGCCCGAGTCGAGCTCGATCGGGTCCGGGGTCTGCGTGGAGCCGAGCCAGTAGCGCTCGCCGAGCAGCGTCAGGCCCGTCTCGGCCAGGGCGGTCAGGTCGCCGGTGCCGATGGCGCCGTACTCGTGGACGCCGGGGTAGCAGCTGCTGTTCAGGGCGGCCAGCAGCGCGTCGGCGACGGCAGGGCGCACGCCCGCGCCGCCGGCGAGGAGCTGGTTGAGGCGCACGACCATCATCGCGCGCACCTGCTCCTCGGGGAGCATGCCGCCGAGTCCGCCCGCGTGGCTGCGCAGCAGGCGCAGGCCGTGTTCCGCCCAGCCCTCGGTGCTGATGATCTGGTCGCGGTTCGCGCCGACGCCCGTTGTGCGGCCGTAGACCTGTCGTCGCACCACGAGACGTTGGCTGGCGTGCCACGACGATTCGAGGCGTGCGAGTCCATCGGTGTGCAGGGACACCGGAGCGTGGTACCTCGCCACGCGCACCACGTCGTCGGCGCCGAGGGACTGACCGTCCAGCACGACAGGGGAGTCTTCGACCATGGCACCAATGTGAGCACATAGGGTTCAGAGGTGCTCGTACTGCATGGCCTGTGCACGACCGACGGCGTCCTCGCGCTGTGGGCCGAGGATGCCAGGCTGCCCGCACGCAGCGAGAGCACGCGTCGGGACGCACCGCACCCGTTCGCTGCGACCGCTGAATCGCTGGCTGAAGCCCTCGGGCAGGAAAGCGTCAAAACGACCACACGCGGGTTGCTGCTGCCGTCGTTCTCGTCGGGACCGATGGCGTCGCCGGAGCTGGTGCGCGACCCGTTGTCGGCGGGACGGGCGCAGCGCGGCAAGGTGCAGCTGCGGCAGTGGGGTGTTCCCACGGTTCGTCTCGACGGGACGGTCGAACGCGGTGCCGAGGTGCGGCTGAGCGACTCCGCGCGGTTCGTGTTCGACGTCGCGAAGTTCGCCACCGACCTCGTCGACCGCGGACGCGTCCTGCCGTCGGTCGCGCCGGACCAGGCCGTCGCGCGGTGGGTGCCGGTGCTGTCGGGAACGGACTCGGCGCGGTTCGCGGCGTTGCAGGCCGCGATGCCGCCCGCCTGCCGCTGCGAGGAGATCGCGGGCGACCCGGCCGAGCTGGTGCGCGCGGCGCTCACCACCGCCGTCGACGAACAGGTGCGCGTCCGGCTGAACGGCACCGGCCTCGTGCCGAAGCGACGTGGGCGCGTCACGACGGCGGAAGCCTGGCTCGCCGCGCTCACCGGTGAGCCCGCCTTCGACGCGGACCCCGTGGAGCTCTACGAACTGCGCGAGCAGCTCGACCGGTGGCGCGACAGCGCGGGCAACGAGAGCCCGGTGCGCACGTGCTTCCGGCTGCGGTCGCCCGAGCAGCGCGACGAGGACGAGTGGGCCGTCGAGTTCCTGCTGCAGGCCGTCGACGAGCCGAGCGTGCTGGTGCCCGCGCAGCAGGTCTGGTTCGCGGACGACGGCGTGCTGCGGCGGTGGATCCCCGCGCCGCAGGAGCACCTGCTCGCCGACCTCGGCCGTGCCGGCAAGCTGCACCCCGACCTCGACGAGGCGTTGCGCGCGTCGCACCCGGCCGAGCTGGAGGTCAGCGCGGAGGGCGCCTACCGGTTCCTGACGGCGGCGCCCGTGCTGGCGCAGGCCGGGTTCGGCGTGCTGCTGCCCTCGTGGTGGCAGCAGCGGACGAAGCTGGGGCTGAAGCTCTCGACGAAGAGCCGCGGGACGGCGGGCACCGTCGCCAAGGAGAGCGAGATCGGCCTGAAGTCCATCGTGGACTACAAGTGGGAGCTCGCCCTCGGCGAGGACGCGCTCACCGACGCCGAGCTGGCCGAGCTCGCCAGGGCGAAGGTGCCGCTGGTGAAGGTGCGCGGGCAGTGGGTGCAGGTCGACCAGAAGCGCCTTGCCGCGGGCCTCGCGTTCCTCAAGCGCGGCGGCGGCCAGATGACCGCCGCCGAGGTGATGCTCCACAGTGGACTCACCGAGGAGGACGAGAGCCTGCCGCTCCCGCTGGTCTCGGTCGAGGCCGACGGCTGGCTCGGCGACCTGCTGTCCGGCAAGGCCGACGAGCAGCTCGAACCCGTCGAGCCGCCCGCGAACTTCGGCGCCCGGCTCCGCCCCTACCAGCAGCGCGGCCTCGCCTGGCTCGCGTTCCTCGACAAGATCGGCCTGGGCGCGTGCCTGGCCGACGACATGGGGCTCGGCAAGACGGTCCAGCTGCTCGCCCTCGAAGCGCTGAACCGCGCGCACGGCAAGCGGCCGCCGACGTTGCTGATCTGCCCGATGTCGGTCGTCGGCAACTGGCAGCGCGAGGCCGCCCGCTTCACGCCGGAACTGTCCGTGCACGTCCACCACGGCGCCGACCGCCTCGACGGCGACGCGTTGCGCGAGGCCGTCGAGAGCCACGACCTCGTGCTCACCACGTACGCGCTGGCCGGCCGCGACGCCGACGCGCTCGGCGACCTCACCTGGGACCGCGTGGTGCTCGACGAGGCGCAGAACATCAAGAACAGCGCCACCCGCCAGTCCCAGGCCGTGCGGCAGCTCAAGGCACGCCACCGCGTCGCGCTGACCGGCACGCCGGTCGAGAACCGGCTGGCCGAGCTGTGGTCGATCATGGACTTCGCCAACCCCGGCGTGCTCGGCACGATCAACACGTTCCGCGCCCGCTTCGCCGTGCCCGTGGAACGCCACAACGACCAGGACGCGGCCGCCCGGCTGCGCAAGATCACGAACCCGTTCGTGCTGCGCCGCGTGAAGACCGACCCGCGCATCATCAGCGACCTGCCGGACAAGGTCGAGATGCGCCAGCTCTGCAACCTCACGACCGAGCAGGCCTCGCTCTACCAGGCCGTCGTGAACGACATGCTGGAGAAGATCGAGGAAGCGGAGGGCATCGGCCGCAAGGGCCTGGTGCTCGCGACCATGTCGAAGCTCAAGCAGGTCTGCAACCACCCGGCGCACTTCCTCGGTGACGGCTCACGCGTCGCCGGCCGTTCCGGCAAGCTCGCGCGCCTGGAGGAGGTGCTGGAGGAAGTGCTCGCCGAGGGCGACAAGGCGTTGTGCTTCACGCAGTTCACCGAGTTCGGCAGCATGCTCGTGCCCTACCTCGCCGCCCGCTTCGACACCGAGGTGATGTTCCTGCACGGCGGCACGAACAAGGCTTCTCGCGACCGCATGGTCGAGCGCTTCCAGGACGCGAAGGGCCCGAAGCTGTTCCTGTTGTCGCTCAAGGCGGGCGGCACGGGGCTCAACCTCACCGCCGCCAACCACGTGATCCACCTGGACCGCTGGTGGAACCCCGCCGTCGAGGACCAGGCGACCGACCGCGCGTTCCGCATCGGCCAGCGCCGCAACGTGCAGGTGCGCAAGTTCGTCTGCATCGGCACGCTGGAGGAGCGCATCGACGCGATGATCGAGGAGAAGCGCGCCCTCGCCCAGCTCGTCGTCGGCGCGGGGGAGAACTGGCTCACCGACCTGTCCACCGCCCAGCTGCGCGACCTGCTGACGTTGTCGGGGGAGGCCGTCGGTGAGTGAGCACTGGTCGGGGGAGCGCCCCCGCTACGGCAAGACCATCAAGGTCGACAACGGGATCAAGGCGCAGAGCAAGCGCGGCGACATCGGCGCCACCTGGTGGTCGCGCCGCTTCATCGAGGTGCTCGAGTCGTTCGGCATGGGCGGGCGCCTGACCAGGGGACGCACCTACGCGCGCCAGGGCCAGGTGCTGTCGCTGTCGTTGTCCACCAGCATGGTCATCGCGCTGGTGCAGGGCTCGCGACCCACGCCGTACAAGACGCGGGTCGCGATCAAGGCCTTCACCACGCCCGAGTGGCAGCGCATCGAGCACGCCCTCGCCGGACAGGCCCTGTACGCCGCCAAGCTGCTGGCCGGCGAGATGCCCGCCGACATCGAGACGTTGTTCGCCTCACTGGGCCTGCGCCTCTTCCCCGCCACGCAGCGCGAGCTGACGATGGACTGCACCTGCCCGGACTGGGAGGTGCCGTGCAAGCACCTCGCCGCCACCTGCTACCTGCTCGCCGAGTCGTTCGACAACGACCCGTTCGAGATCCTCGCCTGGCGCGGCCGCAGTCGCGAGGACCTGCTCGACCGCCTCCGCACGCTGCGCGGCACCACCCGCACCGCAGTGGCGCGCGAGGAGGCGCCACCGCTGACCCGCTGCCTGGACACGTTCTGGCAGAAGCAGACCACGACGAGCCTGACGCTCGGCGACCCCACCGCCGCGGTGCGGGTGGACGCCGTGCTCGACCAGCTCGACGCCGTGCCGATCACGGTCGGGCGCGAAGACCTCGTCTCCCTGCTGCGCCCGGCCTACCTCGCCCTGAACCGGCCGGCCGGGGACGACCCCGCGCCCGAGTGATCAGATCCGGCCGAGCCGCAGGAACACCGACTCGCCGGGAGCGTCGTCCACACCGTCGTTGTCCACCACGCCGACCAGTCGCCGCAACGGCCAGGACCCGACCACGGCAAGGCCTTCCGGCTTGTCGTGCGCGGTGGCGCCGTCCGCCTTGAGCGCGGGCAGCAGATCCTTGGCCAAAGCCTTGGACACCAACGGTTTCACGGCACCCGCGGGCACGGGCGTCGTGCGGCCGACGTCGACGCGGTAGACCTTCTTCGTCCGGGCCGCGTCGCCGCGCTGGTTGTCGCGTTCCAGCACCAGCAGGGTCCGGTCGTCCAGCGCGGTGATCTCGGACAGCCCGACCCACGCACCGGCCTGCGCCGTGTCGAGCGGGTACGCGGCGAACGCCCACTCCCCGGTCGCCGGCGTGTACCGGGCCAGCGTGGCCTGGCCGGGGACGTCCTGCTTCCACTCCCGCTGCACGGCGAGCCACACCTGCTCGGACTTGCCGCCGCCCACCGTGGTCACGCCTTCGAACCCGTTGCTGGTGGCCGCTTTCGCCACCGCCTCGGGCAACGCGACCTCACGCACGACGGCACCGTTCGCGGCGACCTCGACGAGCAGGTTCGGCTTCTGCTTGCCGTCGCCCTCCACCGCGATCCAGTAGCCACCGCCCCTGCGCGCGGCGATGCCCTCGCCGTCGTACCCGACGGGCTTGCCGTCCTTGGTCAGCGTCAGCTCCCGCCGGACCTTCGCCGGCGCGGCCACCGTGTCGATCGTCAGGATCCGGGTCGGGCTGTACGCCGAGTCCGTCACCGCCACGACGTCGCGGACGTTGCCCGGAACGCCCGAAAGCCCGGACAGGGCACCGAACCCGATGCCGTCCGACCCGATCGACGGCGTGCCTTCGTTGTGCGCCAACGACAACGCCAGCGGCTTGCGCGTCAGCCGGTACCCGCTGAGCGACGACCGGATGCCGTCCTCGGCCGAATCCTCCTCCGCGGACACCACGAGCGTGCCGGTCGCGGGGATCGGCAGCAGCCCTTCCGGCGCGACCCCGGTCGGCAGCGCCTGCACGAAGCGCGGCCTGCGCGGGTCGTTCACGTTGTAAACCGCGACGAGGTTGGCGCGCTCCAGTCCGACGAACGCGTACCTGTCGTGCCCGAACGTGGCGACCGCCAGACCTTCGGGCTCCACACCCTTGTTGTCGGACCGGCCGTCCGGGTACTGCCCCTGCTCGATCGCGATCTGCTGGAGCTCGTTGCCCGAGGACCGCACGACAGCGCCGGAGTCGGCGTCGAAGATCGTCCAGGTGCGCGAACCTCCCTTGTAGTCACCTTCGTCGGCGGTGGCGAGCGTGCGGTCGTCCAGCCAGGCCACGGCATCCGGCTCGCGGGCGGCGGTGATGGTCTCGGTGGGCGAGATCTGCTTGTCGTCCGCGGTGTCGACGTTCGCGACCGTGGCCGTGCCCGCCGAGAAGTGCCTCACGACCCTGCCGGAACGCAGGTCCACGATCGCGATGTGGTTGTTCTCCTGCAACGTGACGGCCACCTGGTTGCGGCCGTTGATGCTGACGTACTCCGGTTCGGGGTCGCCCGGCGCGACCTCGGCGAGCCCGGTCAGCCCGACCTTCCGCACCTTCCACGCGTCGGGCTTGCCGACCAGGTCGACGATGGTCAGGAACCCCGCGGGCGCCTGCGGGATCTCGCCCTCGTCGACGTCCTCGTTCCGCTCGTTCTCGACGGCGATCGCCGCGTACCGGCCGTCCTTCGAGATGTCGATCGAGTCGGGCTGCCCACCCAGCTCGTGGGTCGTGACGACGACCCGCTTGACCAGGTCGACGACGGCGAGCACACCCGACGGCTCGGTGTACGACCGCGAGGTGTTGACCGCGACCAGCGCGAGCCCGCCGACGACGTCGACGGACGTCGGCTCACCCGGCATCGCCAGCACACCGTCGGGCGTGAGCTTCGCGCCCGGCCTCGCGAACCCGATCCGGCGCGCGGGGGAGTCGGTGTAGACGACCAGCTTGCCGTCCGCGGTGGCCGCGGCGATCTCCGCGGCCGTGTGCTCGGCCGCCGAGCTGTTGCGGAACACCGGCATCGTGTCGAAGCGCTGGAACCGCTGCGGTGCCGACGCGGTGGCCGGTGCGGCCTGGGCCGCCGGGATGGCCGGGGTGGCCGATGCGAGCAGCAGGGCGGCCACCAGGCCTGTGCACAACCGGACCACTGGTCCTCCTCATGGGTTCGGAGGCGCGCATTGTGTCCGACGTGGTGGTCTGGCGGGTGAACGTCCGCTGATTATTCGGGGTGGGGTGGGTGGGAACGGTTGTGGGGCTGGGGTTGAGGGCTGCCCGCGACGGCTCGGGGGTGGTGGCCGGCGCGGGTTCGGACGCGGACGGACGGGGCGGCTCGGATGAGGTGGGCGAGGGCCTGGTCGCCGGCGCGGTGGTGCGGGTGTGGACGGGCGCGTGGTTGGGAGGGGTGGCGCGGCTGGCGCGCACCCGGTGGCGGAGACGGGGTCGCCTTCGTGCGGGCACGTGGGCAGGGCCGGACGGCGCGGTACGGCTTGGACGTGCTCCCCGGCGGGGTAGGACCGCTTGTGGGCTGTGGCGTCAGCAGGAGCAGCCCGTTGAACCGGACGCCGCTCATGCGTGCCCGGCAGCAGAGGCGGGCGCCTGGCTGCGGGCACGTGGTGGCGGGGACGGGCGGCTGGGGCCTGCCCGGTCACGCCGGCGGGGTTGGACGCTTGCCGAGTGGGCGCGCGTGGTGAGGGAAGGGTCGTTGGTGGAGCCGGATGGCGCGGTGCGGCTCGGGTCCGGCGGGCCGTCGAGTGGATGGGACCGTTTGTGGGTCGGTTCGCGGGCTGGCGTCGGTGGACGCAGCGGCTTGCTGAGCCGGGTGGTGCGGTTCGCACCGACCTGGCCGCGCCGTGTCGGCCCTCGGTTGGAGGGCGGGGACGGGTAGAGGCGGTACGGCTTGAGCGTGAGGTCCGGCAGCCCGGCGGGCGGGGTGCCGCTCGGGCCCGGTGTCGGCAGGCGCGACCGCTCGCTGGGCCGCTTGGCGCGGCTCCGGGCGCGCCCGGTGGCGGAGGCGGGGTTGCCTGCGCTCCGGGCGCGCTGGGGTGGGGACGGGCGGCTGGGGGCCCACCCGCCCCCGGCTCTGGGGGTCAGTGGTGGATCTTGGGCTTGGAGCGGTTGGCCAGGATGCTCACGCCCGCGCCGGCGAGGCCTACCTGCAGGGCCAGCTCGATCCAGTCGATGCCGGGGGTGTCGGCCACGCCCAGGACGGTGGCGGCCGCCGTGCCCAGGAGGGCGGCGACGATGCCCACCAGGATCGTGGCGAGCAGCGAGATGTGCTGCCTGCCCGGGATCACGAGGCGGCCGAGGCCGCCGATGGCGGCGCCGAAGATGAGTGCGGTGAACAGGCCCTCGATTTCCACGGTGGTTCCCCCTGGGACTGCGGCGGTTGCTTGCCAGTCCAGGGTGGGCCGGAGGGCACGGGCCGCGAATCAGGTCTTTCCCTGAGCGGTCCCTGAGTTCGCCCCTAGGAGGGTGGCGCCGGTCTCGGACAGCTCGCGGCCGGGGACGTCCGGATCGCAGCCCACCTTGGCCAGGCGGGCGCGGATGGCCGTGGTCGAGCGTTGCATGGCGTCGGCCAGGGATCTCGCCAGGGCCGGTGCGCTGCCCTCGGTGGCGGCGAGCCAGGTGGTGCGGAGCTCGGCGTCGAGGGACTCGGTCCAGGGCTGGTTGGCGTTGGCGTGGCGGGACGGGCGGGGGCGCAGGCGGGAGTGGGCGGTGAGGACGCGGGCCATGAGTCTGCCGACCGCGGTGCCGCCCTCGACCGGCATGCGCAGGCGGCCGTCCGCGACCACCTCGCCGGAGTCGAGCGACCCCAGCAGGTCCAGGACCAGGGACTCCTCGGAGTCCGTCGTCGCGCTCAGCCGGTAGTTGACCTCGCCGAGCTTCATCTCGTTGTAGAAGGTGGATGTCATGGGGTCGACGTTAGGGAGGGGGTCTGACGGTTTTTCGCCGGTGAGCGCTGCGGGCGGCTCTTGGTCGGGGGAGTTCACTCGAAGGGGTGGGGGCACACGCCTGCCCGCGCCGCTGAACAGCCTTGCGGGGCAAGGCTCACCCCGACGTCACCGAGCTCCGGCCCGTCCCGATGTCCGCCACGTCCGCCGCCGCACGTCCGGCACCCCAGCCCGCCGCCGACCGCACCGTCACGCGCGAGGTGCGCGTGCGCGTGAACATCTGCTCGAACAACGTGTCCACGGCCTTCTTGCGGTCCGCCAGCACCGGCAGCAACCGCTCGTCCGGCACGCCGGGGGCGTCGGAGGTGTCCGGAACGGACTCCAGCCGCTCCCCGATCCGCGACGCGAAGGCCACCAGGAACGACTTCCGGAACGGCCGCGACCGCGCCTCGCTGCCCTTCCCCGCCCGCCCGCCGACGGCGACCATCGCGCGCGTCGCCTGCACCAGCAGCGAGGTCGACAGCAGCTCGGTGCTCTCCAGGTCCACCTCGTCGCCCACCAGCGCGACGAACCCGAACCCGTCGTAGGCCACCGCCCGCGACCGGAACGCCGTCGCCACCACGTGCACCAGCTGCGACTTCTCCTTGAAGTAGCTCTTGTCCAGCCACAGCCGCCGCGAGGTCGCCTCCGCCGGCAGACCGGCGTCGAGCACGGCCCGCTCCAGCGCGTGCCGGTTCATCAGCTCCTGCGCCTTGGCCGACAACGCCTCAGCCTCCTCCGGGAACGCCGTCGACTCCGCCTTCGCGAGCAGGCCGCGCACCCGGTTGAGCACCTTTGGGTCCACGCCCGCGCGCACGGCCGACATCAGTGCGTCGCCCGGCAACGGCAGGATGCGCGGCAACGACGGCAACCTCCCGAGGAACTTCAGCAGCTCGTCAGCCGTCCGTGAGGCGTACGCCCGCGTCTCGATGTGACGGGTCGCCCACGCCTCCAACAGCGGCCCCTCCCACCACACGGAGGCGCCGATCTCCTCGAGCTGACGCCGCCAGCGCGGGTGCACGGTCGACTCCGGATGAGGCGAACAGGACAAAGCGATCACGTCCACCACGAGCGAGGTGGCCGACTCGTCGAGTGAGCGCGACACGATCTCGCGCACGTCGTACGGCAGCCAGCCCCGCTGCCACAGCCCGTCGACCGCTTTCACCAGTTCCACGCGACGCAGTATGAGACGTCCGCCATGTGCACAGGCCGGGGACCACCTGGTAGACACGGGATGTGATCGAGCTCCAGTTCCGCGGCCGGACCGTCGTCCGCGACCACGCGCTGGTGATGGCGATCATCAACCGCACCCCGGACTCGTTCTACGACAAGGGCGCCACCTATGCCGAGGACGTCGCCATGGAGGCCGTCCACCGCGTCGTCGACGAGGGCGCGGACATCGTCGACATCGGCGGGGTGAAGGCCGGCCCCGGCGACCGCGTCGACTCCGGCGAGGAGGTGCGCCGCGTCGTGCCGTTCATCGCCCGCGTGCGCGACGCCTACCCGGACCTGGTCATCAGCAGCGACACGTGGCGCGCGGACGTCGGCAGGCTCGCCTGCGAGGCCGGTGCCGACCTCCTCAACGACACGTGGGCGGGCGCGGACCCCGGGTTGGCCGAGGTGGCCGCGGAGTACGGCGCCGGGTACGTCTGCTCGCACACGGGCGGTGTGAAGCCCCGCACGCGTCCGCATAGGGTTAGTTATCCGGACCTCGTGCGGGACGTCATCGCGGAGACGACGACGCACGCGGAGAAGGTGGTCGCGCTCGGCGTGCCGCGCCAGAGCGTGCTGATCGACCCCACACACGACTTCGGCAAGAACACATGGCACAGCCTCGCGCTGGTGCGGCACACGGACGAGCTGGTGGCGACCGGGTGGCCCGTGCTGATGGCTCTGTCCAACAAGGACTTCGTCGGGGAGACCCTCGGCGTAGAACTGCACGAGCGCGTCGAGGGGACCCTCGTCGCGACTGCGATCGCGGCGTTGGCGGGCGCCGCGGTCTTCCGCGCGCACGAGGTGGCGCGCACCAGACGAGTACTCGAGTCCGTCGCTCGACTGTGAGCTGGAGGTATCAGGTGGACGACGTCTTCGCCCGGTTTTCGGACGACCGGTGGGACGACTTCCTCGACGAACTCGACAAGATCCGCGTGAGCGTGGTCGATCCCGCGGAACGGCAGCAGATCAAGGTGACCGCGCGCCGTGACGCCCGTGAGGCGGCCGGACAGCCGTTGCTCGTGCGCATGGCGCTCGCGGACCACTACCTGAACCTGCTCGCCATCGGCGTGTGGGCGGGCGACGAGAGCTGGCGCGCCGATCTGCGCGACCTGGTCGTCTCTCTCGTGCCCGAAGAGGACGAGTCGCACGACGACGCGCTGGTGAGCTCCGTCATCGCCGTGGCACTCGCACAGCTGCTTCAGGACGCACGGCTGCGTGGCGGTTCCGAGGCCGATCTCATCGCACGGTCGGCGTGGGAGAAGGCACAGGAATGGGCGGCCTACGCGGAAGACCGCATCGTTGAACGGTTGCTCTACCACTCCACGGAGGCCGGCGCGCGCGTCGTCACGGCGTCGGAGGTCCAGGAGGTCGTCGAACTGGCGACGGCCGCCGCGGACGACGACCACGCCGAGACGTTGGCCGTGCTGGAGGCCGAGGGGCTCTCCGCGGAGTTCATGAACGGCGTGTGGGTCGTGGACGGCGACTTCCGCAACCCCGTGCGTGCCGCAGCGCGCGCGATCACGCTCACGGGCTTCGGTTGTGTCCTCGCGCGCAACATCCGGTCATCCGCCGTGATGCTGTGGCACGAGAACACGCTCGCGATGGCGGACTCGAAAGTGCCGCGCTGGCGCGTCTACCCGATCCTCGCTCCCGTTACGCCGCAATCGAAGTTTTCCGGTGGTGAAGGCCTGCCGTTCACCCGCGAGACACACCCGTTGGCACCCGCGCCGGAAGTCGTGCGCCGGTTGGCGGACGCCGTAGGTGTCAACCTGTCCCATCTGCTGGCGGCATTGCGGTGAAAGGGTGATCTTTGCCTTTCCGCCACCTCGACTCGTTATCTTGGTGTCATGCCCAGATTTGCCGAGTTCGATGTGGAAGGCCTGCGAAAATCCAGCGCCGTCGCCGACTTTCCCTGGTCAGAGACGTGGGTCACGTTGATCCGCGTCGACGCCAAGGGAGTCGTCCGGCAAGCGAAGTCGTTGACCGAGAAAGTTTCTCTGCTGACCGTCGCGTCGGACAAGGACCTCGTCATCGCTTCCTGCCCGGAGATTTACGCTGTCGACGACCTGTCGGCGGCTCGTGCCGCCGTCAGGGCCTCGGTCGCCCGCGAAATGATGCCAAGCCTCGGATGAACACCTCCCTCCACTCGGGCTCAGCGGCGAGCGCGAGTTCGGGGGAAACGCCGGAGGAGCGTTTTCCGACCCGATTTCGCCCTGCTCGCGAGCGGCCTCGTCCCCGCCGCTCCACCTGAGACGGCGACCCCGCGAACCGCGACCCGTCCGATCTCCGCGCCGGTGCCGGCGACCGGAGCGTTACTCCCAACGGATGACGTCGGCGCTCGCGGATAACACGAGCCACGGGCCCGAACGACAGCTCCGGCATGGACAACGGGTACGCGGTCGTCGACGTCGAGACCACTGGACTCTCACCCGGTCACCACCACCGCGTGATCGAGGTCGCCGTCGTTCACGTGGACGGGTCGGGCCGCCGGACCGACGAGTGGTGCACGCTCGTCAACCCGCGCCGCGACCTCGGCCCCCAGCACGTGCACGGCATCAGCGCTGCGGAGGTCCGCCGCGCACCGGACTTCGCGGGCATCGCGGGCGAGCTCGCCGCGCGGCTGTCGGGCCGGGTGCTCGTCGCGCACAACCTGTCGTTCGACCTGCGGTTCCTGCAGGCCGAGTTCGCACGGCTCGGCCACGAGCTCGTCGCGGACTCCGGGCTGTGCACGATGGAGCTCTCCGGCCGTTTCCTCGGCGCCTCGTCGCGTTCACTCGCCGCGTGCTGCTCGGTGGCCAACGTGCCGATGGGCACCGCGCACTCCGCGCTGCACGACGCGCGCGCGTCCGCAGGTCTGCTCGTGCGTTGCCTTGAGCACGTCGGGCATGTGGAGCCCGTACGTCTGGAAGTACCGCGCACGTCGAACACGTACGCCGTGCAGCGCAGTAGCGCACACGGGCCGGAGCAGCACTTCCTGGCGAAGCTCGTCCAGCTGCTGCCCCGCGCGGAGAACTCGTCGGGCGACGAGTACCTCGACGTGCTGGACCGTGCGTTGCTCGACCGGCACCTGTCGCCGGAGGAGCAGTCGGAACTGCTCGACGTCGCCCGCGCCCTGGACCTGGGCCTGCCCGAGATCATGGAACTGCACCGCGGCTACCTCTCCGCCCTCGCCGACGCCGCGTGGGAGGACGGCCGGGTGACCGCCGACGAGGAGGCCGACCTCCGGCTGGTCGCGGCACTGCTGGGCGTGGACGTCACCGAGGTGCTGACCAGCGAGCCCGTGCGGCTGAACCTGGGCGATCTCGTCGTCTTCACCGGCGAGATGCGCGAGCCGCGGGACGTGTGGGAGAGGCGGGCGTCGTCGGCTGGGCTGACCGTGAAGGGCGGCGTCACCAAGCGGACGGCGCTGGTGATCGCGGCGGACCCGGACTCGTTGTCGGGCAAGGCGGACAAAGCGCGCACGTACGGCATCCCGATCGTGTCGGAGGACCTGTTCGCCGGGCTGCTCGGTGAGCTGACGGGGAGTGTGCGGTGATCGGGCACTTCGTGCTGGAGGAACGCGAGGACGTGCTGGCGGAGATCGCGGAGATCAGGGCCGCCCGCGAGAAGCGCGTCGAGGAGCAGCGAGCGGAGAACGCGTCCATCGTGCCGTTGGCGTGGCCGGTGCGGGCCATGACGGAGGCGATGGCCGGGCATCCGGCGCTGCGCCGGCGACGGGTGGAGGGCGCCGCGTGAACGAGGTGAAGCGGGTCGCCGACCTGATCCAGGAACGCAACCGCGTCGACGCCGCGCTGTCCGCGTGCATCCGGCGGCCCGCGTTGACCGGGCACCTCGGCGACTGGATCGCGGCGCAGATCTTCGGGATCGAGCTGGGGCTCGGGGCCAAGGGCGTCGACGGCACGCTGGCCGACGGCCGGACCGTCAACGTGCGGTGGAACCTCAAGCGCGACAACCTGCTGGACCTGCGTGACGGCGGGCCGGACGTGTACCTCGTGCTGAGCGGGCCCAAGGCGCTCGCCGAGAGTTCGCGTGGCGCGACGAGGCCGATGGTCATCGATGCCGTGTACCTGTTCGATGCCGCTGCTGTCGTGGGGGAGCTACGCGCGCGTGGACGCAAGGTCGGCGTGGCGTCGAGTGTGCGCGAGGAGCTGTGGGACGCCGCGGAGGTCTATCCGCGGCGCAACCCGTCGTTCGTGCTCACCGAGGAACAGCGGGAGTTCCTGGCGTTGTTCGGCAGTTAGTCGTCCGCGTGCAGGCTGTGGCCGTCCCAGGTGAACCGGACCGTCGTCACGGCGTCGTCGCCGTCGGTGCCGGTGGTCAGCTGGTGGATCGCGATGCCGGTCAGCTCCTGGTAGTCGCACCACTCGTGGTCCGAGGTGAGCACCAGGTCCAGGTCGAAGTTGACCAGCAGCTCCAGCAACTGACCGCGGTTCGTGGCGTCGACACCGACGAACACCTCGTCCAGCAGGATCAGACGTGGTGCCGTTGGCGTGGCGTGGTAGTGAGCTGCTGCTGCGGCGAAGAGGGGGAGGTGCAGCACGATGGCCTTCTCTCCGCCGGAGAGGGCGCCGTGGACGCGTTTGGTCACCGGCACCCAGCCTTCGCCGCGGTCGACCTTCACGACGAACTGGTGCCACGTCGTGTAGTCGAGCACCTGGGCCAACTGCTGCTCCCAGCCCGTGGCGGTGTCGTGAGCGCGTGCTTCTTCTACACGCTCGCGGAAGAACTGGTGCAGCGCAGCGCGTTCCGAGGCGTCGAGGTCCGTGCGCAGCAGTAGGTCGCGGGCTTCTCGCGTGCCCGGCGGCAGCTGGGGGTCCACCTGCCAGTCGAGCTGGACGCGGATGCCGGAAGCGGTCTGCACGCGCGCCAGGCGGTGGTTCATGGTGTCGACGAGCTCGGCGGCGCCCTGGATCCGTTGCGCCAGATGCCTACGCGTGTCGCCGGTGAGGGTCTGGTCGAACAGGTCGCGTTCGGCGTCGGTGATGTGTGTGCGCACGCGGTCGCGTTCGGCCTGGAGGGCTTGCAGTAGGGCGTGTGCGCCCATGCGCGCGCCGTCCAGGGACGCGGTCAGCACCGTGATGTCGTCGTCGGGGTCCAGCGACAGGTCGATCCGGCCCGCCAGTTGTTGCTGGGCGTCGTGCACGGCCACGCCCAGACGGGACTCGGAGTCGCGGATCAGGCGCGGGTCCACGGGGCCGTCGGGCACGTCGCCGGCATCCGAAGGCAGGTGCGCGGACGTGAGGTGGCGATAGCGGGCGTCGGCGACCTCGAACGCGATGGTGGCTTCTGCGGCGCGTGCGTTGTCGTTCTTGCGCTTCTCCTCCAACGTACCGAGGGTGCGCGCTAGGCCCGTTTGCTTGTCCTGCAGCAGCTCGCGGTCTTCGGCCAAAGCGAGTGCCTTGGTGCGCAACGTGATGAGCTGCTGGTCGAGAGCGTGGAACTCGGAGCCTGCGGCACGCTCGACGGTCTCCAGCGTGATCGCCAGGTCGGCGGATTCCTGCTGACGCGCTGCGGCGGTCTCCTCGGCTTCATCGGCCAGAGAGCTGCTCACGGACGCACGGTTGCCCGCCTCAACTGAGAACGACTCGGCGGCCAACGCGTCGTGGCGGTCGTCCAACCAACGATGACCCACGGTCCGGAACGACGTCACGGCGTCCATGTCGGGCACGTCCGCGACGGTGAGCGCGGAGAACGCCGCCTCGGCCTCGGACACATGCCGGGTGGCGGCTGCCACGGCGTCTTTGCGCGCCGCACACCGCAACTGCGCCTTGGTGCGCTGTTCCTCGGCGATCTCGATCGGGTCCGTCGACGGCTGCCGCGCCAGCTCGCCCGCCAGGGTGGCGCGGCGTACGGCGATCTGCGACAGCGCCGCGTCCACTCCGGACAGGTCGGTCGCCAGCTGCTCGATCAGGCCGGTCAGCTCGGCGATCCGGCCCGCGCGGGCACGTTGGCGGGCGACCTCGCCGATGTAGGTCGGCACTTCCTTGGCCCAGCGCCCGTGGTTGTTGCCCACGCGCCACGTCCCGTCCGTCCCGACCGCGGCGACGTGGCCGGTGGCCGTCTCGCCGAACGCGACCGTCTCGAGGAACTGGTAGCAGCGCTCGTCCTCGGTGACGAGGACGTCCAGCAACGAGCGGCCGGGAGCGGGACCGGCGAGCAGCGGTTCGGCGAAGCGGTCCTGGTCGGAGAGGCCGAACGAGTTGCCCGGCGTGATCCACGCGTCCAGCAGGCCCGAGGCCTCCAAGGCGGCTTCCACGGAGGCGCACACCTCCGGTGGCGTGCCCTGGCGGAACTGGACCAGTCGCCACAGAGGGGCCCCTGCGGCGTGCGTGCGGTAGTCGGCGTCACGCGTGTACGGCGCCGGTGGCGGCACGTCGACCTGGTTGGCGAGCTTCTCCCGGATGGAGCGGTACTGCGAGAGCTGCCCGTTCAACGCCGTGCGCGTCTCGTGCAGCCGTGCCTCGATCGCGCTGAACTCCTCGCGGGCGAGCGCGGCGGCCTCGACGATCTCGCTCTGGTCGGACACCTGCAGCTCGGAACAGCCGTGCGCCCACGTCTCGAAGTCCGCGCCGAACTTCGCAAACGCTTGCTCGAACGTGTACTGAGCAGCGATCTCGGCGTCCAGGGCGAGGTCGAGCTCCTCGCGCGTCTCCTCCAACCGTTGACGTGCGGCGTCCCGTGCGTCGACTGCTCGCTCATGCGCGGAGACGGCACTCATGAGAGAAGAGATCTCTGCAGTCCGTGAGTCCACAGCGGCCGAGAGAAGCTCACGGCTCGCACGTGCGTCCGTGCTCGCGTCGATCTCCTCGAACACCGACGGCATGCCCGCGAACTCCGCGGCCGCCTGCGCTTCCGCGACCGAACGACGCAGGTCGTCCGCGCGAGCAGCAGCCTCGGCCTTCGCCTGCGACGCGTGTTCCTCGTCCGCGACGGCACGCGCACGGAGCTTCGCGGCGTGTGAGGCCGCCTCCGACGCACGCAAGGTCGCCGCGGAGAGCTGCTGTCGCAACAGGTCGAGCTGCTTGCCCTCCTGGTACGCGGGCAGGTCGGAGATGCCGGCGATCTCGGCGTCGACCGCGCTCGCCTCCCGCCCCAGCGCCGCGAGCTGCTCGAACGCCTCGTCGGTCAGGGTCACCTGGCGCTGGAAACGCCGCTCGCTCATCCGTGCCGCACGCGTCGCGTCCTCGAGGTTCTCGGACGCGGTCGACAACGTGAACGCCGCCGCGCCCAGCACGCGCTGCGCGTAGACGCGTTGCACGTCCGCGAGCTTTCCGGCGGTGATGATCTCCTCGTCGAGGCGCCGCAGGTCCTCGCGCTGGCGGTCGAGCCGCTCGAAGCCCTCGGCGATCTCCGTGAGGTCGGACTGGTCCAGCGGCGGAAGAGCCTTGGACAGCAACGACGACAGCACGCTCGGGTCGAGCCGCTCGGACAGCTTCGGCGTGCGCAGCTGCAGCAACGCGGTGATCAACGAGTCGTACCGCTGCTCGGTCACACCGGGGAACAACGTCGTGCGCACCGTGTGCCGGTAGTCGGCCGGTGAGGCGTGCACGACGCCATAGTCGCCCATCGCCTCGATGAGGTCCGTCTTGGTCAACGGCCGCCCGGCCTCGTTCACGAGGTTGAGGTCGCCGATGCGCAACGACGTCGTGAAGTAGTTGGCGATGACGTTGGACGTGTTCGTGGTGGCCTGGAGCCGCGCACCGCACGTGAACCACTCGTCGCCCTGCTGGAACTCCAGCCACACGTACCCCACGCGCGTGCTGCCCTGGTTGCCCTCGCCCATGAGGTTCCAGTGCATCGTGCGGTCCGCGCTGCCGAACGTCGACAGCCGGTGCGGGCGCAGGTTCGCGTCGAAGAGGTAGGGCAGCAGCAGCTCGAGCGCCTTCGACTTGCCCGTGCCGTTGGGGCCCCTGAGCAGCAGTCTGCCCTGGTAGAACGAGAAGATCTCGTCGTAGTAGCGCCAGACGTTGATGATCCCGGCGCGGCTGGGTTGCCACCGGTCAGTCATTGAGCTCCTCGACCGCGTACCGAGCTGCCGCGGGCAGCCTGCGAACGGTGCCGTTCTCCGTGCGCGCGAGCCCGAAGCTCTCGAGCAGCGCGAGCCCGTCCGCCGCCAGCCTGCCCGCACCGCCGTCCGACTGGTAGGCCTTGGCCCACGTGCGGAACTTGGTGAGCAGCTCGCGTGCTTCTTCGACCAGGTCCTCGACCCGTGCGGGACCTCGTGCCAGCCGGTCGAGCAACAACAACGCCGCGACCTTCGCGCTGCTGTCGTCGTCCGGAAATCTCGTGTCCGTGGCGATCGCGTCCGCGTCGACCACGAGAAACCCCTCAGCGCGTTCTTCCAGCGTGCACCCGGCGAGCCCGACGCCCGTCTGGACGACCTTACGTCCCGCGGGCGACGTGAGGAACGCGAGTTGGCTCGCGTTCAGGTCTTCCTTGTAGACGACGGGGTCGTCGATCAGCCGGCGCATCACCGAGTGCCGTTGCCAGAGGCTGCGGTGCGCGCTCTCGTACCGCGACTCGTGCGTGAGGTCCTCGATGCCGTCCACCGCGGACGGCGGGTTCGGTGCGGAGAGCAGGCGCGTGATGAGCGTCGGGTCCGCGCGCACCTGCACCTCGTCGCTCTCCAGACCGCCGTGCTCCTCGAGGAACGTCAGCACGTCGGCCAACGCGGACCGGTCGCTGCGCCGGTTCAGGTCGAACGGCGGCAGCTCCTCTGCCGCGGCGGCCAGCCGTACGCGCGTCGTCAGCGCATCGACCGTCGTCGTCGGAGTGGTCAGCAGCTCCGCACACACCAGGCACAGCAACGTGTAGCGCCGGCGGTCGAACATCGGACGCGTGCGGTCGGGCCGTTGCGTCGTCTTGAACAAACGCGCGTATCCGGCCCGTGGCTCGACGTGCACGCGCCAGCCGCAGTAGTAGTCGAACCACTTCACGATGGGCTCACGGCGCCGTCGGATGAGGTCGAAGCCGTCGTGGTCGTACACGGCCGTGAGCAGCGGACGGGCGAGCAGCAGCCGCACGCCCCGTGCCACCTCTTCGCTCTCCAGCCGTGCCAGCTGGTTCCCGGTCCTGCTCATCGGCTCTGCACGTCGATCACGTAGTCGGGCCCGCTCAGGGTGCCCTTCTGGGTGGTGATCGTCGCCCAGCCGCGGGCGTTGCGGAGGTTGATCTGCATCCTGCCGTCCGTGGTGCCGGCCGTGCGCGTGCCGGTGCTGTCCGGGTCGCTGCCCAGCGCCCTGCCGACGAGGTCGATCAGCCGGTGGAACGTGTCGTGGTCGAGGTTGGTGAGCGTGGAGATCCGCACCGCGCCGTCGGTCTGGATCTGGGACCAGGCGTGCTCGAGCTCGCGGCGTTCCTTCTCGGCCTGCTCGCGCCGGTTGCGGCGGACCTCCTCGACGTTGCGGACCTTGCCGGTGCTGCCGATGTGCTCCTGCTTGCCGGTCGCGCGCAGCTGCGGGGACACGGGAACCGGCGGCGTGTTGTGCCACGGCTCGCCGCTGGGCAGCAGTTCGCCGTCGGCGTGCGCGAGGTGGGCGTGGCGCGCGGGCCACAACCCGAACGCGGCGTGGAACAGCTCGTGCGCCTCGTCCTCGGTCTCGGTCCGCGCGAACCAGCGGGCGAGCGCCCGGAAGTCGGCCGCGGTGTTCGTCGGCCGCTTGCGCTGCTCGCTGATCCGGTCGAGCACCCGCAGCAGCTGCACGATCGCCTTGCGCGCCACGTCCTGCAACTCGTCGGCCCGCGCGAACCAGTTCCGCATGTCCGTCCATCGCGCCGTGCGCTGCTGCAGCCACGACTCGTCGCTCTGGAAGAGGTCGGCGCCGTTGCGCGCGCGGTCGAGGGTCTTGATGGCGTCGATGGCGTCGATCTTGTCGCGGATCTGCTGCTTGCGCGCGTCCAGGTCGCCGATGAAGTCGCGCAGGTAGGTGATCGTGGTGCGCTTGACGTCCTGGAACGTGGCCAGGTCGGCCTGCTCGTCGCGCAGCAGCCGCTGCAGGTCCGCGTTGAACCGCGTGGTGTTGGTCCGCAGCGCGTCGAGGTGGCCCTCGACCTCCATCAGCGCCGTGAACACGCGCCGGTCGTCCTGCGCGTTCTGCAGCTCGTCGAGCCGGTCGACGATCGCGTCGAGCACGGCGGTCTGCAACGACCCGCTGCTCGTGAGGGTCTTGAGCGCGTGCTGCACCCCCGCGAACGCCGCCTCGCCGAGCTTGGTGAGCCCGTGGCGCTGCTGCGTCACGTCGAGCAGACCCCACTGACGCAGCGCAGTCAGCGACGCCGTCAGCTCGTCGTCCGTCACCTGCTCGGACCAGCCGACCTCGCGGAGCCGTTGCTGCACGTCGTCGAGGGTGAGGGCGGTCTCCAGGCGCTCGTTCGCCACGCCGAACGCGCGAAGCACGGCTGTGTGCAGCTCCGCGTGGTCGGTCGTGGTGAAGCGGAACAGGTCCGCGGGCACCGGGGGGAACGTCGTCACCTGTGTCACGGTAGCGGGTGGCGGTACGTCCTTAGAGTGACACGGCTCCGCCGTCCGGAGGCCGGGCCGCCGGGGAGGGTCGGTCGTGCCGGGCGACGCCCTCTCCGCGGCGATAGTGTGACCATCCGCTGTCAAACGAATGCGGAGTGTGGTCACGGATGGGGCGGTTCGGGAAGCTCGCGGGCACGCTGATGCTCGTGGTCGGTGCGGGTGCCTGCGCGGGCCCGGTCAAGAATCCGGCCGGGCACCCGGCGCTCGAGTTCGCCACGGCGGCCACGCCCGTACCCGCCAAGTACACGGCGGTGCCCACCTGCCGGCAGATCGAGCAGAGGGTGCCGGGACTGCCGAGGTTCCGGTTCGGCAACGAGGACGCGCCGCCGTACATCGACCTGTTCACCGGGTGCGAGTTCCAGAAGATCCCCGACTACCCGAGGATCGGTCTCGAAGTCTCGGTGTGGACCGGAGGATCGGGCAGGACCAGGGCGCGCGAGCGGTTCGCCGCGTCGTCCGACCCGGTCGACGACGGTGCGGCCGACGTGGGTGTCGGTGACCAGGCCAAGTAGCAGAACGACGTGGACCGCGACAACTGCTCCCTGGTCGTCCTCGACGCCAACGCCGTGCTGGTGCTCCGGAACAAGTCGGCCGACCGGATGAACCCCCGGTCCGAGGAGTGCCGGGGCAGGCTGAAGGAGCTGGCGCCGGTGTTCTTCGCCGCGGTACGACCGTGACTGCCCGTCGCCAAGCCGTGGAGGCGTGGTCTCGGGCTTCAGCGGATGACCTGATGTGGTGAAACGCGCCACGCCGTGATCCACCGCGCTGCCCCGTTGCGCCGATCGGGCTAACCTCCGGCCGTGCGGACGAGGTTGACCCCCAGGCAGCAGGTGGTGGTGGCTGCCGGGCGTCCGTTGCCCCAGCTCACCGACCCGCTGGAGGTCGAGCTGCGGGTCAGCGCGTTCGCCGGGCTGTACGCGCGCGACGAGGAGTTCTGGGAGGGCGTCGTCGCGCACCTGCGGGAGGTGCCGAGCCGGCGCAGTGCGGCGTTGCTGACGGCGCTCGGGCACCTGCTGCCGGGACGGCCGGGGATGTGGGCGCGGGAGGCGGCGCTCGAGCAGCCGAGGCCGCGGTGGGATCTCGGTGGCCTGACCTTCGGCGAGTGCTGGGTCGGCGACCGGTCCGTCGACGCGGGCTACCTGGCGTTGCTGTGCGGTTATGCCTACGGGGACGAGCGGCACGCCGTCGTCTACATGGTCGACGAGATCAGCGGCAGCCTCACCCGGCACGCGTTCCTGACCCGGCAGGTCGACGACGCGCTGGAGCGGCTGGGGCAGCAGGTGCGGCTGGAGCCGATCACGCCGGAGGCCGCGCACTGGTTGCTCAGCCGCAGCTACGACCGGTTCGAGCGGCGGCCGGGGCTCGGCGTCAGCGAGGACGTGCACCAGACGCGGTTGCTGGTGCGGCGGCGCATCGCCCTCGCGCTGGGTCAGGTCGGCACGAACGCGGGCAGCACGGCGTCGACCTCGTAGCCGCCGTCGTCGGTGGGGCCGGCGGTGAGGGTGCCGCCGACCATCTCCACGCGGCCGCGCAGGCCCAGCAGGCCCTTGCCGGACCGGGGTGGGGCCGGGTCCGGTGTGGACGCCGGGGCGGCGTTGCGGATGACGGCGCGGACGGTGCTCGGTCCGCAGTGGATGGTGATCTCCGTCTGGGCGCCGGGGGCGTGCTTGTGCACGTTGGTCAGCGATTCCTGGACGACGCGGTACATCGTGCGGCGGACGGCGGGGGAGACGATGTCGGCGTTGCCGTGCTCGGTCAGGGTGATCTCCAGGCCGGTGGCGGCGGAGTCGGCGACCAGGCTGGACAGGCGGTCGGGCAGGACGTCCGGGATGCGGGCGGCGCGGCCGGAGCGCAGGACGCCGACCAGGTCGCGCATCTCGGTCAACGCCTGGCGGCCCGCGGTGCGCAGCTCCTCGGACGCCTCGCGCACGCCGTCGTCCTTGGCCGCCATCCGCAACGCGCCGGCGTGCAGCACCATCAGGTTCAGGCGGTGGGTGACGACGTCGTGCATCTCCGCGGCGAGCCTGGTGCGTTCATCGGCGCGGGCGCGTTCGGCGAGCAGCTCGCGTTCCAGCTCGGCCCTGGCGGTCAGCGACTGGGCGAGACGGCGGCGGGTCTGCAGGTAGAGGCCGGTCAGCCCGGCCACGGCCACCCCGCCGAGGCCGAGCGGCCACGACTCGCGCCAGGTGTCCAGTGCCGCCACGAGCAGCACCGGCACCAGGTCCTCCGCCCGCGTCACGCGGGTGACGATACTGCCGGATTTGTGCCTTGGATCACCTACTCCAGCAGGGGATAGTCCCTACTTTCGCAGGTGGCGGGCCGTGCGGTTTCCGCCTGCCGGACGCCGGTGTCCGGTTCCCGCGTCAGTCCTTTCGGAACAGCGCCGTCCAGAGGAACGACTTCCCGAACGACGGCGACGCCGCCGGCTCCTCGGTCATGCGGCGCAGCTCCACCTCGGTGAGGTCCTGGAACACCCAGCGCAGGTCGGCCGGTCGGTAACCGACCCCGCCCGCCAGGCTCCCCTGCCGGTACAGGTCGGCGTCCGGCGCGGCCGTGCCCTCCTCGTCGGTGAAGCAGGTGAGGGCGAAGTGGCCGCCGGGTTCCAGCACGCGGTCGAGCAGCGCGAGGTAGGAGATCCGGCGGTGCGGCGGCAGGTGGTGGAAGCAGCCCGAGTCGTACACGAGGTCGTACGAGCCCTTGGTCGTGAACGCGTCGCCGTGACGGAACCGGACGTCGAGACCCTCCGCGCGTTCCGTCGCCCACGCGATGGCGGTGGCCGAGATGTCCACGGCGTCGACCTGGAAACCGTTGCGCGCCAGGAAGATGGCGTTGCGACCGGGTCCGCAGCCGACGTCGAGCGCCCGGCCGGGTGTGAGCAGGCCGCGGTCGAGGTAGCCGGCCAGGTTCTCGTCGGGCTTGCTCACGAAGAACGGGACCTCGCGCGACCGGTCCGCGTAGAAGGCGTCCCACCAGTCGCCCGCCCCGGCGGTCCAGCGGTCGGCTCCCGGCGCGAACAGGCCGTCGAGCAGGGTCAGGACGTCGTCGGTCGTGCGGATGTTCCGCTGCACTCGAACCCCCAGGTCAGAGAGGTTCGATCCTACCGGCCGGAGCGGCGCCCGGTTGCGCTCTCGTACGGTGTATGGGTGCCTTGACCTCATGATCTTCTGACTCCACCACCGCGACCTCGTTCGTTTCCGGCTGTGGGGAGTTCGCCTTGTCAGGTCAGCTGACGCTCAAGAAGATCACCAAGAGGTACGGCCACCGGCGCGTGCTCGACGACGTCTCGCTGACGGTCCGTCCGGGCGAGAAGGCCGGTGTCGTCGGGGAGAACGGCTCCGGCAAGTCCACGCTGCTGCGGATCATCGCGGGACAGGACCCGCCGGACGACGGCGAAGTGGTCGTCCACGCACGGGGAGTCGGCTACCTCGCGCAGGTGCTCGACCTGCCCGGCGAGGCGACCGTCGGCGACGCTGTCGACGCCGCGCTCGCCGAGATCAGGTTGCTGGAGCGGCGGATCGCGACGGCTGCCGAGGAAGAGCAGCTGGACGACCTGGGTGAGCTGCTCACCGCGTTCGAGCTGCGCGACGGCTACGCGGCCGACGCACGGGTCGAGGCGGCGATGTCCGAGCTCGGCGTGGCGTTCGCGAAGGACCGGATGCTGGGCACGCTGTCCGGCGGCGAACGCGCGCGGCTCGCGCTGGCGGGCGTGCTTTCCGCCCGCCCAGAGCTGCTCCTGCTCGACGAACCCACCAACCACCTCGACGACCAGGCGTTGGCCTGGCTGGAGAAAGCGCTCCAAGACCACCGCGGCACGCTCGTCGTGGCGACGCACGACCGCCTGCTGCTGGAACGGGTGACTACCACGATCGTCGAGGTCGACAACCGGACGGTCACCCGCTGCGGCAACGGGTACGCGGGCTACCTCGCCGGGAAGAGGGCGGCGCGGCAGCGGTGGGAGCAGGCGTACGCGGAGTGGGTCGCCGAGATCGGACACTGGACGCGGTGGCGCGGCACGACGGCCCACCGCGTGGCGCCCGGACGTGCGATCCCGGACCACAACAAGTGCAAGTACAACGGCGACGGCCGCCGTGTGCAGGCGTCGATCCGCACTAGGGTGCGCAGCGCGTCCGAACGCCTGGAACGGCTGCGCGACAACCCGGTGCCGAAGCCGCCGGAACCGTTGCGCCTCAAGGCGACGCTGGACGCGGCGATCCGCGAGGGAGCGGTGCTGGAGTTCGGCGACCTGACGATCGAGGCGGGACGGCGGTTGCTGGTGACGGGACCGAACGGTGCCGGCAAGTCGACGTTGCTCGACGTGCTGGCGGGCGTGCGTCCGCCGGAACGCGGCACGGTCGTCCGCGCCGGACGGATCGGGTACCTGCCGCAGGAAACCGTTGTGCGCCAACCGGAACGAACGATCCTCCAGGCCTTCGGCGGAACGGCCGAGCAGCTGAAAGACCTCGGTTTGTTCCGCGCCGAGGACTTCACGGCACCGGTCGGTGCGCTGTCGGTCGGGCAACGGCGGCGGCTCGCGCTCGCCCAGTTGCTGCGGCAGGAGTTCGACGTGCTGCTGCTCGACGAACCGACCAACCACCTGTCGCTCGCGCTGGTGGAGGAGCTGGAGGCCGCGCTCGACGACTACCCCGGCGCGGTGGTCGTGGCGTCGCACGACCGGTCGCTGCGCGCGAGGTGGCAGGGGGAGGAGCTCAGAACGGCCGGTAGCAGTCGAACGTCTCGATCGAGCTGATCAGGCCGTCGCGCGTCTCGACGAACTGCGCGATGTGCGCGGTGAGCTCCTTGCCGTCGCGCAGCACCCCGGTCCACGTCAGGCGGAGGATCGCGGTGTCGCCGGTGACCAGGGCGGAGTGCACGTCGTACTGCTGGCTCGACAGCAGGCCGACGCCCTTCTCCGACGCGGCGAGCATCTCGTCGAGGGACGAGCGCGCGCCGTTCGGCTTGATCAGGTTCGGGTGTTCGACGGTCATGGCGTCGGGCGTGAAGTGACGGCGCAGGTCGGCACCGTGCGTCCCGGCTTCGAGCGCGCGGTGCAGTGCGGTGGCGGTTTCGGCAGGAGTCATGTCCACAACCATAGTTGTACAACCTTGGTTGTCAATGTCAGGATGCGCGGCGTGGACCTGATGGACATCGACTTCGCGACGCTCGCGCACCTGGCCGGCAGTGCCGCGAACGACGCGATCCTCGAGCAGCTGCACGAGATCGGGCACGAAGGCGTCCGCGTCTCGCACGGGTACGTGATCCAGCACCTCGTCGAGGGCTCGCCCACCGTGTCGGAGCTGGGGGAACTGCTCGGCGTCACCCAGCAGGCGGCGTCCAAGCAGCTCCTCGAACTGGAACGGCTCGGCTACGTCACCCGCGTGCCGGACCGCGCCGACAGCAGGATCCGGCGGGCGGAGCTGACCGGACGGGGCCGGCGGCTGGTCGACGACAGCCGCCGGTTGCGGCGTGCGCTGGACGTGCACGGCGACGACGCGGCGAAGCGGGCTCTCGTGCGGTTGCTCGATGCGACCGGGGGAGCGGAGAACGTGCTGAGGCGGCGGGTCGTCCCCGGCTAGCCCGATCGGCTGACTCTCGTACCCGGTCCGGCAGTACATCGTTGACGAATGCATGACCTGTGACAACGAAGTCCCGGTCCCCGAAGCCCGGGTTCCCGTGCGTCGTCGGCAGTTCCTCGCGTTCCTGGTCGCCGCGCCGGTGCTCACCGTCGCCGTGCCCGGCAGCGCCGAGGCCGCCGTTCCGACGCTGCCGCAACCGGCCGAGATCCTCGACCTCGGCGACGTCCTCATCCTGGCCGGCACCCCGACGGAGGGCGCGCTCGCCGTGCTCAGCGTCGGCGAGGACGGCGTCGTCACCCTCGAACTGCCCCGCTGCGAGGTCGGCCAGGGCATCACCACGGCCACCGCGATGCTCGTGGCCGAGGAGCTCGACCTGTCCCTGAGCAGCGTCCGCGTCGTGCTGGCGGACGCGCGGCCCGAACTGCTGATGAACCAGCTCACCGGCGGTTCCAACACGATCCGGTCGGTGTACGGCCCGGTCCGTCGGGCGGCGGCGGCCGCACGGGCCAGGCTGCTCGCCGCGGCGGCGCAGCAGCAGGGCGTCGCGGTCGAGCGGCTGTCCACGAAGGACGGCGCGGTGGTTCTGCCGGACGGCCGGCCCATCGCCTACGGACTGTTGACGTCGGCGGCCTCGAAGCTCACCGGTGTCTTCGCGGCGCAGCCGAAACCCGTGTCGGAGCACCGGATCATCGGCACGCCGCAGTCGCGGATCGACGCCCGCGCGATGGTCACCGGCCGGTTCAGGTACACGCTCGACCACGACGTGCCCGGCGCCATGCCGACGGTCGTGCGCCGCCCGCCGACGATCAACGGCTCGGTGCGGTCCGTCGACTCGAGCACCGCCAGGTCCATGCCCGGCGTGCTCGCGATCGGCGTGGTGCCGACCGGGGTCGCGGTGGTCGCGGAGACGTTCGGACAGGCGATGGCCGCCCGTGACGCGCTGAAGGTCACCTGGAACGTGGGCACCATCGACTCGTTGTCGGACAAGGAGATCCGCGACAAGCTGCGGGCGGCCGCGCTGCCGTTCGTGGTACCGCCACTGTTGACCCAGCACGTCGACATGGAGTTCGACTTCGCGTTCGTCAGTCACGCGCCGATGGAGACGAACTCGGCGATAGCGGACGTACGTGACGACCGAGCGGAGATCTGGGCAGGGCTGAAGTCGCCGATCGTGGCGCGGCAGACGATCGCGGCGGCCATCGGGCTGCCGGAGGCGAGCGTCACAGTTCACGTCATGCAGGGCGGTGGGTCGTTCGGCCGGCGTCTCTTCTTCGACGCCGCTATAGAGGCCGCGCAGATCTCGAAGGCGTTGCGGCGCCCGGTGAAGCTCATGTGGTCGCGCACCGACGACATGCGGCACGGCCGGGCGCGCGCCGCGAGCCACCACAAGCTGCGGGCGACGTTCGGGCTCGGCAACGTGCTGACGTTCGAGCACCGCGTGGCGTCGGTGGAGACCGACTTCCGGCACGGCCTCGGCGAGATCCTCACGGCCACGGCCGCGTCACTGCCGGTCGGCGGCAACCTCTCGTTCGCGCAGACGGTGTTCCTGACGACGTGCAAGGTCCCCTACAACTTCGGCGTCGTCACGTCGTTGCTCAACGAGGTCCCGCTGCGCATGCACACCGGCTCGTGGCGCTCGGTCTACTCGGCCAACACCCGTGGCGCCGAGGAGATCCTGGTCGACCAGCTCGCGAAGAAGATGGGCAAGGACCCGGTCGCGTTCCGCCGCGAGTTCCTCAAGGACGCCCGCCAACGCGCCGTGCTCGACAAGGTCGCCGCCGAGGGGCAGTGGGGCCGTGCGATGCCGCAGGGGTTCGCGCAGGGCGTGGCCTTCCACGACGAGTACAAGTCGTGCACGGCCTGTCTGGTCGAGATCGACGCCCGCGACCCGAAGAACCCGCGTGTGGTCAAGGCGGTCATCGCGGCCGACGTCGGCCGCCCGATCAACCCGCGCGGCCTTGAGGCGCAGCTGCTCGGTGGCCTGACCGACGCCATCTCCACGACGCTGCGCGCCGGCCTGCACATCGACAGGGGCCTGCCGCTGGAGGGCTCGTACTCGCAGTTCCACTACGCCCGGCAGAAGGACGCGCCGCTGGACGTGCGGATCCACGTGATGCCCGCGACCGGCGAACCGGGAGGCGCGGGCGAGCTCGGCGTGCCGGCAGCAGTGGGCGCGATCGCCAACGCCTACGCGCGTGCCACGGGTGTGGTGCCGCGCAGCTTCCCGATCATCTTCCCCGTCGACTTCGAGCCGTTCCCGCGCTGAAGGAGCGTCCCCTGTGCCCAGCTACACGATGATCGTCAACGGGCGGCCCGTCACCGTCGAGGCCCCCGCCGACCTGGCGCTGCTGTGGGTGCTGCGCGACAAGCTCGGCGTGCGCGGCCCGAAGTTCGGCTGCGGCATCGGCGTGTGCCGCGCCTGCACGTCCCACCTCGACGGCGCGGAGATCCAGCCGTGCGTCACGCCGGTCGCCGAGTGCGCGGGGAAGGAGGTGACCACGATCGAGGGGCTGGCGTCCGGGGACGACCTGCACCCGGTGCAGGAGGCCTGGCTGGAGCAGGACGTCGCGCAGTGCGGGTACTGCCAGCCCGGTCAGATCATGGCCGCCGCCGCGTTGCTCCGGACGAAGAAGGAGATATCGGACGAGGACATCGACCGGATCGCGAACGTGTGCCGTTGCGGTACGTACTTCCGCATCCGGCAGGCCATAAAGTCGGCGGCAGCGAAGATGTGAGCGGGCCGGAGCAAGCCGGCGCAGGAGGATCGCGTGCTGGCGCTGTCGGTGTTGTTGCTCGTCGCCGTGCTCGTGTGCGCGGTCGTCAGGCCGTGGGGCTGGCCTGAGGCCGTCGTCGCGGTACCCGCGGCGGTCCTCGTCGTGCTCGTGGGTGCGTTGCCCTTCGACCACGCGGTGGACGAGGCGGTGCGGCTGGGGCCCGTGATCGGGTTCCTGGCCGCCATCCTCGTGCTCGCTCAGCTCTGCGACGACGAGGGGCTCTTCCACGCGTGCGGCACGTGGATGGCACGGGCGTCCGGTGGCAGACCGCGGACGTTGCTCGGCGGTGTGTTCGTCACGGCGTCGGTGACCACGGCGGTGCTCAGTCTCGATGCGACGGTCGTGCTGCTCACGCCCGTGGTGTTCGCGACGGCCGCACAGCTCGGCATCAGGCCGAAGCCGCACGTCTACGCGTGCACGCATCTCTCGAACAGCGCGTCGCTGCTGCTGCCGGTGTCGAACCTGACGAACCTGCTGGCGTTCGCGTCGAGCGGGCTGAGCTTCACCCGGTTCGCGGCGCTGATGGCGTTGCCGTGGATCGTCGCGATCGTGGCCGAGTACGTGGTGTTCCGGCTGTTCTTCCGCACCGACCTCGACGCGCCGGTGCACGCGCCCTCCGTGCAGCCGCCGCAGGAGCTCCCGGTGTTCGCGCTGGCCACGGTCGGTCTGACGCTGGTCGGGTTCGTGGTCGCGTCGGCCACCGGGATCGACCCGGCGTGGGCGGCGTGCGCGGGCGCGGTGGTCATGGCCGTCCGGGCGCTCGTGAAGAAGCGCACGACGCTGCCGAAGCTGGTCAAGGCGACGTCGTTGCCGTTCCTCGCGTTCGTGCTGGGGCTGGGCATCGTGGTCCGCGCGGTCGTCGACAACGGGCTCGACGACCTGCTGCGGCACGCCATCCCGAGCGGCAACGGCCTGTGGGCGCTGCTCGGAGTGGCCGCCGTCGCCGCCGTGCTGGCCAACGTGATCAACAACCTGCCCGCGGTGCTCGTGCTGCTGCCACTGGTCGTGCCGTTCGGGTCCGGCGCGGTGCCGGCCGTCCTGCTGGGCGTGAACCTCGGGCCGAACCTCACCTACGCCGGGTCGCTCGCGACGTTGCTGTGGCGGCGGATCGTGCACGACCACGACACCGAGGTGCACCTGCCGGAGTTCACGAAACTCGGCCTGCTCGCCGTGCCTGCCACCCTGGTCGGCGCGGTCGTGGCACTGTGGGCGTCCCTGCAGCTGATCGGAGGATGACCATGACGGTGGTCGTGTGGATCGCCGACGACACCTGGCAGGACTGCGTCGACGCGGCACGTGCCCACGGCGAGGACTTCCTGCTGCTGCACGTCAGCGACGTGGCCGGCGCGGCCCACGGCGCGTTCGCCGGGCTGTTCGGCCGCCACCCGTCGCTCGACCCCGGCACGCGGCTCGACCACCTCGCCGCCGACCACGCGACGCACCTCCTCGACGCCGCCGCCGAACGCCTCGGGCGGCCGTGCGCCAGGGAAGCGCGCGTCGGCCGGGTCGAGCACGAGGTCGTGGCCGCCGCCCGTGACGCGTCCCTGCTGGTCCTGTGCCGTGACGGCGACGTGAGCCACGCCGGTCCCCGCAGCCTCGGTCCCGCGACCCGGTTCGTCGTCGACCACGCGACCTGTCCCGTGCTGCTGGTGTGGCCGTCCTGAAATTGCCTATACGCAAAGTTGCGTGCACGCACTTTTGTCCCCTAGTCTCGCGGTCATGCGAGCCAAGGGGATTGCGTACGACACCGGTTTCGTGCGCCGTGGAGACATTTCGCTGAAGAAGTTCGACCTCGACGCGGTCCGGCGGGACCTGACCGTCATCAGGGACGACCTGCACTGCAACGCCGTCCACCTCGTCGGCGGCGTTCCGGAACGGCTGGAGCGCGCGGCGGAGGTCGCCGCCGAGCTGGGGCTGGAGATCTGGTTCTCGCCCTACCCGCTGGAGCTGACGCCCGCCGAGGTCCTGGAGCTGTTCACCGACTGCGCGCGGCGGGCCGAACGGGTCCGGGCGGCCGGCGCCGAGGTCGTGTTCGTGACGGGCGTCGAGCTGAGCGTCATGAACGAGGGGTTCCTGCCGGGCGGCGACGTCCTGGAACGCCTGACGCTGCTGCTGGGCGAGCCCGAGGGCAGGGCCGAGCGGATGCGGGAGGCCGGTGGGGTCCTCAACGCGTTCCTGGTCGACGCGGTGGCCGCCGTGCGGGAGCTGTTCCACGGCAAGGTCACCTACGCGTGCATCCCGTTCGAGAACCCCGACTGGGACCTGTTCGACATCAAGTCGTTCGAGCTGATCCGGACGGCCGAGGTCGCGGGCGTGTACGCCGAGAGCATCCGCAACGTGGTGGCGCAGGGAAAGCCAGTCGCGATCACCGGGTTCAACACGGCGGCGTGGCGCGGATCGGGCGCGAACGCACCGCGCAGCATGGAGATCGTCGAGTTCGACGACGCCGGACTGCCCGCGCGGGTGAAGGACGGCTACGTCCGCGACGAGGAGGAGCAGGCCACGTACCTGCGTGAGCTCCTGGAGGTCTTCGAGGAGGAGAAGGTCGACGGCGCGTTCGTCTACCTGTTCTCGCTCGCCGGCTATCCGCACCGGCCGCACGACCCGGGCCGCGACCTCGACATGGCGAGCCCCGGCATCGTCAAGGTGTTCGACGACGGCACGTGGGAGCCCAAGGCCGCGTTCGGCACGGTCGCCGAGATCTACGCGCGCGGCTAACTCGCTTGGCCCGCGCCACCGGTGCCGTCAGACTCGACGGCACCATGAGCGACAGACTGCGGGCGATCGCCCAGGAGACCGTCGAGATCTCGGAGCGGGGCTCCTACTCCACCGAGGCGGGCGAGGTCGTCGTCGACGTCGCCCGCGCGGTCTCCGGAACCCGCCTCCACCTGCCCGGCGAGGTGCTGTCCCTGCCCCCGGAGACGACGGGCACGCGGGTCGACGTCACCAACGAGTCCACTTTGGACGCGGCCCGCCGGCTCGGTGGTGACGTCGCCGCGCTGAACTTCGCGTCGGCGCGCAAGCCCGGCGGCGGCTTCCTGAACGGCAAGATGGCGCAGGAGGAGAGCATCGCCTACGCGTCGGCGCTGCACCCGTGCCTGCTCGCCGCCGGCGACTTCTACGCGCACCACCGCGCGGACCGCGACCTCACCTACAGCGACCGGGTGATCTACTCGCCACGCGTCCCGGTGTTTCGCGACGACGAGGGCGCGCTGCTGCCGCGGCCGTACGAGGTCTCGTTCCTGACCGCCGCCGCGCCCAACCGCGGCGCCATCCTGCGCAACCAGCCCGAGCGCGCCGAGGGCATCCCCGTCGCGTTGCTGCGGCGCGTCATCCGGGTGCTGCACGTCGCCGCGTCGCACGGTCACCGCCGGCTCGTCCTCGGCGCCTGGGGCTGTGGCGTCTTCGAGAACGACCCCGCCACCGTGGCCAAGATCTTCGCCCTCGCCCTGCGGGACAACCGCTACTTCGAGCACGTCGTCTTCGCCGTCCTCGACCGCCAGCAGGGCACGCCGACGTTCCAGGCGTTCGCCGACACCTTCGCCTGAGCCACGCTGGCATCACCTCTGACCAGTGGTGAGCCACAATGATGCCAAGCTGAGCCAGATTTGCTTGTGGGTGGTGCCACCGTGTGCCATAGTGATGCCATGGATCTGACCCCGTATGTGGCTTCCCTCGGTCGCGAGCTGCTGACCGCCGTCGAGACGGGCGGCGGCGAGGCGAGTGCGCTGGTCGAGCGGTTGACCGTGACGATGGAGTCGGCGATCCGGCTGGCACTGCTCGAAGCGCTGTCCGCCGCCGCCGACGAGATCACCGCGGACCTGGCACCGGACTCGGTGCAGGTGCTGCTGCGGGGCCGCGACCCCAAGTTCGTCGTGACGCGCCGGGTGCCCGAGCCGGCCGTCGCACCGGAGCCCGCGCCCGCCGCGCCCGCCGAGGACGTGGCAGCCGGCTACGAGGACGGCACCACCGTGCGCATCAACGTCCGCCTGCCCGAACCGCTCAAGGCCGCGATCGACGAGGCGGCGGCCAAGGAGGGGCGTTCGGTCAACGCGTGGCTCGTGCGCGCCGCGTCCGCCCAGCTGAACCCGAAGCGGGAGACGATCGAGGAGACGGTGACGAACGCGATCACCGGCTCGCAGCGTTTCGTCGGCTGGGTCCGCTAGCTCCCGCTCTTCTCCACTTCGCCCCGACCTGCGGGGATGCCCCACCCACACCTTCTGAGGGGACAGCCATGCCTTCTTACGACACGCCGGAACCCATTTCCGTACTGCTCGACATCTACGCGGGCCACGTCCAGGTCGTCGCGTCCGACCGCGTCACCACGACGGTCGACGTGCGGCCGTCCGACTCGTCCGACTCCTCGGACGCCGAAGCCGCGAAGAAGACCACGGTCGACTACACCGACGGCACGCTGATGGTGCGCGGGCCGAAGCGGACGTTCGACTTCTCCCGCAAGACCAGGTCGGTCGACATCGTGATCGAGCTGCCGACCGGGTCCAAGGTGGACCTCGACGTGACGGCGGGCAGCATCCGCACGAGCGGCGTGCTCGGCGCGACCGAGGCCGACCTGTCCGCGGGCAACATCCACGTCGACCGCACCGGCGCGCTCAGGGCCGACACCGGCGCCGGGCAGGTCAAGATCGGCGCCGTCACCGGCAATGCCGAGGTGAAGACCGGCAGCGGCCACATCCGCGTCGGCACGGTGGACGGTTCGCTGGTCGTGAAGAACTCCAACGGCCACATCGACGTCGGCACGGTCGAGGGCGACCTGCGGGCCCGGTCGGCCAACGGCGACATCCACGTCGAGCGCGCGGGTGCGTTGGTGGAGGCCAGGACCGCGATGGGGTCGATCGAGGTCGGCGAGGTCGTCCGCGACGAGGTCACGCTGAACACCGCGATGGGCGGCATCGAGCTCGGGATCGCCCAGGGCACCGCCGCGTGGATCGACGCCAAGACGTCGTTCGGGCGCGTCACCAACACCCTCGACGGCAGCGACGGCCCCGGCAACGCCGCGCGGACCGTCAAGGTCACCGCCCACACGTCCTTCGGCGACATCGCGGTGCGTCGTGCCTGAGGCGAGCGCGATCACGGCCAGGGGCCTGCGCCGTTCTTACGGCGACCACGAGGTGCTCAAGGGCGTCGACCTGGACGTCCGGCGCGGCACCGTCTTCTCGTTGCTCGGCGCGAACGGCGCCGGCAAGACCACCGTGGTCAAGATCCTGTCCACGCTGATCGGGGCGCACGGCGGCAGCGCGTCCGTCGCGGGCCACGACGTGGCGGCCGACCCCGACGGCGTGCGCGGCGCGATCGGCGTCACCGGCCAGTTCTCCGCCGTCGACAACCTGATGACGGGCCGCGAGAACCTGAAGCTCATGGCCGACCTGCACCACCTCGGCCGCGAGACGGGCCGGCGCAGGGCCGAGGAGCTGCTCGCCCAGTTCGACCTGGTGGACGCGGCGGACAAGTCGGCGGCGACCTACTCCGGCGGCATGCGGCGCCGGCTCGACCTCGCGATGACGCTGGTCGGGTCGCCCGAGGTGATCTTCCTCGACGAGCCGACCACCGGCCTCGACCCGCGCAGCCGCCGCGCCATGTGGCAGATCGTGCGGCAGCTGGTGGCGAGCGGCGTCACGATCCTCCTCACCACCCAGTACCTGGAGGAGGCCGACGAGCTCGCCGACCGGATCGCGGTGCTGGACCACGGCCGGATCGTCGCCGAGGGCACCGCGGACGAGCTCAAGCGCCGCATCCCCGGCGGGCACGTCCTGTTGCAGTTCACCGACCTGCGCGACCTCGAGGCCGCTACCGGGGTCGTGCGCGAGGCCTCCCGCGACGGCGAGGCCCTGGCGTTGCGCGTGCCGAACGACGGCAGCGTCCGGTCCCTCAAGGCGTTGCTGGACCGGCTGCACGAGCACGCCGTCCCGGTCGAGTCGCTCAGCACGCACACCCCCGACCTCGACGACGTCTTCCTCGCCCTCACCGGCGGCGGGCAGAAGGTGGACCAGGAAGTGACTCAGCCATGACGTACGTGCTCACCGACTCGGCGACGATGGTGCGCCGCAACCTCAGGCGGATGGTCCGCTACCCGTCGCTGACGTTCCAGCTGCTGATCATGCCGGTCGTCTTCCTGCTGCTGTTCGTCTACGTCTTCGGCGGCACGCTCGGCGCCGGGCTCGGCGGGCCGTCCGGCGGCCGTGCCGAGTACCTCGCCTACGTGACGCCGACGATCATCCTGATGTCGATCACCGCGGCGGTGCAGGGCACGAGCATCTCGATCGCGATGGACATGACCGAGGGCATCGTCGACCGGTTCCGCACCATGAAGATCGCCCGCGTGTCCGTGCTGACCGGCCACGTCGTGGGCAGCCTGGTCCAGACGGTCCTCGCCATGGCGTTCGTCTTCGGCGTCGCCGTCGCGATCGGCTTCCGGCCGCAGGCGAGCGCCCTCGGCTGGCTCGCGCTGGCCGGGCTGCTGACCGCCATGTCGTTCGCGATGATCTGGCTCTCCGCTGCGCTCGGGCTCGCGAGCAAGACCGTCGAGGGGTCGAGCAACGTCGGCCTGCCGCTGATCCTGCTCCCGTTCTTCGGCAACGGTTTCGTGCCCACCGACTCGATGCCGGCGGTGCTGCGGTGGTTCGCCGAGTACCAGCCGTTCACGCCGTTCATCGACGCGCTGCGCGGCCTGCTGACGGGCACGCCGATCGGTGACAGCGGGTACGTCGCGTTCGGCTGGTGCGCCGTCATCGGAACCGGTGGCTACCTGTGGTCCAAGAAGCTCTTCAACCGCGAATCGACTCGCTGAAGGAGATCCAGTCATGCAGGAAGGTCTTCCCACGGACCGCGACGTCAGCCCGTTCGTCCCGCCCAGCCGGATCACCGAGCTGCGCTCGGCCGGCCCGGTCAGCCCGTTGCTCTTCCCCGACGGCCACGAGGGCTGGCTGGTCACCGGGTACGACGCCGTCCGGCAGGTGCTGGCGGACACCAGGTTCAGCTCGCGCCAGGACCTCGGCATCATCCGCGTGCCGTTCCCGACGCCCGGCATGCCGGAGATGACCGAACCCGTCCCGCAGGAACCGGGCCTGTTCATCAGCATGGACCCGCCGGACCACACCCGGTTGCGGCGCAAGCTCACCGGCGCGTTCACCGTCAGGCGGATGAAGGCGCTCGAGGAGCGCGTCGTCGAGATCACCGAGCAGCGGCTCGACGCGCTGGCGGAGCTCACCCCGCCGGTCGACCTGGTGCGCGAGTTCGCGCTCCCGGTGCCGTCACAGGTGATCTGCGAGCTCCTCGGCGTCCCGTACGAGGACCGCGACTCGTTCGAGGAGAACTCCGCCCGGTTCATGGAGCGGGACATCACCCTCGAGGACAAGATCGCCGTGTACGTCGCGCTGAGCACGTACCTCAACGACCTCGTCACGAGCAAGCGCGCCGACCCGGCCGACGACCTGCTGTCCGACCTCGCCCGCGACGAGGAGCTCAGCCAGGCGGAACTGACCGGCATGGCGTTCCTGCTGCTGCTCGCGGGCCACGAGACGACCGCGAACATGCTGGCGCTGGGCACCTTCGCGCTCCTGGAGCACCCGGACCAGCTGGCGGAGCTGCGGTCGAGGCCGGAGCTCATCCCCGACGCCGTCGAGGAGCTGCTGCGCTACCTGGCGGTGGCCGACGTCTTCTTCCGCTACGCCTCGCAGGACATCGAGTTCCACGGCGAGACGATCCGCGAGGGGTCGATGGTCGTGCTGTCGCTGCTGGCCGGCAACCACGACCCCGAGCGCTACGAGAACGCCGGCTCGCTGGACGTCCACCGCAACGCACGGGGCCATCTGGCGTTCGGCCACGGCGTGCACCAGTGCCTGGGGCAGCAGCTGGCCCGCATCGAGATGCGGGCCGGGTTCGAGGGGCTGCTGCGCCGGTTCCCGACCCTGCGGCTGGACGTGCCCGCCCGTGACGTGAAGCTCAAGACGATGATGAGCATCTACGGCGTGCACGCCCTGCCCGTCAGCTGGGAGTAGCGGTCGGCGCCGCTGACGCCCGCAACGGCGCCGAGACCTCGTGCAGGTGCTCCAGCACGTACCCGTACGACCGGAACAGCCCGCACTCCGCGTACGAGATCCCGCGCTCGCGGCAGAACCTGCTCACGATCACCTGCGCGTGCCGCAGGTGCGGGCGCGGCATGCTCGGGAACAGGTGGTGCTCGATCTGGTAGTTCAGCCCGCCCAGCAGCAGGTCGGTGAACCAGCCGCCGCGGATGTTGCGGGACGTCAGCACCTGCTTGCGCAGGAAGTCGAGCGCGTGGCCGGCGGAGAGCACCGGCATGCCCTTGTGGTTCGGGGCGAAGGAGCAGCCCATGTAGAAACCCCACAGGCCCTGGTGCACCAGCACGAACGCGATCGCGTGCACGGGGGAGAGGACCCAGAACACGACACCGAGGTACACGACCACGTTCGCGATCATCAGGAGCCGCTCGCGGCCGGCGTGCTTGATCGAGTGCACGTGCAGTGCGAAGCCTTCGAGCAGCAGCAACGGGAAGAACAGCACGGCCTGGTGCGAGGCGATCCAGCGCAGCGGGCCGCGCTTGGCCTCGCCCTGGCGCTGGGTGAACGCGAGGACCGTGATGTCGACGTCCGGGTCCTCGTCCTCGTGGTTCGGGTTGGCGTGGTGGCGGTTGTGCTTGCCGTTCCACCAGTCGTAGCTGACCCCGATGAGTCCACTGTGGACGTACCCGGCGATCTCGTTCCAGCGCCGGGTCGCGAAGATCTGCTTGTGCCCGGCGTCGTGGCCGATGAACGCGAGCTGCGTCGTCACCACCGCCAGCACGGCCGCGACCGCGAGCTGCCACCACGAGTCGCCCAGCAGCACGAACGCCGCCCAGGCCGCCGCGTAGACCGCGAGGTTCGCGCCCATTCTGGCCAGGTAGTACCCGCGGCGCCGGTCGAGCAGGCCCGCCCGTTTGATCTCGGTCGACAACTGGGCGAAGTCGCTCGCCGCGCGGAGTGTCATTCGCGAAGAATGCCCGACCGCCGCGTCGGTGTCGTGCACGGGCCGTGAAGACGCCGCGAACCGCGCGCGGCGACACGATGGAGTGATCATGATCTTGGTCCTCGGCGAGCCGCTGGCCTCGGCCCTCACCGGTGCTGTCCAGTGCTGCCGCAACGGGCCCGGTGCGGGCCCGATCGGCAGAGAGGACCGGATCGCGTGGTCGACCACACGACCGTGCTCATCGCGGGCGCGGGGCCGGCGGGGCTCGTCTTAGCCAACCTCCTACGCGCGGAGGGCGTCGACACGCTCGTCGTCGAACGGGCGAGCCGCGAGCAGGTGCAGACCAGGGCGAGGGCCGGGTTCCTGAGCCCGAACAGCGCGCGGGTGCTGGTCGAGCACGGTCTGGGCGCCGGCTTGCTCCACAAAGGACAGACGCACGGCCTGTGCGCGTTCCGGGGCGAGGACGGCGAGTTCGAGCTCGACTACTCCCGGCTCGGCCGGGGCGAGGTGCACACCGTGTACCCGCAGCAGGACCTCGTCACGGATCTGGTCGCCGAGTACCTCGGCCGCGGTGGTGACATCCGGTTCGGCGTCACGGTCACCGGCGTCGACCCGCGCACCGCCACGATCCGCTACCGCGACGAGCGGGGCAGTGACGACGTCGCCACCGGGCGGTTCCTCGCCGGGTGCGACGGCGGCAACGGCGTGACCCGCAAAGCCGTGCCCGCGCGCCGGTACCGCCAGGACCACGGCATCAGCTGGCTGGCCGTGCTCGCGGAGGCGCCGCAGAGCATGGCCGCCGTGACCTACGCCGTGCACGACGACGGGTTCGCGGGCCACATGGCGCGCAGTCCCGAGGTGACGCGCTACTACCTCCAGATCCCTCCCGGCGACACCGAGGAGGCCTGGACCGACGACCGGATCTGGGCGGCGCTCGACACCCGCATGCGCGTCGACTTCTTCGGTCAGCTCAAGCAGGGCCCGGTCCTCGACCGGCGGATCGTGCGGCTGCGGTCCGAGGTGGCCGACCCGGTCCAGCACGAGCGGCTGTTCCTCGTGGGTGACGCCGCGAGCCTGATCAGCCCGTCCGCCGCCAAGGGCGCCAACCTGGCGATCATGGAGGCCGAGGTGCTGGCGTCCGCGCTGACGGCGGCCCTGCACGGCGACGAACGGCCGTTGGCCGCCTACTCCCGCACCTGCCTGCCCCGCGTCTGGCGGGCGCAGGAGTTCTCCCGCTGGATGATCGACCTCCTGCACGGTCCCCAGGACGACTTCCACCGTGCCCTGCGCCGCGCCCGGCTCGACAGCCTGCGCGACTGCCGCGCCCACCAGAACTTCTTCGCCGAGCAGTACGTCGGCATCTGAAACCCCGGGAACACTCATGATCTCGACACGCACCCCCGTCCTCGCCGCGGCCGACCTCGACCGCCTCACCGCGGCGCTCGACCTCATCGGCGGGCACGACACCCACTCGGCACTGGCGGCCGCGGTGCCGTCCCTCGACGCGGACCAGCGCGCCGCCGTGACGCGGCACGCCACCCTCGACCACGTGGCTCTGCTGATCTTCCCGGAAACCCTGGCGGGACTGGCGGACGAGCTCTCGGCACGTGGCATCGAGGTCGGCACGATGACGCCCAGCGTCGTCGTCCGCGAACGGCTGAGCAGCCGGTACTCCGTGCCCGTCGCCGATCTCCAGGTCGGCATCCTGCGCGCGCCCGTCACCGACCGCAACGGCTGGCCGTGCGAGCTGGAGATCTTCGTGCTGGTGACGCCGCCGTCGCTGGCGCACATCGCCGAGGACGAACGCCGCCACCAGCGGGAGAACCACGTCGGGCTGGCCGTCAGGAGGCCGGACCCGGTGCTGCTGCGCGGGTTGCGGACGATGATCGCGGGCGTCATGCGCCCGGACGGCGGTGGCTACAACGGGTACGAGAACAGCAGCGTCCTCTACTTCCGCGACGCGCACCGCGCCGATCCCGCGTTCCGCCGCCTGGAACTGGTCGCCACCGGCCGGTTCCCGCAGCTGCAGGCCCTCCACCAGCGCGAGTCGTGCGCCGGCACGGAACTGCTGCGCCTGCTGACCGGCGCGTGGGCCACGCAGGCCATCGCGACCGCCGCCGAGCTGCGCCTGCTCGACCACCTGGCGTCACTCGGCGACCTGCCGTCGCTCGCCGCCGCCACCGGGACCGAACCCCGGAGCCTGGCCAGGCTGCTGCGCTACCTCACGTCGCTCGGCGTCGTCCACACGGCTGGCGACCACCACTCGCTGACCGACCTGGGCGAGCTGCTGCGCTCGGACCTCACGGGCTCGATGCGTCCGCTGGCGTTGATGTACGGCGGCCCGTTCTACCGCTCGTTCGCCGAGCTCACCGAGTCCGTCCGCAGCGGTGAGGAGTCGTACGCGAAGGCGTTCGGCGCCCACCACTTCGCCCACATGGCAACGGATCCGGCGCTCGCGGAGCTGTTCCACGGCTCCATGGCGGCGAGCAACGCCATGTTCACCGGCGTCACCAAGGTCGTGGACTTCTCCCGCGCCCGCACCGTCGTCGACGTGGCCGGCGGCAACGGCGAGCTGCTGTCCCGCGTCCTGCACGCCAACCGGGACCTGCACGGCGTCCTGCTGGACCTCCCGAACGCCCTGGCCGCCGCCGAACCCCGTCTGGCAGACCTGGCCGAGCGGGTGTCGCTGGTGCCGGGCGACTTCACCCGGTCCGTCCCCGCCGACGGCGACGTCTACCTGCTGTCCCGCGTGCTGCACGACTGGGACGACGACCAGTGCCGCACGATCCTGGCGACGTGCGCGCGCGACATGCCCGCGCACGCCGAGCTGCTGGTGATCGAGCGGCTGCTGCCCGAAGCCGGTGACACCGACTCGCTCGCCATCCCGTGGGACATCCACATGCTGTGCAACACGGGCGGGCGCGAGCGTTCCGAGTCGCACTACCGCTCCCTGCTGGCAGAAGCCGGCTTCGAGCTCGTCGAGACGCACGCGCTGCCGTTGGACGCGCACGTCATGCGCGCCCGTCTGCTCTAGTGGCGCGGCTCGGGACGTCGGCGAGGTAATCCACGCTCAGCAGGGCACCTCGCGGCACCGCCCCCACGCCCCCGTACAACCAGTACGAGAGCGTGGGGGCGGCACCGCGATGCACCCGTCTGACCGCGCATTTCCCCGGCAACGTCCCGAGCCACACCACTAGAAGCTCACGAGGCAGAAGGGGTGGCCGGCGGGGTCCGCGTAGACGTGGAACCGCTCGCCACCCCCGTCGAGCCGCCGCGCCCCGAGCGCCTCCACCTGCGCACCCGCCGCCGCGAGGTCGTCCACCCGCACGTCGAGGTGCATGTGCGCCGACTCGTCCGGCCACTTCGGCGGCTGCCAGTCCGCGACCCGCGCGAACGCCACGCCGGGCCGGTCGGGGGCGTCCCCGATGACGACGAACCCGTCGTCGTCCTGCACCCGGATCATGCCGAGCACCTTCTCGTAGAACTCCGCGAGGCCCCGCGGGTCGGGGCAGTCGATCACCAGGCCGTGCCAACGTCCGATCATGCGCGGGATCGTGACACCGCACGCGGACATCCGCTGTCCTGGACTCGCGTCCTCTGTGGAGTGCCGCGGGTCACGGCCGGGTTAGTTTCGCCTAACTTAGGTTAGGCTCCCCTCATGCAAGCACCTGACGGGGTGATGTTGGCCGGGCGGGACCTGGTGCTCGCCCACCACGAGCACGAGGTCGTGCACGGCGTCTCGGTCGAGCTGACGCCCGGTGCCGTCACGGCGCTCGTCGGCCCCAACGGGTCCGGCAAGTCGACGGTCCTGCGGTCGCTGGCCCGCCTGCACAGGCCCAGGACCGGCGAGGTGCGTCTCGGCGAACGACCGGTCTGGCACGGATCGGCGTTGTCCGGCAAGGAGTTCGCCCGCAACGTCACGCTGCTCACTCAGCAGCGGCCCACGCCGTCCGGGGTGTCCGTCGAGGATGTCGTCGGCTACGGGCGCCACCCTTACCGCTCGGGCTGGCGCGGCGTCGACCCGGACGGAGCGGCGGCGGTCGCGCGGGCCATGGCGATGACCGGCGTGGCCGAGATGGCGTCCCGCGGCGTCGACGAGCTGTCCGGCGGCGAGCTGCAGCGGGTGTGGCTGGCGTCGTGCCTCGCCCAGCAGACGGCGGTCCTGCTGCTCGACGAACCGACCAACCACCTCGACCTGCGCTACCAGGTGGAGATCCTCGACGTCGTGCGCGACCTGGCGGACGACCACCAGGTCGCGGTCGGCGTGGTGCTGCACGACCTCGACCACGCGGCGATCATCGCCGACCGCGTCGTCCTCCTGTCGCAGGGCAGGGCTCTCGCCGGCGGCGCCGTGAAGGACGTGCTCACAGCCGAACACCTGACCGAGGCATACGGCGTCGTGGTGCACGTCGCCGACGACCCGGTCACCGGAACGCTCCATTGCCGCCCCGTCGGCAGACACACCCCTCGCGTCTGAACCCCTGGAGAACTGTCATGCGCATCCCAGCTCTGGTCGCGGCCGTCGCGATCCTGCTGACCGCTTGCGGCACAACGGAAACACCGCAAAGCGGGCAGGCGGCCGGTGACTCCGGTGGGCCGGTCAAGGTCACCGACTCCCGCGGCAAGGCCGTCGAGCTGAAGGCAGCCGCCCAGCGCGTCGTCGCTCTGGAGTGGGGCGAGGCGGAGATCGTCGCGTCGCTCGGCGTGATGCCGGTGGGCGCCGCCGACACCGCGGGCTACAAGACGTGGGACGCGGCCGTGCCGCTGGACGCGTCGGTCAAGGACGTCGGCAAGCGCGGCGAGCCGAGCGTGGACTCGATCGTCGCGCTGAACCCGGACCTCGTCGTGATGGCCGCCGAGCGCGACTCGCCGATCGTGCCGCAGCTGGAGAAGTACGTGCCGGTCATCGTCACGAAGTCCAGTGACGCCGCGCGGAACTTCGACCGGTTGCGCGAGGACGTGAAGATGATCGCCCTGGCGGTCGGCAAGACCGCGGAGGCGGACGAGCTGTTGTCCGACATGGACTCGAAGCTCGTCGAGGGCAAGAGGGCGCTGGCGGCCAAGGCGGGCACGCCGTTCTTCATGGCCGACGGCTACCTCGAGGGCAGCACGGTCAGCATCCGCCCGTTCGGCAAGGGCTCGCTGGTCTCCGACACCGCGGAGGCGCTCGGGCTGACCAACGCGTGGACCGGTCAGGTCGACCCGCAGTGGGCGCTCGGCCAGACCGACGTCGAGGGCCTGACCGCGTTGACCGACCCGAAGACCGTGCTGTTCTACAGCGCCTCCGAGGACGACGTCTTCACCACCGGCCTCGCGCAGAACCCGGTGTGGCAGCGGCTGCCGTTCGTGGCGTCGAAGCAGGTCCACAAGTTCGAGCCGGGCACCTGGACGTTCGGCGGGCCGAAGTCCGTGGCGCGCATCGCCGACCAGTTCGTGAAAGCCCTCGCCTGACCGTGCGGAACGCCGTCGTCGCGGCGGCGAGCGTGGTGGTCATCGCCCTGCTCGCCGCCGTCCACCTCACCCAGGGCACCGCCGACACCGGCGTGCTCGACGTGCTGCGCGCCGTGGTCGGTGCCGGTGACGAACAGACCTACGCCGTGCTCTCCGGATCACGGCTGCCGCGTCTGCTCACGGCCCTACTGCTCGGCGTCGCACTGGGCGTCGCGGGCGCGGGCATGCAGTCCGTGGCCCGCAACCCGCTCGCCGCACCCGACACGCTGGCCGTGAACGCGGGCGCTTACCTCGCGGTCGTCGCCGTGTCCGCGTTCGGCCTGACGCTTCCCACGCTGCCCGCGGGCGCCACGGCGTTCGTCGGGGCTCTCGCCGCCGCTGTGGTGGTGCTGGGCCTGTCCGGTGCCGGGTCCGCCACGCCGCGGCTGGTGCTGATCGGGTCGGCCGTGACGCTGGCGTTGCAGTCGATCACGATCCTCCTGCTGCTGACCTACGAGCAGGAGACGTCGGGGCTGTTCGCGTGGGGGAGCGGGTCGCTGAGCGTGGCGAACCTCGACGCCACGGCCCAGATGGCGCCGATCGTGCTCGCCGCGACCATCGCGCTGGTCGCGATGGGACGGTCGTTGGACATCCTCGCCCTGGGCGACGACAACGCGACGGTGCTGGGCCTGAAGGTCCGCCGCACCCGTGCCGGCGCGGTGCTGCTGACGGTGGCGCTGACCGCCGCCGCGGTGACGGTCGCCGGACCCGTCGGGTTCGTCGGCCTGTGTGCCCCGGTGATCACGCGGCTGGTGATGTCCAAGGAGGGACGTCACCGCGTTCTGCTTCCCCTGTCCGGACTTCTCGGTGTCGTGCTGGTGCTCGGCGCCGACGTGCTGCTGCGCGCCGTGATGGGCTCGGCGGCGGCACTGCGCGTGCCGACCGGTGTGATCACGACGGTCGTGGGCGCGGTCGTCCTCGTCTGGCTGGCTCGTCGCAGCCGTCCGGGCGGCTCACGTCGCCAGCCCCCTGCCGGTCGTGTGAGCGTCGCGGGGTCGCGACGTCGGCTGGTGGTGGCGAGTGCGGTCGTGCTGGTCCTGCTGGTGGCGGCGCCGGTCGTCGGCATGCTGTTCGGCGACCGGATGGTCCTGCTGGGCGACCTGGCCAACTGGCTGTCCGGCCGCACCGGCACCGCGCTGACGTTCGTGCTCGACCAACGCCTGCCCCGAGTCCTCGCCGCGCTGACCGCGGGCGCCGCGCTCGCCGTGTCCGGCTGCGGCATCCAGTCGGTCAGCCGCAACCCGCTCGCCGAACCGGGCCTGCTCGGCATCACCGCCGGCGCGGGCCTCGGCGCCGTCGCCCTGATCACGTTCGTGCCGCTGGCCGGCGCGTGGCAGATCGCCGGCGCCGCGGGTGCGGGAGCGCTGGTCGCGTTCGCCCTGGTCTACGGCCTGGCCTGGCGTTCGGGCCTCGACTCCGACCGCCTGGTGGTGATCGGCATCGGCCTCTGGTCCGGCGGGATGGCGCTGATCACGTTGATGATCGTGACCTCGGACCCGTGGAACATGGCCAAGGCGCTCACCTGGCTGTCCGGCTCGACCTACGGCCGCACGCTGGACCAGGTCGTCCCGGGCCTGGTCGCACTCGCGGTCCTGACCCCGCTGCTCTGGTCCCGGCACCGCGAGCTCGACCTGCACAGCATCGACGACGACACCCCGCGCGTCCTGGGCGTCCCCTTGGAACGGTCGCGCCTGGTGGTCCTCGCGGCCTCGGGCATCCTCGCGGCGACCGCGGTGGCCGCGATCGGCGTGGTGGCCTTCGTCGGCCTGGTGGCCCCGCACCTGGCCCGTTCGCTGGTGGGCGGCCGGCACGCGCGGGTCATCCCGGTGGCCGCGGCACTGGGTGCGATCCTGGTCAGCGCCGCGGACACGGTGGGCCGCACGGTCATCGCACCGGCGCAGATCCCCGCCGGTCTCGTCATCTCGTTGCTGGGCACGCCGTACTTCGTGCTGGTGCTCTGGCGGACGCGGACCTGACCCCGCCCGGCTCAGCCGCGGGTGGCGGAGCGTTCCCTCAGGACCGCGAGCGCCTTGTCGGCGTGGACGGTGAACTTCAGCTCGCTCCTGACCACCTCGAGGATGCGCCGGTCGGTGTCGATGACGAACGTGCGCCTCTTCGCGTGCAGCGGGCTGAAGCGCCGCCACGCGCCGAACTGCTTCGCCACGGCACCGTCCACGTCGGACAGCAACGGGTAGTCGAAGCCGTTCGCGGCGGAGAACTGACGTTGCGTCCCCACGGCGTCGGGGCTGATCCCGACCCGGTGCGCGCCGACGTCGGCGAACTCCTTCGCCAGGTCGCGGAAGTGGCAGCTCTCGGCGGTGCACCCACCGGTCATCGCGGCCGGGTAGAAGAACAGCACGACCGGTCCTGAGGCCAGGAAGCCGGACAGCGCGCGGGGTTCGCCGGTGTCGTCGGGCAGGGTGAAGTCCGGGGCGGTGTCTCCTCGTTCCATGGCCCTGCTTCGGAGCCGGGGGAGTCTCGGATTGGTGATCACCGTGTGTCGATCTTTTGGGTGTGATCCTGTGTCGCAAAGTAGTCGAAAACAAATGTTTCAAATTGTTTTGTGCTTTTGAGCTGCGGCGACGAAAATTCTTCGATTTTTGTGCAATCCACCCCATCGTGGGAATCCGAATGCCTGACGTGACCAGGTGCCGATTCGAGGAGAGGGGGTGATTGCATGAAGTTGACATGCCCCACAGCAGTGCGGCGCTCTCTCGGCGTGGCCGGATTCCTGATCGGTTTCGGCCTGCTCTCCGCGGGAGTCGCGAGCGCTGACGAAGGTGACTCACCCGGCCTGCTGGGTGGCGTCATCGATCTCGTAGCTCCGGTGACCGCGCCCGTGCTGGAACCGTTGACGCCCGTCGTCGACACCGCCACGCAGGTCCTGGACCCGGTGTTGGAGCCCCTCCACCCCGTGACCGCACCGCTGCTCACCCCCGTGGTGGACGCGGTGCGGGACGTGCCGGTGGTGCCACGACTGGCAGAACCGCTGGTGGACCAGCCGGTGGACCAACCTGCGGCTCCGGCCCGGCCGTCCGCTCCGGCAGAGGTCCCGCCGGCCGCGGAACCCGTGGTCCCGGAGTCACCGCCGGTCGTCACACCGGAAGCACACGCCGTGACGCCCGACGTCGTTCCGGCGGCCGCGTCCCCGCGACCGATCTCCGCACCTGAAATGGCGCCACCGCTCAAGGCGCCCTCGCCGCCGTCACCGGACGTGCCGTTCGTTTTGCCCGGTACGACGGGATCGGCGTCGTCCAGTGGATCGACGGGTCTCGCACTCGCGGACCTCCCGGCCAGAACGGGAGACCACTCGACCGGCGAGTCGCTCGTGGTGGTCGCCGACCACCAGGTCCACGGGTCGTGGTGCTATTACTACGGCCGAAATCATCCCAGTTGATCCGACCTGCCATCCAAGCCGACAGATCACCCAGCTTGTTTGACAGGAAAGGCTCGACAATGCACAACTACGTGAAGCGC
>NZ_JBHYGW010000029.1:0-89846 GCF_042738015.1 Lentzea sp. NPDC059081
GCCCCGAAGTCAAGCCCCAATCGCGGATCGTCGCGGAGCGGCGATGAACACCCTCGCTTCGTCCGAGGTGCACGCCCACGCTGGAACAGGCACGGAACCACCAAAGGCGACCACGCTGGAACTCGCACGGTGACCGAGCCGGCGAACTACCGCCCAGCAGGAGAAACGTTCAACAACCGCCCAGCCAACCCACGCGACCGCACGCTCAACTTCTTGGCCACCTCAGTCAACACACCAGCCGCAGCAGACTCCGGCACCGCCTGCACGATCGGCGTCCCAGAATCCCCGTTCTCCCGCAACCGAGGATCCAGCGGCACCTGCCCGAGCAACGGCACCTCAGACCCGATAGCCGTGGTCAGCGACGAGGCAACCGCAGCCCCACCACCGGACCCGAAGACCTCCATCCGAGACCCGTCCGGCATCTCCAGCCAGGACATGTTCTCGATGACCCCGGCAATCCGCTGCCGAGTCTGCAAAGCAATGGACCCAGCCCGCTCAGCCACCTCGGCAGCAGCAGTCTGAGGCGTCGTCACCACGAGGATCTCCGCGTTGGGCACCAACTGGGCCACGGAGATCGCAACGTCACCGGTGCCCGGCGGCAGGTCGAGCAGCAGAACGTCCAGGTCACCCCAGAACACGTCCGCGAGGAACTGCTGCAAAGCCCGGTGCAGCATCGGCCCGCGCCACACCACCGGCGTGTTGCCCGGCGTGAACATCCCGATCGAGATGACCTTCACGCCGTGCGCCTGAGGCGGCATGATCATCTTCTCGACCTGCGTGGGCCGGCCGTCCGCGCCGAGCATGCGCGGGATCGAGTGGCCGTAGATGTCGGCGTCCACGATGCCGACCGACAGGCCGCGGGCGGCCATCGCCACGGCCAGGTTCACGGTGACCGACGACTTGCCGACGCCGCCCTTGCCGGACGCCACGCAGTAGACGCGCGTCAACGAGCCGGGCTGGGCGAAGGGGATGACCGGTTCCTCGGTGCCGCCGCGCAGGGTCTTGCGCAGCTCGGTGCGCTGGGCGTCGCTCATGACGTCCAGGTCGACCCGCACGGAGGAGACGCCGTCCAGGGCCGAGACGGCCGCGGTGACGTCCTTGGTGATCTTGTCCCGCATCGGGCAGCCCGCGACCGTCAGGAAGATGCCGACCGCCACGACGCCGTCCGCGCCGACCTCGACGTCCTTGACCATGCCGATCTCGGTGATCGGGCGACGGATCTCGGGGTCCTGCACGCCGGAGAGCGCCTTGCGGACGTCCTCGACCGTGGGGAGGGGCTGCGTGGTGGTCACCGATCCATGCTACGTCCGGTTCGCGCCCCTCCTACCGGCCGGTCACTTTCCAGTGCAGGCCCAGGTCGTAGTGGGGACGGAGCTGTCCGTAACATCGACGCCCGTGCCGGAATCGGGTAGTTCCCGGTTGCCCACCCGTGTCGAGCTCGGGGTGTGGCGATCGTTCCTCCGCGCGCATGCACGGATCACGAGGGTCCTCGAGGCCGAACTGATTGCTGAGCAGCGCCTTTCGCTCGCGGCGTACGACGTGCTGGTTCAACTGGCCGAGACGCCTTCCATGCGCATGCGCATGACTGAACTGGCCGATGCCGTCCTGCTGTCCCGTTCTGGCGTGACCCGCCTGGTGGACCGCCTGGAACGCGCAGGCCTCGTCGGGCGCGAACGTGCCGACGGTGACGGACGCGGCATCGTGGCCGTGCTCACACCGCTCGGTGCCGAACGTCTGCGCAGCGCCTCCACCACCCACCTCGCGGGCGTGGCCGAGCACTTCGGGGAGAGCTTCGGCCCCGGCGAGCTCGAGGCCTTCGGCCGCACCTGCGACCGCCTGGCCGCGGACGACCTGTACCCGTGATCACGGTGGTGGGCCTGGTGCACGTCGAGGCTGGCCGCCTCCTCGTTGTGCGCTCACGCAACAAGAAGGCCTTCTACCTCCCCGGCGGCAAGATCGAGCCCGCCGAGACCTCCGTCGAAGCGCTTCGCCGGGAGGTCCGCGAGGAGCTCGGGGTCGAACTCGACCGGCCCGAGATCCTCAAGCGCTACGTCGCACCCGCGTACGGCGAGGGCGAAGGCGCGATCGTCGACATGACCTGCTTCACGGCACAGTTGCAGGCCACGCCTCGACCGTCCGGCGAGATCGCCGAGCTGACCTGGGTGACGCGCGACGAGTACCGCGCACACGCCGAGACCGCACCCGCGATCCACGACGTCTTGGACGACCTGGTCGCGAGCGGACAGGTCAGCGCCTGACTTTCAGGGCCTGATCTTCAGGGCCTGACCTTCTTCAGGTTGTTCTGCTCCTTCACGAGCTTCTCCAGCTCGCCCCGGATGAAGTCGCGTGTCGCCACCTCGCCGACCGCGAGCCGCAGCGCCGCCAGTTCCCGCGCCAGGAACTCCGTGTCCGCCTTGGTCTGCGCCGCCCGCGCCCGGTCCTCCTCCAGCGACACGCGGTCGCGGTCGTCCTGCCGGTTCTGCGCGAGCAGGATCAACGGCGCGGCGTAGGCGGCCTGGGTCGAGAAGGCCAGGTTGAGCAGGATGAACGGGTACGGGTCCCAGCGCAGCGACACCGCGACGAGGTTCGTCACGATCCACGCGACGACGATCAGCGTCTGCCAGAACAGGAACTTGCCGGTGCCGAGGAAGCGCGCGAGCCGTTCGGAGAACTGGCCGAACGCGTCCGGGTCGATCGACAGGCGGAAGCCGCGGGGTTCGCGCGGCTGGTCGAGTCTGCGCCGCGGCAGCAGTTCAGGCATGGCTCAGTCCCGTCTCGCGCCAGTTGTCCGGCAGCAGGTGGTCCAGCACGTCGTCGACGGTGACCGCGCCGAGCAGGTGCTCAGTCTCGTCGAGCACGGGGGCGCACACCAGGTTGTAGGTGGCGAAGTAGCGCGTCACGTCGCTCAGCGACGCCCCCGGTGACAGGTACGCCATGTCCGTGTCGAGGACGCCGGCCACGAGGTCGAACGGCGGTTCGCGCAGCAGGCGCTGGATGTGCACGCAGCCGAGGTAGCGGCCGGTCGGGGTCGCGGAGGGGGAGCGGCAGACGAAGACCATCGACGCCAGCGCCGGGGTGAGGTCGGGGTTTCGCACCCGTGCCAGCGCTTCCGCGATCGTCGCGTCCGGCGTGAGGATGATCGGTTCCGGGGTCATCAGGCCGCCGGCGGTGTCGAACGAGTACTCCAGCAACCGGCGGACCGGCGCGGACTCCTCCGGCTCCATCAGCTCGAGCAGCCGGTCCTTGGTGCCCTCGGCCAGCTCGCCCAGCAGGTCCGCCGCGTCGTCCGGGTTCATCGCCTCCAGGATGTCCGCGGCGCGTTCCTCGTCCAGGTGCGACAGGACGTCCTTCTGGTCCTCTTCGGACAGTTCTTCGATCACGTCCGCGAGCCGTTCGTCGTCCAGCGCGTCCGCGACCTCGTGGCGGCGCTTGGGCGGCAGCTCGTGCAGGGCGTGTGCGACGTCGGCCGCGCGCATGCCCTCGAACACGGCGACCAGCTGCTGCGCGCCCTGCGGCTGGCCCGCGATCTCGTTGACGCTCAGGCCGCCGACGTCCTCCCAGTTCCACACCTGCACCGGGCCCTTGAGGCTGAACCGGCCGGTGCGCCCGCGCCCGGCGACGCGGACCATGCGCCAGTCGCGGGTGCGGGTGAGCTCCATCGCGGCGTCCACGACGACCGCCGTGCCGCCGTCGTCGAGCTGGATCCTGGCGTCGAGCAGCTCGCCGATCACCAGCACCTCGTTGACGCGCTGGTGGAACGGCCGCAGGTTCACCGACCCGGTCGCGAGCGTCACGGCGTTCGGCTCGATCGAGGTGAGCCGCAGCATCGGCACGAAGATCCGCCGGCGCGTCACCAGCTCGACGACCATGCCGAGCACGCGCGGCGGTTGCCGGTCGATGCGGAGGCTGATCACGACGTCACGGGCCTTGCCGATGGGTTCGCCGTCGGGGCCGAACACGGGAAGCCCGGCCAGCTGAGCGATGAAGATCCGATTCACAGCCACCACACCGACCAGGCTAGATCAGGTGCGGGCCGCCCACCGGGCGATGTCGGCGCAGATCACCGCCAGGTCGCCGAGGTCCTCCTCCAGGCACCAGATCCAGTTGGCGACGGCCCGGTGCAGCGTCCAGTCGCGGGCCTTCGCGACGTCCAGCTCGCCCGCGTCGCAGACGGCGAGGAACCGGTCGGTGAGTCCCCTGGGGCCGTCCAGCTCGTCGAACCTGTTCCACAGCAACGGGATCACGCAGTACTCGGGGTCGCCGGACAACGGCTTCGGGTCGATCACCAGCCACGGTTCCCGGTCGCCCCGCAGCACGTTCTCGTAGTGCAGGTCCTCGTTGACGAGCGTCCTGCCCATCGGCCTGGTGCCAGCCTCGCGGGCGGCGTCGAGCAGGTCGCGCGGGACGGCCGGGTGGTCCCGCAGCGTGTTCCGGAAGCGGCGGATCTCCGCGGGGGCCTCGATCCCGCGGTGGCGGCGCAGCAGGTCGCCGATCACGCCGATCGCGAGGTCGATCGGTTCGTCGTCGAGCGAGTGCTGGTCGAGGCGTTCCAGCAGCAACGCGCCGAGCTCCTCGTCGTGGCCGAGCAGCTGGACGGCGCCGTTGCCGTCGTAGAGCCGGAGCGCCAGCGGCTCGTGCTCGGTCTCCTCGTCGACCCACGTCAGTTTGAGCACGGCCGGATGTCCGTCGGCGCGGCGGACCGGGAGGACCACGGCGCAGAAGCCGTGCATCAGCGGGCCGTCCGGGGTGAGCTGCCAGCGGGCGCACGCCTTGGTGGCGAGCGTCGGCAGCTTCGCGACCCACTCCGCGGCGCCGTCGCCGAGACCATCACCGAACCCGGCCGGCACCGTGATCATGCGCTGAACTCCAGGCGGTACACGGCTTCCCAGTCCGGCTTGGTGTTGAGGCGCGCGGTTTTCAACGCCTGCGTCGTCTCCTCGTCGGGCTCGGCCAGCTGGGCGGTGGCCTTCGCGTCGATCAGGTGCGAGTGCGTGGTGGGGGAGCGGACGGTGACGGTGACCTGGGCGCCGTCGGTCAGCGGCACCTCGGGTTCGGAGCCGCCGCTGATGACCCAGAGCGCGTCGTCGCGCCAGTGCGCGTGCACCAAACGCGGTTCGTGGCCGGGCGAGGTGATCCAGACGGCAGCCGCCTTCCGCAGCGCGGCGTCGAGTACGCGAGTGATCTCCACCGGTTCAGACTGCCAGGGTTTGTGAAACGGGACTCAGCGGATGTGCGGTCGGTGCCAGGCCATGCCACTGTGGCGCTCGTAGTTACCGGCCGGTACGAGGAGGTACTCCAGTGGTCGACCAGCAGCGTCCCCGCCGCTCGTGTCTGGCGGTGCCCGGCTCGAGCCAGAAGATGATCGACAAGGCGCGCACGCTGCCGGCGGACCAGGTGTTCCTGGACCTGGAGGACGCCTGCGCCCCGCTGGCCAAGCCGGACGCCCGCAAGACCATCGTCGCGTCGCTCAACGAGGGCGGCTGGGACGGCAAGGCCCGCGTCGTGCGCGTCAACGACTGGACGACGGAGTGGACCTACCGCGACGTCACCGAGGTCGTCGAGGGGGCCGGTGCGAACCTCGACTGCATCATGCTGCCGAAGGTCCAGACGCCGGAGCAGGTCGTGGCGCTCGACTTCCTGATCACCCAGATCGAGAAGACCATGGGCTACGAGGTCGGCAAGATCGGCATCGAGGCGCAGATCGAGAACGCCCTGGGCCTGAACAACGTCAACGCGATCGCCACCGCGTCCCCGCGCGTCGAGACGATCATCTTCGGCCCTGCGGACTTCATGGCGTCGATCAACATGAAGTCGCTCGTCGTCGGCGAGCAGCCGCCCGGTTACGACGTCGGCGACGCCTACCACTACATCCTGATGCGGATCCTGATGGCCGCGCGGGCCCACGACAAGCAGGCCATCGACGGTCCGTACCTGCAGATCCGCGACGTCGACGGCTACAAGCGGGTTGCCGGTCGTTCAGCGGCGCTGGGCTTCGACGGCAAGTGGGTGCTGCACCCCGGCCAGATCGAGGCGGCCAACGAGGTCTTCAGCCCGAAGCAGGACGACTACGACCACGCCGAGAACATCCTGGACGCCTACGAGTACTACACGTCCGAGGCGGGCGGGAAGCGCGGCGCGGTGATGCTCGGCGACGAGATGATCGACGAGGCGTCGCGCAAGATGGCGCTGGTGATCTCCGGCAAGGGGCGCGCGGCGGGCATGGCTCGCGCGAACGTGTGGACGCCGCCGGAGGACTAATTCTGTTACGGATTGTGCGTGAATTCACCCTGAAAATGACCGGACGTGTTCGACCGTCACGGGTTGCGATCAAAACGGGTGAGTAAACGCACAATCCGTCACCGAAGTTTGCGATCACGCCCCGGTGCGGGTGCATGCTCGTCGCATGTCACGTTCGAGTAACGGCAAGACGGGCAGACGCCTGCGGCTCTTCAAGCGCCGCGAGGACGACCTGCTCGAGCGCAGCTTCCGCAGCTGCCCCGGATGTCACGCCGACGTCCACGTGTTCGCCGACGTCTGCCGCCACTGCGGTGGCGCCCTGGACGTCGCCCTCGCGGGCTGAGGTCAGTAGGTCGACCCGTTCGCGGCCGCGATGAGCGCGATGACGATGAACGCCGCATAGGCCAGCCAGCCGGCGATGACGAGGTAGCCGACGATCAGACCGGCGACCGCCATGCCGTGCCCGTCCTCCTCGCCCCGCTTGATCTTCGCCATCGCGATGTGGCCGAAGATGACGCCGACGATCGACGTCACGCCACAGGTGACGAACCCGACGCACGACAGCACGAGGGCGAGGACCGCGTTCGTCTGCGGCTTGGGCGGGACGTAGCCGTAGCCGTAGCCCGGCTGTCCGTAGGGACCGGGCTGACCGTAGGCGCCCGGCTGGCCGTAGGGCTGCTGGGCGTACGGGTCGGGCTGGCCGTACGGGTCCTGCTTCGGGTTGTACGGGTCGTAGGTCATCGCTGGTCCCCCTAGGTGTGGTGAGCCGGGATCTTAAGCTCCACACCCTTCTTTCGTCGCGGACGGGTGCGCGATTACACCTGTCAGGAGTGCTGTTTCGGTACAGCTCCCGCGGGGCTGTTGCGGAGAGCACACCCCGGTCGCAAACGAGCGTTAACCGGTCCATACTCGCCGGTAACTCTTGCTTCGGAAGGGAAGTGCGATGGCGCGCCTCGCCCAGACAGCGGGTCTCACGGACATCCAGGAAGAAATCCTCGCGACCGTGCGCACGTTCGTGGACAAGGAGATCATCCCGCACGCCCAGACGCTGGAGCACGGCGACACGTACCCCGCCGACATCGTGGACGGCATGAAGGAGATGGGCCTCTTCGGCCTGACGATCCCGGAGGAGTTCGGCGGGCTCGGCGAGTCGCTGCTGACCTACGCGCTGGTGGTCGAGCAGATCGCGCGCGGCTGGATGAGCGTCTCCGGTGTCATCAACACCCACTTCATCGTGGCGCACATGCTCAAGCAGCACGGAACGCCCGAGCAGAAGCAGAAGTACCTGCCGCGCATGGCCGCCGGTGAGGTGCGCGGCTCGTTCTCCATGTCCGAGCCCGAGCTGGGGTCCGACGTCGCCGCGATCCGCACCAAGGCCGTCAAGGGCGCGAACGGCTACGCGATCAACGGCCAGAAGATGTGGCTGACCAACGGTGGCACGTCCAACCTGACCGCCGTGCTGGTGAAGACCGACGAGGGCGCCGAGAAGCCGCACCAGAACCTCACGACGTTCCTGGTCGAGAAGCCGGAGGGCTACGGCGAGGTCCTGCCGGGCCTCACGATCCCCGGCAAGATCGACAAGATGGGCTACAAGGGCATCGACACCACCGAGATGGTGTTCGACGGCTTCGAGATCGCCGAGGAGCAGGTCCTCGGCGGCGTCACGGGCCAGGGCTTCCGGCACATGATGGACGGCGTCGAGGTGGGCCGGGTGAACGTGGCCGCCCGTGCGTGCGGCATCGCGATCCGCGCGTTCGAGCTCGCCATCGAGTACTCGCAGCAGCGCAAGACCTTCGGCAAGGCCATCGCCGAGCACCAGGCCATCGCGTTCAAGCTCGCCGAGATGGCCACCAAGGTCGAGGCGGCGCACCTGATGATGGTCAACGCCGCGCGGCTGAAGGACTCCGGGCAGCGCAACGACGTCGAGGCCGGCATGGCCAAGCTCATCGCGTCGGAGTACTGCGCCGAGGTGACGCAGGAGGCGTTCCGCATCCACGGCGGCTACGGCTACTCCAAGGAGTACGAGATCGAGCGCCTGATGCGCGAGGCCCCGTTCCTGCTGATCGGCGAGGGCACGTCCGAGATCCAGAAGACGATCATCTCCCGCGGCCTGCTGCGCGACTACCGGACGCGGGGCTGACGGTTCCCCCGTTAGGGGCCAAAGATTCACGAGTCTGGCCCCTAACGGCAGGTCCTCGTGAGAAGTAAGGTTCGCTCACTTTGAGCACAGACCTGACCCTCCCGAGACCGGTGTCGCCGCCGCACGTGGTCCGTCTGGAGCTGGACACGTTCTCCGGCGTCGACCGGCCCGCGCTGGCGAGCTGGTTCGGCGCCCTGTTCACCGACCTGCTCGCGCCGTTGTGCCCGGCGTCGATCGAGGAGCTCGTGTCGGTGGCCCGCGGCTACCGCCCGTCGGACACGACGCCGTGGGGCCCGCCGGGGTACGCCCGCCTGCTGCTCTCCTCGGGTGAGTTCACCCCGTCGTCGTGGGCGGCCGCACTGGCCGACCTGCCGTCGTTCCTGCGCGTGCAGCTCGTCCAGCTCGACTCGCAGGGCCTGCCGCTGGTCGAGGACGGCTGGTCGGCGGAGATCCTGCTGAAGGACGACCCCGCGTTCCCGCACCAGGTCGTGGTGACGGCGTCGCGCTCCCTGTTCCGCGGCTGGATCTCCCTTGCCACACAACAGAACTGGCTGTCCGCGCTGCGCTCCGGCGCCGCGCTGGTGCGTGCCTGCGGCGGCTGGATGACGCTGGACCGCGCGGGCGTGCGGACCGCGCACGAGGTCGCCGTCGGAGTGGGGCTGGACGAGTCGTTGTTCATGGCGGCGGAACTGGCCCGCGGGCCGCACTGGGCGACGCTGCTCGGACCACGTCAAGTCGCTGCTTTGGGTGGTGTGCAAGAGGTCTGCGCCTCCGCACCGTGTTTCGCCGTGGAGCACCTCGGCGGCGGACGCATCCTCCTGCAGCTGACCGAGCACGTCGACGAGGTGCCGGACGACGCGGTGCAGAAGCTGGCCGAGTTCCTCGGACCCGTCCTGCACTGAGCTGAGCCGTTCTGCACCGAACGGTCATCGGTGGGACTCTGTCGTTCGTGAGGCCCTCGCTGAAAACCGACGTGCTCGTAGCCGTGGACACCGCCCTGCGCTCGACCGGGTTCGTCCGCCGCGGGCACGTCTGGCTGGAGGACCGCGGTGACGGCGTCGCCGGCTGGCTGGGGTTCGGCGTGGCCGGGTCGCTGGAGCTCACGCCGTTGGTGGGGGTGTGCTTCCGCCGGTACGACGAGGTGTGCCGCGCCCTGGGGGTCGGCATCCCGACGACGCCGGTGGTCTCGGTGCCATTGGGATTCCTGATGGGGGACAAGCCCGTCTGGCGGTGGGAGTTCAAAACGGGCGGCGACCACGCGCCTGCCGCCGCGTCGCTAGTGGCCGCGTTCGTGAAGTTCGGCAAGCCCTACGTCGACAAGAACGCGAAGTGGGACGCGGTCGCGAAGGACCTCGTTGCCAAGCCCGAGTCGTTGCTGGACTTCGACCGGGCGCGCAAGCTCGCGATCATCCACGTGCTCGGCGGGAACCGGAGCGCGGCTGTCGAGGTGCTGAAGAAGGAACGGGAGCGGATCGCGGACGAGGTGGACGCGTACGCGCGGTCCTACCGGGCCTTCGCCCAGCGGTTCGAGATCGCCTTCCCGGCCTAACCCGGCAAAACACCCGTAGGCGTCTCAGCACGGCGGACCGGGCTTTGGCAGGATGGAACGATCAGCGCGTCCGACAGAGGTGGTCCCTGTGACGAGTCCGTTCGCCGGCCCGAACCGACCCGGTGTCCCGCCCCGCCTGCCCACCCCGCCCACCGGGTGGCCGGTCGGCTCGTACGCCACGTACGAGGAGGCGCAGCGCGCCGTCGACTTCCTCGCGGTGGAGGACTTCCCGGTGCAGGACATCACCGTCGTCGGGGTCGACCTCATGCTCGTCGAACGGGTCACGGGCAAGCTCACGTGGGGCCGCGTGCTCATGACCGGTGCCGCGAGCGGCGCGTGGTTCGGTCTCTTCGTCGGCCTGCTGCTCACCCTCTTCAGCCCGGAGGCCGGCATCACGGCCGGGCCGGTGCTGACCGGTCTGATCACCGGTGTGTTCTTCGGACTCGTGTTCGCCGCGGTAGGGTACATGTCGGCGCGCGGCAGGCGGGACTTCCAGTCCGCCTCCCAGCTCGTCGCGGGCAGGTACGACGTCCTGTGCCACCCGAAGTCGGCCGAGAAGGGTCGTGACCTGCTCGCGAAGCTCGCGATGCGGCCGGTGAACCCGGGTTCTTGAGGTTCCTTTGAGGCCATTGGTTCTGAATCGTTGCTTCCCTTGGTTGCGGCAGGTGATCACCGGGCCTAGGTTCGGTTGACCGGTCCGCCCGGTGCGGCCGGTGGCACGACGAGGTGCCCGGCGCTGCGGTCTGGCTCCTCCGTGCAGTCGGGAAGGAGGCTGGGCCGATGGGTGCGAAACGGCGCTATCGGGCCGCCGCCGGCGTGGGGGCCGCATTGCTCGCGGCGTCCACGATCACGGCGTGCGGCTCGGACGGCGGCGGGATCACCGTCAACGTCTACAAATATCCGCAGGAGAACTTCCAGGCCGTCGTGGACAACTGCAACGCGAAGGCCGGCGGACGCTACAAGATCGTGTACAACAAGCTCCCGCGTGAAGCGGACGGTCAGCGCGAGCAGATGGTGCGCAGACTCGCGGCAGAGGACGACAGCATGGACGTCCTCGGGCTCGACGTCACGTGGACCGCGGAGCTCGCCAAGGCCGGGTGGATCAAGGAGTTCACCGGCACGGCGAAGTCGCAGGTGTCGGAGGGCACGCTGCCGGCTCCGCTCGCGACGGCGACCTACGAGGACAAGCTGTACGGAGCACCGGACAACACCAACGTCCAGCTGCTCTGGTACCGCTCCGACCTCGTGCCGACGCCGCCGAAGACGTGGGACGAGATGATCTCCATGGCCGAGGCGCTGGTGGCGGAGGGGAAGCCCGGCCAGATCGTGGCGCAGGGCAAGCAGTACGAAGGGCTCGTCGTGCTGTACAACACCCTCGTCAACTCGAACGGCGGCAAGATCCTCGACGAGAACGGCACCAAGGCCATCGTCGACGACAAGGCCGTCGAAGCGCTGGCGGCGCTGAAGAAGCTCGCCACGTCCAAGGCGATCGACCCGTCGTTCTCCAACGCGGCCGAGGACAACGCGCGCCTCGCCATGGAGAACGGCAACGCGGCGTTCCAGCTCAACTGGCCGTACGTCTACGCGGCGGCGCAGAAGAAGCCGGACTTCGCGAAGAACTTCAAGTGGGCGCCGTACCCCGCGCTCAGCGGTGACACCGCCAAGGTCACCGTCGGCGGGATCAACTACGCCGTCAGCAACTACACCAGGCACAGCGAAGAGTCGTTCGACGCCGTGTTGTGCTTGCGCAGCGCGGAGAACCAGAAGCTCGCCGCGATCAAGGACGGTGTGCCGCCGACCATCAGGGACGTCTACGACGAGCCCGAGATGGCCGAGGCGTACCCGATGCGCGACGACATCAAGAAGACGCTCGAGAACGCGAGCGCACGGCCGGCCACGCCCGCGTACCAGAACGTGTCGACCGTGATCTCCACGATCCTGTCGCCGCCCGCGAGCATCGACCCGCAGGCGACGGCGGACCGGCTGCGCAAGGAACTGCAGGACGCTCTCGACTCCAAGGGAGTGCTGCCGTGAGCCAGACGACGACCGAGGACGCGACGGCCACCGGAGCCACACCGGCACCCGTCGCCACGAAGAAGAAGGCCGCGCTGAGCGAGGGCAAGCGGGCCGAGCGCAGGCTCGGCTGGCTGCTCTGCGCACCCGCCGCCATCACCATGATCGCGGTGACGGGCTGGCCGATCCTCTACTCGCTGCTGCTGTCGATGCAGAGGTTCGACCTCAAGTTCCCCGACCGGACCGAGTGGATCTGGTTCGACAACTACGTCACCGTGCTCAGCAGCCCGTACTGGTGGAACGCGGTGTGGGTGACGGTCGTGCTGACCGTCGTCACCGTCGCGATCGAACTGGTGCTGGGCATGTCGCTCGCGCTGATCATGCACCGGGCGCTCGTCGGCCGGGGCATCGTCCGCACGACGACGCTGATCCCGTACGGCATCGTCACCGTCGTGGCCGCGTTCTCCTGGCGCTTCGCCTGGACGCCCGGCACCGGCTACCTCGCCGAGGCGCTCGGCGGCGACCCCGTGCTGACGGAGAAGGTCCCCGCGCTGATCGTCGTGAGCATCGCGGAGATCTGGAAGACCACGCCGTTCATGGCCCTGCTGCTGATGGCCGGTCTGGCCCTCGTGCCGGACGACCTGCTCAAGGCCGCCGCGATGGACGGCGCGTCCGGCTGGCAGCGGTTCATCAGGATCACCGTGCCGATCATGAAGCCGGCGATCCTGGTGGCGCTGCTGTTCCGCACGCTCGACGCGTTCCGCATCTTCGACAACCTCTTCGTGCTCACCGCGGGCTCGCAGGGCACGTCGTCGGTGTCGATGCTGACCTACAACAACCTGATCAAGGGCTTGAACCTCGGTATCGGATCCACGATGTCCGTGCTGATCTTCATCATGGTCGCGATCATCGCGTTCGTGTTCATCAAGCTCTTCGGCACCGCTGCCCCCGGCAGTGACGACGGGGGGAAGCGCTGATGGCTGGCATCGGAGGAGCGGAGACCACCGGCAAGAAGGTCGGCTGGGGTGTCCTCAACGCGGTCGTCGTGATCTACGCGCTGTTCCCGGTGCTGTGGATCGTGTCGCTGTCGTTCAAGTCGTCCGCCACGCTCGCGGACGGCAACTTCATCCCGCGCGAGTGGAGCCTGGAGAACTACCAGAACATCTTCTCCACGTCCGAGTTCACGCGGGCTCTGATCAACTCCATCGGCATCGCGATCATCGCGACCGCGATCGCCGTGGTGTTCGGCACGATGGCCGCCTACGCCATCGCGCGGCTCGACTTCCCCGGCAAGAACCTGCTGGTGGGCGTCTCGCTGCTGATCGCGATGTTCCCGCAGGTCTCGCTGGTGTCCCCGCTGTTCGAGATCGAGCGCTCGCTCGGCCTCTTCGACACGTGGCCCGGCCTGATCCTGCCGTACATCACGTTCGCGCTGCCGCTCGCGATCTACACCCTGTCGGCGTTCTTCCGCGAGATCCCCTGGGAGCTCGAGAAGGCGGCCAAGATGGACGGTGCGACGCCGGGGCAGGCGTTCCGTCGCGTCATCGCGCCGCTCGCCGCGCCGGGCGTGTTCACGACGGCGATCCTGGTGTTCATCTTCTGCTGGAACGACTTCCTGTTCGCGATCTCGCTCACCTCGACCGAGCAGTCGCGGACCGTGCCGGTGGCGCTGTCGTTCTTCACCGGCAGCTCGCAGTTCGAGGACCCGGCCGGGTCGATCGCGGCGGCCGCCGTGGTCATCACCATCCCGATCATCCTCTTCGTGTTGTTCTTCCAGCGCCGGATCGTCGCCGGCCTGACCTCCGGCGCCGTCAAGGGGTGAGTTGACCAATGGCAGAGATCGTTCTGGACAAGGTGACCAAGAGGTACCCCGACGGTGCCCTGGCCGTGCAGGAGGTCAACCTGGAGATCGCCGACGGCGAGTTCATCATCCTGGTCGGACCGTCCGGCTGCGGGAAGTCCACCACGCTCAACATGATCGCGGGCCTGGAGGACATCACCGACGGCGAGCTGCGCATCGGCGGGCAGCGCGTCAACGAGAAGGCGCCCAAGGACCGGGACATCGCGATGGTGTTCCAGTCCTACGCCCTCTACCCGCACATGACGGTGAAGGAGAACATGGCCTTCCCGCTGCGGCTGGCCAAGGTCGACAACGCCACGGTCGAGAAGAAGGTCAAGGAGGCCGCGGAGATCCTCGACCTCGCGCAGCACCTCGACCGCAAGCCGTCCAACCTGTCCGGTGGCCAGCGGCAGCGCGTGGCGATGGGCCGCGCGATCGTGCGCAGCCCCAAGGCGTTCCTCATGGACGAGCCGCTGTCCAACCTGGACGCCAAGCTCCGCGTGCAGATGCGCACCTCGGTGTCGCGCCTGCAGAAGCAGCTCGGCACGACCACGGTGTACGTGACGCACGACCAGACCGAGGCGATGACCCTCGGCGACCGGGTCGTGGTCATGCGCGGCGGTGTCGTGCAGCAGATCGGCGCGCCGCAGTTCCTCTACGACAACCCGGCCAACCTCTTCGTCGCGGGCTTCATCGGCTCGCCGTCGATGAACTTCGTGCCGGCGACGCTGGAGAACGGCGCGCTGCGGTCGGTGATCGGCGACGTCACGCTGACGGACCGGGTGCGCCGGCTGGTCGAGTCCGCGGACGCGCCCCGCGAGGTGATCATGGGCATCCGCCCGGAGCACTTCGAGGACGCGGAACTGGTCGACGCGGCCGCGTTGTCGGCCGGCGGCAAGTTCACGTCGCAAGTGGACGTTCTCGAGTCGATGGGCTCCGACAAGTACGCCTACTTCAACCTCACGGGCGAGCAGGCGGCGTCGGCGGAGCTCCAGGAGCTCGCGGCGGACGCGGGGTCGGACGACGTGCCGGGTGACGGCATCTCGCTGGTGACGCGCCTGTCGTCGGCGTCCGGCGCGGTCGAGGGCGCTTCGTCGGAGATCTGGTTCGACGCCGACAAGGTGCAGCTCTTCGACCCGTCGAGCGGAAAGAACCTGACGTACACGGAACGGTGAATTCTCGTTAAAGAACGGGCCGTCTTCCCTCGGGAAGGCGGCCCGTTCGTGTCACTCGATCGGATTAGGACCAAAGCCTCCGGTCCACATGGGCCGATCAGTCGGGGCCAACTGCCGGGCCGAACTCGTTCGGCCATTGGGCGCTCGGCAGCGTCATCTCATCGAAACCATGTACTACGCCGCAACGTTGCGTCCGCACGCTTGTCCCAGGCGGGTGCAGAGCCACAGGGGGGTTCCGAACCGCCGCCGAGTGAGGAAAGAGAGCGTGCAATGGGGATCCTGGACGGCAAAGCGGTCGTCATCACCGGGGGCGGCCGAGGTCTCGGCGAAGCCTATGCGATGCACGCGGCCCTCGCGGGTGCGTCGGTGGTGGTCAACGACAACGATGGTGACCTGGCAGAACGGGTCGCGGAACACATCAGGGGCTACGGCGGCCGCGCCGTGGCCTCGAACCACACGGTCGCCGATCCCAGCGAGGCGGCCAAGATCGTGGACCTGTGCGTCGACGAGTTCGGCCGCGTCGACGGCCTCGTGAACAACGCGGGGCTGAACTACGAGACCGCGCCGTGGGAAGACGATCCCGAGACCATCAAGCACGTGGTCGAGGTGAACGTCCTGGGCGTCATCTACGTCGGAATCGCGGCGATGCGGGCGATGCGCGCCACCGGTGGTGGCTCGATCATCAACATTTCCTCGGGCGCCTCCTTCGGCCAGCGGAAACTCGCCACCTATTCGGCGACGAAGGGCGCCGTGGCGTCGTTGAGCTACTCCTGGGCGCTCGACCTCGAGTCGGAAGGAATTCGCGTGAACGCCGTGTGCCCCGTGGCGCACACGCGGATGGTGTGGAAGTCGGAACGTTCCCTGCGCGCCATTCCCGCGGACCGGACGCCGGGCAAGGTGGCACCGCTGGTGCTGTTCCTGCTCTCCGACCGCGCGGAGGGCATCACCGGCCAGGTCATCCGCTGTAACGGCCGTCAGCTCCACATCGTGGGGCAGCCGTACTTCAAGCAGCCGATCCTGGAGAGCGACAACTGGGACACCGCTTCCGTGGAGCGGGCGTTCACGGGCGTCCTGCAGGCCCACCTCGAGCCGTACGGGTTGGAGAAGAGGATGCCTCCCCGGCTCCGTGCGCTGGTGGAGCCGTCGCAGACCGCCTGAGCCCGCAAGGGGAAAGGGGAGGCGTCGCCACGCCCTGGGCGGCGCCTCCCGCTCTGCTGTCGACCTGCGGCCACTGTCGTCGAGTTCGTGGATCCACTGACCGGGGGAGATGCGCGGGAAGTGTGGGATCCGGACGCACGGACGTGGCGCTGAGTCCTCACCGCCAGGCCGGGTACGCCGGCGCCACCTCCGCGTACCGCTCGGACCAGTTCGGCAGCACGCCCTCGTCGAGGTGCGCATCAAGGCGGTCGAAGAACGCGTGCGTGCCCGGTGCGAACCCCAGCGCGTTGCGTTCGGACAGTCCGGTGTGGGTGAAGGTCAGCAGGGTGGCGTCGCCGTCCGCCCTGAGCTCGTAGCGCACGACGCTGTCCTCGACGATCCGTTGCCGCCACTCGTGTTCGAAGACCGCGTGGCCGTTCTCCGGTGGCTGCCAGGTGAGGATGCGGCCGGTGACCCGCTTGGCCTCCGGTGGGGCGGGCGGGTCGTCCGGCTCGACGACGATGGTGTCGTCGGCGATGTGCGTGGTGCCGAGCCAGGCCCCGCGTTCCTCCGGGTCGGTGATCGCGGCCCAGACGCGGTCGATGGGGAACTTCAGCCTGCGCTCGAAGGTCAGGACCGCGTGGGTGCCGGTCGGGGTGACGGTGCCGAGGTCGGTCACTGGTTCTCCAGGTGCTGCTCGAGTGCTGCCAGGTGGTCGCGCCAGTAGCGGCGGTACGGGGTGATCCAGTCGTCGACGCGCCGCAGGCCGTCGGGCCGGAGCGCGTAGATGCGGCGCTGCCCGTCCGGGCGCACCTCGACCAGGCCGGTCTCCCGCAGGATGCGCAGGTGGCGGGAGACGGCGGGCTGCGTCAGCGCGGGCAGGCTGTCGACGAGCTCGCCCGCGGTGCGCTCCCGTTCGGCCAGCAGACCGAGCAGGTGGCGGCGGTTCGGTTCGGCCACGGCTTCGAAGACGTCCACCCCGCTTGCATAACTTGTCGCGTATATAAGCGCAAGTGGATATGAGAGTTCTGAACGCGTTTGCGCACGTCACACGGATGGCTCCGGAAAATGTCAGGGGTGCCTGTCACCATCGGGACATGGCCGAACGTAGACCCAGAGTCACCGACTGGCGACTCGTCGTGCAGTCCCGGTTGGACCGGGTCCGCGCGGATCTGGCTGCGCTCGGCCCGTCCGACCCGGTCGATCCCGAGGGCGACGTGTGGCGCCGCACCGCCGAGGAGCGGGCGGCGGTGGTGGAGGCGATGCTGAGCGACCGCGAGCCGTGGTGGCGCACGGTGCCGTCGTGGTGGTCGGGCTGGTACATCGAACGGGCCTGGCGCGCCCTGCACGAGGCCGAGGTGGCGACGATCTCGGCCGAGCGCGGGTTCCTCGGCCGGCTGCCGGGCCTGCAGGCACGCGTGGCGCAGTACCTGGACGACGACGATCCGCGCCGCCGTGCCCTGGAGGCGTTGCGGCCGGGGGAGTTCACGCCCGCGGTCGAACGCGCGATCGTCGTGGACGCGCTGAGGGCGGCCTACGACAACTCGGACTTCGCCCACGCGGGCTCGCGGGCGTTGCGCAACAAGCTGATCGCGGCCTCGCTGGTGCTGTTCGTGATCAACACGGTGCTGGGCGTCGTCGGCATCGTGAAGCCCGGCATCATCCCGCTCTGCGTGGACCCGAAGGAGAACGCGCTGCCGACGGTGTGCCCCGGCGGCACGACGAAGGCGTCCGGGGTGGACGTCTGGCTGGTGCAGGTGCTCGGCGCGTTCGGTGCCGTGCTGGCGGCGGTGGTGCTGCTCTTACGCCGCCGGCCATCGCTCTCGCCGTACGTGATGATCGGCTACCAGGCGCTGATCAAGATCATGCTCGGTGCGGCACTGGCGGTGGTCGGCATCCTGGCGCTGGGAGCAGGCGTGACGAGCGGGCTGATTGGCATCCCGTCCGCCGCGGCGCTGCTGTTGTGGTCGGTCATCTTCGGCTACGCGCAGCAGATCGGCACCCGGCTGCTCGACAAGTACACGGACGAGGTCCTGGACCAGGCCCGCCCCTTGCCGGAGGCGGACGGAGTTCGGGTGGCACCTCGGTAGTTTCGACCGTTCGTCGATCGGCGAACGGTCGAAACGCCCCTGGGCTTCACCGCGTTTGCACGCTTTTCGCGGTCTCGCCTACCCGCTAAACGGTGCATACACAGGATGGTTGACAACAGTGGTCACCGGGTGCCGGTGACGTCCTCCGGAGCGGGTTCAACCGCTGGACTTGTCGGCAGAGCTGCTCTTCGCGGCAACGGAAGCCGCCACTGGTAGACGTGCTTTGCGATGTCCGGCAGGTCACACGGCTTGGCGCGTTTCGTGAACTCGCGCACCGTGAGGTACCTGAACGCGGCTGTTCCAACGCCTGAGAGAGCCACGGCTGCGGCGGCGATGATCTCGACCACAATCGAGGGCCCTTTCGCCTCGTCTGGTCGAGGAGGCAGTGCCTCAGCTCGACCAGTGCGTTCACTGGTTCGAACCGAGGTCGGCCTTGGCAGCAGGGGCCTCGCACTCCGCCAAGGGGAACCAGGCGGGCGAGAAGGCGAACTCAGGTAGAAGTGCTCGTGGATCCTGCGGTGCTCTCGGGCGCTGTAAGCCCGGTCCTCCCCACTCCTCGGAACAGGCCGACAACTCTGCCGTGCTGCCAGCCTCGCCTTTGATGATACCTGAGTGGTGGCCGTTGACGGGCGAATCTTCGGCCACGGCAAAGGCTTACGCCTGGGACGACCTAACCGCGCCGCCCGTGCGTCTCCTCCCGCACCGCGTTGATCACCTCGGCGTCCCACCGGTGCGTCCTGATCAACCGGTACCGCTCCGCCGCCACCCACATGTACGCCTCGGTCTCGGTCCGGTCCCCGACCATGTCCGCCTGCCGCAGCATCGCCACGACGGGCTTGTACTCGTCGGCGTACCACCGCCGCGCGATCTCCGAGCGGTCCAGGAACGACCCGGTGTCCTGCATCAGCCGGAACCCCCAGGCCTCGACGTGCTCACCGAGCTCGGCGTAGTCCCAGGGATCGGAGAGCACGACCGCCGCACGGGCCTCGCCGCTCAACGGCACGCGGTCCAGGAACAGGCGCCGGTAGTCCTTCACGATCAGGTCGCCGCGATACCGGATGCCGGACGAGTTGATCCGCGTGACCACCTGCGTCACGTAGGCGTCGATCACCGACAGGCCCAGGGCGTGCGCCACCGAGACGCGGTGGTGGCCGTCGATGATGAAGTGCAGCTCGCCGACGCGGTAGACCTCGATCGGCGGCACGGTCTCGCCCCGGCGCGCGGCCAGGGCCAGGCGTTGCCAGCGTTCGCGGACGCGGCCGGAGGTGGGACGGAAGCGGCGGTCGAAGTCGCGGGTGCGGTCGACGCTGCCCACGATCGAGTCCAGCCGGATCGACTGCAGGCCCAGTCGTTTCTCGGACACCATGCCCAGTGCCTCCACGACCTCGTGGAACGGCAGCATGATGTTCACGTCGTCCGGCTCGCGGCGCAGCCAGGCCGCCAGGCGCGACATCACCTGGCGGCGGCGGGCTCGCAGGAAGTCGTTCTCGGCGTCGGCCACGGGGAAACCGGTGTCACGTCTCATCGCGACCTCCCGAGATGTCCAGGACCTTCTGCGGAACCACGTTGATCACGCGGGTCGAGCCCAGCACGCGGTCGGGGCGCGGCACGCCGTGCGGGTGGATGTGGCCGTGCAGCAGGAACGACGGCCGCAACCGCGACACCAGGCCGTGCAGGCACTCGAACCCCCGGTGCGGGGCGTCGGGTTCGTCACCGCACCCCGACGGTGGCGAGTGGGTCAGCAGCACGTCCACGCCACGTCCGTCCCGCAGCCTGCGCCACCCCGCCAGCCGGGACACCCGGCGGGCTCGGCGGGCCTGCTGCCGTTCCGTCCACTGGTTCGGGCCCTTGTTGTAGCGGATCGAACCACCGAGGCCCGCGATGCGCAGGCCGGCGACGTCGACCACGCGTTCGTCGGCGTTGACCGCTCCGGCCGGGCCCGGCCAGCGCACCGGCACGCCTGACCTGGTCCACAGACCGCGCACGTTCGAGTAGCCCGACAGGTCGGTGTCGTGGTTGCCGGGGACGAACACCAGCGGTTTCTCCAGCGCGTCGGCCAGGAACGCCAGGTAGTCGAACGGCAGGTCGCCCGCCGCGAGCACGAGGTCCACGTCGATCGCCTGCACCTGGGAGGTCCACAGCTGTTCGACGACCTCGTCCGCCACCGCGAGCACCCGTACCATTCCAGCAGCGTAATGAGGTTCTTCCCGGATGACGCGGGACAGTTCGCCCACTAGCGTCGATGCCGTGCTTGCCGAGCTGTTCGCCGCGGCCGCCCACGGCTGCCGCGACCGCAGTCCGCTGACCCAGCGACTCCTGGACGACGCCGCGGCCGACCTCACCCGCGGCGGCGTCACCGCCGCGATCATGGCGGGCTCCGAACGCGACCGGCACGGCACCGTGCCCGGCCTGCGGTTCGCGGGCGCCGTGCACCGGCTCGTGCTCGAAGGCCGTGCGCCGGACCTCGCGCAGCACTACCCGACCGTCGGCGGACAGCCCCACCTGCCGACGTTGTGGCAGGACGCGCTGCCCGCCCTGCACACCCACGCCGACCTGCTCAGACGCCGGGTCCAGGCCACCGTCGTGCAGACCAACGAACCCGGCCGCAGCGCGCCCCTCTACGGCGGCCTGCTGGTCGCCGCGCAGGAGGCGGCGAGGGCGGCGGAGAGGACCGTGCCGTTCTGCGTCCGGCTGCTGGAGGTCGGCGCGAGCGGCGGGCTCAACCTGCGCCCGCACCACGTCGGCTACCGGCTGGAGGACCGGGTCCTCGGCGACCCCGGCAGCCCTCTCGTCCTCGACCCCGAGTGGACCGGCAGGCCGCCCGCCGACCTCGCCCACCGGCTGCGCGTAGTCGGACGGGCCGGCTGCGACCTCCACCCGGTCGACGTGTCCACTGAGGACGGACGGCTGCACCTGAGCTCGTTCGTCTGGGCGGACCAGGTGCGGCGGTGGAACCGGCTGCGCGACGCGCTCGACCTCGCCGCGACCGACCCGGTGAAGGTCGAGCAGTCGCCCGGCCCGGAATGGCTCGCGAAGCAGCTGGCCCGCGCCGAACGCGACGTGCTGACCGTCGTGTGGCATTCCGTCGTGTGGCAGTACGTCTCGCCGGCCGACCGCGCGATGGGCAGGGCCGTGCTGGCGGACGCGGCGATGAAGGCGACGCGCACGAGTCCGTTGGCACTGCTGGTCTTCGAGCCCCGCCGCGTCGACGATCCGGACGTCGGGTACCGGTTCGAGCTGCTGCTCAAGCTCTGGCCCGCCGGGATCTCGCTGAACCTCGGGCACGGCGCCGGCCACGGCACGCCGTTCACCTGGGACGTCACCCCGTGGGAGTGACCACCGGGTTCACCACGAACCGCCCGTCCTGCACCTCGACGGGCAGCCGGAACTCCGCGCGGGTGCCGGCGTGCGTGTACTCGACGACGACGGCACCGTCGCGGTAGGAGCCGCGCTCCACCTGCGCGGCCTGGAGGTGCTCGACGGTCGACTTCGCGACGTCCTCGCCGCCGAGCGCGAGCATCGGCTGCAACCGGTGGAAGTCGTGCGCGCGCAACGCGTTCGTCACCTCCGCGGCCAGCTCGTCCGGCGACGGCTTGCCCGGCTCCGGCCAGGAGGCGATCGACACGAACACCATCAGCAGCCAGCCCACGGCGAACACCATGATCCAGAACCGCAGGTTGGTCAGCCGGCGGCGCACGTCAGGGCGTTCCGCTGATCAGCACGAAGACGGTGGTGATCCAGCAGAGCAGGAACGCGAGGATCCAGAAGCGGATGTTGGTGAGCAGTCTGGTCATGACAAACCTCTTCTACAACAACAAAGCGAACGAAATCGGAACTAGAGCCAGCGATTTCGGCGCAATATTCGGTAGAGGGTCAGGCAGGCCACGAGGACCAGGCTCATGATCAGCGGATAGCCGAACTTCCAGCGCAGCTCGGGCATGTAGTCGAAGTTCATGCCGTACACGCCGACGACCATGGTGGGCACGGAGATGATCGCGACCCACGAGGTGATCTTGCGCATGTCGGTGTTCTGCTGCAGCGTGATCTTCGCGAGCGTCGCGTCGACCAGCGTCGTCAGCAGCTCGTCGAACGCCGTGACGCGCTCGGCCACCTCGGTGAGGTGGTCGTCGACGTCGCGGAAGAACGCCCGCACCTGCTCGGGGATGAGCGGCGTGTAGCCCTCCGCCAGGCGGCGCAACGGGTTCGCGAGCGGCATGACCGCGCGGCGCAGCTCCACGACCTCGCGCTTGAACATGTAGATCTGCTCCGCGCTCACCTCGGTGCGCGGCGCGAAGACCCGTTCCTCCATGCGGTCGATGTCGTCCTCGACGTGGTCGGTGACCTCGAGGTAGTTGTCGACCACCTGGTCGGCGATCGCGTGCATCACCGCGGCGGGACCGATCTCCAGGCGCTCCGGGTCGTCCTCCAGCACGTGGCGCAGCTTGGAGAGCCCGGAGTGGTTGCCGTGCCGCACGGTGATGACGAAGTCCTTGCCCAGGAACACCATGATCTCGCCGGACTCGACGATCTCGTTGGCGGTGTCGGGCGACTCGTTGGTCACGTAGCGGACGGTCTTGAAGACCATGAAGAGCGTGTTGTCGTAGCGCTCCAGCTTCGGGCGCTGGTGCGCGTGCACCGCGTCCTCGACGGCGAGCTCGTGCAGCCCGAACGTCTCGGCGATGCCCTCGATCTGCTCGGCGTCGGGCTCGTGCAGGCCGATCCAGACGAAGCCGTCCTTGCGCTTGCGCACCTCTTTGACGGCGTCGGTGTGCGTCCACCGGCCGGGCAGGCGCTTGCCGTCGACGTACACGGCGCAGTCGACCACGTAGTGCGACAACGGAACGGGAACGTGCGGGACGTGCCCTGCGGGGCCGCGCTGGTTTCCTCGTCCGCGGATCGAGGGCAGGCTGGGCATGGTGAGTTCCTCCAGGTACACGCCGACGTGAGGTGCAGATGCACGACGGGCGCCCTGACCGGGAAGCTCAACCGTTCCAGAACGGGCTAGAGGGCCACCTCGGTGAGGACGCGCTTGGTACTGGCAGGGTGGGGGTCCTTGCTCATTTAGGGGTCCTCACCTCCTCGGGGCGAAGTCACTGGTGGTGGAAATCCTCACACACCGGTTGCCGAGGGTACTCCCTCCGTGTGAAGACTGTCTCCCCACCCGGGACAGATCTCGATCACACGTAGTTGGAGGCGCGGTGCAGTTCGGTCGGTACTACGAGGAGTTCGAGGTCGGCGCGGTCTACAAGCACTGGCCGGGCAAGACGGTGACGGAGTACGACGACCACCTGTTCTGCCTGCTCACCATGAACCACCACCCGCTCCACATGGACGTGAACTACGCGGAGAACACGACGGACTTCGGCAAGAACGTCGTCGTCGGCAACTACATCTACTCGTTGCTGCTCGGCATGTCCGTGCCCGACGTCTCCGGCAAGGCGATAGCGAACCTCGAGATCGAGTCGCTGCGGCACGTGAAGCCGACGTTCCACGGTGACACGATCTACGGTGAGACCGAGGTGCTCGACAAGACGCCGTCCAAGTCCAAGGACGACAGGGGCGTCGTCTACGTGGAGACTCGCGGCTACAAGCAGGACGGCACGGTCGTGTGCATCTTCAGGCGCAAGGTCATGGTGCCGAAGCAGTCCTACGGCGAGGCCCGCGGTGGCGAGCAGCCGGGGCGCCCTGAACCCAAGGAGTGAAGTGACTTCTCTGGACCTCGCACAAAGCCGACTGCGCGCGTTCGCGGAGGAGGCCGCGGCCACCTCGCCGCTCTACGGGCACCTGGCGTCGCGTGCCGCCGAGGATCCGGAGGTCGCCGACCTGCTGACCGCCGCCGGTGAGGACGCCGCCACGGGCGAGCTCCTGCTGGCGGCGGCGCATCGGCTCGTGCAGGCCGAACCGTTCCACCAGCTGTCGAACTACTACCCGTCGCTCGGCGGCACCTACGGCGCGGACGAGAGCACCTGGCCGTTGTTCCGCGACTTCCTGCTGGAACGCGCGGACCGCGTGCGGGCGCTCGTCGCTTCGCAGGTGATCCAGACCAACGAGGTGCGGCGCGCGGCCCTGCTCTACCCGGCGGTCGCCGCCGCGGCGAAGCAGGCGGGCGGGCCGATCGGGCTCGTGGAGGTCGCGACGACGGCGGGCCTGCTGCTCGGGCTCGACCAGTACTCCTACCGCTACCAGACCGCGGAGGCAGGTCAGGTCGTCGCCGGGCCCGCCAAGGCCGCGCTGGGCCTGCACTGCGCGCTGGAGCTCGCGCCCGGCGCCGTGCTACCGAAGCTGCCGAAGACGGTCAAGGTGGCCGCGAAGGCTGGCATCGGCGTCGCGCCCGCCGACCTGGCCGACGAGGACGCGTACGCGTGGCTGGAGGCCTGCGTGTGGGCGGACCAGCCGGAGAAGCTGCGCCTGTTCGGCGTGGCCGCCGGGGTGCTGCGCAAGAACCCGCCGCGGCTGGTGGCCGGCGACCCGGTCGCGGACCTCGCCAAGGCGGTCGAGCCGATCGAGGCGCCGATCGTCGTCATCACGAGCGGCTCCGGGCTCGACCTCGTGCCTGCTTTGTCTGCTTTGGGCAGGTCAGCGTGGTGGGCGGCGCACGAGGACGGTGAGCTGCGGTTGGTCCAAGTGCGTGAATCCGAGGTCTCGACGACCGTTCTCGCGACCACCGAGGCCCACGGGCAACGTCTCGTTTGGCGCTGAGCGGCCGTCCTCGATCGCGTGAACCCTGATCAGGCCTTCGGCAGGCAGTTCCACTCTGAGAGCGCTTCCAGGAGGCCTTCGGTCGTCTCGAGTGTGGCCAAGGTCGCACTGTCGACCCACGCGGCATCCGATGCGTCGTCGCCCGCTTGGAGCACACCCGACGTGACCTGGCATTCGTAGTCGAAGATCGCGAAAACCCCGTTCGGGGCCGGACGCTGAACGCTGCCGACCAGTCCGCCGACGGTGACGGAGAGTCCCGTCTCCTCGAAGACTTCCCTAGTCACAGCGACTTCGTCCGTCTCTCCAGACTCCACGCGCCCGCCCGGTATCGACCACATGCCTTCACCTGGAGGATTGGCGCGTCGCACGAGCAGTAGTCGCCCGGTCGAGTCATGGACGACTGCTCCTACACAGCGGATGGAGCGCTCGTTGCTGGCCGTCACGATCACGAAGCGTAGTCGCACCGGATCGGCGGTGCTGTCCACTACCCCGGCTGCGGTACAAATCTCCCAAGGTGCTGAATCGTGCTGTACAACGGTCACGAACGGCGCCAAACGGGTGCGAACGCGGACGGGGTGGACACCGTGAACTTGAAGAAGATTCTCACTTTCGCCGGAATCGCCTTGTTGCTGTTCTTCCTCATCGCGGAGCCACAGCAAGCGGCTCAGCTGGTGACGAACATCCTCAACTCGCTGCGAACTGCGGCTGAGGCCCTGATCACCTTCGTGCGACAATTGTTCTAGTTCCGCGCGAGCGGCGCGGGGCAGGGACAGGGCACTGGCTGGTACCAGAAAGGGCTGGTAGCGCATGTTCGCACCACGTGATCCGGACGACTACCTGTTGTCGAGCGAGCGTCGGGTCATCCGGGTGCGCAGGCACTGGTCCTACCTGATCTGGGACGTCCTGGAGGCGGCGGCGCTGCTCGCCGGCTTCATGATGATCTCCTACCTCGCGCCGGCCGACGCCAGCCTGATCCAGAACCTGTTGTGGTACGGGGCGCTGATCGTGCTGCTGCGCCTCTCGTACTTCATCATCGAGTGGTGGGTCGAGCGCATCGTCGTGACCGACAAGCGGTTCATGCTGACGTCGGGCGTCTTCGAGACCAAGGTCGCGATGATGCCCATCAGCAAGGTCACCGACCTCACCTACGAGCGCACCGTGGGCGGACGCATGTTCGGCTACGGCACGCTCATCGTGGAGTCGGCCGGTCAGATCCAGGCCCTCAACCGCCTGGAGTTCCTGCCGGACCCCGAAGAGGTGTACGACGCCATCTCGGAGCTGACCTTCGGCGACAAGAAGGCCCAGGCCGAACGCTTCTCGATGATCAAGGCTCAGCGGGCCGCGCGCGGCAAGAAGATGGTCCCGTAGCGGAGCCGGATTTCCACGTCGTCCACACTGGACGACGTGGTCATCGATCTGCACACCCATTCGTCCGAGTCCGACGGCACCGACAGTCCAGCGGATCTGGTGAGAGCCGCGGCGCTGGCCGGACTCGACGCGGTGGCGATCACGGACCACGACACCGCCGCCGGCTGGGCGGAGGCCGAAGCGGCGTTGCCCCCCGGCCTGCGGCTGGTCCGCGGCGCCGAGCTGTCGTGCTCGTCGCCTGACGGCTACGGCCGCACCATCACCGTTCATCTCCTGGCGTACCTGTACGACCCGACGCACGCCATGCTGATGAAGGAGCAGTCCCGCCTGCGCGAGGAGCGGCGGCACCGGCTGCAGAAGATGGCCGAGATGATGCAGGCCGACGGCTTCCCCATCGACCCGGTCGACCTGATGTCCCGGCTGCCGTTCGACGCGCCCGCCGGACGCCCGCACCTCGCCCAGGCGCTGATCCGCGCCGGCGTCGTGTCGTCCGTCGACGAGGCGTTCGCGACGTTCCTGACCGGCGGCCAGTACTACGTGGGCCGCACGGACACCCCCGTCGAGCGCGCGATCGAGATGATCACCGAGGCCGGCGGCGTCACCGTGCTCGCGCACCCGTTCGCCCGGTCCCGCGGCCCCGTCGTGGCGCCGTCCGTCGTGCGCTCGCTGGCCGAGCTGGGACTCGGCGGCGTCGAGGTGGACCACCCGGACCACGACCTGGAGACGCGCCACGCGCTGCGGCTGCTCGCGGACGAGCTGGGCCTGCTGGTCACCGGGTCGAGTGACTACCACGGCACGAACAAGACCGTCCGGCTCGGCGCGGAGACGACGGCACCGGAGATGCTGGATGCTCTGGCCGCGAAGGCGACGGGCGCCGAGATCCTCGTCGGAGCTTAGGGCGGTGTCACCGTGTTCAACGTGCGGCTCTTCATCGAGGCCTCGATCACGCTGCTGGTGATCATGGACCCACCCGGCACCGTGCCGGTGTTCCTGGGCCTGGTCGGCCGCAAGTCGCGGGACGCCCGCAAACGAGCCGCGCGGCAGGGCGTGCTGGTGTCGTTCCTGGTGATCACGCTGTTCGCGGTCGCCGGCAACTCGATCCTCGCGTACATGCACATCGGCATCCCCGCCCTGCAGGGCGCGGGCGGGCTGCTGCTGTTGCTGATCGCCCTGGACCTGCTGACCGGCAAGGGCGCGACCAACCACCCCGAGGTGGAGGACGTCAACATCGCCCTGGTGCCCCTCGGCACGCCGTTGCTGGCCGGGCCGGGCGCCATCGCGGCGACGATCGTGTTCGTGCGCCAGGCGGACGGCACTCTCGGGTCCTACCTGGCGCTGGCCGCGGCGATCGTGGCCGTGCACCTCGTGCTGCTGGGGACGCTGCGGTCCGCCGGGCTGCTGATCAAGGTGTTCAAGGAGAGCGGGATCCTGCTGATGGCCAAGATCGCCGGCCTGCTGCTGGCCGCGATCGCCGTGCAGCTGGTGGCGTCGTCGGTGCAGGGGTTCATCACGTCCGGCGTCTAACGCTCGATGCGCGCGCCGTCGCCGTCGATGATGATCGGGCGCTCGATGAGGCTCGGGTTCGCGACCATGTGCGCGATCCACTGGCCGCGGTCGTGTTCGAGGTCCGCCGGGTAGGCGGGTTCTTTGGTGCGGGCGATCTCCCACGGCTGCTTGCCGAGCTTGGTCAGGACTTCGTCGAGCTCTTCGGCCGTGGGGACGTCGTCGAGGTAGCGGCGTTCGGTGTAGTCGACGCCTGCGTCTTCGAGCCGCTGCTTGGCCGCGCGGCTCTTCGAGCAGCGCGGGTTGTGCCAGATCTCCATAGCTTCGCAATCTAGCGAGTCCGTGACGGTCGTCCGGATGCCCGGCGATCAAGCGAGTTCGTGTCGGTCGTCCGGTCAACCGCTCGTGCCGAACTCGGCGAAGCCCAGTTCGGCACGAGCGATTCGGCCGGACGACCGACTTGAGACGAACTCGCCGCCCCTGCGGAGCGGGGGCATCAAAAACTGTCGGGGGTCCTGAGTAACTTGGTTGGGGTGGAACAACTCGGCTTCGACTTCGGCACGACGGCGCCGCGCCGGCTCGTGCGCGTCACGCCTGCGAAGCTCTCGACGTGGACGGACTGCCCGCGCCGCTTCCGGATGACGTACCTCGACCGCCCCTCGCCACCGAGGGGCGGAGCCTGGGCGCACAACACGCTGGGTGCCGTGGTCCACAACGCGTTGAAGGCCCTCTTCGACCTGCCCGCCGAACGCCGCACACCGGACCAGGCCGTGGCGCTGGTGAACCGGCAGTGGAAGTCCGAGGGCTTCCGCGACGTCGACCAGGCCGCCGAGTACCGCACGCGTGCCTGCGGCTGGGTGCACGAGTACGTGTCGTCGCTGGACGTCGACTTCGAGCCGCTGGGCGTCGAGCGCTGGGTGTCGTCGCCGACCGAGCGGATCGTCGCCGAGGGCAGGGTCGACCGCATCGACTACCGCGACGGCGAGCTGGTGATCGTCGACTACAAGACGGGCCGGCACGTCCTGACCTCCGACGACGCCCGCGGCTCGCAAGCGCTCGCCTTATACGCACTCGCCGCCCGTCGCACCCTGCGCAAGCCGTGCCGCCGCGTCGAGCTGCACCACCTGCCGTCCGGTTCGGTGGCGGTGTGGGAGCACACGGAGGAGTCGCTGGCCCGGCACGTGCGCAGGGCGGAGGAGGCGGCCGACGAGATCGACCTGGCCACCGAGACGCTGAAGGCGGGCGGTGACCAGGAGATCCTGTTCCCGCCGGTGACGGGCCGCCAGTGCCAGTGGTGCGACTTCCGCCGGAGCTGTCCCGAGGGCCAGGCGGCCGCACCACCGCTCGAACCGTGGGACCTGCTGGCTCCGTAGCGTTCATGTGCTCGCCGTAGGGTGGCGGGCGTGGAAGTGGAAGCAGCCGTGGAAGAGAAGGCAGCAAAGCGGCCGTCGCGGATCTACGGGGTCCTGCGCGCTGTGAGCGGCGTGCTGGCCGTGGGCCTGGTGCTGCTCGCGCTGGGCAACATCGGCGTCCAGTTCTACGCGAACTCCCGCGACCTCCCGGGCCCCGGCACGCTCTCGGTCGTCGCGCACGTGGTGGCGGCGCTGGCGGCGGTCGGCGGCCAGATCGTGGCGGACCGGTACGCGGACTGGCGGGCGCCGGTGTCGTCGTTCGGCGTGCTGGTGGTGGCCGGGGTGACCCTGTGGGTCTTCTGGTGGGCCTAGGTCTTTCTGACCGTCGGTTCCGAGTTATCCACAGGGTGCTGTTGGCTTGACCTGCGGGTTCCTGGTTTTCGGTAGCCTGTGGACAACCGGGGAACCGAAATCGCGATTTCTTCGTTCCGCATAGGAGGAATCGCGGGGGCGGGGGTCGGGTCGGGCAGAGGACGGGCTCGAGGTGGCCGGGCCTGTGTGGCCGGGTTTGAGTGGGTCGCCGGGTTCGGGACCGGCTGTGGTTGGAGATCAGGCACTGGGTTCGGTACCGGGGACGTGGTTCGAGACCGGGCCGCGGAGAGTCGAGCGACCGCGCCCGCGCGATGCGGGCAAGCTGGCAGCCGCGTGCCGAGAGCCGCGCGCCGTGCCGGGAGCCGCGTGATGTGCCGGGAGCCGCGCGATGCGCCGGAAGCCGCGTGATGTGCGCGGGCTCGGGTCGGGAGTCAGGTTGGCGGGCTCGCGCGGGAAGGTGAGGGCGCCGGCTCAGGCCGTGGCCGTGTCGTTCTGGATCAGGCCGGCGCGCAACGCCGTCATCAGGGCCTGGGCCCGGTTGGAGGCGTGGAGCTTCTCGTAGAGGCGTGCCACGTAGGTCTTGGCGGTCGACGGCGAGACGTACAGCAGGCCCGCGATCTGCGGGATGGAATTGCCGTCCCGCAGCAGCGCGAGCACCTCGGACTCGCGCGGGCTCAGCGTCAGGCGGGTCGCGGCCGACTGGCGGCGGGCCATGGCTTCGGCCAGGCCGGTCGCGGTGAACGACGAGGCTGCCACGGCCGCGTGTCTGATGGCGCACAGGATCTCGTTCTCCGGCGCGGTCTTGCCCACGAACGCCGACGCGCCCGTTTCCAGGGCGCGGAACAGGACGTCGTCCTCGCCTTGGGCCGTCAGGACGACGATGCCTAGCGCGGGGTAGCGGTCGCGCAGGTCGCGGGCGAGTCTGAGGCCGTCGGCGTCCGGCAGGTGCACGGCCAGGGTGACGACGGTCGGTGCGTGTTCGGCGATGACGTTCAGGGCCTTGGCGGCCGTGTCCGCCTCGCCCACGATTTCCAGGTCGGTGCTGGTGGCGGCGAGCGTCCTCAAGCCGACTCGGGTGAGCGTGTGTCCGTCGACGACGACAACGCTGGTCTCCATGAGCTGTCCCCTCTCGGCTGAAGGTTCATCCCGCTTGTCGTTCCGGGTGAGCTGGTTGGTTACACCGAAAGGGCTAATAGAGCCTTTGGACCTTGGTCGGCAGGGGCCTGCGGGCGTGGAGAACGGCACTGGCGCCGGCGCGGCGGAACTGGCGCGGCGGCACTGGCGCTGAAGCGGCAGCTGCCGGCGCCACGGCAACGGCGGTGCGACGCCCTCGGCACTGACCGATGCCTGGCGTCGGCGCGACGGTCCCCGGCATGGCAGCACCGGCGTGCCAGTACCGGCGCCGCCACAACGACACCGGCACCAGCGACCGCAGAAACCCGAGGTTCAACCCCAACCCCGCCCGGCCTTCGGTCACAACCCCGTCAACACCCGCGCGATGCTGATCGCCCCCGGCCCGATGATCACCACGAACATCGCCGGGAACAGGCACACGATCAGCGGGAACAGGATCTTCACCGGCACCTTCTGCGCCATCTCCTCCGCCCGCTGGCGTCGGCGCAGGCGCATCTCGCGCGCCTGTTCGCGCAGCACCGCGGCGATCGGCACGCCCAGTTCGCCCGCCTGGGTCAGGGCCGAGACGAAGGCGCGGAGCTCCGGGACCGTGGTGCGGAGGGTGAGGGCTCGCAGGGACTCGTTGCGGGACTTGCCGATCTGCATCTCCTGCAGCACTCGGGCGCATTCGCGGGCCAGCGGGCCCGTGGTGTTGCGGGCGACCTGGGCCAGGGCGGCGTCGAAGCCCAGGCCCGCTTCCACGCACACCGTGAGCATGTCCAGGGCGTCCGGGAGGGCCCGGCGGATCGACGTCTGGCGTTTCTGGCCCGCGTTCAGCAGCAGGAGGTCGGGCAGGAAGAAGCCGAACGCGGCGACCACCAGAAAGCCCGTGACGAACCAGCCGACCGACCCGACACCCAGCAGGCCGCCCACCACGCCGCCCAGCAGCAGGCACAGGCCCTTCGCCGCCAGGACGCGGTCCGGGGTCCAGGTCGGCGGGTTGCCGGCCAGGTCCAGGCGGCGTTGCAGGCCCGCCGCCACGCCCGACGGGGACAGGCGCAGGGCGATCGAGCGCAGCCAGCTCGGGGAGGCGGCCGCCGTGGCGGCGGTGGCCGGCGGTGCGGCCGAGTAGCTCGTCTCGATCAGGGCGAGCGAGCCGGCGGCGGTCGCACGTGGTCTGACCACGAAGGCCGCGGCTCCCAGGAACACCGCCAGAACGAGGCAGCCGAGTCCCAGCACCAGTGCCATGTCACACCTCCACGCGCACGAGCTTGCGCATCCACAACGAGCCGAGGACGACCATCACGCCGGCGAACGCGAGCATCACGATGCCGATCAACGTGGTGTAGAGCGGGCGCATGTAGTCCGCACGGAACCAGAACAGGAACACCGCCAAGAAGACCGGCAGACCCACCAGGACGTACGCGGACAGGCGGCCCTCCGCCGACAGCGCGCGCACGTGCCGCCGTGTCTGGGAACGATCGCGCATGGTGGTGACCGTCGTCATCAGCACCTCGGCGAGGTTGCCGCCCACCTGGCGCTGGATGCGGATGGCCATCACCACCCACGTCAGGTCGGCGCTGCGCATCCGCAGGGCCACGCGGTCCAGCGCGTCCTCCAGCTCGGCGCCGATGCGGGTGGCGGCGAGGGCCCTGGAGAACTCGCCCGCGGTGGGCTGGGTGTCGTCGCGCACCACGGCGTCGATCGACTGGGCCAGCGAGAAGCCCGACCGCAGCGAGCTCGCGACGAGCTGCAGGACGTCCGGGAGCTGGTCGGCGAACGCGGCACAGCGCTTCGCGGTGCGGGCGCGCACGACCAGTGCCGTCACCAGCCACCCGCCCAGCGCGCCCACCGGGAGGCCGAACCACCACGTCGTCGCCACCGTCAGCAGTGCGGCCAGAGCGGCACACGCGCAGATCCGCAGCAGCGTCCACTCCGCCGCGCTCGCCTTCATGCCGGCGAGGTCGAGGCGGTCGGCCAGCCGGGCGGCGCCGACGTCGCTCATCACCCGCCGCGTCCACACCACGGCCGTCTGCGCGGCCTGGCTCTCCTCCTGCTCGACGGGTTCCTGCGCGCCGTAGAGCTCCAGGTGGCGCTCCAGCTTCTTCCCGACGGACGTGCGCCGGGGCGTCAGCACCATCACCGCGACGAAGAACACCACGAGGAACGTCCCGGCGATCAGCGCACCGGCCTGCCAGTTCTGCCCGGCGACCGGAGCGGGCACCGCCACAGGGGCCGGAGCAGCCGAGACGACAGGAGCCGGCGGCACGGCGGAAGGCACTGCCAGCGCGGCGAAAGCGGCGGCCAGGGCACCGGCGTCGGAGGCCGTCAGCAGACGCCCGCCCGCGGCGGCGGCGATCCGGCGCAGGGCGTCGTCGCTGTACTGGAAACCGATGACGTCGGTCGGCACACCCGCGGCGGCGACGGCACCCACCGCGGCGTCCACAGTGGACTTGCTCACGGTGTCCTCGCCGTCGGACACGACGACCATCCGCCGTTCCGAGATGCCCTGCAACGCCGACAACCCGACCGGGACGGCGTCGAACAACGACGTGTCACCCTTGGCCTGCAAGCGGTTCAGCGCCTCGGCGAACACGGAGCGGTCCGCGGTCGGCGGGAGGACGAGCGACGGCTGCGAGGAGAACGCGACCAGCCCGACCTGCACGTCGGCGGGCAACGAGCTCACGTAGGTCGCGATCGCCTGCCGCGCCACGACGATCCGATCCGGTGCCATCGAGCCGCTGGTGTCGAGCAGCACCACCACCCCGCGCGACGGTGCCGCGACGGCGAAAGCGCTGAACAGCAGCGAAAGCACGACACCGACCAGGAACCCGGCGAGAAGTCTCATCGCGGACCTCCTGCGAACAGGTGCGGGGGAACGTCGACGCCCCGGTCGCGCAGCCGTTCCACGAAGTGCGGCCGCAACCCCGTCGACCTCAGGCCGCCGCGGTAGAACCCGCGCTCGTCGACGCCCGCGTGGAAGTCGAACGTGAAGATGTCCTGCAGCGTCACGACATCGCCCTCCATCCCGATGACCTCGGTGATGTGAGTGATCCGCCGCGTGCCGTCCTTGAGCCGCGACTGGTGCACGATCAGGTCGATCGCGGACGCCATCTGCTCCCGGATCGCCCGCGCCGGCAGGTCCACGCCCGCCATCAGCACCATGGTCTCCAGGCGGGACAACGAGTCGCGCGGCGAGTTCGAGTGCACGGTCGTGATCGAGCCGTCGTGGCCGGTGTTCATGGCCTGCAACATGTCCAGCGCGGCGCCGTCGCGCACCTCGCCGACGATGATCCGGTCCGGCCGCATCCGCAGCGCGTTGCGGACCAGGTCGCGCACGGCCACCTCGCCGCGCGACTCCACGTTCGGCGGCCGCGCCTCCAGCCGCAGCACGTGGTCCTGGCGCAGCTGGAGCTCGGCCGCGTCCTCGATCGTCACGATGCGCTCGTCCGGCGGCACGAACGACGACAGCACGTTCAACGTCGTCGTCTTGCCGGAGCCGGTGCCGCCGCCGATCAGGACGTTCATCCGGCCGTGCACGCAGGCCTGCAACAGGAACGCGGTGGCCGGCGTCAGCGTGCCGAACCCGACCAGGTCGTCGACGGTGAACGGGTCCGAGGCGAACTTCCTGATCGTCAGCACCGAACCGTCCAGCGCGATCGGCGGCACCACGGCGTTCACGCGGCTGCCGTCGGGCAGGCGGGCGTCCACCATCGGCGAGGCCTCGTCGACGCGGCGCCCGACCTTGGCGACGATCTTGTCGATCGTGCGGCGCAGGTGCGACTCGTCCGCGAACGCCACCGGCACCGGCTCCAGCCGGCCGCCGCGTTCGACGTAGACCTGGTCGAAGCCGTTGACCATGATCTCGGAGATGCTCGCGTCACGCAGGTAGGGCTCCAGCGGGCCGTGGCCCAGGATCTCGTCCAGCACCTCCAGCGCGATGCGGGCGCGGTCGGCGTTGGTCAACGGCGTCTCGTCGCGCTCCAGCACGGCCTGCAACGTCTGGCGCACACGGGTTTCGAGCTCCCGTTGGTCGAGGTGCGCGTCGTAGAGCTTCGGGCCCAGCACCTCCAGCAGCCCCGCGTGGACGCTGCGCTTGACCTCGGCGAACGGGTCCGCGGCACGGACGTTGCGGCGCGTCACCGGGGTGGGAGACGCGGACTCCCGCTGGGCGGCGATGCGGTTGGCGAGGCTCATCGGAACCACCTCTTCGAGGACTTGGCGGCGGCAACGGGCTCGGCGAGCACGTGCTCGCGGGCGAACCGCGCGATCGCCTCGCTCACCGGGTGCCTCGGCTGGTCGAGGACGATCGGGTTGCCCTTGTTGACCGAGATCGGCACGTCCCTGCTGGACGGCACGTGCGCGCGGATGTCGCTGCGCACCACGCGGTCGATGTCGTCCATCGTCAGGCCGACCTTCGAGTCGGACCGGTTCAGCACGACCGACCTGATGTCGTGCGAGTAGGACAGCAGGTCGAGCATGTCCAGCGTCACGCGCAGGTTCTTCAACGACGGCACGTCCGGCGTGGTCAGCACGACGTGGTGATGCGAGGCGTCCATCGCCGCCAGCACGTGCTCGCTGAACGCCGACGGGGTGTCGACCACGACGAAGTCGAACATCGTCGGCAGCACCGCCAGCAGCTCGCCCACGAGCGACGCCGGGATCCGTTCCGCGTCACCGGGCTCGACCGGCGCGAGCAACGCGCTCAGGCCCGGCCGGCACGCCGTGAGCAGCGACGATGCTCCCGTCACGTCGACGTGGCCGAGCATTCCGAGCCCGTGCACGATCGTGCGGACCGGTTCGGCGCGCAGGCAGATGCCGACGTCGCCGAACGCCAGGTCGAGGTCCACCAGGCACACCGACCGCGCGCCGCCGGCCGCGAGCACCGACGCGAGGTTCACCGCCAGCGTCGTCTTGCCGCAGCCGCCCTTCGCCGCGAACACCGTGATCACCTGGCCGTGCCTGCGCTCCTCGGCCCGAGGTCGGGGGACCACCCCGGTCACCTGCGCGGACAGCGCCCGCGACCGGGCACAGGCATCGGCCAGGGACGTGCGGTCGTCCCGTGCGACGACCTCACGAACACCCGCGCGCAGCGCTTGCGTCAGCACGACGACGTCGAGTGCTTCGCGCACCAGCACGACACCGGCCGCGGGCCGGTCGACCCGAAGTGCCTCGGCGAACGCGAGGGCGTCGTCCAGGCCGATCGAAGGGCCGACGACGACGAGCAGCTCGGCGGGGTCCGCGGCGAGCAGCCGGCCGGCTTCCGCGAGGTCCGCGGCGGTGACGACCGCGCTGCCGGCGGCGGGGGAGAGCTGTCCGGCCCCGGCGGCCGGTTCACACAGGATCGTCATGGCGCGCCTCAGTTCCCGAACAGTGAGCGGTTGTCGACGCCGTTGCCCGGCGCGATGTCGGACTTGCCGCCGAGCAGCGCGAAGTAGAGCGTTCCCGTCTGCTGGCCGTGGATGAGCTTCTCCGCGTCCGCCTGCTTCACCGCGACCGTCACGATGGCCTTGCCGACGTCGCCGTCCTCCGCCGCCTTCTTCTCGTCGACGACGGAGAGGACCTCGAGCCCGGTCAGCAGCAGCCGGGTGGACTGGTTGCGCTCGTACTGCTTGGACAGGCCGTCACCGGCGGGGGTGTTGCCCTTGCCGTCCATCACCGTGAAGGTGTCGAAGACCGCGACCTTCGACCCCTTCTGGATCAGGCCGCCCGCCCGCTGCCACGCCTCCGTCGGCACGGTCACCGCGATCATCCCGTCGGGGATCGAGATCCCCTTGGCGAGCGAGGCCTCCTCGGTGAACGACGACCTCGTGAGCAGCTGCCCCTCGGCGAGCTCCGACGACGTGACCAGCTTCGCGAACGACGAGTCCACTTCGGACAGCACGTTGCCGGGCACGCTGCTCTTGGGCATCTGCTGCTGTTCCACCAGCTCTTTCAAGGACTCCGAGCTGGTGCCCGCCGGGATGCGCTCCTTCGCGACGAGCACCGTGACGGCCTGCTGCCCGGCGATGGCGCGCGAGTCGGCGCCTTTGACGTAGAGGAACACCCCGGCGGCGCCGCAGATGGCCAGCACCACCGCCAGGACGATGATGAATGCGCGGTTCTTCATGACTGCTCCTGGAGTTTCAGCCGGTGAGCTGGACGATGCGGACACCGAGGTCGGGGCCGCCGATGGTGCCGGAGTTCGGCATCAGGCCTTGGACGAAGTAGCCGGCGATGCACTTGTCCGAGCCCTTGCACTCGTTCTTGTTCGTCAGCCAGTCCTTCTGCGACGCGCCGGGAAGCCAGTACCCGGTGATGACGAAGCCCGCGAAGCCCGACAGCGTGTACGTGCCACCGGTGCCGGTGCCGGTCACCTTCGTGTAGACGGGCAGCCAGACCGCGGTGTGCGAGGACCACGACGCGGCCAGCGCGGTCTTGCAGTCCTTGCCGGCCGAGGCGCCGGTGTCCGCGCTGTAGGTGTTGTTCGTGATCAGCACCGAGCAGTCGTCGTCGACCTCGTCGACCCAGCCGAACTCACCGGGACCGTCCGACCCCGCGGGGCCACCGGGACAACCCGTGCCGCTCGTGGTGTGCAGCTTGAGCACCCGGTGCGCGGACAACGGCGGCGTCGCAGGGGGAACCGGGCCGAACACGGTGCCGCCGGAAGTCGCCGTCGACCACTCGCACCACGAGATGGTGAACGCGATCGTCGTCGCGGTCTTCGGCGGTCCCCACGTGGCGCGGGCACAGGCGTGGACGCGGGTCCCGGCGTAGGAGTCGTTGCCCAGCAACGACCTGGAGAACGCGGGTGGCAGCAGTGTGTCCCCGCTGCCGGTCTGCGTCGAGGTGTGCACGTCCACGTACTTGGTACCGGAAGCCGGTTTCGCGGGACAGTCGACCATCTTGCCGGTCGAGGCCGGGCATGCCGACAGCACGCTGTTGCCGTCGAACCCGCACACCTGCTCCACAGTGGACACGCCGTCCTTGGCGTTGTGGTTGGCGTAGTAGTTGGCCTTGTTCACCATGCAGGTCGAGGCGCCGGTCGCACAGCCGCGGGCGACGGCGAGGGCACCCGCGTCGGAACCGTTCTGCAGCTCCGCGCGCTCCTGGTAGAGCATGCCGGCGTCGATGACGATCGCGCCCATGCCCAGCAGCACGCCGAACCCGAGCAGGATGGAAATGAGCACGCCGAGCGCGCCGCGGTCGTCCGCCTTCACTCGCATGGCATGACCCCCTTGGCGCTCAAGGTGATCGGCGAGCCGAAGCTCGCGCCGCCGAGCATCCCGGCGAGGTCGCCGACCGGGGTGATGAAGCTGAACGTGTAGGTGGCCTTCACCTCGGCGCTCGCACCGCCCGCGGACCCGGCAGGGCACGAGGTGACCGAGACACCGACGCCGGACAGGCCGGTCGCGGCGTTCTGCGTGCGGGTGGCGGCGCCGGACTGCTTCAACGCGGCGACGCGCACGCCTTCGCGGGCCGCCTGGGTGAGGGTGATCTGGGCGTGCAGCGCGCGCCCGAAGTCGACGATGCCCATGACCAGCACGAGCAGGATCGGCATCAGCAGGGCGACCTCGACAGCGGTCGCGCCGCGATCGCGAGCATCTCTCTTCATGACCGCTCCGAAGTGGGTGCGCGGCCGGCTGGGGGAAGGGGGACCGCCGGCCGCGCGGGAACAGGAGACGTCAGACGTCGACGAGGTCGGCGATGAACTCGTACATCTCGTTCATGTTCACGCCGACGGCCGTGATGGCCACCATGGCGGCGACCACGATCAACGCCAGCATCAGGCCGTACTCGACGGCGGTGGCGCCGCGGTCCGCTTCGTGCTGACGTCGGCGCATCAGAGCTTGCCGGCGATCTCGTTGAACAGGGCCAGCAGGTTCGTGCCGAGCAGCGTGACACCCGCGATGATCACGATGGCGATCAGCGCGACCATGAGGCCGTACTCGACCGCCGTGGCGCCGCGGTCGTCTTCGCGCTTCGCGGTGCGGGTGAGGAACGTCTGCACGTAGCTGAGGAAGGTGAGCATCGCGGTCTCCTGGGGGAAGGGTCCGAATCGGGACACCGCCACTCTGAGTGACCACCGTGCTCGTTCGGTATCGGCCGAAGAGACAGGCCGAAAGCGCTGATCGGACGACGTTGTCGGCCGGAAGGGGGACACGCCGTCGGCCCGCCGGTCAGACCTGCCATCGTCACGTTCCGTCGAGATCGTACGCGACCTACCGTCGAGCGCATGATGGTTCTCTGGGCGGCAGGAGGTGCCGTGGGCGGCCTCGTCTCGGGGGTCGCGCTGCGCGAGGTCGTCAACCGGTTCACGCGCACCGGCATCGCGTTGCCGGCGGTGTCGGCCGCCGTCCTGGCGGTGCTCGCGGTCAAGTTCGCCGGTTCCGCGGAGGTCCTCGCGTTCGCGGCGCTGGGCGCGGTCGGGGTCGCGCTGGCGTTCGTCGACGCGGCCGAGCGCCGGCTGCCGGACGTGCTGACGCTGCCCGCGTACCCGCTCGTGCTGGCCCTGCTGACGGTGTCCGCGCTGACCGGCGGCACGTTCGGCGCGCTCGGCCGCGCGGTGCTCGGCGGGCTCGCGCTCGTGGTCGTCTACCGGGTGCTGGAGCTCGTCAACCCAGCTGGAATGGGCCACGGCGACGTGAAGCTGTCCGGGGTCGTCGGCATGGCGCTCGCGTGGCTCGGCTGGCCGGTGCTGCTGCTCGGCGCGGCGCTGGCGTTCGTGCTGTCCGCCGTGGTGTCACTGGTTCTGCTGGCCCTGCGCCGGGTCACGCTCAAGAGCACGCTGCCGTTCGGGCCGTTCATGTTGCTCGGCGCGTTCGCGGCGGTGTTGCTGAGCTGACGGGCGGAACTCGCACTTCCGCCGAGCCGGTTCGTCACCTACTGTGTGCTCTCGATCCGCTTGGGGAGGCGGGTCGGGACTTCTGGGGGAAGTAATGGCTGTGGGGGAAGTCGTTGGCGCGCGCCGGGAATCGGTCGCGTTGCCCCTTCCGGTGTTGCTGGTGCTGGCCGCGTTCGCCGCCGCCGTGGTCGCGCAGGGTGGGTACTACCTGCCAGGACGGGTCATGTCCTGGCTGCTGGTCGGCGTGGCCGTCGTGCTGGCACGTCCTCGGCACAACCTCGTCGCCGCGCTGGGTGGCGTGCTCGCGTTGTGGGCGCTGGTGCGCGGGCTGCTCGAGGGGGACGTGCTCTCGGGAGTGCCCACCGCGGCGGCCGCCGGTGTGTTCGTCGGCGCTGTTCTCGTGGTGGCGCAGACTGATCAGGACCAGCGCGAGGTGCTCGGCACGGTCGTCGCCGGCGTCGGCGCGCTGGTCGGGCTGACCGGGTGGGTGGCCGTGGTGTTCCGGGTGCCGTCGTGGACGACGGTCGCGGAGGGGTTGCTGCGGGCCGCGTCGACGCTGACCTACCCGAACGCCGCCGCCGCGGTGATGGCGGCGGGCGTGGTGCTGTCGCTGGTCCTGCGGCCGACGCTGCTCACGGCGGGCGCGGGTTTCCTGCTGTGCACGGGAATCGGCGCGACGATGAGCCGGGCCGGGGCGGTCGCGCTGGCGGCCGGTCTGCTCGTGCTGTGCCTGAGCTGGGGCTGGAAGAGGACGATCGTCGCCGCCCTGCCGCCGTTGCTGGGCGCGGTCGTGGCCATGGCGGCGTTGCTGCCGTCCATGCGGGTCGCCGACGAGCCGAAGCCGCTGCTCGCGGTCGGTGGACTGGTCGCGGGAGCCGTGGTGGCACTGGGCCTGCGCCGGCTCGGCCGGTTCGCGCTCCCGCTCGCGCTGCTGCTCGCGGCCGGTGGCGTGGCGGCCGCGCTCGCCTTCGCGGACGGGCTCGCGACGCGGCTCTCGTTCAGCTCGCCGGACCGCGCGGGGGCCACCGGCGCGGCGCTGGAACTGGTGGCGCGCAGGCCGGTGCTGGGCGTCGGGCCGGGAAATGGATCTTTTTTCTTCGAGCACAGCAACCAGGGCACCCGTGTGATGCGTTACGTGCACAACGAGTACCTCCAGGTGCTGGTGGAGCTCGGAGCCGTCGGACTGGTGCTGGCACTGGGGGTGGTGGTCGTGGTGCTGATCGCGCTGTGGCGGGGACGTGGCACCCCGCTGTGGCCGGGAGCGCTGGCGGCCGTCGCCGTCCTGCTGGTGCACAGCGGTTTCGACTTCCTGTGGCACCTGCCCGTGGTGCTCGTCGTCGCCGGCCTCTGCGCCGGTCTGGGGTTTCCGTCCACGAGGGGCGGAAAGGTTGAGGGGGTAACAGGATGAAGAAGCTCTCCGGGGGCAGAACCCTGGCCGTCGTCGCGGTTGCCGGTGGCGCGGTCCTCGCGTCCATCGCGCCCGTCATGGCGGACGTGAGCGCGCAGTCGCCTTCGCTCGGCGCCGTCAGGGTCGAGACGCCGGCGAAGTGGAAGTCGCTCGGCGCGGTGCTCGAGACCCAGGTGACCTACTCCTGCCCGGTCGGCACGCAGTCGCCGTACCTGCAGCTGAACCTCACGCAGTCGGTGCTCGGCGGCATCGCGTCCGGCGGCGCCTACCGGGACAACCTGAACTGCACCGGCGGGTTCGAGACCATCACGGTCAACGTGACGGCGGAGGGCCGGTCGTTCAGCCTGCTCACGCCGGTGTTCGCGAAGGCCGAGGTGCGGGGCTACCCGAACGTGGCCGCGCGGGACGAGCGCGAGATCCGCGTCAGCCTGTAACCACTAGGAGGTCAGCCAGGCTCGCCACGTCGGGAGCAGGGTGGCCATGAGCTCGTGCGGTGCCTCGGTGTTCGGGGAATGCATCACTCCGGGGAGCACGGCGAAGTCGGCGTCCAGCCGTTCGGCCATGTCGCGCTGAGCGGCTGGGCTCCACGCGTCGTCCGCGTCACCGCACACCACCAGGCACGGCGTGCCCGACGACCGCAGTGCGCGGGCCAGCTTCGCCACCTGGTCCGGCTCGTGGCGCAGGCCGTTGCCCATGCCGAGCAACGCCGCGGCGGGCGACTTCAGGAACCGCGCGCGGTAGAAGTCCTTCAGCTCCTGCGGAACCAGGGCCCACGCCGGGTTCTGCGCCGACCGCAGCTCGTTCAGCTTCTGCGTGCCCTCGACACCCTGCTCGGCCAGCACGTGCTCGCCGACCTCCAGCACCGCGCGGCGGTCACCCGCGGGCAGCTCCGACGGGCCGGACGACATCAGCGTGAGCCCGACGACCGGGGCGCCCGCGAACACCGCCGCCCGGCACACCAGGCCGCCGTAGGAGTGGCCCAGCAACAGGACCCGGCGGCCGTCCGCGGCGATCTTGCCGATCAGCTCGGCGAGCACCGACCCGAGCGGGCCGGGGCGGTAGAGCGCCTCGTCGTCGGGACCCTGCGAGTCCTGCTGGCCCGGCAGGTCGATCGCGACGACCTCGAAGCCCGCGTCCGAGATCGGGTCGAGCATCGGCGCGAAGTCCTCTTTGGACCCCGTGTAGCCCGGCACCAGCACCACCGTCGTGCGCATCGCGTCGTCGCCCAGCGCGGGCGCGCGCAGCGCCGCGATCGTGCCGTAGCGGCCCGGGAGGTCGACGCGGTGCGCCCGGTGCGGGCTGATCTGCGAGTACACGTGACGCACTATCGCAGTGCGACCAGGGTTTCGCCACGCTGCTCGAGCACCACGGGACCCGCTGTGGCGAGTTGCACAGGGCCCGAGTAGTCCCCGCGGTTCACCTTGATCGTCCCCACGACGGCACCGGTGGCCTGCTCGTACACCCGCAGACCGTCCTTCACCGGGATCAGCGCGCGGCCCGCGAGCGTCGTGCCGGCACCCAGCGCGCCATCGGCAGTCCACAGTGGAGTGAGCGTGTCCTGCGAGAGGGCGATCGTCTTCGAACCGGAGAACCAGAAGACGTTCGTCTTCGTCGAGAACGTGCGCGCCACGTGGTTCGGCGGGTCGACGAAGTCGGCGTCCGGCACGTCGAGCGGGGTGTCGCTGATCTGCGTGCCGTTCTCGGCGTCGAACACGAGCAGCCGGCCGGGGTTCGGCACCGCGACCGCGACGAGCTTCTCCGTGACGCCCACGACCTGCACGTTCTTGCCGCCGGTGAGGACGCTCGCGAACACCTTCGGCTCGTCGGACTTGTCCGGGTTCGGCTTGAGCACCGAGATCCGGTCGAAGGCGTCCTCCGGGCAGCGCTCGACCATCGCGAACCGGCCGGACGTCACCGCGACCGACCCGTAGGTGCAGCCGGCCCGCGGCTGCTTGCCGGGGTTCACGATCGCGCGCAGGGTGCCGTACTCGAGCGAGCGCACCAGGTCGTCGCGCCGGTAGACCTCGAGGAACTTCGACCCGGTGGTGATGAGGTGCGACCCCTCGTTGAGCAATGCCGTGCCCGGTTCCGCGTCGCCGTTGCGCTGCGCCCGCCGCTCGCCGGTCACCCCGTCGAGCGAGGTGAGCTCCGAGCAGTTAGTGCCCTTCGAGTACAGCGCCATCGCGCGGCCCCAGCCCGTGCTCACCACGCACAGCGGCAGGTCGCGCTCGTAGGTCCACCGGACGTCACCCGTCAGCGGGTCACGGCCGTGGACCGTGCCGCCGTCGCCGGTGACGATCGCCGAGGGCTTCTCCTCGCCGGTCTGGACCGACGGCGTGAGCACGACCACGGGGGACTGCGTCGCACCGCTTTTCGCCCGCCACACCTCGGCGAGCGACGGCGGCAGCGCGGCGACCTCGGGCAGCTGCTCCCACGACGACGGCCCGGTGACCGACGTCGTGGCACGAGCGTCGCTGAACGCCCAGGTCAGGACGGACGCGACGAGCGAGACGACGGCGATCACCGCGACGGCGATGAAATCGGCGCGGGTGCGCCAGGACCGGGCGGGCGGGCGTTCCTCGACGGGCCCTTGCTCGGACGCTGCTGCGTGCGCGGGCTCGTCGAGGACGTCCTCGACCTCGGTGACGTCGGAACCGGGGGACGACATGGTGATCAGTCTGCCGAAGGAGCGGCCTGTTCGGCAGAGGTTCGGCGACGACGGCGCCGGCGCGGCTTGTCCGAGGCGGGCTTGTCGGCCGGTTCGGACGTCGCCGCCTCGGCCTGCTGGCCCTCCTGCGTGACGCCGCCACGGCTGCGCGTGCGCGCCCGCGAACGCTTCGGACGGGTCTCCTCGTTCGACTCCGACGCCTGGTCGGCGCCACCGGGACCGGAACCGGAGCCCGTGCGGCGACGGCGCTTGCGCTTGCCGGCGTCGAGGTTCTCCTCCTCCTCGGCGTCGAGACCCGCGCGGGTGCGGTGGCTCAGCGGCAGCCGGCCCGTCGAACCCGAGGGGATGCCGAGGTCGTTGTAGAGGTGCTCCGACGTGGAGTAGGTCTCGACCGGCAGCGGCTGGCCGAGGCCGAGCAGCTCGTCGACGACCTGCCAGCGGTGCGTCTCGTCCCAGTCGACGAACGTGATCGCGACGCCCGTGCGCCCGGCGCGGCCCGTGCGGCCGATGCGGTGGACGTAGGTCTTCTCGTCCTCGGGGCACTGGTAGTTGATGACGTGCGTCACGTCGTCGATGTCGATGCCGCGCGCGGCGACGTCGGTGGCGACCAGCACGTCGACCTTGCCGTTGCGGAACGCCCGCAGCGCCTTCTCCCGCGCGCCCTGGCCGAGGTCGCCGTGCACGGCGGCCGCGGCGAACCCGCGTTCGGTCAGGTCGTCGGCGACCTTCTGCGCGGTCCGCTTGGTGCGCGCGAAGACCATCGTGAGGCCGCGGTCGCGGGCCTGCAGGGCGCGGGCCAGCATCTCCGGCTTGTCCATCGAGTGCGCGCGGTAGACGAACTGCGAGGTGTTCTCGTGCGTCTGGCCGGCGTCGTTCTCCTCGGCGCGGATGTGCGTCGGCTGCGTGAGGAACGTGCGGGCGAGCGTGATGATCGGGCCCGGCATGGTCGCGCTGAACAGCATCGTCTGGCGCTGGTCGGGGACCATGTTCAGGATGCGCTCGATGTCGGGCAGGAAGCCCAGGTCGAGCATCTCGTCGGCCTCGTCGAGCACCAGCATGCGGACCTTGCCGAGCACCAGGTGGCGCTGTTCGGCCAGGTCGAGCAGGCGGCCGGGCGTGCCGATGACGACGTCGACGCCCTTGCGCAGCTGCGCGATCTGCCGCTCGTAGGGGATTCCGCCGTAGATGGCGGCGACCTTCAGGTCCAGGTGCTTCGACGCGTCCGTGAGGTCGTGCGACACCTGGAGACACAGCTCACGGGTCGGGACGACCACGAGGGCCTGCGGGGTGCCGTCGCCGGGGGTCTCGACGCGGTGCAGCAGCGGCACGCCGAACCCGAGGGTCTTGCCGGTGCCGGTGCGCGCCTGGCCGATGACGTCGTCGCCGGCGAGGGCGATGGGGAGCGTCAGCTGCTGGATGGCGAACGTGCGCTCGATGCCGGCTTCGCTGAGCGCCTTGACGATCTCCTCGCGCACGCCCAGCTCGGCGAACGTGGGGGCTTCGGTCTCCACCGGGGCGTCTGCCAGCAGCGGGTGCGACGTGTCTTCCTCGGGAACTCCGGCCTCGCTGTGTTCCAGGAGGACCGGGTCCAGATGTGCTTCTACTTCAGCGGTCAGGGTGATCAGCCTCTCTCGTACCAAGCGCGTACGAGCCCTGCCGGGCCTCTCGACCGCGCTCTGTGGAGCAGCTGCGGGAAAGGTGTACGCGCACCATTTCGTGCGCCTCGCGGCGGTTCGTCACACTCGTCACGCCGGGCGTCCAGGGCCATTCTACCTGCCCAGACGCATTTGACCACCCAGCGCGACGAATCCGATCACCGAGAGCTGCCCGAGGGGGTGCGATCGGCCGCGGGAACGCGGCGATCGGCAGGTGGGCGGGGGCCCGGCCGCACTAGGCTCAGCGGCATGGGTGTTGCGGAGGGTGTCGTCGATCTCCTGGGAGCGCTTGCCTACGGCGAGCTCTCGGCGTTCGACCGCATGACAGAGGACTCGCGTTCGGCGCCGACGCTGGCGGGCCGCGCCGCGCTGGCGCAGATGGCCGCCGCGGAGATCGGTCACTTCACACTGCTGCAGAAGCACCTCGGGGCGGAGGGCATCGCCGTCGAGGACGCGATGGACCCGTTCGTGAAGGGCTTCGACGCGTTCCACGAGTCGACGAGCCCCAAGTCGTGGCTCGAGTCGCTCGTGAAGGCCTACGTCGGCGACGGGCTGGCGGCCGACTTCTACCGCGAGATCGCCGAGTGGCTCGACGAGCCGACCAAGGAGCTCGTGCTGCACGTGCTCGCCGACACCGGGCACTCGGCGTTCGCTGAGCGCGAAGTCCAGGCCGCCGTCGAGTCCGATCCGCGGGTCCGCGACCGGCTCGCGCTGTGGGGCCGCCGGCTGCTCGGCGAGGCGTTGACGCAGGCCCAGTACGTGGTGGCGGAGCGGGACGGCCTCTCGGAGCTGATCATCAGGGGCTCCGGGGACCTCGCCGGGATCGGTCAGCTGTTCCGCCGGCTCCAGCAGTCGCACGCGCGGCGCATGACGCAGTTGGGTCTGGGCTAGGTAGGCTCGGCCGTAGATTTTTCTCTTGAGCACGGAGGTCAGCGTGGAGGTCAGGATCGGCGTCGCGGACAGCCCGCGGGAACTCGTCGTGACCGTGGAGGCAAACCCGTCCGAGGTCGAGGCGCAGGTGGCCGACGCGGTGTCCGGCAAGGCCAGCGTGCTGTCGCTGGTGGACGTCAAGGGCGCGCGGTTCGTCGTGCCCGCTGGCCGCGTCGCGTACGTGGAGATCGGCCCGCAGGACTCGCGCAAGGTCGGGTTCGGCGCCTGAGATCGTGAAACGCGAAAGCCCCGGCCGGATCGGCCGGGGCTTTCGCGCGTCTTCAGCGTTCGTCTTCAGTGCTCTGCGGGTTCCTCGATCTTGTACGGCGGCGTCGAGGTGCCGCCGACCCGGTAGCGGCCCCACGGGTCCTGGTCGGTCAGCGTCCCTTCGGCCTCGCCGGTCGGCGTGCGCAGCAACGCCTTGCGCGTGCCCGCTTCGACACGGGTCGTGACCTCGTCGTTCTTCTTCACGCGGCCGTACCAGTGGTAGCGGCCGTCGATCGGCTGGAAGTAGCCCCGCAGCTCGACCTCGACCGCGATCTCCCCGGTGTCGAAGACGAGGGTGGCCGGGCCGGTGTAGCCCTCTTCGTCGTGCTCGCTCATCAGTCCACCAATCGCAGCGGGGTGAGGGGCATTTCCGGGTCTGCCTGGACGCCGGCCGAGCGCAGCAGCCCGTCGATGGCGTGCCAGATGATCGTGGCGAGGTAGTCGCTCAGGTTCTCGCGGGACATGGTCTGGCGGTCGAGCCACCAGTCGCCCGCGTTCTGCACCATGCCGACGAGCGCGTGCGCCCACGGCTCGGCGCCGCCGGAGTCCATGTCGAACGCGCGCAGGTAGTCGCCGAGGATGCGGGCCAGCGTGGTCGCGATGAGGTTCTTGTCCTCGGCGACGACGTCCTTCTCCACCGGCCGGTCGACGAACGAGCCCTTCACCACGAACCGGTAGAGGTTCGGGTTCTCCTCGATGACCGACAGGTAGGCGTCGACGATGCCCTCGATGCGGCCGCGGATCGGGCCCTCGGCCAGCAGCGCGGGACCCATCCGGTCCATCAGCAGCTCGGTGGCCTTCTGGCCGACCGCCAGGTACAGGTCGGACTTGTCGGTGAAGTGCCGGTAGAGCACGGGCTTGCTGACGCCCGCCTCCGCGGCCACGTCCTCCATGCCGACGTCGGGGCCCTTCTTGGCCACCACGGCGATCGTGGCCTCGACGAACTCCGCCCTGCGCTGCTCGCGGTGACCCTTCCACCGCTCACGTCGCGCGTCCGGCCCCTTGACAGTGCGTGCCATGTGACGCACGCTACCAGAAGTAACCGTTACCTCAAGTAACACTTACCGGGGAGGGCAACCGATGAGGGTCGCCGATCGGGAGAAGACCGCGGAGAGGCTGCTCAAGTCGTCCGCCGAGAAGTTCTACGACCCCGAGGTGGACATCGACTGGTCCGCACCTCTGGTGGACGACCTCTTCTACATCCCTGAACAGCGCATCTCGCTCTACGGCACGCCTCTCTACGACTCGCTGACGCGCGAGCAGCGCATCGAGCTGTCCAAGCACGAGCTCGCGTCCATCGCGTCGGTCGGCCTGTGGTTCGAGCTGCTGCTGATGCAGATGCTGGTGAAGGTCGTCTACAACACCGACCCGACCACCCGGCACGCCCAGTACGCGCTGACCGAGGTCGCCGACGAGTGCCGGCACTCGACGATGTTCGCGCGCCTGGTCGAACGCGTCGGCTGCCCGGCGTACGGGCCTTCGCGCAGCACGCACCGGCTCGGGAAGCTGCTGCCGGTCATCGGCTACGGCCCGGCCATGTACGGGTCGATCCTGGTCGCCGAGGAGATCCTCGACCGCCTGCAGCGCGAGGCGATGAACGACGAGACCGTCCAGCCGATCGTGCGGATGGTCAACCGCATCCACGTGCTCGAGGAGGCCCGTCACGTGCGGTTCGCGCGCGAGGAGCTGACGCGCGGCATGGCGGAGCTGCGCGGCTTCGAGAAGCCGTACCAGAAGTGGCTGATCGGGTTCGTGTCGATGATGATCACCCGCGCGATCATCAACCCGCGGGTGTACGCGGCCGTGGGGCTGGACGTGCGGGAGGCGCACCGGCAGGCGCTCGGGAACCCCAAGTTCCAGGAGACCATTCGCTGGTCGGGGGAGCGGATCATGTCGTTCCTGGATGAGGCCGGACTCGTCGGAAAGCCGGGGATGCGCTCGTGGCGCCGCTCGTTCTTGATCGGCTGAACGTCGTCACGTCGGGGGACTTGGCTTCCGACGTGACCGCCGTGTTGTTGCACGGGTGGACCATGGACCTGACCACGTGGGACCGGGTGGCCGCCGCGTTGCCGGGGCGAGTGGTTCGGTACGACGTGCGTGGGCACGGGCGGTCGGACGGGTTCACCGGGACCATCGCCGAGCTTGCCGACGACCTGGCTGCCGTGATCGAGGAATGTGCTCCGTCGGGGCGGGTGGTGCTGGCCGGGCACTCGCTCGGCGGGATGACGATCATGGCTCTCGCCGAGCAGCGGCCGGAGCTGTTCTCTCGGGTTTCCGGGGTGGCGTTGATCGCCACCTCTTGTGGGGATCTGCCGGCGTTGAGCTTCGTCGAGAAGGTTGCCGGGCGGTGGCTCGGCAGACGGCCGAAGGTGGGGTTCGGGCGGTGGTTGGCGCCTGGGCTGCGGGTGACCTTTGGGCGGCGGCCGTCTTGGGCTGATGTTCGGGCTGCTGCTGTCATGGCTGGGAACACGTCCGGGGCCGCGTTTGTGGGGATTCGGGAGGAACTGACGCTGCATCAGCGGCGGGAGGCTCTTGCTGTGCTTTCGGACGTCCCGACCGTGGTGATGGCCGGGTCTTGGGATGTTTTGACGCCGTTGCGGCATTCGCGGGTGTTGGCCTCGGCGTTGCCGTCGGCTGAGTTCGTGATTTATCCGAAGACCGGGCACATGTTGCCGTTGGAGCGGTCTGCGGATGTTGCTCGGCGGATTGCTGCGTTGATGTGAGTTTTCAGGCGCGACTTGGTCGAGTGGTTGCGTTTTGGTGGGCGCGTTCCGGTTTAGAGAGCGGGGCGCTGCCCCGGACCCCGCCAATCTGATCAAAAACCGGGGCCGGCGCCGCTCGCGGGTTGATGGCACGCCTGTTTGTGCTGGGCGGCTGGCTGTTGCGTAGGTGCTTGCGTTGGTGGGGTGGTTTCGTCACGAGTCGAGTCAGAGCGGGCCACATCCAGGAAGGGGTGTCAAGCGGGCGAAAAGCGTGCCCGCTTGACACCCCTTCCTGGATGCAGCAAGAGCTGTGCCACGACTCGTGACGAAACCACCCCACCCGGCTTCGCCGGAAAAGCCAAAGCAAAAGCCAAAGCCAAAGCCTGACTGCTCGGCTTCGCCATCGCCGCTCGCCTGCGGCGTCGCGAGATGTCCGGTGGTCAGTGCTGCAGCGGGAAGCCGCCGCCGATGCCCCGCCACGCCAGGTTCGAGATCAGTGCCACCGCGTCTTCCTTCGCCACCCGGCGGTTGTCGGCCAGCCAGGAGCGTGCGGTGACCTGCGAGAGGCCCACCAGGCCCACTGCCAGCAGGCGGGCGCGTTCCGGGTCCAGGCCCGCGTCGGCGGTGATGGTGTCGGTGATCGCGTCCACGGAGTCGGTGGTGGCGCGTTCCACGGCCTGCTGGACGGCGGGCTCTGAGCGCAGGTCGGACTCGAAGACCATGCGGAAGGCCTGGCCCTCGCCGTCCACGAAGTCGTAGAAGGCGGCCACGGCGGCGCGGACGCGGAGCTTGTTGTCGGACGTCGAGCCGATGGCGGTGCGGACCCTGCTCACCAGTTCGTCCACATGGGACTCGAGCAGGGCCATGTAGAGCTCGAGCTTGCCGGGGAAGTGTTGGTACAGCACCGGCTTGGACACGCCTGCGCGTTCTGCGATCTCGTCCATCGCCGCGGCGTGGTAGCCGTTGGCGACGAACACGTCCTGCGCCGCTGCCAGCAGTTGAGCGCGGCGTGCGGTGCGCGGCAGGCGAACGCCCCTGCCTGCGGGTGCGCTCTGCGCCGTCTCCGTCATGGTGCCTCCAGCACGAGTAATCCTGCCTTCGGCCGGGGTTGCCGGGCCGGGGCGTGAGCCAACCTTACTCGCTGGTAGCCCACATCCGGGAACCATCCGAGCGTTCTTTCCCGCATCCTGGTCGGGTGAGCACGTTGATTCCCGCCCCGCTGTCCACGGCCGAACTCCCGCCCCTGGACACCTCGCAGACGCCGTGGCCCGGCGAGTTCTGCCAGATCGACGACCACGAGGTGCACGTCAGGGTCACGCCCGGCGGTGACGGGCCTCCCGCTGTGTACGTGCACGGGCTCGGCGGCTCGGCCACCAACTGGACGGACCTCGCGGCCCAGCTGAAGGACCGCGTGCGCGGGTACTCGCTCGACCTGCCGGGGTTCGGGCGGTCCGAGCCGATTCCCGGTTACGACTTCAGCCTCGCCACGCACGCCCGCACGGTGATCAAGTACCTGGAGACGCTCGGCGAGCCCGTGCACCTGTTCGGCAACTCGATGGGCGGCGCGATCTCCGTCATCGCCGCCGCGACCAGGCCGGACCTGGTCAGGACGCTCACGCTCGTCAGCCCGGCCGTGCCGGACCTGCGGCCGCGTCTCGACCGCATGTCCGACCCGCGGATGGCCCTCGCGGTGCTGCCGGTGATCGGGTCGAAGGTCCGCCGCGAGCTCGCCAAGCTCACCGCGCACGACCGCACGCGGCAGATGCTGGAGCTGTGCTTCTCCGACCCCAGCCTGGTGCCGGACAACCGCATCGAGGAGTCGATCGCGGAGAACGAGGAGCGCGCGCGGCAGAAGTGGGCAGGGCAGGCGCTCAACCGCAGCACGGTCGGGCTGATGACGAACTGGCTCACGCCGGGGCCGAAGTCGTTGTGGCGGATCCTCCCGCTGGTCAAGGCGCCGACGCTGGTGCTGTGGGGCGAGCACGACCGGCTCGTCAGCGTGCGGAAGGGGCCGAGGACGGCCAGGCTGCTGCCCCAGGGACGACTGCTGGTGCTCCCCAAGACCGGCCATGTCGCCCAGATGGAACGGCCGGCGACCGTCGCCAGGGCTGTGCTGGGCATGTGGGAGGCGGTGGACAGGCACACATGGTGACGAACGACGGCCATACGGGGGATGTGGGACCCTGGAGGGCGTGAATCGCGCCCCCGAGCGAGGACGTCCTGCTCCGCCCGCTGACCGCTACCGTCGCGGCGAGCGCCGGACCAGCGCGGAACCGCTTGCGGCCGCCTGGGAACCCGAGGGCACCGCGGCCATGCGGCGCCCCCGCAAGCGCCGCGGCGTGCGGAAGCTCGTCGCCAACTACGGGTGGCGGATCTACGCGATCCCGGTGCTGCTCGTGCTCACCGCGCTGGTGGTCCTGGACACGGTGCAGCCGAAGGCGCCCGTGAACGGCGGCGGGAACAACACGAACGCCGCCGAGACGCCCGTGAACAACACCCCCGAGCCGCCCGCCTCCGAGGTGCCCGGCAAGAAGCCGCAGCTCAACGTGCCCACCGCGGAGCTGCCCGCCGGTCCGCAGTTCTCGCAGGACGGCGTCGGCACGTTCAAGGTCATCGGTCCCGGCGGAGCGCGCGTGGGTGACGCGACCGCGCAGAAGTTCCGCAAGTACGCGATCGCCATCGAGGACGGCGTGAAGCCCGCCGACTACAACGACGACGCGACGGCGTTCGCCCGCACGGTCGAGGGCATCCTGTCCGACCCGCGCAGCTGGATCGGCACCAAGCAGGTCGCGCTGCAGCGGGTCGAGGCGAACCAGAACCCGGACTTCACGGTCGCGCTGAGCACCACGAACACGACGCACACGCTCTGCGGCAAGGAGATCCCGTTCGAGACCTCCTGCTTCAACCCCGGCCAGAAGCGCGTGATCATCAACGTCGCCCGCTGGGTCCGCGGCGCGATGGTCTACGGCTCCGACCTGGCCGGCTATCGGACGTACGTGATCAACCACGAGGTCGGCCACGCGCTCGGGAACGGCCACGCGGCCTGCCTGGAGAACGACGCGCCGGCGCCCGTGATGATGCAGCAGACGTTCGGCGTCGCGAACGACTTCGTCTCGCAGCTCAACGCCGGCCAGGACGTCGTGCCCGCCGACGGCAAGGTGTGCAAGCCGAACGCGTTTCCCGCAGGTTGAGACGGCTTTCCAACCGGGAAGAGTCGAGGCAGGGTAGACGTTGTCTCGGACACGGAGACATTCGTCGAGGAGGAGCAGCATGGCGCTTCCGCCGCTCGTTGAGCCAGCCGCGGAGCTGACCAAGGAAGAAGTCGCGCGCTACAGCCGGCACCTGATCATCCCGGACGTCGGGGTGGACGGGCAGAAGCGGCTGAAGAACGCGAAGGTGCTCGTCGTCGGCGCGGGCGGCCTGGGCAGCCCGGCACTGCTGTACCTGGCCGCGGCCGGGGTCGGCACGCTCGGCGTCGTGGACTTCGACGTCGTGGACGAGTCGAACCTGCAGCGCCAGGTCATCCACGGCCAGTCCGACGTCGGCCGCCCCAAGGCCGAGTCCGCGCGCGACTCGGTCGCCGAGATCAACCCGTTCGTCAAGGTGGTCCTGCACCAGACGCACCTCAACTCCGAGAACGCGCTGGAGATCTTCCGCGACTACGACCTGATCCTCGACGGCACCGACAACTTCGCCACCAGGTACCTGGTGAACGACGCCGCGGTGCTGCTGGGCAAGCCGTACGTCTGGGGCTCGATCTTCCGGTTCGAGGGCCAGGTCAGCGTCTTCTGGGAGGACGCCCCGAACGGCCAGGGCCTCAACTACCGCGACCTCTACCCGGAGCCGCCGCCTCCCGGCATGGTCCCGTCGTGCGCCGAGGGCGGCGTGCTGGGCGTGCTGTGCGCGTCGATCGGCTCGATCATGGTCACCGAGGCGATCAAGCTGCTCACGGGCATCGGCGACCCGCTGCTGGGCCGCCTGATGGTCTACGACGCGCTGGAGATGTCGTACCGGACCATCAAGATCCGCAAGGACCCGGAGTCGCCGAAGATCACCGAGCTGATCGACTACGACGCGTTCTGCGGTGTCGTGTCCACGGACGCGCAGCAGGCGGCGGCGGGCAACACGATCACGCCGCTCGAGCTCAAGCACAAGCAGGAGTCCGGCGAGGACTTCCTGCTGGTGGACGTCCGCGAGCCGCACGAGTACGAGATCGTGAAGATCCCGGGCTCGGTGCTCATCCCGAAGGACAAGATCCTCTCGGGTGAGGCGTTCTCGGAGCTGCCGCAGGACAAGCCGCTGGTGCTGCACTGCAAGTCCGGCGCCCGGTCGGCGGAGGCCCTCGCGGCCCTGCACAAGGCCGGCTTCAAGGACGCGGTGCACGTGGGTGGCGGCGTGCTGGCGTGGGCCCGCGAGGTCGACCCGAGCCTGCCGACGTACTAAGAGTGGTTGGTGCTTTCGGGTGCTTCGGCACCCGAAAGCACCCATGATCCGTTCGGCTTTTCGAGTGGCGGCACGAATCACCGTGTGTCGTGATCCACCACCCGGACGGTCTAAGCAGGTACGGTCCCGACCGTGACCCGGTCCCCCGAACCGCCCCCTGCGCACGTGCGTGCGGCGTTCGGGGCCCGTGACGCCGAACCAGAGCTCATCGACGGCGGTCCGGCGTGGCGTTGCGGCGACGCGACGATCCGCCCGGCGCCCAAGCCGGCCGAGGCCACCTGGATCGCGAAGACCCTCGACGGCCTCGACGTGCCGCACCTGCGCATCGGCCGTCCGCTCAGGTCCACCGACGGCCGGTACGTCGTCGGCGGCTGGTCGGCCACCAAGTTCCTCGCCGGCAGGGCGGAGGCGCGGCACGACGAGGTCATCTCCGTCTCCCAGCGCCTGCACCACGCCACGGCCGAGCTGCCGAAGCCCCGGTTCCTGGAGACGCGGACCGACGTGTTCGCCGTCGCCGACCGCAAGGCGTGGGGCGAGGAGGAGGTGCCGCTCGAGGCCGACCTCGGCGGCAGGCTCTTCGAGCTGCTGCGCGAGTACCAGAAGCCGCTCACCCTCAAGCCGCAGGTGGTGCACGGCGACCTGTTCGGCAACGTGCTGTTCGCGGGCAACGCGCAGCCCGCCGTCATCGACTTCACCGCCTACTGGCGTCCCGCCGAGTGGGCCGCCGCCGTGATCGCGGTGGACGCCGTCGCGTGGGGTGGCGCGGACTCGGGGCTCTTCCACCGGTGGAGCCACCAGGCCGAGTGGGAGCAGGCGCTGCTGCGCGCGATGCTCTTCCGGCTGGCCGTGCACGCGCTGCACCCGTTGTCAACGCCGCAGTCGTTTGCGGGCTTGGAACGAGCTGCTCACCACGTCACGTCCCTGCTCTGAGCGGCCCATTTTCCCCGTACGAAACATTGCGGAGCATCGGGTTAACGCGCGCTTCTTAGCGTCAGCGGCGTGACTCATTGCCCTTACTGCGCGCTGCAGTGCTCCATGAGCGTCATCGACGGCCGGGTGACGCCCGGCCCCGGTGGGCTGTGCCAGAAGGGCTGGACGGCGGGGGAGCTGCTGCGCCACCCCGGCCGGCTGACGACGCCGATGATCCACGGCACGCCCGTCTCGTGGGACGAGGCGCTGGACTTCGTGGCCGAGCGGATCCGGTCGTACGAGCCCGACGAGGTCGCCGTGTTCGGCGGCGGCGGGCTGACCAACGAGAAGGCCTACGCGCTCGGGAAGTTCGCCCGCGTGGCGTTGAGGACCTCCCAGATCGACTACAACGGCCGGTTCTGCATGTCGTCGGCCGCGGCGGCGGGCACCAAGGCGTTCGGGCTGGACCGCGGGCTGCCGTTCCCGTTGACCGACCTGCGGACGGCGGACACCGTGCTGCTGGCGGGCTCGAACCCGGCCGAGACGATGCCGCCGTTCCTGCGGCACCTCGAAGGCGCGCGGCTGATCGTCATCGACCCGCGCCGCACGCCGACCGCCGAGCGCGCGACCGTGCACCTGCAGCCCGCACCGGGCACGGACCTGGCGCTGGCACTGGGACTGCTGCACACCGCGGTCATCGAGGGTCTGATCGACAAGGAGTACATCTCCTCGCGCACCACCGGGTTCGACGACGCCTGGCGGATCGCGGCGCAGTGGTGGCCCGAGCACACCGAACGCGTCACGGGCGTCTCGGCGGCGGATCAGCGCGCGGCGGTGAAGTTGCTGGCGGGACGGTCGTACATCCTGACCGGGCGTGGTTCCGAGCAGCACGCGTCCGGCACCGACACCGTGTCGGCGTTCATCAACCTGGCGCTGGCACTGGGACTTCCCGGCCGCACCGGTTCCGGCTACGGATGCCTGACCGGGCAGGGCAACGGCCAGGGCGGCCGCGAGCACGGGCAGAAGGCCGACCAGCTACCTGGGTACCGCAAGATCGACGATCCCGTGGCGCGCCAGCACGTCATGGACGTCTGGGGCGTCTCCGAACTGCCGGGGCCGGGCCGCAGCGCGTACGAGCTGCTGACGGCCGAGGACGTCAAGGCGATGCTGGTGTTCGGCAGCAACCCGCTCGTGTCCGCGCCGCGGTCGTCCGGGATCGCCGACCGGCTCGGGTCGCTGGACCTGCTGGTGGTGGCGGACTTCGTGATGTCGGAGACCGCCGCGCTGGCCGACGTCGTGTTCCCGGTCACGCAGTGGGCGGAGGAAGACGGCACGATGACCAACCTCGAAGGCCGGATCATCCGGCGCCGCAAGGCACTCGACCCGCCGGACGGAGTCCGCAGCGACCTCGACGTGCTGAACGGGCTGGCGTCGCGGCTCGGCGTCCCCACCGGGTTTCCCGTTGTGCCGCAGGAGGTCTTCGAGGAACTGCGGCGGGCGTCCGCGGGTGGGCTCGCCGACTACTCCGGCATCACCTACGAGCGGCTGGAGGACGAGCAGCTGCACTGGCCGGTGCCCTCGACCGACCACCCCGGCACGCCGAGGCTCTTCCTCGACCGGTTCGCGCACGCCGACGGCCTGGCGCGGTTCGTCCCGGTCGACCACCGCGGCCCCGCCGAGCCGCCCGACGAGCAGTTCCCGTTGCAGGCCACCACCGGACGGGTCCTGCAGCACTACCAGTCGGGTGCGCAGACGCGGCGGATCGGCGAGCTGCTGAAGGCCGTTCCCGAGATGTACGTCGAGGTGCATCCGGACACAGCGGCACGGGCGGGCCTCGAACCCGACGGTCTCGCGCACGTCGTGTCCAGGAGGGGACGGGTGACGGCGGTCGTGCGGTGCGTGCCGAGCATGCGCGCCGACGCGGTGTTCCTGCCGTTCCACTTCCCCGGTGAGGGCCGGGCGAACCTGCTGACCAACCCCGTGCTCGATCCCACGAGCCGGATGCCCGAGTTCAAGGTGTGCGCGGTGCGATTGGAGCGGGCGTGAGGCGAACCGTGATCGTTGGCTACGGCATGGCGGGCGCGCGGCTGGCGGACGAGCTCCGCCGTCGCGACCGGGACATGGCCATCACCGTCGTGGGTGCGGAACCGCACGCCGCGTACAACCGGGTGCTGCTGTCGACGGTGGTGGCGGGCTCGATGACGCCGGAGTCGACGCGGCTGCACGACGAGAGGTGGGCCGCGGAGCACGACGTCGACCTGCGGCTGGGCAGCACGGTCGAGGAGATCGACCGCGCGGCGCGGACCGTGCTGGTCTCCGGCGAGCGGATCCCGTACGACTCGCTCGTCCTCGCCACCGGCAGCACGCCCTGGGTCCCGCCGGCGGAAGGCCTGCTGGAGGACGGCAAGCTCGCCGCCGGCGTCGTCGCGTTCCGCACGCTCGACGACTGCGCGCTGATCGAGGCCAAGGCCCGCAGGGGCATGCCCGTCGTCGTCCTCGGCGGCGGTCTGCTCGGGATCGAGGCCGCCCGCGGTCTCGCCGGACGCGGTTGCCTCGTCACGGTCGTCCACCCGGTCGGCCACCTGATGGAACGCCAGCTCGACCCCGGTGCCGGCAGCGTCCTCGCCCGCACCCTGGGCGGGCTCGGCATCGAGTTCCGGCTGAACTCGCTGGCCGCCAAGTACCTGCCCGGCGACGGACTGGTCCTCGACGACGGCACGCACCTCCCCGCCGACCTCGTCGTGGTCTCCGCCGGCGTGCGCGCCGAGACGTCCCTGGCCGTCGAGGCGGGGCTGACCGTCGACCGCGGCATCGTCGTCGACGACGCGTTGCGCACCAACGATCCGCGCATCCACGCGATCGGGGACTGCGCGCAGCACCCGGGCACCGTCTCGGGTCTCGTGCAACCGGCGTGGGACCAGGCCGCAGTGCTCGCCGACCGCCTCACCGGTGCGAACCCGGCGGCGCGCTACCGGGGCACGTCCGTCGTCACACGGTTGAAGGCGCGTGACATCGACCTCGCGGCGTTGGGCGACGTGCACACCGAGATCGACTGCCCGGACTCGGAAGTCCTGTGCTTCCAGGAACCCTCGCGCGGCCGGTACGCCAAGCTCGTGCTGCGCGACGACCGGGTCGCGGGCGCGATCGTGATCGGCGCACCGGACGCGGCCGCCACGATCACCCAGCTCTACGACCGCGGCATCCCCGCGCCGACCGACCGGCTCGCGTTGCTGCTGGGCCGCGCGTTGCCCGCCGAGGCCGCGTCACCGGCCGACCTGCCGTCCAGCGCGGTGATCTGCCGGTGCAACACCGTCTCCAAGGGACAGATCGTGTCGGCCTGGCGCGCGGGCGCGGAGTCGGTGCCGCAGCTCGCGGAGGCCACCCGCGCGACGACGGGGTGCGGTGGCTGCAAGGACGCGGTGTGCGGGCTGCTCGACTGGCTCGGGGCCTCACAGCCGCAGCCCGCGTGATGTGCGGCGGAGTTGCCGTCGCCGTCACAGGCCAGAACCCCCTGGTAATGACCGGTTTCTAGGTTGTTGCGCAGTCGCCGACCCCGCGGAGGAAGTTCGATGAGCTGGATCGACCACTGGGAACCCGAGAAGCCCGAGTTCTGGGAGTCCACCGGAAAGCGGATCGCCCGCAAGAACCTGGCGTTGAGCATCTTCGCCGAGAACCTCGGGTTCAGCGTCTGGGTGCTGATGAGCATCGTCGTCGTGAGCCTCGGCTCCGTCGGCTTCGACTTCAGCGTCGGCCAGCAGTTCTGGCTGCTGATCGTGCCGAACCTGGTCGGGTCGCTGCTGCGGGTGCCCTACACGTTCGCCGTGCCGCGGTTCGGCGGCAGGCTGTGGACGACGATCAGCGCCGGGTTGCTGCTGATCCCGTGCACGATGCTCGCCTACGCGGTGTCGACGCCGGGCACGCCGTACTGGTTCTTCCTGCTCACCTCGGCCGCGATGGGCCTGGGCGGCGGCAACTTCTCGTCGTCGATGGCGAACATCTCGTTCTTCTACCCGGAAGGCAAGAAGGGCCTGGCGCTCGGCATGAACGCCGCCGGCGGCAACCTCGGCGTCGCGGTCACGCAGCTCGTCGTGCCGCTCGTGATCACCATCGGCACCGGGATCCACCTCGCCTACGCGGCGTTGATCTGGATGCCGTTCATCGTGCTCGCCACGGCGTTCGCGTGGTTCTTCATGGACAGCCTGACGCAGGCCAAGCCGGACGGTCAGTCGTACAAGCTCGCGCTCTCGAACCAGCACACGTGGGTGATGTCGTTCCTGTACATCGGCACGTTCGGCTCGTTCATCGGCTACTCGTTCGCGTTCCCGTCGCTGATCAAGCTGAGCTTCGTCGACCACAAGGGCTGGGTGGCGCTCGCGTTCCTCGGTGCCCTGATCGGCTCGGTCGCCCGGCCGTTCGGCGGCTGGCTCGCCGACCGGATCGGCGGCGCGAAGGTGACGCTCTGGACGTTCGTCGGCCTCGCGGTCGGCACGATCGGCGTCATGGTCAGCGTCGACGCGCAGAGCTTCCCGCTGTTCTTCGGCTCGTTCATCGCGCTGTTCGTGCTGGCGGGCGTGGGCAACGGCTCGACCTACCGGATGATCCCGGCGATCTTCCGCACCCAGTCCGACGACGACAAGTCGGCGAAGCGCCAGGCCGCCGCCGTGGTCGGGATCGCCGGCGCGATCGGCGCGGCCGGCGGTGTGCTGGTCAACCTGGTCTTCAAGTTCTCGCTGGAGGGCTCGAAGACGCTGACGCCCGCGCTGACCGCGATCCTCGTCTTCTACGCGCTCTGCCTGGGCACCACCTGGTGGTTCTACCTGCGTCGCACCGCGTTCGCGGCGCGTCCGTCGCTCGCCCACGCGGGCGTCTGACCGCACAAGGCTCTGATCAGCGCAGAGAGTTTCCTTTAACACCCGCGAAATGCCGCGGACCTGGGGATGACACGCCGCCCGGTGAGCATACCGGGCGGAAGGAGGGATGCCCGATGGCTGCAACGACTCCCGGCACGCTGGTCGTGATCGGCAACGGCATGGTCGGCCACCGGCTCGTCGAGATCCTTCGCGACTCGCCCTGGCGGATCGTCGTGTTCGGCGAGGAGGCCCGTCCCGCCTACGACCGGGTGGCGCTGTCGTCCTATGTGGACACCTGGAGCTCCGCGGACCTGGAGCTGGCACCGTTGAGCGGCTGCGAGCTCCTGCTCGGCGAGAAGGCCGTGTTGGTGGACCGTTCCCGCCGGGTCGTCGTGGGCGCGTCCGGGGTCGAGGTCTCCTACGACGTGCTGGTGCTGGCCACCGGGTCGGTGCCGTTCGTGCCGCCGGTGCCCGGCCGCGACCTGCCCGGCTGCCACGTCTACCGCACGATCGACGACCTGGACGACATCCGCGCCACCGTCGAGGCCGCCTCGCGTCCCGGCCGCAGGTCCGGCATGGTGCTCGGCGGCGGCCTGCTCGGGCTGGAGGCCGCCAACGCGTTGCGCGGCATGGGGGTGTCGCCGCACGTCGTCGAGCTGGCGCCGCGGCTGATGCCGATCCAGGTCGACGAGGGCGGCGCCGGGCTGCTGAAGCGGCTGGTCGAGAAGCTCGACCTGACCGTGCACACCGGGACCTCCGCGTCCTCCATCGAACGCGACGGGTCGCGGTTGATCGCTCGTCTCGCCAGCGGGCTGGAGCTCGACCTCGACGTCGTGGTGTTCAGCGCCGGCATCCGGCCGCGCACCGACCTCGACCTGGGGCTGGAGCTGGGCCCGCGCGGTGGCTACCTGGTCGACGCCGCGTGCCGGACGGCCGATCCGCACGTGTTCGCGATCGGCGAGTGCGCCTCCGTCGAGGGCGTGGCGTACGGGCTGGTCGCGCCCGGTTACGCGATGGCCGAGGTCGTGGCGGACCAGATCGCCGGTGGCACGCGGGTGTTCCCCGGTGCCGACCTGTCCACGAAGCTGAAGCTGCTCGGGGTGGACGTGGCGTCGTTCGGCGACGCGCACGCCGTCACCGAGGGCGCGTTGGAAGTCGTGGTGAACAACGCCGTTGCCGGCACCTACAGCAAGCTCGTGGTGTCGGACGACGCCCGCACGTTGCTCGGTGGTGTGCTGGTCGGTGACGCTTCCGCTTATCCGTCGCTGCGACCGTTGGTGGGCAAGGAAGTTCCTGCCGCGCTGCTGCAGCCCGGTGGTGCCGTCGACGTCGAGATGCCCGCGGACGCACAGGTCTGCTCGTGCCACGCGGTCACCAAGCAGACGATCACCGACGCGATCCGGTCCGGGGTCGCCTGTGACGTGGCCGAGCTGAAGGCGTGCACCAAGGCGGGTACGGGCTGCGGCTCGTGCGTGCCGATGCTGAAGAGGCTGCTGACCGAGTGCGGTGTCGAGCAGTCGAAGGCGTTGTGCGAGCACTTCGGCCACTCGCGGGCCGAGCTGTTCGAGATCGTCCGGGCGACGCGCGTGACGACGTTCAGCTCGTTGATCGAGAAGCACGGCACCGGACGCGGCTGCGACATCTGCAAGCCCGCGGTGGCGTCGATCCTCGCGTCGCTGGGCAACGGGCACATCCTGGGCGAGACGCAGGTCTCGTTGCAGGACACCAACGACAGGTTCCTGGCGAACCTGCAGCGCAACGGCACGTACTCGGTGGTGCCGCGCATCCCCGGCGGGGAGATCACGCCGGAGAAGCTGATCGTCATCGGCGAGGTGGCCCGCGACTACGGGCTCTACACGAAGATCACCGGTGGTCAGCGCATCGACATGTTCGGCGCGACCGTCGACCAGCTGCCGCACATCTGGCGCCGCCTGGTCGACGCCGGCTTCGAGTCGGGGCACGCGTACGGGAAGTCGTTGCGCACGGTGAAGTCCTGCGTGGGCACGACCTGGTGCAGGTACGGCGTGCAGGACTCCGTCGGCCTGGCCATCGAGCTGGAGCTGCGCTACCGGGGCCTGCGGTCGCCGCACAAGCTCAAGTCGGCGGTCTCCGGGTGCGCCCGCGAGTGCGCCGAGGCGCGGAGCAAGGACTTCGGTGTGATCGCCACCGAGAACGGCTGGAACCTCTACGTGGGCGGCAACGGCGGCTTCACCCCGCGCCACGCCGATCTCCTGGTGTCCGATGTGGACACCGCGGAGCTGATCCGGATCATCGACCGGTTCCTGATGTTCTACATCCGCACCGCGGACCGGTTGCAGCGCACGTCGGTGTGGCTGGAGGGGCTCGACGGCGGGCTCGACCACCTGCGCGAGGTCGTGGTGGACGACAAGCTCGGCATCTGCGCCGAGCTGGAGGCCGCCATGGAGTCGCACGTCTCGGACTACGCCGACGAGTGGCGCGGCGTGCTGGAGGACCCGGAGAAGCTGGCGCGGTTCACGTCGTTCGTCAACGCGCCCGGCACCCCGGACCCCACGATCTCGTTCCGCGCTGAACGTGGTCAGCGCGTCCCCGTCCCCCTGGGCATCCCGGAGGTCGCCAGATGATCGTGTGTGACTTCGCCGTGCTGCGGCCGGACCAGGGCGTCGCGGCCCTGCTCCCCGACGGTTCGCAGGTGGCGGTGTTCCTGACCGCCGACGGAGCGCTGCACGCGCTGGACAACATCGACCCGTTCAGCGGCGCGGCGGTGCTGTCGCGCGGCATCGTCGGTGACCGCGGCGGCGTCCCGGTCGTGGTGTCGCCGGTCTACAAGCAGGCCTTCGAACTGGCGACCGGCAAGTGCCTGGACGAGCCGTCCGTGTCCGTCGCGGTGCACCAGGTGCGCGTGCGCGACGGCGTCGTGGAGCTGACGTGACGGGCCCGCTGGCGGGCTTCACGATCGGCGTCACCGCGGCCCGCCGCGCCGACGAGCTGATCGCCATGCTGGAACGCAAGGGCGCCGCGGTGCTGCACGGCCCCGCCCTGCGAATCGTGCCGCTGCCCGACGACGCGTCGCTGCACGAGGCCACCCTCGCGCTGGTCGCCGCTCCGGTGGACGTCGTCGTGGCCACCACCGCGATCGGGTTCCGCGGCTGGTTCGAGGCCGCCGAGGGCTGGGGCCTGGCCAACCGCCTGCACCACGCCCTGTCGTCGGCCGTCGTGCTGCCGCGCGGCCCCAAGGCCAAAGGCGCTGTGCGGGCGGCGGGGCTCGTCGAGACGTGGTCACCCGAGTCGGAGTCGAATGCCGAGCTGTTGCAGTACCTGCTGCGGATGGGCGTCTCCGGCAAGCGCGTGGCCGTGCAGCTGCACGGCGAGCCGTTGCCGGACTTCGTGAACACCCTCGCGGCCGCCGGTGCCGACGTCGTGGAGATCCCGGTGTACCGCTGGGAGCCGCCGGCGGACATCCGGCCGTTGGAGTCGTTGATCGAGGCGGTGTTGGGTGGTCAGGTGGACGCTCTGACGTTCACCAGCGCGCCTGCTGCGGCTTCAGTCTTGCGGACGGCCGGCGCCCGGCATTCGTCGTTGGTGGAGGCTTTGCGCCGCAACGTTCTCGTGGTCGGGGTCGGTGCGATCACCGCTGGGCCGTTGGTGGCCGCGGGGATTCCCGTTGTGCAGCCGGTGCGTTCCCGGATCGGGTCGATGGTGCGGGAGCTTGCTGTCGAGCTGCCTGCTCGTGCCACTCGGTTGCGGATCGCGTCTCGGGAGATGGAGATGCGTGCTTCCGCCGTGGTGATCGATGGGGAGCTTCGGCCTGTTGCTCCTGCGCCCATGGCCGTGTTGCGGACTCTCGTTGCCGCTCGGGGGCGGGTGGTTTCTCGGCAGGACCTGTTGGCTGCCTTGCCTTCTGGCGGTGAGGAGCACGCGGTGGAGACCGCGATCGGGAGGCTGCGGACCGCTTTGGGGTCGCCGCAGATGGTGTGCACCGTGGTCAAGCGTGGTTACCGGCTAGCTATGGAGCCTGCGTGAAGCTTGTTCTGGCGTTTCACGGGACTCGTGATCCTCGTGGGGTCGCGGTGTGCGCTTCGATCGCGGATCGGGTGCGGGTTCTGGTGGATGTTCCGGTGGTTGTGGCCTATGCGGACGTTCTCCAGCCTGATGTTCGGTCTGTTGTGGACGGACCTTGTGTTGTGGTGCCGGTGTTCTTGGCTGCTGGGTATCACGTTCGGGTCGACATTCCCGCGCAGATCGGGTCTCGGGCTGGTGTGGTGGTGACTCCGCCGTTGGGGGTGGACGCTGTGCCGGCTGTTCTGGATCGGTTGCGGGAGGCTGGGGTCCGGGCTGGGGATGTGGTGGTGTTGGGGGCTGCCGGGTCTTCTGATGAGCGGGCGTTGGGGGATGTTCGGCGGGCTGCCTCGTTGGTCGGGGCGGTTGGTGTGGGGTATGTGGCTACTGCTTCGCCTTCGGTTGGTGATGTTGTTCGGGGCTTTGCCGGCTTTTCCGGGCGTCGGGTGGTTGTTGCTTCCTGGTTGTTGGCGCCTGGGGTGTTTCAGGGGGTGCTTCGTTCTTGTGGGGCGGATGTGGTGGCTGAGCCTGTGGGGGCGCATCCGTTGGTGGTTGAGGCTTTGGTTCGGCGGTACTTCGCGGGTCGGGCTTTGGTGTTGAGGTCTGCTTGAGGGGGGCCGGCGTGGTCACCATGCGAGTTCCAGCGTGGTCGCCAATGCGGTTCCGTGCCTGTTCCAGCGTGGTCGTGCACCTCGGACGAAGCGTTGGGGTTCATCGCCGCTCCGCGACGATTGCGATTGGGGCTTGACTTCGGGGCCCTTGCGAGGCGCTGGTTCGGCCGGAAAAGGCCGGGTGCTTCGCACCCGGCCGATCCACAAGTGGTAGCACCTCGCACCCAAAGTCAAGCCCCAATCGCCAAACCACGAGTGGGTGCACCGCTACCCATCGAGGCAAGGTCTGTACGGCTCGCCTTCGGCGTCGCGGTCGCGAGTGCGTGGGGGGTTGTTACTGCTCGCCTTCGGCATCGCTTGGGGCCTCGGCTTCGCCATTGGCGGTGCGGTGGGCTGTTCGGCTCGCTTCGCATCGCCACTGTGGGGTTCGGCCCGCGCGCATCTGAGGTGCACGCAGATGCCTCGCCTCGTCCTAGCGGACCCTCGTTGCGGCGCGCCTCGGCTTTCCCGGCGCGTTCCCTCCGCGCGGCGCCTCCACCCGCCGCCCCCAACGCGGCGCCTCCACCCCGGCTTTCCCGGCTCGGGCTGAGTGTCAGACCTCCCGGGTACGTTGGGTCGCGGGGGAGCTGAAATCGAAGGGGACCCCTGCGTCAGCCTGCCTGCGTCACCACAGGCCCGGTGGCTCCGCCGGTTCCTCCTTGCGCGCGTCCTCCCAGCGGTACTCGCGCAGGTTCACCTTGCCGTCCAGGTTCGGCACGCCCTCCTCGTGGAGGAGTTGGAGTTGCGTGTCCCGCAGGTGCGGGGCGCAGGTGCCGTCGGCCTTCAGGACTCGTTGCCACGGGAGGTCGTGGCCGTCCTCGTTCAGGATTCGGCCCACCAGGCGTGGTGACGGTGCCTTGGCGAGATCTGCGATGTCGCCGTAGGTGGCGACTCGTCCGCGGGGGATGGCCTTGATGAAGTCGCGGATCCGCTCGTGGATCTCTTCGTCCATCCCGCGAGTGTAGCTAGATCGACTTGGCCCGGGCGGTGACCACGGCTTGGGGATCACCGTGAGGATCGACCGGCGGACCTCGGCGATGGCGCGTTCTCCCAACCTGGTGGAGAAGTGCGCCCTGCCGAGGATCGTGGCTGCGGGCTCCTGCCTGTCGCCCTCGACGACGCGGACCTCGTCTTCGTGCCGCCTCGCAGCCAGCGGAGCAGCGGCACGAGCCATCGTCGACGCATCGGCTTCAATCCGTTCACGGGGAACGCCGGTTGCATCAGCCGGCGCTGTCGCAGGTGGGGCCTCGCCGTTCGGCGGCCCTGTGCCCAGGTAGGGCCGGAACTGTCGAACATCGCGTCCTTGCGAGACAAGAACTTCGTCGGTCAGCGAAGGGCTGGTGACGAAGTGCGTGCGTGGCGGCTCGGGACGGGCATTCGGGCTCCTGCGGAGTTGGGCCGAACGGGGACGGATCACCCTAGGAGCCGTTTGGACGAGGACGACAGTGCCTGATCGGGTGGTTCGGCGTCACTCTGATGGTTCAGTGCGCGCGTGGCTCAGGTGACTAGGCTCGTTCGTCTTCCGTCGCCGTGGCGAACGGTCGGTTGTTGTTGGCTGACAACGACAACGCTGCCATCGTGCAGGCCGACATGCGTGACCCGCAGGGCGTGCTGGGAAATGCGGAAGCGCGTTGTCGCCTATCGAGACGCGTTACCTGTCGGAAGTTTCTCGGTCATGACGCACGTCACCGAGGACCGGCTCGACGAGAACGCGGGCGGGGCGGCTGCGGTCGTGAACCGCAGCAGGAGCGCGGATCGGATGCACATGCGCACGCACGAGCAGGTCAGCGCGCTGTTCGGCGACTTCGCGGTGGTCGAGCCGGGCCTCGTCGGCTGCGGGGAGTGGCACCCGGACGGGCCAGGTGACTTCTCGGACGAGGCGTCCATGAACATGTTCTTGTACGCTGGCGTTGGTCGTAAGGACTAAAACCACACTGTAGTGTCGGAGTATCACACGGTTGGCTCAATGGACGCCGACTGCCGGTAGGTAAACTGCCGGACACTCTTCAACCCATACAGGGCAACGGGAATGACGAATCCGAGCCGAGTACCCGATGCCGCTCCACCACGGGACACCGCCGCCGTCCGTGCGCGAGAAGCCTTGGCGCGCAAGTGGAGCTATCTGCTCAGCAGCGTCGTAGTGGTCGCGTTGAGCAGGGAGGAGCTGGACGCCGAACTGGGCGACCAGCTCGACGCGTTGTGCGCGGCGCTGCACGGCGAGACGTTCGACCCCGCCCCGTTCGAGGAGGTGGGCGAGCGCCTCGTCGCTCTGGGCTACGTCAACGAGCCCGGCCTCAAGCGGACCGTCGACGTGCTCGGCAAAGGCTTGCTGGCACTGGACGAGTTCCGCGGAACAGACCAGCTCGCCGTGCGCGTGGTCGGTGGCATCGGCGCGTTGACGTGCGGCTTCAGCGCCGCTCGCGCGCGGGTGATCCTGGACCAGCAGGAAAGCATGCAGCGGTCGCTGCTCAAGGCCACCCACGACGCGCAGCGCGACCAGCGGCAGAGCGAGGCCAAGTTCGAGGGCATCGCGATCTCGTCGACCAACGGCATCCTGATCGTCGGGCTCGACGGCAAGGTGGTGTGGGCCAACGACGCCATCGGCGAGATCCTCGGCCGCCGCCCCGAGCAGGGCACGCGGATCATGGAGCTCGTCGCGCCGAACTCGGTCGTCGTGTTCCGCGAGATGATGGAGAAGGTCCTCGGCGAACGAGACGACTTCGAGCGCGAGCCGATGCAGCTGCTGCGCGGCGAGGACGACCTGGCCAAGGTCACGCTGACGGTGTCGCTGCTGCGCGACGGCGAGAACAAGCCGAGCCACGTCCTCGTGGTCGCCGACGACGACACGGAACTCGCCCTGCTGCAAGGAGAACTGCGCAGGCAGTCGCTGCACGACGTGCTGACGGGCCTGCCCAACAGGCAGTTCTTCACGACCCACCTGGAAACCGTGCTGCGGCGGGCCGACCCCGACCTCGGCGTCACCGTGTTCCACCTCGACCTCGACGCGTTCGGCCTGGTGTGCAACAGCCTCGGCGGGCGCGTGGGCGAGAAGCTGTTGCAGCACGTGGCGCGCAGGCTGCGGGCGTTGATGTCCCGCGAGCAGTCGATGGTCGCGCGCTTCGACGGCGACGAGTTCGGCATCGTCGTCGAGAACTCCGCGACCACACCGGACGTCGCGACGATCATGACCGCGATCAACGCCGACCTGGCCGAACCGGTCTTCGTCGACGACCACGGCCTCGCCGTCTCGGTGAGCGCCGGCGTGGTCGAGCGGCCGTCGCCCGACGTCGAGCCCACGGAGCTGCTGCGCATGGCCGATCTCGCGTTGCGGCAGGCCAAGAAGGACCAGCGCGGGCAGTGGCAGTTGTTCCACAGCAACGAGAGCACCGCGGACCGGCGCGACGCCGCACTGGCGGTCGTGATGCCGGGCGCGTGGGAGCAGGGCGACGTCGGCGTGTGCTACCAACCGGTCCGCGTGCTCGCGACCGGGGAGCTGGCGGGCGTCGAGGCCGTGCTGCACTGGGACCTCTCGGACCGGTGCGCCGCGCTGGCCGACTCGACGGGCCTGATCCTGCCGATGGGCGAGTGGCTCATCAGGATCGCCGCGGGACAGGCGCAGTGGTGGCGTCAGCGGGGCGAGCTCGACGCGCAGTTCGGCGTCCGGCTGACCCGGCACCAGTCGACCGACGCCGACCTGGTGTCGCGCGTGACCAAGGTGCTCGCGGAGACCGGCATGCCGCCGGAGCGGCTGACGCTGAGCATGCCCGTCGGCGTGCTGGGCGAGTCCGGTGCCGCGGAGAACCTGGGACGGCTGGCGGACAGGGGAGTCCGCATCGCGCTGGACGACTTCGGCCTCGGCCCGCGGGACCTGGTGTGGCTCACCGAGCTGCCGGTGGTGTCCGTGCTCGTGCCCCGGGACCTGGTGCGGCGTCAGGACATGCGGTCCGCGGCGCTGATCCCCGCCGTGCACGACCTGGGTGTGAACCTGTGCGTCGACGGCATCGAGACCGAGGACCAGGCGCAGTGGTGGGCGGAAGCGGGCGCCGACCTCGCGATCGGCCCCCGCTTCGGCTCACCCGAGAACGCGGGCGACGTGCTGAAGAACCTGCTTTAGATGGTGCGCTGCCACGCGACGACGGCCGCGTGGTAGCGATCAGCCGTCTTGGTGTCGAAGTTGAAGACGTGCCCGTACCCGTTGACGACGAAGCCGTCCAGACGCGGCGCCCTGCCGTAGAACGGCTTCTCCGAGTTCACCAGCGCCTGCGCCGAGGAGCAGTCGGCACCGAGCGGCGGGGTGCCGCAGAAGTAGTCGGCCGACGTCTGCACGGTCATCACGGGCACGTCGATCGCGGCGCTCACGGGCAGCACCAGGTTGGACATCAGCGCCGTGGTGACGAACTCGCCCGCGGAGACGACGTCCTTCGTGGACTCGTCGAGGCTGACCACACTGGCGATGTTCGGTCCCGGCGCGTGGAACATGGTGTAGCGGGTGCCCGGTGCCGTCGTCAGGTAGCCGACGTCGAGGCCGCGCAGGCTCAGCTTCGGGTCGAGCAGGGCGGGGATCAGGTTGGTCAGCGCGGGCACGGCGCGGACGTAGTCCCACTGGTGCGTCATGCCGGTGACCAGCACGCCGTCGACGTCGTGGTACGTGCCGGCCTCGGCCATCGCGATCGCGGAGCCGATGGAGTGCCCGCCCACTAACACCTTCGCGAACCGCGACCGCAGGTTCTGGACCACCTGGTGCACGGCCTGGGCCTGGCTGGGGACGTCGACGAGGACGCTGAGCGGCTTGGTGCTCTTGCCGGAACCGATGCGGTCCACGGCCATGGTGGCGACACCGGCGCCGTTCATGGCGCGCGTGACGGACCGGGTCTCGCCGTCCACGGGGATGTCCCAGTAGCCGCTGGTGTACGTGCCACCGGGGACGAGCACCTGGACGGACCTGGCTCCCTGCGGGACGCACAGCCTGCCGTACATCGTCTGCTGGATCAGCCCGAACTGGACGGGCGTGTACACGTCCTCGCACGTCGTCGCGGCGTTCGCCGTGGACGGCACGGGTATGAGGGCAGCGAGCAGCACGGCGGCACAGAGCCGACGGAAACGCATGGGGGAACAAACCTCCAACTAGCGGGGGACGACCGTCATCATCAGGTCGTTGGGGTAGGCCGCATTGGTGAACCTGGTGCGCACGGGCCGGTCCGGGACCAGCCGGTGGCGCTGCAGGACCGTCGCCGCCACGAGGGCGATCTCGGTCAGGGCGAAGTGGTTCCCGATGCACTGGTGGATGCCGCCGCCGAACGGGACGAACGCGCCCTTCGGCAGCTGTCTGGCGCGCTCCGGCGTCCAGCGGTCCGGGTCGAAGCGCTCGGGGTCCGGGAAGTGCGCCGGGTCGTGGTGCAGGGTGTGCGGGCTGAGGATCACCTCGGTGCCCGCTGCCAGCCGGGCGCCGCCGAGCTCGACCTCCTCGGCGGTGCGGCGCATGACGAGCCACAGCGGGTACTTGCGCAGGACCTCCGTCGCCACCCGGCCGAGGTAGGTCAGCTTCGGCACGTCGTCGATCGTGACCCGGCGCCCGCCCAGCACCTCGTCGACCTCCGCCAGCACCCGACGTTCGACCTCGGGGTTGGCGGCGATCTCGTGGAAGATCCACGCCAGTGCCAGCGCGGTGGTCTCGATCCCCGCGGTGAGCAGCGTGATGACCTCGTCGAAGACCTGGTCCTCCGTCATGGGATCGCCGGTCTCGGGGTCCCTGGCGGCGAGCAACGTCGACAGCAGGTCGCCGTGGTCGGTGTCGTCGTCGCGCCGGCTCGCGATGACCTCCTGCACGATCGCGCGCATCCGCGCGATGGCCTCGTCGAACTCCCGGTTCGCCGGGATGGGCAGCTTCTCGACGAACCCCGGCGAGAGCGCGCGCAGGATGCCGTTCCTGATGATCACGAACACGGACCGGCGGGCCTCGTCGATCGCCTTGGCGCCGATCTCCGTGGAGAACAGGGCCTCGCCGACGATCGTGACCGCCAGACCCTGCATGTCGACCTCGAGCTTGCGGACCTCCCCTGGCCGCCACCCCGCCACCAGGTCTTCCGCCGCGCGGACCATGATCTCCGCGTAGGCGGTGATCCGGTCGCGGTGGAACGCCGGCTGCATCATCCGCCGCTGGCGCAGGTGGAAGGCCCCGCTCGACACCGCCAGGCCGTTGCCCACGAACGGCCGGAACTTGTCGTACATCCGGCCTTTGTGGAACTTCGGCGCGTCGGTGACCAGCACCTGGTGCATCAACCGCGGGCTGGTGACGAAGAAAGCGCGCAACGGTCCGAGGTCGACCTCGACCAGTTCGCCCTGACATCGTAAATTCGCGGTGAACGCGAATCTTTTCCTGAGCATTGACAACGAGTGCCCGAGGAATGGCAGCCTGCCGGGCGCCACCGGGACGGACATCGTCGCTCCTCGTCGCGGGAAAGAGGGGGCCTACCCTATGAGTCGTTCGGTTCACCAGGACAGTGCCCGATCGGGTGGCGTGTGTTCACACGTGCGGCGTAATCGTGTGCGCTTTGTGCATGACTAAGCTGGTGCGTCCGCTAACCCGAAGAGGTGGTCGCCGTGACCGACGAGCAGAGCTGGATCCCACAGAGCGTGGACGTCTCCGTGCCGAGCGCGGCGCGGGTGTACGACTACCTCCTCGGCGGGGCGCACAACTTCGCGGTCGACCGGGTGATGGGCGACAAGGCCGAGCAGATGATGCCGCACTCCCGCAGCGCGGCGCGGCTCAACCGGGCCTTCCTGCGCCGGGCGGTCCGGTTCATGACCGACCAGGGCGTGCGCCAGTTCCTCGACATCGGGTCCGGCATCCCCACGGTGGCCAACGTGCACGAGGTCGCCCAGGAGGAGGCGCCGGACTGCCGGATCGTCTACGTGGACCGCGACCCCGTGGCCGTGGCTCACGGCGAGCTCATCGTCGCAGGTAACAGCCGTGTCGGCGTGCTGCAGGCCGACATGCGCGACCCGGAGAGCATCCTCGCCAGCAGCGAGGTGCGCCGGCTCGTCGACTTCGACCGGCCCGTCGGCGTGCTGCTGCTGTTCATGCTGCACTGGGTGCCGGACGACGCGGACCCGCAGGGCCTGATGAAGCGCTACCGCGAGGCGTTGCCCAGCGGGAGCTACCTCGCGATCTCGCACATGGCGGGCGACCACGTCAACGACGAGGCCCGTGCCGTCACCGACAGGATGAGCAAAGCGGGTGGCGGTGACGTCACTTATCGCGACCGCGTCGAAATTGAATCGTTCTTCGGTGATTTCGAGCTCGTCGAGCCCGGACTGGTGAAGTACGCCGAATGGCGCCCCATGGGACCAGGCGATATCTCCGACGACCCCGCGGTGAACAGGATCGCGTTCGCGGGCGTCGCGCGTAAACCATAGGCAATTTCGATCGAGTGACGACGATTCACGCTACCGGTTGAAGTGGGGCGTACGGTGCGTGGGTAAACTTCCGGGACCTCAGAGGCATTGCGAGGCGCTCCCGAATGTCCAACCCGAGTCGAATACCCGACGTCACACCCGTGCCCCAGGACAATGCCGGGGCACGGCTGACACTCGCGCGCAAATGGTCCTACCTGCTGCTCGGCGCGGTCGCGATTCCGATGGGCCGCGACGATCTCGACCGGGAGCTGGGTGAGCTGCTCGACCAGTTGTGCTCGCTGGTCCACGAGGACAGGCCCGACGCCGCCGCGATCGAGCGGATCGGCGTCGAGATCGCGGGTCTGGGCCATCTCGGCCGGCTCGGCATGCGCTGCACCGCCGAGGTGCTCGGCAAGGGGTTGCTCGCGCTGCCGGAGTTCCAGCCCGTCGACCGCTACGCGGAACGGATCGTGCTCACCGTCGGCGCCATCGGCACCGGGTTCACCGCCGCCAACACCGAGTCCGTTCTCTCCCAGCAGGAGAGCATGCAGCGGTCGCTGCTCAAGGCGGTGCGCGACGCCAACTGGAACCTCAAGGAGAGCGAGGCCCGCTACAACGAGGTCGTCACCGCCTCCAGCAACGGCGTGATGATCGTCGACCTCGAAGGCAGGCTGCTGCGGGCGAACGCGGCCATCGGCGAGATCCTCGGCTACACGCCGGACGAGCTGACCGGGGTGTCGCTGCTCGAGCTCGTGGCGCCCGGTTCCGTCGAGGTGCTGAGGACCGCGCTGGCCGACCTGGCCGCCGGCACCGCGGGCAGGGTGCGGCAGGCGCAGCGGATGTTGCGCGTCGACGGCGAACCGGCGCGGCTGACGCTCACGGCGTCGTTGCTGCGCGGCGTGGACGACGAACGCAGCCACTACGTCGTGATCGTCGAGGACGGCACCGAGCTGGAGCTGCTGCAGAACGAGCTCAAGCGCCAGTCGCTGCACGACGTGCTGACCGGCCTGCCCAACCGCCAGTACTTCACCACGCAGCTGGAGACCGCGCTGCGCAAGGCCGACCCCGAGCACGGCATCACGGTGCTGCACCTCGACGTCGACGCGTTCGGCATGGTGAGCAACAGCTTCGGCGGCCGGATCGCCGAACGGCTGCTGCAGCACGTCGCCCAGCGGCTGCGGGTGCTGCTGGCCGGCGAGAAGGCCATGATCGCCCGGTTCGACGGCGACGAGTTCGGCGTGCTGATCGAGAACAGGGCGGCCACGCCGACCATCGGCGCGATCATGAAGAGCGTCAACGACGACCTGCTCGAACCGACCTATGTGGACGGTCACGGCCTCGCGGTGTCGGTGAGCGCCGGTGTGGTGCACCGGCCCGGCAGCGACGCGGAGCCCGTCGACCTGCTGCGCGCGGCGGACACGGCGTTGCGCAGGGCCAAGGTCCGCAGGCGCGGCCAGTGGGAGGTCTTCCACCCCGGCCAGGACGCGGAGGACCGGCGCGACCACCTGCTGGCCGTGACGATGCCGAGCGCGTGGGAGAACGGCGAGATCACCGTGCGGTACCGGCCGATCGTGCGGCTGGCCGACGGCGAGGTGTCCGGCGTCGAGGCGTTGCTGCACTGGGACAGCCCGGAGCACGGCGTGCTCGACCACGACCGGTGCGCGCGGCTCGCGGAGTCGACCGGGCTGATCCTGCCGCTCGGCGAGTGGCTGCTGAAGGTCGCGAGCGGCCAGTCGTCCTGGTGGCGGAAGCTCGGGCAGTTCGACAGGTCGCTCGTCGTGCGCCTGACCCCGCACCAGTCGACCGACGCGGACCTGATGACGCGGGTGGTGCGCGTGCTCGACGAGACCGGGCTCGACCCGGCCAGGCTCGCGCTCGGGGTGCCGGCCGAGGTGCTGCCGCTGACCGACGCGGCCGACAACCTGACGACGCTCGCGGGCATGGGTGTCCACATGGGACTGGACGACTTCGGGCTGGGGCCGCTGGAACCCGCCGCGGTGTCGGAGCTGCCGGCGAAGTCGGTGCGGGTGGCGACCCCGCTGGTCGAGCGCCGGTCGCCGTACGTGAGGGCGCTGCTGCCGTTGCTGCGCGAGGCGGGCGTGACGATCGCCGTCGAGGGGATCTCCAGCGCGGAGCAGGTCGAGTGGTGGCGGGACGCGGGCGCGGACTTCGGCACGGGAGACCACTTCGGCGCGGTCAGCGAGCCGGGCGAGTTCCTGCGGGGCCTGGGACTCCGGTGACCGGACGGGGTCGGGGTCACGTCCGGTCACCGGAGGGGTCTGCTAGCCGGTGAACCCGGCCAGGGCCTTGGTGAACTCGTAGGTCTGCTGGTTGATGCCGCTGCACGACGAGCTCATCGCGCCGCAGTTGCCGCGGTCCCGGTTCACCGCCCAGAACGACACCCGCGAGAGGTGCTTGGAGTTCGCCCACGACACGATGTCGCGGAAGTTCTGCGGCGTGACGGTCTCGCCGGTGTCGGTCTTGCCGTTCATCGACGACAGTCCGCTGCGCCGGTACGCCGCGTCGTCGCTGAGCCCGAACGTCGACTTGACGTGGTTCTTGAGGCCGTCGACCGCGCTCTTGGTCTGCGCGACCATGTCACCGCCGCTGCCCCAGTCGAACGGCATGACGGCCCACGTGTCGACCGGCGCGCCGAGCTCCTTGGCGCGGGTGACGAGGCGCTTGCCCCACGAGTTCGGGCCGGTGCGGTCGGTCGGCATGGTGATGACCGTCCGCACGCCGGGGTTGTTCTGCTTGACGATCTTCAACGCGCCGAGGACGCGGTCCTGCGTGGTGTTGTTCTCGAACTCGGCGGCCTCGATGTCGATGTCGATCGCCTTGAGCGCGTAGGCGTCGATCACCTTCTGGTAGGCGCCGGCGAGTGCGCTGGCGGAGCTGCAGAACTGGCCGAGCTTGTTGCCGGACCAGCCGCCGATCGACGGCACGGCGTCGCCGCCGGCCGAGCGGATCGAGTTGACGAGGGTCTTGTCCGACCCGGTGAGCGAACGAGTGCCGTCCCACTTCGGGTTGCACGTGCCGTCGCTGAGGATGAAAGCGAGGGTGAACGACCTGATGCCGGTCTGCTGCATGACCGTGGCGGGGTTGGGCTGACCGCCCCACTGGTAGAGGTAGGGCGCCGCGAGCACGGGGTTGACGGCCGCCTGTGCGGTCGTGGGCAGCATGATCGCCGCGCATGCGGCGGCGACTGCGCCGACGAGGAACCGCTTCATCAGTCCTCCAAGACTGCTCGGTCCAGGGCGGCGGAGCTGGCAGTGAGGGGGCTCACATCGACTTCAAAAATGGACTAGACCACCGCGATCTGTCAAGAAGGTAGTCGAAAACGGTGCTGCTCCGTCCGGCGGGCGTCGCTGATCTTGTCGGTGCAGCGTGGTGAAATCGGGTCGTGGCACTTCCACCCCAGCTGGTCCGCAGGAAGCCGGAGACGCGCCCGCGTCCCCGGTGGGACGCCGCTGCCCAGCGGGTCTTCGCGCACGAGGGCTTCCTGCGGGTGCTGGGCGGTCCCGGCACCGGCAAGACGACGCTGCTCGCCGAACTGGCCGCGCGCGTCGTGCTGGAGCGGGGAGCCGACCCGGAGAACGTGCTGGTCCTGACGGCGAACAGGCGCGCGTCCGTGGCGTTGCGCGCGCAGATCACGCAGTTGCTGACCGGCCATCTCTCGGCGATCCGCGAACCGCTGGTGCGCACCGTGCACTCGTACGCGTTCGCGGTCCTGCGCAACCAGGCGGTGCTGCTCGGCGACCCGCCGCCGCGGCTGCTGTCGGGGCCCGACCAGGACGCGATGGTGCGCGAGCTGCTCGCCGGCGACGTCGAGTCGGGGGCGCTGAAGTGGCCGGAGCGGTTGCGGCCGGCGCTGGAGCTGCCGGGGTTCGCGCACGAGCTGCGCGACCTGCTGCTGCGCGCGGCCGAACGCGGGCTGGGGCCGGAGGACCTGATCGAGCTCGGTGAGGAGCACGGGCGCGACGAGTGGGTGGCGGCCGGGCGGTTCGGGGCGCAGTACGAGGCCGTGAACCTGTTGTCCGGCATGGACTCCGCCACGTCCTACGCGCCGGCCTACGACGCGGCGGAGCTGGTGTCGTCGGCCTACGCGGCGTTCGCGAACGACGAGGACCTGCTGTTCACCGAACGGCGGCGGGTGCGGTACCTGTTCGTCGACGACGCGCAGCACCTCGACCCGATGCAGTACTCGCTGATCAGCTCGCTGGGATCGGGGGCGGCGCGGTTCGTCCTCGCCGGTGACCCGGACCAGGCGATCTTCACGTTCCGCGGCGCGGATCCGGACATCCTGCGGGACGTGTCCGGCGAGACCGTCGTGCTGCGGCAGTCGCACCGGATGCTGCCCGAGGTGCGCGACGCGGTGGCGCGGCTGGCGGCCCGGCTGCCGGGTGCCTCGCCTGCTCGGTCGGTGGAGCCGGCCGAGGGCGAGGGATCTGTGCAGGTGCGGTTGCTCGCGTCGTCCGCGCAGGAGGCGACGTGGGTGGCGGACCAGTTGCGGCGGTCCCACCTGGCCGATGAGGTGCCGTGGTCGCAGATGGCCGTGGTGGTGCGGTCGGCGACGTTGTCGTTGCCGGTGCTGCAACGGGCTTTGCTCGCGGCGGGGGTGCCGGTGGCGGTGGCGGCGGACGAGTTCCCGTTGGCGCAGCAGCCTTCCGTGCGTCCGTTGCTGGCCTTGGTGCGAGCGGCCGCGGCGCCGGGGTCGTTGGACGAGGACACGGCGGCGATGTTGCTGTCGTCGTCCTACGGCGGCGCGGATCCGTTGGCGTTGCGGCGGTTGCGGCGCGGGTTGAGGCGGCTGGAGATGGCGGCCGGCGGTGATCGGCCGAGTGGTGAGCTGCTCGTCGAGGTCGTGGAGACCTCGGACCGGCTGGCGGCGCTGGAGGACGCGGAGTCGTTGCCGGCGCGGCGGATCGCGCACCTGCTGTCGCTGGCGCGCAAGGCGATCGAGGCGGGGAAGTCCGTCGAGGTCGTGCTGTGGGACCTGTGGACGGCGAGCGGGCTGCAGGACCGCTGGGTGGCGCAGTCGTCGCGGCGCGGGATGCCGGGCATGCAGGCGGACCGCGACCTCGACGCGATCGTGGCGTTGTTCGAGGCGGCGGCGAAGTACGTCGACCGGTTGCCGGGCTCGGGTGTGGCGGGGTTCGCGGACTACCTGGAGTCGCAGCGGATCGTGGGCGACACGCTGGCCGCGTCCGCCCCGGCCGGCGAGGCGGTGTCGGTGCTGACGGCGCACTCGGCGGCCGGGCGCGAGTGGGAGGTCGTCGCGGTACCGGGCGTGCAGGAGGGCAGCTGGCCCGACCTGCGGCTGCGCGGCACGGTGCTGGGCGTCGAACGCATGGTGGACGTGCTGGCGGGCATGGAGCCGTCGGTGTCCGCGGTGGCGCCGATCCTGGCGGAGGAACGCCGGCTGCTGCTGGTCGCGGCCTCGCGGGCGCGGTCGAAGCTGCTGATCAGCGCTGTGCGAGGCGAGGACGAGCAGCCGTCGAGGTTCCTCGACGAGATCGAGTCGACCGCCGAGGACGAGCGGAAGCTGCACCGGCCGCAGCGCGGTCTGGTGCTGGGCGAGCTGGTCGGCGAGCTGCGCCGGGTGGTGTGCTCGGACTCGGAGGACCCCGACCGCCGGTCCCGCGCGGCAGCCCAGCTGGCCCGGCTGGCCGAGGCCGGGGTGCCCGGCGCGCACCCGGAGTCGTGGTACGGCCTGGCGGACGTGTCGATCGACGCTCCACTGTGGACGGAAGACCAGAAGGTCAGCGTGACGCCGTCGACGATCGAGGTGATCACCAAGTGCCCGTTGCGCTGGGTGGTCGAGCGGCACGGCGGCCAGGACCCGGCCGAGCTGGCGTCGGTGACGGGCACGCTGGTCCACGCGTTGGCGCAGGCGGCGGCCTCGGGCGCGGACTCCGCGCAGCTGCGCGTGAAGCTGGACGAGGCGTGGGCCGCTGTCGACGCGGGCGCGCCCTGGTTCTCGCGTCGTGAGCGGTTGCGCGTGGAGAAGATGCTCGACACGTTCCTCGCGTGGCTGACGATGAGCCGCGGGCAGCTCACGCAGGTCGCGGTCGAGGAGGAGATGGTCGTCGAGGTGCCCAAGCGCGACGGCGGCCCGTGGCTGCAGGTCCGCGGCCGGGTCGACCGCCTCGAACACGACGAGGACGGCCGTCCCGTCGTGATCGACCTCAAGACCGGCAAGAGCCCGGTGTCGCGCGAGGCGACCCAGGAGCACCCGCAGCTGGCCGTCTACCAGCTGGCGTCGTCCCTGGGCGGCTTCACGCACATCGGGCTGGGAACAGAGCCGGGCGGGGCCCGGTTGTTGTACGTCGCGAAGGAGGACAAGAAGACAGGAGCCGTCGAACGCACCCAGGCGCCGCTGGACGAGCAGGGTGTCCGCGCGTGGCTGGAGGTCGTCCAGGGAGCCGCCGAGTCGGTGCTCGGGCCGGGGTACACGGCGCGGGAGAACGCCGACTGCGACCGGTGCCCGGCGCGCACGACCTGCCCGGTCCACCCGTCCGGACGGCAGGTGAGCGAGTAGGTGGTCGTTGACCTGCACGTATCGTGCGGCGGAACGGTCGGCGAACACACCAGCCCGGGTGGTGCGGGCACTGGACGTCCGGATAGGAAGATGTACAGGTGACCGTCAGCCCGTTCGAGATCGCTGAGGCGCTCGGGCTGAACAGACCGACCCCCGAGCAGGCCGAGGTGATCGCCGCGCCCGCGCAGCCCGCGCTGGTCGTGGCGGGTGCGGGCGCGGGCAAGACCGAGACGATGGCCGCGCGCGTCGTGTGGCTGGTCGCGAACGGTCTCGTGCAGCCCGACCGCGTGCTCGGCCTGACGTTCACGCGCAAGGCCGCCCGGCAGCTCGCGGACCGCGTGCGCGCCCGGCTGCGCAGGCTGGCGGGGTCGTCGTTGCTCGACGAGCTGGACCCGAGCGGTGAGCGCAAGATGTCCGTGCTGACCGGCGAGCCCGTGGTGCTGACGTACCACGCGTACGCGGGCCGGTTGGTGACCGAGCACGGCCTGCGGCTGCCCGTGGAGCCGGGCGTGCGGCTGCTGACCGAGACGGCGTCGTGGCAGCTCGCGCACCGGGTCGTCTCGACGTGGGCGCGCGACCTCGACACCGACAAGGTGCCGGCGACGATCACCGGGTACCTGCTGTCGCTGGCAGGGGAGCTCGGTGAGCACCTCGTGACGCCGGAACAGCTGGAGGCGCACGCCCTGGAGTTCTGCTCGCTCGTCGAGAACGCCCCCAAGGCGCCTCGGCAGCGGGACGCTTTGCCGGAGAAGCTGCGCGAGATCGTTGCGGCGCAACGGTTGCGGGTGGCGTTGCTGCCGCTTTTGGACGCTTACCAGCAGCGCAAGCGCAAGGAGGCCGCGCTCGACTTCGCGGACCAGATGTCGCTGGCCGCGCAGCTGGCGGGGTTCGAGGAGGTGTCGTCGGGCGAGCGTGAGCGGTACGGCGCGGTCTTGCTCGACGAGTACCAGGACACCGGCCACGCCCAGCGCGTGTTGCTGCGCTCGTTGTTCGGCCTCGGCGCCCCGATGCCGGTGACGTCGGTGGGCGACCCGGCGCAGGCGATCTACGGCTGGCGCGGAGCGTCGGCCGCGAACCTGCCGCGGTTCGTCGACGACTTCCCGCCTGCCCGCAAGTTCGGGCTGCTGACCAGCTTCCGCAACCCGCCAGAGGTGCTGGAGCTGGCCAACGCGGTGTCGTTGCCGCTGCGCGAAGCCGGGTTGGACGTCGAGGAGCTGCGCGCCCGCCCCGGTGCCGGAGCGGGCGACGTGCGGCTGGCGTTGCACGAGGACATCCGGCAGGAGCTCGACTGGCTGGCGGACAACGTCGCGGCGCAGTGGGAGGCGCACCTCGACGCCGAGGGCGTCCCTCCCACCGCAGCCGTGCTGGTGCGCCGCCGGTCGGACATGGCGGCTATCGCGGCTTCGTTGCGTGAACGTGGCTTGCCCGTCGAGGTCGTCGGCCTCGGCGGCCTGCTGGACGAGCCCGAGGTGCGCGACCTGGTGTCCGCCCTGCGCGTGCTCGTCGACCCGCTGGCCGGCACCGCCGCCGCCCGCCTGCTGACCGGTTCGCGCTGGCGCCTGGCCGCGGTCGACCTGGCCGCCCTGTGGTCCCGCGCCCGCGAACTGGCCGGTGTCGCACCACGACAGTCCGTTGTGGACGACCCGCTCCTCGTCCTGGCCGACGCCCTGCCCGGCGAACACGCCGAACAGGCCGGCCTCGCCGACGCGATCGACGACCCCGGCGACCCGGACTCCTACTCCACCGACGGCTACCGGCGGATCCGGCGGCTCGGCGGCGAGCTGGCGGCGTTGCGCCGCAGGCTCGACCAGCCGCTGCCCGAGCTCGTGGCCGACGTGGAACGCACGCTGCTGCTCGACATCGAGTCGATGTCCCGCCCCGGCATGGTCGGCCGCGCCCACCTCGACGCCTTCTCCGACGTGGTGATGGACTTCGCCGCGGCCTCCCCGTCCGCGACGCTGCCGTCGTTGCTCGACTACCTCTACACCGCCGAACACGCCGAGGACGGCCTCGAACCCGGCGAGGTCGAGGTGGCCGAGGACCGCGTGCAGATCCTGACCGTCCACTCCGCCAAGGGCCTGGAGTGGCACATCGTGGCGCTGCCGCACCTGGTGCGCGACGTGTTCCCCGGCCGCAAGAAGTCCTCGTGCTGGCTCAAGTCCGTGACCGAGCTGCCCGCCGTGCTGAGGGGCGACTCGGCGGACCTGCCGGTTCTTCGCCTGTCCGCGGGCTTCAACCGAAAGGAGGTCGACGAGGCGCTCGCCATCCACGTCGACGAGTTCGAGGACCGCCGCCTGGTCGAGGAACGCCGGCTCTTCTACGTCGGTGTGACCCGAGCCGAGCACAGCCTGCTCATGTCCGGCCACTGGTGGGGCGAGGCGGGCGAGAAGCCCAAGGGCCCGTCGGTGTTCCTGCGCGAGATGCACGAGGTGCTGCAAAGCGATCCGGCGCCGGGCGACATCTCCGCCTGGGCCCCCGAACCCGAGCCGGACACCCCGAACCCGCTGGCAGAGGACGTGAAGACGCGCCTCTGGCCGGCCGACCCCCTGGGCAAGCGCCGTGACGCCGTGGTCGAAGGCGCCGAACTGGTGCTGGCCGCTCTCGACACCCTGCGCAACTCCCCGCCGGAACCACTGCCGCTGATCTTCGAGGACGAGCCGGCCGCAGAGGTCGTGGACGACTACCCGCCGCCCACGGACGAGCCCCCGGACGACGACTTCCCGCCGGAGCCCGAACCCCTCCCCGACGACTTCGTCCCGGACGACCCCGAGATGCCGGAGGACGAGGACCCCGAGGGCTGGGCCAAGGACGTGGACGTGCTGCTCGCCGAACGAGCGGCATCGATGCACCGCCGGGAACAGGTCTCCCTGCCGGACCACCTCTCGGTCTCACAGCTGGTGGAACTGGCCAAGGACCCCGACCACCTGGCCCGCCGCCTGCGCCGCCCGCTGCCCTTCCCACCCAACCCGTTGGCCCGCCGAGGCACCGCCTTCCACACCTGGCTGGAAAACCGCTTCGGCGCCACCCGCCTCCTGGACCTGGACGAGCTCCCCGGAGCCGGCGACGCCGATGCCGCCCCGGACGCCGACCTGGAACGCCTGAAGGAGTCGTTCCTGACCAGCGCCTGGGCCGACCGCACCCCGCACGACGTGGAGGTGCCGTTCGAGGCGGAGTTCGACGGCATCTCAGTCCGAGGCCGCATGGACGCCGTCTACCGCGACCAGGACGGCTGGACGGTGGTGGACTGGAAGACGGGCGCGGTACCGGACGCCGACGCGCTGCCGGCCCTATCGGTGCAGCTGGCCGCCTACCGGCTGGCCTGGGCAGCCCTGGTCGGCGAGCCGTTGGAGCGGGTCCGGGCCGCCTTCCACTACGTGCGGCACGACCACACCGTGCGGCCCGCGGACCTGCTCGACGAGCAGGGTCTGAAGGACCTGATCCGGTCGGTCGGGACCTGATCCTTTCGGCCGTTTGGCGCATGATCGCGAGTTGTCCACAGGGTGCGGGTTTCTGACCTGCGGATATCTGGCTGTGGGTAGCCTGTGGATAAGCGGGAACCTCAACGCGTTCTCACTCGTTGCGTGACAAGGAAGCGCGCGGGGGCAGCGGCAGGCTCTCGGTCGAGGCTCGGTCGGAGGGCTTAGTCGGAGGGCTCGGTTCGGGGCTTGCTCGGAGGGCTCAGCCGGGTGGCTCGACAGGCTCGGCGCCGATCGCGTTCGCCGGGATGCTGCGGCTGAGGTGAGAGCGAGAGCGGACGGCACCCCGGAGGTTCGGTCGGGGGAGGTTCGGCCGGGGGAGGTTCGGCCGGCGCGGCTCAGGCGGCACGGCTTGGGTGGTTGCGCCCGGCATGGCCCTCGGTCTGGCTCGCGTGGGTCAGGCAACTCACGCTCGGTCAGCCGTGCGGAGGCGTCGCCAGGTTCGGCGATGAAGTCCCGACCGTGACTCTCAGCTCACGAGGCGGCGCCTCTCGGCCCCAGCCAGCCCGCGCCTCAACCGGCCCCATCCGCCGCCGGTGAGTGCGTCAGCCAGCGCGCGGTTCCACCCGATCGTGTGCCTCAAGCCCCAGCCGACCCAACCCAACCTCAGCCGACGAGTGCCCCACCAGGTCGCGTGCTGCAAGCCCAACCAGCCGGTCGCCCAGCCTCAGCTCGGCCCAGCCGGTCGCCCGGCCTCAAGCCCCGGCAGGCGCGTGCGAAGCCTTCAAAACCCGCTCATAAAGCACCTCGAGCAGCCACCGCCCGAACAGCGAGGGCCCGAACTCCGGCGACCGGTCCTCCGGCGGCACCATCAGCTCGGCCGACGACTCGTCGCCGACGACCACGCCGATCCCGTAGTAGTCGAGCTCGATGTACGACCAGGCCTGCGACGAGTCGGAGCGCGGCAGCATCACGGCGCACGGGGCCAGGGTCAGCAGCGTTCCGCACGACTGGAGGGCGCGGTCGGTGGTCGACTCGCTGACCAGCACGCCGACCAGGTCCACGGCGGCCACGGGGAGGCGGTCGTGCGCCTCCGGCTCGAACCAGGAGCGGAACCACGACGGGTCGGCTCGTGGTGGCCAGCCGTTGGCCGTTCTCCACTCGTGCACTTCGGGCAGCAGCCGCACCACCGCGGACACCTGCTGGCCGAGGACGGCGACGTCGGGTACGACGACTCCGTCCCAGCCGAGCGCGGTTGCGGCGCGCTGAAGAAGCGTGTGCACAGGGCGCATCCTAAGGTTCCTCGCGCGAAAAATGACAGCTTTTGCGGGATACTTGGTTAAGGATTACCCAGGGTCGTCATGGGGCGGCTTTGGCCACTTTCCAGGCCCAGGCCACCAGTGGGATCTGCAGAGGCAGGCGACCATACGCCAGGGCGCGGGCCCTTGGCGACTTCTCGCGGAAGTCCAGAGCCATTTTCACGTTTGCCGGGAAGACGGCGATGAACAACACGACGGCGGCCAGTGCGCCCAGGCGGCGGGTTCGCGGGACTGCCACGGCCGCGCTCACCGCGAGTTCTGCCGCGCCGGATGCGTAGGTCCACTGCCGCGGGGTGCCGGGCAGGGCTCGCGGGACGATCGCGTCGTAGTACTTCGGCCTGCTGAAGTGGGTGGCTCCTGCCAGGCCCAGCAGTGCGGCGAGTGCCAGCGCCGACCGCTTTCGGGAACGGTTCGGTTCCATGCGGTCACCCTGTCATGCCTACGCGCCGTAGGCGAGATCGGGCTGGCCTATTGTCCACGAGCGTGGCAGGTGATTCTCCTCATCCCGAACGTCCCGAACGCGCCGCTGTCGCCGCGCTGAGCGAGTCGTTCGTGGCCGGGCTCCTCGAGTGGATCCGGATCCCGAGCATCGGTGTCGATCCCCATCACCACGCTGACGTGCGGAGATCCGCTGAGTGGCTGAGCGGTCGGCTGCGCGCGGACGGGTGGCCGGAGGTCGAGATCTGGGACGACGGACCGGCGTTGCCCGCCGTGTTCGCGTGCTGGCCGGCGGACGATCCGCAGGCGCCCACCGTCCTCGTCTACGGGCACCACGACGTGCAGCCCGTCGACCCGCTCGAACGGTGGCAGCATCCGCCGTTCGAGCCCGTGACCAGCGGAGACGAGATCCGCGGGCGGGGCGCCAGTGACGACAAGGGGCAGGTCGCCATGCACCTGCTCGCGATGAAAGCGCATTTGGTCGCAACCGGACAAAATGCGCCGAGCGTCACGGTGAAACTCTTCATCGAAGGTGAGGAGGAATCGGGATCACCACATCTGCGAAAGCTTCTCGAAGATCATGGAAATGCGCTCGCGTGTGATCTTGTGGTGTTCACCGACACCTCGTTGCACGAACGCGACGCACCCACCGTCAACACCGGGCAGCGCGGTGTTCTCGGCGGGGAGATCATGTTCTTCGGCGGCACCGACGACGTCCATTCCGGACGGGCCGGCGGCGCCATTCCCAACCCCGCGACCGCGCTCGCGAAACTGGTCGCCGCGCTGCACGACGACGAGGGCCGGATCCTGATCGACGGCTTCTACGACGACGTGCGCGAACCGTCCACACAGGAGCGCGAGGACTACGCCGCGCTGCCGTTCGACGAGCAGAGCTGGCTCGCCCACAACGGCGGCGGCGCCCGCAGGACCCACGGCGAGCCCGGGTACTCGACGCTCGAACGGATCTGGGTCCGGCCCACCGCCGAGGTCAACGGCCTGCACAGCGGCTACACCGGGCCCGGCCTGAAGACGATCATCCCCGCGTCCGCCACGGCGAAGGTCAGCTTCCGGCTCGTGCCCGACCAGCGGCCGGAGAAAATCCGGGCGCAGTTCGAGGAGTTCGTCGCCCGGCACACGCCGGAGGGCATCCGGGCGGAGGTCAGCTTCCGCGGCACGGGCGTGCCGCCGTACGCGATCAGCCCCGACCACCCCGCCAACGCGACGGTCCGGGAGGCGATGGAGCTGGCGTTCGACCAGCCGGTGCGGTTCGCGCGGGCCGGCGGGTCCGGGCCCGCGGCGGTGCTGCAGGCGCTGCTCGGGGTGCCCCTCGTCTACCTCGGGGCAACCTTGCCGGATGATCGCGTCCACGCGCCGAACGAGCGCGTGGTGGTGCCGTTGCTCCTCAAAGGCGCGGAGGCGGCCGCCCACCTGTGGCGGATGCTCGCCCCAGCGGATATCGCGAAGAGGACTACTCGATGAGCCTGTCGGACGAAGCGTCGCACTCGCTCGTCGGCGTGATCAGGATGCCGGACCAGGTGCAGAGCCCGGTCCGGGCCATCCTCAAGCGCGTCATCGGTGCGATGGCGGCGCTCATGCTCGCGGTGTTGATCGTCTACCTGGACCGGGACGGCTACCGCGACGTCAACGAGGACGGCGTCTCCCTGCTCGACTCCTTCTACTACGCGACGGTGTCGCTCTCGACGACCGGCTACGGCGACATCACGCCCGCGTCGTCGTCGGCGCGGCTGGTCAACGTCCTGGTCATCACGCCGTTGCGGGTCCTGTTCCTGATCGTGCTGGTCGGCACGACACTCGAAGTTCTCACCGAGCGCTCCCGTCAGGCGTTGCGCATTCAGAAGTGGAGGCGGGTCGTGCGGGACCACGTCGTGGTCGTGGGTTACGGCACCAAGGGACGCTCTGCGGTGCAGGCGCTGCTCGGTGACGGTGTCGAGCCCGGCTCCATCGTCGTCGTGGACACCGTGCAGGAGTCCCTCGACGCCGCGTCCGCCATCGGACTCGTGACCGTCCATGGGTCCGGTACGCGCAACGACGTGCTGAGGGTCGCCGGTGCGGCCCGAGCGCGCGCGATCGTGGTCGCCCCGAACCGGGACGACACGGCGGTGCTGATCACCCTCACGGCTCGCGAGCTCGCGCCCAAGGCGCAGATCGTCGCGTCCGTGCGCGAACGCGAGAACGAGCACCTGCTCAAGCAGTCCGGTGCCGACTCGGTCGTCGTGTCGTCGGAGACGGCGGGGCGCCTGCTCGGCATGGCCACCGCGACGCCGACCGTGGTCGCGATGGTCGAGGACCTGCTCACGCCCGACGCCGGCCTCGCGATCGCGGAGCGGGACGTCGAGCAGACCGAGATCGGCGGGTCGCCGCGGCACCTGTCGGACATAGTGCTGGGCGTGGTGCGCGACGGGAAGCTGTTCCGGGTGGACGCGCCGGAGGCCGACGCGATCGAGCCGGGCGACCGGCTGCTCTACGTCAAGAAGGTGACGCCCGCCGGGGAGTAGGGCGACCTGCCTGGACGGGGCCGGGACACTCGGAAGCGTGAGCTCTCCGCCGCGCAGTGTCCACCGGTGCCGTCCGGGCTCCGTCCCCGGCGGCCGCCCGCTCGCGGACGGTGCGGTGGTCTGTCCAATCGAGGACGGCGACGATCCCTGGATCGCCTACGTGATCACGGATCCCAGGTGGAAGCGCCGTGGCCTCGGCAGGGCGGTGGTCGCGGCCTCGCTCGGGGCGCTGGCCGGTGCGACCGTGTTCGCGGGGGTCACGGACGGCAACACGCCCTCAGAGCGGCTGCTCGGTTCGCTGGGGTTCGTCCGCGTCGGCCGGGCCTGAGGCAGGTCCCGGACCCGGAGGAACAGGACCCGGTAGAACAGGGCCGGCGGACACCGGACCCGAAGGAACCGGCAGCTCAGCCGCGGAGACCGGGCCCGCGGGACCAGGCGTGCTCACGGGCGGCGGCGGGCTTGCCGGAACGGGCGAGCTCCGCCGGGGAGCGGGCAGCACGGCCGGTGCGCGCAGCGGGGCGTAGCGGAAGAGGAACGCGTAGAAGCCGCCCGCCAGCGCCGCCATGCACAGCAGCAGCGCGGTGACGCGGCTCGACACCGGCGGCCCGGTCGGGACGGACGCGGCCGACGACACCATGTCCGAGCCGGTCGTGACGATCTCGACGGTCTCGCCCTTGCCGTGCCCGCAGCCGTCCAGCTTGGCCTTCTTCTTCTCCCCGCCCGAGTCCCACTCGACGGTGTCCATGCCCTGGCCGCACGCGCTGGTCTCGACGACCGTCGCGGCCACGGGTCTGGGGGGTTCGGCGGCGCCGAGCACCTTCGCGGGCACCAAGAGCGCGAGCGCGACTCCGATCCCGACCAGTCCGACGACCAGCAGGATGAACACCCATCTGTCCGGGCTTCGCGGAACCGCCACACTGCGATGTTCGCAGACGCGGCGGCCCGCGTGGAGCCCAGGTTTACTTCGGCAGCTGCCGCACCTTGTCGACCTTGATGGTCTTGCCGTCCGACACCGTGCCGGTCACCGCCACGAGGTCGCCGTTCTTCGGCTTCTCGCTGACCGCCGACAGGTCGAGCGGCGTCTGCAGGCCGTCGACCTGCACCAACGTGGCGTTGTTGCCGTTGACGTCCTTGATCGTGCCGCGCTCGTTGGCCTTGGCGAGCGCCACGTTCAGCGCCTTGCCGTCCTTCACGCGCACCGTCACGCGCTCGTCGGTCTTGAGCCCGGCGATGTCGCCGCCACGCAGCTTCGTGGAGCCGTCAGTGGTCAACGACACCTCGCTGCCGTCGTCCTTGGTGATCGTGAGCTTGCCGGACTCGACCGACTTCACCCGCCCGACGACGAGAGTGCTGTCCTTGAGCTTCGCCTTGTCCGGACGGCCCGGCTTGCCGGGTCCGCCGCCGGGGTGGCGCTCGGCGAACGCCGCCGCCGGGCCGTCGGGGCCCTCGGCCGCGGTCGCGACCGCGATGCCGCCGACGGTGAGACCGACGGCCGCGACGATGGCGCCGGCCCACGCTGATTTCTTCGACATGAGCCCCAGGGTCCGCCCGCAATCTGAGGACGAGCTGAAGGCGAGTCGCCGCGGGCGCGGATGATCAGCAGAATGGGGAGGGTGTCCGCCAGGGTGTTGGTGATCGAGGACGCCGAGGCGATCGGCGCCGCGGTGTCGTCCGCGTTGCGCGAGTCCGGCTACGACGTGCAGCACCGCCTCGACGGGCGCCAGCTCGAGGCCGACCTGGGCCGCTTCCGGCCCGACCTGGTGGTCCTCGACGTCATGCTGCCCGGCCGCGACGGGTTCCAGCTGCTCGAGGTCATCCGGCGCTCGTCGGGGGCCGGGGTGGTCATGCTGACCGCCCGCGACGGCGTGCCCGACCGGTTGCGCGGACTGTCCGGCGGCGCCGACGACTACGTGGGCAAGCCCTTCGTGCTCGCCGAGCTCGTGGCACGGGTGTCGGCCGTCCTGCGCCGTCTCGGGCGCACGCCGTCGACCGTGCAGGTCGGGGACCTCGTCGTCGACGCCGACGCCGGTGTGGTCATGCGGGCCGACCAGGCGATCGAGCTGACGGCGACCGAGCTGCGGTTGCTCGTCTACCTGGCCGCCCAGCGCGGGCGGGTGGTGTCCAAGACGCAGATCCTGACCGCGGTGTGGGGGTACGAGGACTACGACCCCAACCTCGTCGAGGTCCACATCAGCGCCGTGCGCCGCAAGATCGAGGAGCACGGACCCCGTCTCGTGCACACCGTGCGCGGCCTGGGGTACGTGCTGCGGGCCGAGGAATGAACCTCCGCACCGTCTCGCTGCGCCGCCGGGTCGCCGTTTCGGTGCTGCTCGTGTTGTTCCTCGTGCTCGTCGCGCTGGTGATCTCCGTCGACCGGACCTTCGCCACCCAGTCCTCCCGCGACGTCGACGGAGTGCTGCGCGACACGGAGACGCGGGCGATCACGTCGATGGTGCGAGGTGTGCCGCCGCGTGATGTCGTGCGGCAGCTGTCCAAGAAGAACATCCGGGTGACCGTCGAACTGGCCAACGGGACCTTCGTCGGCGAGGTACCCGACGGGCAGTACCAGCGCAAGAACCGCAACATCAACGGCAACAAGTTCTCGTTCTACGCCGACACCGAGGCGATCTCGCAGGCCCAGCTGCGGCTGCGGAAGCTGCTGGTGTTGCTGGGGCTCGGGGCCATCGCGCTCACCGGGCTGTTGATGATCCTGGTGGTTCGGCGGGCGTTGGCGCCGTTGGACGCGATGACGTCGCTGGCCCAGGCGATCGCCGCTGGGCATCGAGGTGGGCGGCTGAACCCCTCCCGTACCGACACGGAGCTGGGGCGCACGGCGGCAGCCTTCGACGGGATGCTCGACTCGTTGGAGGGGTCCGAGCTGCGGACTCGCCGGTTCGTCGCGGATGCCGCCCACGAGCTGCGCACGCCGATCACCGGGGTTCAGGCGGTGGCCGAGGCTTTGGTGTCCGCGCCCGTCGACTCGCCTGATCGGGACCAGATGAGCTTTCTGCTGGTGCGGGAGGCTCGGCGGGCCGGGCGGTTGGTGGACGACCTGTTGGCGCTCGCCCAGCTGGACGCCGGGTACGAGATGCAACGGGAGGTCGTCGACCTGCTGGCGCTGGCCGAGGCCGAGGTCGCCCGGACCCGGTACGTGGCGCCCGACTTCGACATCGTCGCCTCCGGGGTGTCCGCTGTCGTGATGGGGGACGGGCAGCGGCTGGCTCAGGTGCTGGCGAATCTCGTGGACAACGCTCGGCAGGCGACCGGGCCGTCCGGGGTGGTTCGGATCTCCGTGGACTCGACCGGGTTCGTCGTTTCCGACAACGGGCCCGGGGTGCCTGAGGCTGAGAGAGAACGGATCTTCGACCGGCTTGTCCGGTTGGACGATGCCCGGGATCGGCGGTCCGGGGGGTCTGGGCTCGGGCTGGCGATCGCTCGGGGGGTGGTGCGGGCTCATGGTGGGGAACTGACCTGTGAGCCTTCTGGTTCTGGGGCGGTTTTCCGGGTGCGGTTGCCGCTTGTTCCGTCGACTGGCTGAGCCTGGTTTGGTTGGCTGTCGTGGTGGACGTTGTCGTGCAGTGGGTTCGGGCTGAGTGGACTCAGCCGATTCCGGATGCCGTGCCCACCGGGTTCGTGCTGCCTCATCTGCGGGCTGCGGTTCATGAAGCTCGTCTTTTCGGGGCTGACGGGTTCGTTCCTCGGTGGTCTCCGGAGAAGGCCTCGGTTGACCGGCTTCAGGTTGTGCTGCGGTCTGCTGATGACGGGGTGTTCGTGCAGTTGCAGGACGTGTTGATTGCTTCGCCTCGGCGGCGGGAGAGGCCTTCGCCTGTTTTCGTCCGGGCTGGGGAGTGGGTTCGGTGGCAGATCAACTATCGGTGGGCTCGGGGGCGGGGTGGGGGGTTCAACTATCTGCTGGTCACGTTGAACCTGGCTTGTGGGGATGTTTCCGATCTTCGGGTTTTTGTTGGGGAGCCTTCTGTTTTTGTTGATGAGAGGGCGGTTTTGCGTTAGTTGGGGTTCTGCGAGTCGCGAGCTTTGCGGGTGGTTGGTTTGCGGGCGGCGAGATTGCGTTGCGTGCTTCCACCTGGGGGCGCTGCCCCCAGACCCCCGGCAATCTGATCGGGGGCTACCGCGCCGTCGGCGGGTTGATGGCACGCCTGTTTGTGTTGGGCGGCTGCCGGTTTCGTTCGTGGTTGCGTTGCGGTGGGGTCCCGTCACGAGTCGCACCAGGAGCTGGCCACACGCTAGGAGGGGTGTCAAGCGGGCGAAAAGCGTGCCCGCTTGACACC
>NZ_JBHYGW010000030.1:0-89137 GCF_042738015.1 Lentzea sp. NPDC059081
GGTGTCAACTCGCCACGCTTTTCGGCGAGTTGACACCCCTCCTCAGGTGTGGCTCGCTCTTGCCTCGGCTCGTGACGGGACCACCCCACCCGAACCGAACCACCACCACAACAGCAAGCCGCCCAACCCAAACAGGCGTGCCATCAACCCGCAGGCGGCGCTGGCCGGTCTTTGATCAGTTGGCGGGGTCCGGGGCAGAGCCCCGCGCACGAAACAGGAACCCGCACGCAACAACGCAACCACCCACCCAACGCACGCCGCCTAAAAACGCACGACCGGCAACAACACCGACAGATCCGCCCGAGTCCCAGAAGCGGCAACCCGAGCACCCTCCAAAGCATCACCCCAAGACAACGTCCCGATAGCCAGCTCCAACCAAGTGCGCGGATCGGTCTCCACGACGTTCGGAGGCGTCCCACGGGTGTGACGCGGCCCCTCCACACACTGCACGGCGGCGAACGGCGGAACGCGGACCTCGACACTGCGACCAGGAGCGATCTGTTCCAGGGTGCGCAGGCTCAGGCGGACGGCGGCGGCGAGCACGGGACGTTCCGGCTGGTCGGCCTCGCCGCGCAGCCACGGCAGGACGGCCTGCACCGCGGCGCGCATCTCGGCCGGGTCGACGGCTTTGGCTGGCACGGCGCCCACATTAGCGAAGGGGCAGCGGCGGTCCCGGCGCTGTTGGTATATGTGGTCGGTGATCAGGAACTTCGCCGTCGTCGGTCCCGGGCAGGCGACCAGGGAGCGGTTGACGGCGGCTGTGCAGGCCGCGCCGGGCATGGCCGTCTACCGGATCGGCCGCGGTGCCGACCCGTTGCCCGTCTCGGCCACGTTCGACCCCGCCGACCAGTCGGGGTGCCGGAGCCTGCTGGACTGGTTCGAGCGCGGTGCGCCGAAGGGGGCCGTGCTGCTGGTCGACGACTGGGCGTTGTGCTTCGAGCAGGACCCGGAGCTCGACCGCACCGTCGAGTGGATCGCGGCGTTCGGGCCGCGGCGCGGTGTGCAGACCGTCGTCACCGCGCGGAAGTGGGCCGACCTGCCGCCGCGGCTGCGCGGGCTGCTGCACGGCGAACCGACGGACTTCCTCGCGCTGCACGGCATCGACGCCGACCTCAGCGACATGTGGCTGCGCGACGACCTGACGGCGGCGGCCGGGGTCGACGACCGCGGCTGGCCGGTCCACCTGCGGCTCGGGATCGGCAGCGCCCTGCACCGCGGCAACCCTGACCAGCTGCGCAGCGCCCTGCTCGGGCTCATGGCCACGCACTCGGCCGAACACCTGCAGTACGTCCTGGTCGACGGCACAGGCAGCGAGGTCTTCGAGCCCCTGTCCTACGCCACCCAGGTCGCGCACACGATCACGCCGGAGGACGACGCCCTCCTGGTCCGGCTGATCGACGCACTCGCGGGCGAGCTCAGCCGCCGGCAGGAGCTCAAGAAGAACGGCGAGCGCGTTCCCGAGCTGCTGATCTGCGTCGACGGGCCCGAGGAGGTGTTCGGGCGGGAGCCGCGGCTGCGCGAGATCCTGCTGTCGGTCATGCGGGCGGGGCGCGCGCTCGGCATGCACGTCCTTTACTCCGGCGGCATCCCGCAGACCCCGTACGAGCTGCCGGAGTGGCCGCTCGCCACGCCGAACTACGACCTCGACGAGATGCTCGACCTCCTGCCGCACGCCCCCGGTGCCGGCACGGCGCACGCGATCATGCTGCCGCCGCTCGGCCACGACGGGACACCGCTGACGCTCGACATGCTGCCGCCCGGTGCGCTCGGCGTCGTCGACAAGCCCTACGAACACCGCCGGGACGTGCTGGTCCCGCGGTTCACCAAGGACCTGCGGCACGGCGCGATCGTCGGCGCGCCCGGCACCGGCAAGTCGACGGCGCTGCGCACGCTCGCGACGGTCCTCGGCGACCTCAGCGCCTACCAGCTGCTCGACGGCCCCGGCGAACCCCTCGACCCGGAACGGCACATCGTCGTCACCGCGCGCACGTGGGCCCAGGTGCCACCGTTCATCAAGGACAGCCTCGCGTTCGGCATCGAGCTGCGCCTCGACGACCCGGCCACGTCGCTCGTCAACGCCCGCAGCGCCGCGAGCGTGCCGATCCTGCCCGGCATCGGGCTGTCCGTGCGCGACAAGACCGCCGTCCAGATCGCCCTGCCGTGAGCTCGAAGGTCTACCGGATCGGGCCGTCCGACCACGACCTCGTGGCGTGGTTCGAACGCGGCGGAGAGCCGGGCGCGACCCTGCTGGTCGACAACTGGAAGCTCTGCGCGGCAAGCGATCCCGGCCTCGCCGAGTCGCTGCGGTGGATCATCGCGACGGTCCGCGACGTGCGGGTGGTCATCACCGCGGGCGCTCCGGACGACGTGCCGGAGCACCTGAGGTCGTTGGTGCGCACGGACTTCCTCGCCCTGCACGACCTGGACGGCTTCACGAAGTCCAATGCGTGGAAGGGCGACTGGTCGCGGATCCCGATCGGCCACGACGGCGCACGGGTCGTGGTCGAGCTCACCCACTACGACGGGCAGTACCGGACGGGGTCGCACTTCCACACGACCACGCGGGAGACGTTGCGCAGCCTGGTCCTCGGCCTGATGACCACGCACTCGCCGAAGCTGTTCCAGGTCCTGCTCGTCGACGCGCACGACACGGACGCGTTCGCGGGGCTCGACAAGGCTCCGCACGTCCACAGCCACTTCCACCACGTGGCAACGGATCCCGCGCCGGTCATCACGATGCTGCTGGCCGAGTCGGAACGCCGGCTCGACCTCGTCGGCAACACCTGGACGATCTTCGACCACCGCGGCCTCGACCAGGTGCTCCCGCAGCTCCTGGTCTGCGTCGCCGGGCTGGGCGACATCCTCGCCGCGCACCCGGAGTTCGCCACCGCCCTCGCGACCGTCGCGCAGGACGTCGGCAAGTCCGGCATGCAGCTGCTGCTCGACAGCCCGCACGACACCGCACCGCAGCATGTCCCCGCGTGCTCCGTGCCCGAGAACCTCGACGACGCGGCGAAGTCGTTGCCGGAGCTGATGCGCGCGGACGAACCCGTGCCGGACTTCCTGGCCCTGCACGGACTCCCGGACGGCTTCGACCGGCAACGGACCTGGCGCCGACGCCCTGCCCGCCGGCAGTTCCGCGTCCGGACGGGCGTCGACGAGCACGGGCAACCGGTCGAGATCGACCTCAAGACCTCCAGCCTGCAGGACGGGATGGGCCCGCACGGCGAGGTCGTCGGGCCGGACCGCACGGACCTCCTCCGCGCCCTGCTGCTCGGCCAGATGCTGTGGCACCCGCCGGACGACCTGCAGCTCGTCCTGGTCGACTTCCACGGCACCGGCGTGTTCGCCGGGCTCGACAAGGCGCCGCACGCGTACGGGCACCACCGCGGCCTGACCCCGGCGACGGCCGACCGGCTCGTGGAGGCGCTGAAGGGCGAGCACGAACGCCGCACCCGGATCCTCGTGGCGGCCGAGTACCGGACGACCTGGGACTACCGCGCGGCCCGCGACAACGGCGCACCGCTCGACCCGCTCCCGGAGCTGCTGCTCTGCCTCGACGGCGCGCCCGAGCTGCTGCGGACGTACCCGGACTTCCTGGAGGTCCTCCAGGGGTTCGGCCGGCTGGGCCGCAGCTACGGCGAGCACCTGCTGCTGTCCGGCTCGACGCCCACCGCCGAGCTCAGGAGCTTCCTGGGCTACCGGTTCGAGTTCGCCGGCAACTGGACGCGGCGCATCAGCAGGTCGGTGGAGAACCTCGTCCTGCCACCCGACCTCGACCGGCAGGCCAGGTCGCTCCCGCACGCGATGCAGAAGGTCGAGCCCCTGCACGACCCGTTCCTGCCGCCACCGCTGCACGAGTGGTCCAGGCTCGCGCTCGACGACCTCGGCACCATCTCGCCCGAGCACGGCGCCGTGCCGCTCGGCCTGCGCGACAACCCCTTCGAGCACGGCGTCGAGGTCTTCTACGCGACCTTCGGCCAGGGCGATCAGGGCGGGCACGGCGCGATCGTCGGCAAGCCCGGCTCCGGCCGCACCACCGCGATGCGGACGCTGACCGAGTCGATCACCAGGACCTTCGGCTCCACCGACGGCTTCCGGCTGGCGGACGGCCCCCTCTACGGCCGCCCCGAGGAGCGGCACGTCGTCGTGACCGCCTCGACGTGGGCGGAGGTGCCGCAGTTCATCAGGGACGACCTCGCGTGGGGCGTGGAGCTGAAGCTCGCGGACCCGTCCTGGTCGGCCGTGGACGAACGCCGCCAGGCGAACCTCCCCGACCGGCCGGGCACGGGTCTCTGCGTGCAGGTCAAGCGACAGGTGCGGATCGCGACCTCATGACCGGCGCAACTTCCGTTGGGCGTCGTAGAGGTTGCGGGGCACCGCGTCCGTCGTCCCGTACAACTCCAGCCGTGAGTTCAGCTCGCCGGTGAAGTCCGGCTTGTCGACCTGGCCGAAGTCGCGGACCTCGGAGATCGCGACCGTCGCACTGCACGGCGCGACCTGGTCGATGCGGACGTTGCCGGCGCGCTGGTTGGTGACGGTCACGTTCCAGTGCGCGAAACGGGCGCCGTACAACGGACCGGCGTTCGCGCTGCCGCCGTGCGCACCGACGTTGTTGATGGTGATCTCGGTGCGGACGTTGCCGAACGGCAGGCCGCGGTGGGTGTCGAAGACGTCGTGGTCCATCCGGCCGCGCGTCCAGACGTTGCCGCACGACAGGCCTTCGACGTTCAGGCCGTGGTTGCCCGCACCGGCCTGCGACGGCTCGGACGGCGCCTCGATCACGAACCCGTCGGTCAGGTTGTCGTGCGACTGCTCGCGCGTCGCGTACGCGTGGTGGTGACCGCGGCCGGAGACCCGCGTGTTCAGCAGCGAGATCCCCTTGGAGGACACCAGCAGGAACCCGTTGTCGACGTCGTGGACGTGCACGTCGTCGGCCCAGCAGTCCCACGCGCACTGGAACGCCAGCCCGTTGTACCCCTTGTCCAGCAGGTGTTTCGGCGTCGGCACCTTGACCATCTCGATCCTGATGCCCTCGACGCCCGCACCCGTGACCACCGGGGCCATCGTCGTCAGCCGCGCCTTCCACTCCGGGCGGATCGCCACCGGCAACGGCTGCGCGAGCTTGACCCTGTTGCCTCGCACCCACTCCACGCGCACCGGCCACAGGAACGGGAAGTACGACAGGAGCTTGTCCTTGTCGTCCCACCGATAGTCCGCCGTCCCGGGAACGTCGCCGCACAGGTGCTTCGGCAGCGAGTACCCGGAGTCGTCCAGCCGCAGCAGAACCCGCTGACCCGCGCGCAACGACCGTCCATTCTCGACGGTCAGCACGAACGAACCCCGTGCGGCGGAACCGGGGACGGTGGTCAGGACCTCACCGGCCTCCAGCTCGTTGCCCGTCCAGCCCTCGAACGGCCAGCGGTGGGCCTTGATCGCGTCGACCAGCGGCTGGTAACGATCGCGGTGACACACCCAGACCAGACCGCCGGACCAGCTCCACGCCGAGTTCTCCGAGCCGTAGCGGCTGCGGTTGATTCCGACGATCTCCTCCAGCGACCGGGTCGCGCAGAAGGTCGTCCGCGCGCTGCCCGCACCGCGCAGCACCACGTTGTCGTAGCCGATGCGGACGATGTCGTCGATCCGGTACCGGCCGGCGGGCACGAGCACGGTGCCCCCGCCCAGCTTCCCGACGAACTCGATCGCGCGGTTGATCGCCGGCGCCGCGTCGGCCGAGCCGTCACCGCGTGCGCCGAAGAACAGCACGTTCGCGAGCACGGGACGACGAGGAGGCTTCTCGCCGGTGCGGTACCCGGCGTAGGCGATGTTCGGGATCTGCGGGTGGTCGTGCGGGTTCGCCGCGAACTCCTGCCACAGCGAGGAGGGGGACGCTGCCGAGGCAGTCCCCGGCAACGCTGCCGAGCCGACCAGCGCGGCCCCCGTAGCCAGCAGGAACCGTCGTCTGTCGATGTTCATTTCGCCGTCTCCCAAGGGGCCACGGCGGCGGTGGTCAGATCAAACCAGAGATCAGCCGGTCGCGGAACGTTCCGCTTCGGCGATCAGCTCGTCCACCTGGTGCATCATCCGGCGCGCGTCGGTCGGCGTGAACGTGCTCCACGGCGGCTGGCCGTTCGACGAACGGCGTTGCTGCAGGTAACGGCCTTCCTCGGTGTCGAAGAAGGCGATCACGCGCTCGGGCCGCCAGCGCTTGCCGTACTTGTCGCGGGCGGCGGCGCCGAAGTTGCCGGTGTGCACGAGCCCGGTGAACATCGTGACCAGCGCCTTGGCGTCGGCCTCGCGCAGGCCGACCTCGCGGAACGCGGCCTCCATCGACTTCGGCGAGCCGTCGGTCCTGGAGATCGCCTTCTCGATGTCCGCGCTGGGCAGCGTCACCGAGAGACCGGTGCCGGCGGGGTGCGAGGGCAGCACGGACAGCACCGCCGAGGCGAGCCCGGAGCCCGCCCACGGCTGGAACGTCAGCTGGTCGTCCCGCAACGTCGCCAGCGCGCCCCAGTCACCGTTCGCGACGGCGAGGACGCGCAGGCTGTGGCCGAGCCAGAGGCGGCCGTCCGCCTCCCGCTCCGGCTTCACGAACATGCGCAGCAACCCCTCGAGCTCCGAGGCGAAGCCACGCGAGTTGCCCAGCCGGCGGTGGTCCAGCTGCTGGTAGACGCGGTTCTCGAGCTGGATGCGCTCGTCCCGGGTCCTGCCGGGTGAGGGAACCTTGAGGACGAGCGGCATGGGACCGACGTTCAGCCGGTCCCACACCACGTCGAACTCCTCGGCGGAGAGGGTGATCGGCTCCCTCTCCACCGGACCGCCGAACAGTGACATCTACCTGCTCATTCGGAGAAACCGCCGATGACCGGCGGTGCGACCATGCGATCGTCGCCGAACACGTCCTCGGTCTCGACCAGGTAGTCGGCCGCCTTGTGCTCGATGTCCTCCTCGCCCTCGCCCCGCTGGCCGTGAGCTCCGCCGGCGCCCGCGGCACCGCCCCTGCCCCCGGCACCCGCGGCGCCACCACGACCGGCGGTACCGCCGCCCGTCGCACCACCGCCGGGACCCGAGCCCATGCCGGACAGGCCGCCGGGCTTCACCGAGCCCTGGCCGGACGAGCCGAGCGACCCGGACATCGGGCCGAACGCCTTGCCGGAACCGAGCTGGCCACCGCGCACGCCGCCGAGGCCCTTGCCACCGCCGGCGAGACCCTTGCCGGTACCCGTGAGGCCCTTGCCCGCACCGCCACCGGGACCACCCGTGCCGCCGGGTCCACCCGTGCCGGGCCTGGTGAAGATCGGGCCACCGGGCGGGGTCGGCGTGGGGGTCGGAGTCGGGGTGGGCGTCGGCAGGCTCGGCGGCGGCGTCGGCGTGTTGATCGGCGGCGTCACCGTCGGAGGCTGCGTCCACGACACGTTCGTGGTGTCGGTGGGCGGCGTCCACGTCGTCGTGACCGGGTTGCCGGTCGTCGTCGTGGGCGGCGTCCAGGACGCGTGCGTGGTGCCCGTGTTGCCACCCGAAGGCGTGTAGCCGGCAGGCGACGGCGAGCTGTACCCCGCGCGCGTGCTGCCCGTACCGGTGTCGGCGGGCGGCGGCGTGTCGATCACGACCTGCGGCGGGTTCGGGAACTCGCCGAGCGTCGAGGAGTTCCAGCGGCTGTCGGACTGGTAGTCCTCCATGACCTTGACGGCCTGGGCCGCGGCGTTGTCCGCCGCCGCCTCCTGCCGTTCGTGGTCGAGCTGCTGGCCCACGACGTGCGCCATGCCGACCGGACCGGTCAGCGCGCCTGCCGCGATGTCGAGCAGGCCCGGCTTCTCGGTCGTGACGGGCACGACCTCGGGCATCTTCTTGCGCGCGTCCGCGATGAACTCGCCCTGCAGGCGGGCGGAGCTCTCCATCGTGGTCGCGCCGGTCTCGGCGAACCCGGCCCACTCGGCCAGCGGCGACAGCGCGCCCTGGGCGGCGTCGGAGGCGTCCGACTCCCAGTCCGCGCCCATCTTGGTCAAACCGGTGTGCAGGTCGCCGTCGATCTGCGCGAGCGTCGCGGCGATCGCCTTCCACCCCTGTTCGACGGGGATCGAGGCGGAGACGCCGGGACCGGAGTTGATCATCTTGTACAGCTCGGGGTGTCCGTACCCCTGGAAGCGGTGGTCCGTCATCGGTCAGGCCTCCTCTCAGTCCCTGTCCCGCAGGTGCTTGCCCCACATGGCCGTGTTGTCGCCCTCGGTCTGGCGGTACTGCTCCTCGATCATCTTCAGCTGGTCGATCACGCCGACGAGCTGTTCGCGGTAGACCTTGAGCGCCGCGAGCGCCTTCTCCGAGGTCTGATCGTTGAACGCCTTCGACGTCTCACTGCTGATCGGGTCGCCCGCCCAGGGCTTCGTCGGCAGGTCGTGGACAGCCGGCTTGATCTTGGCGTCGAACTCGTCGAGCGCGCGCTGGAACGCGGCCCGCGCCTGCGGAATGGCGTGTGGCTCGACCTTCAGCTTTCGCTGCCCGAACTCCGGTGGCAGCGAAGCGCCGCCTCCTCCGTCCGCGAGTTGCACGGCACACCCTCCTCAGTACGGCCCCCCAGTATTGGGCCGCGTGTGCTTTTGAAACGACTTTAGCTCTGATGCGTGACGCGAGTGACCGGTTCCCGGTACAAGCCGAGTACTTCTACTCATCGTCACCTGGTCATGAGAACAGGCCCGACCGCCATCGCGAGCTTGGTCGCCTGTTCGCACGCCCCGTCCACTGTGGTCTTGTCCTCTCCGAACCCGCCCACGGCGTTCACCAGCAACAATTGCCCGTCATTGGCGTCGACGTAAACATCGCAGGCCGGACCGGCGCCGGTCTCGCGCTTGTCGATGTACGCCGGGTAACCGGTCACTCGCACAGCGGTGAGCTTCGCCTCGCCGACCGTCTTCTTGAGCCGGTCGACCCCGCCGTTGAGGAGCGTGTAGATCGACGACGAGTACGCGGGGTTCTCGTAGTTGTTGCTGCACGTCTTGCTGCCCTCGCCGTAGTCGGCCTGGGGGTCGCGTGGGGTCACGAGCCGGACGCCGAGCGCGGTCTTCACCTCGTCCGTGTAGAGCGAGCACGGGTCGAGCGCCTTCAGGTCGACCGCCTTGGGCCGGTTGCCCGCGGGAGAACCGGTGGACGTTTCGGTCGTCGGCGCGGGATTGCCCGTCGTGGGCGACCCCTGATCGGTCGAAGTACACGCGGACAGGACCGCTACCAGCACAAACGGGACGACAAGTCGACGCATGCGCGACAAGTTACCCGGTCGCCGCACACGCAGGGTCGCCAAGGGTGTGTCCCGCGTCACCCGGAAGGTGCATTGCCGGGCGCCCGCACATAAAGGAAACCTTCTTAACGATACCCCGAAGCGCCGCCGCCCCGATGCGTCGAGGAGCGACATGCTGCGCAACCGACCACTGCCGACCCTGGTCGTGGCCGCGGTGGGCCTGGCCCTGCTGGTGCCGGGCACCTCCGCCACCGCGGGCCCCGTGCCCGGCACGGGAGCGGCGCTCAAGGTGGCCGCGAGCCCCGGAACGACCTCCACCGTCCCCGACTGGCGCCTGCAGAGCAGCGCCACCGCCACGCAGTCCGGTGCCGTCATCTCGGGACCGGCCTATTCGGACTCCGGGTGGCTGACCGTGCCCGCGCGGTCCACCGTGATGGCGGGTCTGATCGCGAACGGCAAGTACCCGGACGTCAACTACTCGCAGAACCTCAAGCAGGTCGACCCGAACGACTTCAAGGTGCCGTGGTGGTACCGCAAGGTCTTCCAGGCCGACCCGCAGCCGGGCGTGAACACGTTCCTCAAGCTCAACGGCGGCGTGATCGCCCGCGGCGAGATCTGGCTGAACGGCACGAAGGTCGCCGGCACGGACACCGTCGTCGGGGCTTACCCGACGCACGAGTTCAACGTCACCGGCCTGCTGCGCAAGGGCGACAACGCGCTCGCGATCAAGGCGTCGCCGGCCGACCCCGCCAGGGACCTGGTGATCCACTTCATCGACTGGTCGCAGCTCCCACCGGACCGCAACCAGGGCCTGTTCCGCGACGTCGACCTGGTGCAGAGCGGCGCGGTGTCGTTGCGCGGCCTGCACGTGCTGACCGACCTGCCGTTGCCGAGCCTGAGCAGCGCCACCGTCACGGTGAAGGTCGACGCGCGCAACAACACCGGCAACGCGGTCACCACGACCGTCGCCGGCAGTGCCGCGGGCCAGAGCTACAGCAAGAACGTGAGCCTCGCCGCGAACGAGACCAAGACCGTCACGTTCACGTTGAACGTCGCGAACCCGCAGGTCTGGTGGCCGTTCCAGATGGGCGCGCAACCGCTGCAGACCGCGACCGCCACCTCGACCGTCGCGGGCGCGAAGACCGACGAGCAGACCACGACGTTCGGCATCCGCGAGGTCACCTCCACCAAGGTCAGCGGCAACATCCAGTACCAGGTCAACGGCAAGCCGATCCTGATCCGCGGCGGCGGCTGGGCGTCGGACCTCTTCCTGCGCACGAACGCGCGCAAGATCGCCGACGAGCTGGCACTCACGAAGTCCATGGGGCTCAACACGATCCGCCTGGAGGGCAAGCCCGAGAACGACGAGATCTACGACTTGGCCGACCGCGCCGGCATCCTGGTCATGACCGGCTGGGAGTGCTGCTCGAAGTGGCAGGACACGGGCGGGTTCAGCGACGAGGACAAGCGGGTCGCCGGCGCGTCCGCCGAGGGCGAGGCCAAGCGGATCCGCAACCACCCCAGCGTGTTCACGTTCCTGATCGGCTCGGACGAGGCTCCGGTCGCCGACGTCGAGACGATCTACCTGGACGCGTTGAAGCGCGCCGACTGGCAGACGCCGATCGTCACCGCGGCCGCCCGCCGCAGCTCACCGCAGCTGGGTGACTCGGGCATGAAGATGGACGGCCCGTACTGGTGGGAGCCGCCGGTCTACTGGTACAACAACCAGAAGGGCGGCAGCGCGGGCTTCGCGTCGGAGATCGGTCCGGGCCTCGCGATCCCGGAGCGCGACGAGCTGAAGAAGTTCCTCAGCGACGCGGAGATCAACAAACTGACGGACTACACCGCACAGCAGTACCACCTGTCGCCGTCGGGCAACTTCAGCAAGATCGGCATCTGGGGCACGGCGCTCGACAACCGCTACGGCAAGCCGTCCACTGCGGACGACTTCATCCGCAAGGCCCAGCTGCAGCAGTACGAGACGAACCGGGCGCAGTTCGAGGCGTTCGGCCGCGACTTCTCCGACACCGGCGCGAACCAGGCGCAGGGCGTCATCTACTGGATGCAGAACGACCCGTGGCCCAAGCTCTACTGGCACCTCTACAACTACAACCTCGCCACGGCGGGGTCGTACTTCGGCGCCAAGACGGCGAACAGGCCGCTGCACGCCCAGTACTCCTACGACGACAAGTCGCTCGCCGTGGTGAACACGGGTCTGCAGGCTCGTGACGGCCTCAGCCTCCAGGTGACCGTGTTCAACTCCGACGGCACGCAGAAGGCGAACGAGACGCGTTCGGTTCCTGCGAAGGCCAACGGGTCCGTGCGGGTCGGAACGCTGCCGCAGCCGTCGGGCCTGTCGACGGCGTACTTCGTGCGGCTGCTGCTCAAGGACGCGAGCGGCAAGGTCGTCGACCGCAACGTGTACTGGCTGTCGACCAAGGCCGACACGCTGAACTACAACGGCGGCGACTGGTGGTACACGCCGCAGGCCCAGTACACGGACCTGAAGTCGTTGAGCTCGTTGAAGGCCGGTCAGGTGTCGGTCTCCTCGACGACCACCCCCGGCACTGACGGCAGGCAGGCCACGAGCGTGACGGTCAAGAACACCGGCACGTCCGTGGCGTTCTTCCTGCGGGCGTCGCTGCGCAAGGGCACCGGTGGCGCCGAGGTGCTGCCGGTCGACTGGTCCGACAACTACATCACGCTGTTCCCCGGTGAGACCGAGACGATCCGGGCCGAGTACCGGACGTCCGACCTCGGCGGCGCGCAGCCGGTGGTCGAACTGTCCGGTCACAACGTGTCGAAGCGCTAGCGGGCATACCGGTTCGCGACGACGTCGGGCCGTTCCACGGGACGGCCCGCGTCGAGCGACCACGCCAGCCGCACGTACTGCGCGTGCGTCCAGGCCAGCGGGGTGGCCGCGGTGGTGCCGCGGCCGTTCCACACCTGTTCGGGGAGCATGAGGCCGCTGTTCGCGGTGGCCGCGATCTCCTTCAGTCGCTTCGCCGCGCTGCTCTTGTCGCCGGTGAGCAGCTCGTACTCGCCGCGTTCGCCGGTCAGCAACGGCCACAGCCGCCCGTACGTGCGGGTCGGCGTCGGCCAGGTGATGTTCCACGGCCTGCCGTCGGCCGTCTCGCCGTAGCCGTCCTGCGTGAACCGGTGCCAGTAGCCCTGTTCCTTCAGCTGCTGGTCCACGACCTGCACGGTGTTCACGACGACCGGGTCGTCCGCCCGCTTCACGCCGAGCCTGACCAGTTCGAGGAAGCTCGGGTCGACGACCGCGCGCTGGTCGATGTCCGTCGGGTTGTTGTCGCCGAGGTCGTACTTCGTGCCGAGATCGGGCTGGCCGTCCTTGGTGACGCGCAGGTAGTACGGCTTGGGCTCGTACGGCCCGGTCGTCGTCGCCGTCCAGCCCTCGACCTGCCGTTGCCACTCGTCGGCGATCCTGAGGTACCTGTCGGCGTTCTCCCCGTTGCGCCGCAACAGATCCGCGAAGCACACCAGCCCGGCGACGGCCGAGGCGATCGTGGCGGGCGACCAGCCGTCCTGGTTCTCCCACCGCTCCTGCTCGCTGAACGGCGCGTTCGGGTAGCTCACCAGGTAGTCGGCCGAGCGCCGCAGCGCGTCCACAGTGGACTGGTCGCGGCGGTCGAGCTGCCAGGCCAGCAGCAAGGGCGCGGCGACCTGGTCGAGCTGGACCTTGGTCCACACCGGGGTGCCGTCGACGCGGGTGTTCTGCGGCAGGTGGCCGTCGGGCTGCTGCTGTTCGCGCAGCATGAAGTCCAGTGCGCGCTGGGCGAACCCGCGGTCGCCGGCGGCGATCATGGCCGTGGACACGTGGTAGAGGTCGCGCGGCCAGACCAGCGCGTACGGGCCCAGTTCCGGTGCCAGCGAGCGGTCGGAGCCGAAGGCCCACGGGAAGCTCGGCGACGCGATCGACGCACCGGGATGGGTCTTGTCCTCGGTCGCCGCGAGCACCATCACGGACATGTCGTAGAGCCTGCGATCAGCGGACCCGGGCCGCTTCAGCCCGTCGAGGTACGTGTGCCAGCCCTGCGCGTACTCCCGTGCCACCACACCGAACCCGCGGTCCAGCGCGGCCTTCGCCACGCCCTTGCCGAACCCGACGACGACCGTGCCGCGGGCGTGCCGGACGGGTTCCGACGGCAACGTGCTGACGACCTCGCTCGCGCCCTTCATCGGCACGTGGTCGACCGACAACCGGACGGGCCGCTGCGCGGTGATCTCGACCTCCGCCAGCACGGCGGCGCGCTGCGGGTCGGTGACGTAAAGGATCTCGGCGTGCCACCCGTCGCCGCGCAGCCGCTGCCGGAACGTCAACGACCGGGGGTCGGCGGGTTCGGTGACCGCCTCACCGGGCTTCCCGTCGACCAGCAGCCGGGTCTCGCGGGTCGCGGGCGTGCTGAGGTCCGGGTGGAAGATCTCGGAGAGTCCCTGGTGTCCCAGCGTGAACCACACCGGGCTCGCGGTGGACCTGGCTGTGCCGAACGCCTGTTTGTCCGCCGGGAGTGGAACGACCTCGGCGGCGGCGCGAGCCACCGGGGCGGACATGACCAGCAGGAGCACGACCAGGGCCAGTGGCTTCATGCCACTGGGTGTTCCCCGGGTCAGAGATCACCACGCAGCAGGCTGTCGATGTTCTCCGGCGGGCCGGGGCGCGCGAAGAACCAGCCCTGCCCGGTGTCGCAGCCCAGCCGCAGCAGCCGGGCGGCCTGTGCGGGCGTCTCCACGCCCTCGGCCGTGACGCCCAGCGACAGCGCGTGCGCGAGCTGGACCAGCGTCGCGACGATCTGCGAGTCGACCGGGTCCTCCTCGTTCTCGGCCCTCAGCCCTTCCATGAACGAGCCCGCGATCTTGAGCTCGTGCACGGGCAGGTGCTTCAGGTAGGCGAGGTTCGAGTAGCCGGTGCCGAAGTCGTCGATCGCGATGCGCACACCCATGTCGCACAACGCCCGCAAGGCTTCCAGCGGCTCGTCGGCGGTGCCCATGATCGCCGACTCGGTCAGCTCCAGCTGCAGGTGGTGCGGCGGGAGCCCGCACTCGTCGAGGATCCGCTTCACGTCGCGGACCAGCTCGGGGTCGCGGGACTGGCGCACGGCGAGGTTCACCGACACGAACGGCGCCGCGTCGCCGAACTCCTCCAGCCAGCGCCGCGCCTCCTCGCACGCCTTCTGCAGCACCCAGCGGCCCAGTGACACGATGAGGCCGGTCTCCTCGGCCAGCTCGATGAACCGGTCCGGCGCGAGCCGCCCGAACTCCGGGTGCTGCCAGCGCACGAGTGCCTCGACGCCGGTGACCTTGGAGTCCTCCAGCCGCACCAGGGGCTGGTACTCGACGTAGAACTCGCCGCGTTCCAGCGCCCGCGGCATGGTGGCCGACAGCGTGAACCGCGCGACCTCCTTGGCGTTGCGCTCCGGGTCGTAGAGCGCCCAGCGGGCCTTGCCGTCCGCCTTCGCCCAGTACAGCGTGATGTCCGCGTCGCGCATCAGGTCGGCCGACGTCGTGCCGGACAGCTGCCGTTCGACGATGCCGATCGACGCCGACACCGACAGCTCGTGCCCCGCGATCCGGATCGGGGCCTCCAGCTCGGTCAGCACGCGGGCCGCCACGTCGACGATGTCCTGCTCGCCGGACGAGCCCTCGACCAGGATCACGAACTCGTCGCCGCCCATCCTGGCGACGAGCTTGCCCTCGCCCGACACCGAGTGGTCGAGCCGACGGCCGACCTCGACCAGCAGCTGGTCGCCGGTGTCGTGGCCGAGCGAGTCGTTGATGACCTTGAAGCCGTCCAGGTCGAGGTAGCAGAGGCCGGCCCGCGCCTGCTTGCCGCGGTTGGTGAACACGCGCCCGAGCCGTTCGAGGAACAGCGCCCGGTTCGGCAGGCCGGTCAGCGGGTCGTGCAGCGCCTGGTAGCGCAGCCGGTTCTGCAGCAGGTGGCGGTCGGTGACGTCCTCGATCATCGCCACCTGGTACTGCGGCTCGCCGTGGTCGTCGCGGACCAGCGACAGCGTCAGGTGCGTCCACACCTGTTCGCCGTCGGCCCGGTGGAAGCGCTTCTCTGCGCGGTAGTGGTCGCACTCGCCCGCGATGAGCTGGTCGTAGAGCCGCCACACGCTGCCCGCGTCCTCGGGGTGCATGAGGTCGCGCACGTTGTACTGGCGCATCTCGTCGACGGTGAAGCCGAGCATGTCCTGCAGGGCCTGGTTGACGTCGAGGATCCGGCCGTCGATGTCGGCGATGCCGATCCCGATCGCGGCCTCGGTGAACATCGCGCGGAACCGGGCCTCCGACGCCCGCAGCATCGCCTCCGCCTGGTCGCGGGCGTCCAGCACGGCCGCCCTGATGGCCTCCTGCTCGGCGAGCGTGCGTTCGCGCAACGCGCGGGCGTAGCCGGCGGACAGCGAGCCCTGCAGGGCCGCCAGGCGGGACTGCAGCCGTTCGTCGCCGGGGAAGCCCAGCTCGGACAGCAGGTCGTCGCCGAGCAGCTGGATGGTGCGGCCGAGCGTGTCGGTGCCGGTGAAGTGGGCGTCGACCAGCTTGGAGCCGATCTCGTAGCCGGGGGCGGTGCGGAACGGGCTCGCGAAGAGCGCCTCGACGAGCAGCTCGGTGAGGTCCTGCAGGTGCTGCGCGACCTCGGCCCTGGTCATCGGGACGTAGCTCGACCCGATGACGGCCGTCGCCCAGCTGCGTGCGAACGCCTCGGCACCGGCCAAAACGGCCGGATCCAAAGGAGAGCGGTCATCGCGCACTCGCTGGTCAACCCGTTCGCTCATCGTCTCGGCCCTAACGCCACGAACGCGCAGCATACGGCCGGTCGCCCTCCGCAGTCACCTTCAAGCCTTCCTGCCCAGCGCGGCGAACCCGGGAAAACGTTTGCCTGCCGCGTCCGGGTCGTCCGGCGACTCCGGCCGCCACGCGGGTACGCGCACCACACCGGGCTCCACCAGCGAGAACCCGTCGAACAGGCGGGTGAGCTGGGCCTGGTCGCGCAACGTCGTCGGCGCGACGCGCGTGTCGTAGATCTTTCTGGCCTCGCGCGAGTCGGCCGGTTCCTCGTCGCCCTCGTAGCCCGCCTGGGAGAGGGCGAGGAAGCTGCCGGGAGCGAGCCGGTCGCGGTAGCCGCCGACGACCGCCCACGGGTCCTCCTTGTCGGACACGAAGTGCAGCAGGGCGATCATCAGCACGGCGACGGGCTCGTCGAGGTCGAGGTGCTTGTCGACCTCCGGCGAGGTCAGCACGTCCTCGAAGTCGCGGATGTCGGCCTGCAGGACGCCGACCCGGCCGTTGCCGTCGAGCAGCGACCGGCTGTGCGCGACGGCGACCGGGTCGACGTCGACGTAGACGACCCGCGCCTCGGGGTCGGCGTGCTGGGCGATCTCGTGCACGTTGCCGACGGTCGGGATGCCGGAGCCGAGGTCGAGGAACTGCCGGACGCCCTGCCCGAGCAGGTACCGCACGGCCCTGCGCAGGAACGCGCGGTGGTTGAGGACGACGCCGCGCAGGCCGGGCATGGCCGCCAGGGTCTTCTGCGCGACGGCGCGGTCGGCGGCGAAGTTGTGCGCGCCGCCCAGCCAGCAGTCGTAGACGCGCGCGACGCTGGGCCGCTCCAGGTCGATGTCCCCCGGCGCCCAGTTCGGCCGATCCACCCTCTCACCCCGTTCGCACCCGTTCCGACCCATCATGCACCCGCCGCTTGGCAGAATGCCGGGCTCGTGAGGAAAAGTTTGCTGCTGTCGACCATCGTCGCCTCGATCGGTGCGTTCCTGCTGGTCGGCGGCGTGCTGCTGCTGGTCGACCCCGGCGCGCCGAAGCACGAGGCGATCAAGACCGGCGGTCTCGCGGGCGGTGCGATCGTCGCCCTGTACGCGCTGTGGCTGAACGACCGGCGGCGCAAGGTCGAGGAGGCCCGCCAGGAGCTCGAGAGCCAGCGCATCGAGCACGACCGGTCCCGCGTGGCCGACGAACGGTTCGCGCGTGCCGTGGAGCTGCTGGGTCACGAGACGGCGCAGGTGCGGGTGGGCGCGATGCACGCGCTGGCCGGCCTCGCGAAGTCGCGGGTCGAGTACACGCAGACCGTCCTCGACATCCTCTGCGCCTACCTGCGCCGCCCGTTCAAGAAGTCGCGAACCGACGTGGACGCGACGGAGATCGAGCTGGAGGTCCGGCTCACCGCCCAGCGGCTGATCGAGGACCTGCTGCCGCGCCTGGACGAGAAGAACCCGCCGCTCTACGACCTCAACCTCACCAAGGCGCACCTGGAGTTCATGGACCTGTCGTACCGGCAGGTCGGCGACCTGTACATGCGGGTCGCGCGCTTCGAGGACTCCAACTCGTTCCACCACATGGTGGTCCACGGCCACTTCTACGTCACCGAGGCCGAGGCGAACGGCCGGTTCCACGTGCACCACACGGAGATCCGCGGCAGGGCGTGGTTCAGCCGGTTCCGCTCGACCGGGCTCGCGGTGTTCACGGACACGAAGTTCGGCGGTGAGACCAAGTTCGCGAACTCGGAGTGGGCCGAGGTGAAGGCGGACGGCTGTACGTTCGCGGTGGAGCCCGATCTGCCCGAAGCGTGGAGGAACTGACGTGCGCGCACCTTGGCTGATGGCGGTGCTCGCCGCGCTCCTCACGACGGCGGCCACGGCGGTGGTGCTGGTGCTCGTGAAGGCGCCACCGGTGGAGATCGTGAAGACCTCGGGCGTCGCGGGCGGTGCGATCGTCGCCCTGTACGCGTTGTGGCTCAACGACAAGAGGCGCCGCACGGAGGAGGCCCGGCACGGCCTGGAGAGCGAGAAGGTCGCCGACGAGCGGTTCGCCCGGTCCGTCGAGATGCTGGGCAACGAGGCCGACCAGGTGCGAGTGGGCGCGATGCACGCGCTGGCGTGGCTCGCGAAGTCCACGCCCCGGTACCGGCAGACGGTGGTCGACGTCCTCTGCGCCTACCTCCGCCGGCCGTTCACGCACCCCGCGCACGAGGCGAAGCCGGAGGACCCCGACCAGGTGTTCCTGGAGGTGGACCAGGAGATCCGGCTGGAGCACCAGGTGCGGCTCACCGCGCAACGGCTGATCAGGGACACGCTGTCGTGGGGCGACCGCACCGAGCACGACCACCTGGACCTCGACCTCACCGGCGCGACGCTGGAGTACTTCTCGCTGGACGGAAGGCACGTCAACCGGTTCGTGGCCAGGCGCGCGCAGTTCTACGGCATCACGAACCTGCGGAACCTGCACGTGCAGAGCGTCGCGCTGTTCTCCGGCGGCGCGTTCCACGGCAGGCTGCAGCTCGCCGGCGGCAAGTTCGAGGGCGGCATCTCGTTCCAGGAGGTCACCTTCGCGGGTCAGGTCGAGCTGGGCACCCCGCACTTCGGCCCCGCCGCGGTCGGCCGGTTCTTCCACCCGTCGAACGAGCCGCCCGCCGACCAGTTCGGCGAGCTGACGGTGCTGCCGAAGACCGAGTTCCGCCGGCCGGCCACCGGGTGGCGGCTAACCGGCAGCACGGAGGCGGCCGGCCTTGGCCTGCCCGACCATGTCGAGCAGGACGCTCGCGGCGGCGCCGACCGTGCCGCCCGTGACGACGACGGTCTCGGCGACCGGAACGTCCCCGCGAAGCCCGACGAAGTGCACCCGGTCGGTCTTCAGGGCGAAGGACTGCGGGACTAGCGCGACGCCGAGCCCGAAGGCGACGAAGTCCAGGAGCGAGTGGACGTCGTTGACCTCGACCGCGACGCGTCGTTCGACCCCGGCGGCGGCGAGGGCGCGGTCGGCCTCGTCGCGCGTGCCCCAGTCGGCGTTGAAGTCGACGAACGACTGTCCGCGCAGCTCACCGAGCTCGACGGACTCCCTCGCGGCGAACGGGCTGCCCGGTGCGCACGCCAGCACGAGCGGCTCACCGGCCACGGCGGACACCCGCAGGTCGTCGGCGATCCTCGGCTGGCGCGTGACGAACGCGAGGTCGAGGCGACCGGCGCGAACCTCCTCGACCAGCTCGGCGTTGCCGGACTGGCGCATCCGCAGCTCGACGCCGGGGTGCAGCTCGTGGAACCGCGCCAGCACCGCGGGCAGGTGCACCACGTGCAGGCACTGCAGGCTGCCGACCGACAACGTGCCGCGCAGCAGTCCTTGCACAGCGGCGACGGCGTCCTTGGCGGACTCGATGCTGCCCAGCGCCCGGCGTGCCTCGGGCAGCAGCGCCCGGCCGGCCTGGGTCAGCTCGACCTGCCGGGTCGTGCGCAGGAACAGCGGCGCGCCGAGCTCCACCTCCAGCGCGCGGATCGACGCGGACAGGCCCGACTGGGCGACGTGCATGCGTTTCGCCGCCCGCGTGAAGTGGCACTCCTCGGCGACCGCGAGGAAGTACTCGAGCTGTCTGAGCTCCATGATTCATCACCCAAGCTGCTGAATCAGATCACATCCTTGCGTTGGACAGCTTAATCGGAAGGGTCCAGAGTGGTTGGCATGCAGAAGCGTCGTATCGGGGACACCGAAGTCAGCGCCATCGGCCTGGGCGGCATGCCCATGTCCATCGAGGGAAGGCCGGACCGGGCGCGGTCGATCGAGACCATCCACGCCGCGCTCGACGCGGGCGTGACCTTCATCGACACCGCGGACGCCTACTCGCTCGACGACAGCGACTTCGGCCACAACGAGGAGCTGATCGCCGAGGCGCTCCAGGGGCGCTCGGAAGAGGTGTTCGTCGCCACCAAGGGCGGTCACACCCGCGAGCCCGGCGGCGGCTGGGGCCGCGACGGCCGGCCGGAGTACCTGCGACAGGCCGTCGACGCGTCGTTGCGGCGGCTCGGCGTCGACCAGATCTTCCTGTACCAGTTCCACCGGCCGGACCCGAAGACGCCGATCGCCGAGTCGGTCGGCGCGCTGGCCGAGCTGCTGGACAACGGCAAGATCCGCTACGCCGGCGTCTCGAACTTCAACCCCGACGAGATCTCGCAGGCCAACGAGATCCTGGGCGGCCGGCTCACGGCCGTGCAGAACCAGTTCTCGCCGTCGTTCCGGTCGAGCGAGCCGGAGCTGGAGCTGTGCGACAAGCTCGGCATCGCGTTCCTGCCGTGGAGCCCGTTCGGCGGCATCGGCAAGGCGGGGAAGCTCGCGGGTCCGTTCAAGGAGGTCGGTGACGCCCACGGCGTGAGCGCGCACCAGGTGTGCCTGGCGTGGATGCTGGCCAAGTCGGAAGTGGTAGTCCCCATTCCGGGTGCTTCTCGACCGGCGAGCATCACCGATTCCGCCGCCGCCACGCACGTGGAGTTGACCGCCGAGGAGCTGACCCGCCTGGACGGGTGACCCTGGTGGAAAATTGGTCCGAATGGTCGGACGATCTAGTCCATGCGGACCTTGATCAGCATCGTTGCGATCGTCACCGGACTGACTCCCGCCCCCGCGTCCGCGGAGCCCTTGCCAGAGGGTTCCGCGGACCACACGGCAGGCTCGCAGATCCTCAAGCACGAGGGCACAGGTGACCTGCGAACAGCAGAGGACTCACCTCCGACAGCCGGCAAGGTGCCCGGCATGGACGTCAGCAGCCACCAGGGCGACGTCGACTGGAGGTCCGCCTGGGACAAGGGCGCGCGGTTCTCGTACGTGAAGGCGACCGAGGGCACGGGCTACCGCAACCCCAAGTTCACCCAGCAGTACGACGGCGCCCACGACATCGGCATGATCCGCGGCGCGTACCACTTCGCGCTGCCCGACTGGGCCGGTGGCGCCGAGCAGGCGAACTTCTTCGTGTCCAACGGCGGTGGCTGGTCGCCCGACGGCAAGACGCTGCCGCCGGCGCTGGACATGGAGTACAACCCGTACGGCGACACCTGTTACAACATGAACCAGGCGGCGATGACCGCGTGGGTCAAGGCGTTCAGCGACACGGTGTTCGCGCGCACGGGCCGCCATCCGATGATCTACACGTCCACGAGCTGGTGGAACAAGTGCGTCGGCGGCTCGATGAAGTTCGGCGACGACAACCCGCTGTGGATCGCGCGCTACAGCTCCGAGGTCGGGCCGCTGCCGGCCGGGTTCGACTTCCACACGATCTGGCAGTGGCAGGCGGCCGGGTACTTCCCCGGCGACCAGAACCTGTTCAACGGCGTGTTCGAGCAGCTCCAGCGCGTCGCCGCGAGCTGAGAAGGGCCCCGTCTCCCGACGAGGCCCTTCTTCTCGTTCCTAGTCGAACAGCGCCGGGAGGGTGCCCTCCCAGGCCTCGCGCAGCTCGTCGAGCGGGAGCTCGCCGAGGTCCTGGATCTCCAGGGCGTTCGACTCCGGGTCGACGACGCCGACCTTGCGCCACGGCAGAGCGCGCGCGGTGCACATGTCGGTGAAGCGCTGCTCCTCGGTCCGCGGCACGGCGACCAGCACGCGACCGGCGGACTCGCTGAACAGCTCGGTGAACAGGTCGCCCTCGAGGAAGACCCGCGCACCCGTCTCACCGATCAGGCACGTCTCGACCAGCGCCTGGGCCAAGCCGCCCTCGGCGAGGTCGTGCGCGGCGGAGACCATGCCGTCGCGGGAGCCCGCGACGAGGACCTCGCCGAGCAGCTTCTCGCGCTGCAGGTCGGCCTTCGGCGGCAGACCGCCGAGGTGGCCGTGGACGACGTGCGCCCACTCCGACCCGCCGAACTCGGCCTTGGTCTCGCCGAGCAGCAGCAGCGTCTCGCCGGCCTCGGCCCCGATCCCGGTGGGGATGCGGCGCCGCACGTCGTCGATGACGCCGAGCACGCCCACGACCGGCGTCGGCAGGATCGCCGTGGAGCCGGTCTGGTTGTAGAAGCTGACGTTGCCGCCGGTCACCGGGATGCCGAGCTCCGCGCAGCCGTCCGCGAGGCCCTTCACGGCCTGCTCGAACTGCCACATGACCGCCGGGTCCTCCGGCGAGCCGAAGTTGAGGCAGTTGGTGACGGCGACCGGCGTGGCACCGGTGCTGCTGACGTTGCGGTAGGCCTCGGCCAGCGCCAGCCTCGCGCCCTCGTACGGGTCGAGCTTGGTGTAGCGGCCGTTGCAGTCGGTCGAGAGGGCGACACCACGGTGCGTCTCCTCGCCGATGCGGATCATGCCGCCGTCGCTGGGCTGCGCGAGGACCGTGCCGCCGCGGACGTAGCGGTCGTACTGCTGGGTGACCCAGCGCTTGGAGGCCAGGTTGGGGCTGGCCGCCTGCGACTTGATCAGCGCGAGCAGCTCGTCGCGCGCCGGCTTCGGCAGGCTGTCCGGCGTGTTCGCCTGCAGCTCGTCCTGGTCGGCGGGGCGCTCGATCGGCCGGTTGTAGACCGGGCCCTCGTGGGCGACGGTGCGCGGCGGCACGTCCACGACGACCTCGTCGTGGTACGTGATGACCAGGCGGTCGCCTTCCGTCACCTCACCGATCTCGGTGGCGATGACGTCCCACTTCTCGCAGACCGCCATGAACGCCTCGACGTTGGCCGGCTCGACCACCGCGCACATGCGTTCCTGGGACTCGCTGGAGAGGATCTCCGCCGGGGTCATGCCCGTCGCCCGCAGCGGCACCCGCTCCAGGTAGACGTGCATGCCACCGTCACCGGCGGACGCCAGCTCGCTCGTCGCGCAGGACAGGCCCGCGCCGCCGAGGTCCTGGATGCCGACGACGATGCCCTTCTCGAAGAGCTCGAGCGAGCACTCGATCAGCACCTTCTCGGTGAACGGGTCGCCGACCTGCACGCTCGGCAGCTTCTTGCGCTTGCCGGCGGTGTCGTCGAACGTCTCGCTCGCCAGCACGCTGACGCCACCGATGCCGTCGAGGCCGGTGCGCGCGCCGTAGAGGATGACCTTGTTGCCCGCACCGGACGCGTGCGCGAGGTGCAGGTCCTCGACCTTCATCGCACCGACGCACAGCGCGTTGACCAGCGGGTTGCCCTGGTAGGACTCGTCGAACACGACCTCGCCGCCGATGTTCGGCAGGCCGAGGCAGTTCCCGTAGCCGCCGACACCCGCGACGATGCCGGGCAGCACCCGGCGCGTGTCCGCCGCGTCCGGCTTGCCGAAGCGCAGCGGGTCCATGACGGCGAGCGGCCGGGCGCCCATCGCGAGGATGTCGCGCACGATGCCGCCGACCCCAGTGGCCGCACCCTGGTAGGGCTCGACGTACGACGGGTGGTTGTGGCTCTCGACCTTGAACGTGACGGCCCAGCCGTCGCCGATGTCGACGACGCCCGCGTTCTCGCCGATGCCCGCGAGCATCTTGGAGCGCATCTCGTCGGTCGTGGTCTCGCCGAAGTACTTGAGGTGCACCTTGGACGACTTGTAGGAGCAGTGCTCGCTCCACATGACCGAGTACATCGCCAGCTCGGCGTCGGTCGGGCGGCGCTTCAGGATCTCCTTGATGCGCGCGTACTCGTCGTCCTTGAGGCCCAGCTCCTTGTAGGGCTGGTCCTGCTCGGGCGTGCTCTCGGCGTTCTTGACGGTGTCCACGGTCATGCCTTCACCACCGAGTCCAGCAGGGACAGGAACATGCCCAGTCCGTCGTCGGTCGGGCCGGTGAGCGCGTCGATGGCGTGCTCGGGGTGCGGCATGAGGCCGACGACGTTGCCCCTGGCGTTGGTGATGCCGGCGATGTTGTTCCGACTGCCGTTGGGGTTCTCGCCGACGTACCGGAAGACGATCCTGTTGTCGTCCTCCAGTTCCTTCAGCGTGTCCTCGTTCGCCTGGTAACCGCCCTCGCCGGACTTCAACGGCACGAGGATCTCGGCGTTCAGGTCGTACCTGGTGGTCCAGGAGGTGCTGTTGTTCTCGACTTTCAGCCACTGGTCGCGGCACACGAAGTGCAGACCGCTGTTGCGGACGAGCGCGCCCGGCAGCAGGTGGGCCTCGGCGAGGATCTGGAAGCCGTTGCAGATGCCCAGGACCGGCATCCCCTTGTTCGCGGCCTCGATCACTTCCTGCATGACCGGCGCGAACCGCGCGATGGCACCACAACGCAGGTAGTCGCCGTAGGAGAACCCGCCGGGCACGATGACCGCGTCAACGCCCTTCAGGTCGTGGTCGCCGTGCCAGAGCGGCACGGCCTCCCCGTCGGCGTACCGCACGGCACGCTGCGCGTCGACGTCGTCGAGGGTGCCGGGGAAGGTGATGACACCGACCCTCATGCCTCGACCCTGCGCACGGTCCAGTCCTCGATCACGGGGTTCGCGAGGAAGGTCTCAGCGATCTTGGCGAGCGTGGCGTCGTCGACGTCGTCGGCGACCTCCAGCTCGAAGTGCTTGCCCTGGCGGACGGCGGTGATGCCGTCGAAGCCAAGACGCGGCAGCGCGTTCGCCACCGCCTGGCCTTGCGGGTCGAGAATTTCGGGCTTCGGCATGACGTCGACGACGACTCGGGCCACGACAGACTGCTCCCGGGTTTGAGGGGGCTGGCGGTACCCGGAGAGCCTACCTGACCTGGGTGTTCATCAACTCGACAGGTGTTGGGCAGCACATATTCGGGCAGCCTCACCATCGGGTGAACTCGCTTGTACTGGCGACACTGTTTGGTAGTGTGGATATCGCCAAGGCCCTGTAGGCCGAGGAAGTGTACCCAGCCCACGTCCGGACGGTCGGCGGCTGGGTATTGCGCTATCTGGGGCAGTCGAGGTCGACGATCGACTCGACGACCGGCAACACCCGTTCCCGCCATTCACCGCCGGACCCGTAGCACCAGGCCACGACGTCCGCGATCCACAGAAGCTCTTCGCTGCTGCTGCGGCGGTGCTCGTAGACCAGGTGGAACGACGGGGCGCCGGGGCCCAGTGCTGCGTGGATCGTCCGAGCGTCGAGGCGGTCGCGCTGGTCGCGGGAGTCGAGAACGAGCCGGTGCGCGCCGACCTTCAGCAGGTCTGCGACCAGGCTCTCGAGACACCTCTGCCTGGCTGCCTCGTCTCCCAGGTCACATCTCCGGGTGTAGAGGCGCACGGAGACCCGCTCGGCAACCAGCCGCGATGCGATCAGCCTTCGCCGACTGGACGTCTCCTTCTTGCAATGCAACTCGTGCTGCCCCGGCATCAGCATGCAGCGGAGGAACTTGCGGAACCTGGCCAGTTCGCCTGGCGATACCAGCGCGACGGCCAGCAGGTACGTGTTGTTTCGCCGCGACTCGTCGACGAAGGCGTGCAGACTCACGGAACGTTCATCGGCCGGGTCCGAACGAATCTTCACCGGATCCATCAGAACGAGCTATTCCGCCGACAGCGGATCGCGGTGGCACCCCGCCCCGATCGGACGGATGCTGGGATCATGAAGATCCTGGTGCTCGGCGGAACCGTGTTCCTCAGCAAGGCCGTCACGGCGGAGGCGGTCCGCCGGGGCCACGAAGTCCTCTGCGGCGCGCGAGGCACCTCCGGCACCGTCCCGGACGGCGCGCGCCTGATCCCGATCGACCGCGACCAGCCCGGCGCGTACGACCAGATCGCGGACGAGCGGTTCGACGCCGTCATCGACGTCTCGAAGTACTCGGTCGACTGGGTGCGCGAGGCACTCCAGGCGTTCGGCGACACGACACCGCACTGGACGTTCGTGTCCAGCATCTCGGTCTACGCCGACCACGCGACGAACGAGCTCCTGCCTGCGCTCGAGGACGACCCGGACGCCGAGTTCACCGCCGAGCGGTACGGCGGGGTCAAGGTGGCCAGCGAGAACGCCGTGAACGACGCCGTCAGGGGCAGGGAGTTCATCGTCCGCGCGGGGCTCATCACCGGGCCGGACGACCCCAGCGACCGGTTCGGCTACTGGCCCGCGCGGATGTCCCGGGGCGGCCGGGTGGTCGTGCCGGACAGCCCCGACCTGGGGTTCCAGCACATCGACGTGCGGGATCTGGCGCAGTGGATCGTGTTCGCCGCTGAGCAGCGCGTCACCGGCACGTACGACTCGACCGGGCCGGTCATGCCGTTCCAGATGGCCATCGGCGAGATCGCGGGGGCCACGGCGCCGGCGGGAACGCAGCTGGTGCCGGTCAGCGAGGACGTCCTGAAGCAGCTGGAGATCAACCCGTGGGCCGGGCCGCGGTCGTTGCCGTTGTGGCTGCCCAAGGCGTGGGCCGGGATGGTCGGGCGGGACGCGAGCACCGCGCTGGCCAACGGGCTCAAGCCGCGCCCGGTGGCCGAGACCGCGCTCGACTCGCTGGAGTACGAGCGCGGCCTCGGGCTCGACCGGCCCCGCAAGGCGGGGCTCAGCGAGCAGGAGGAGCAGGAGATCCTTACAGCAGTGAGCTGATCTGCGCGGCGACGAGGTCGATGCGCACGCCCTGGTTCGGGCAGCCGCCGAAGTGGTGGAGCCCGATCACCTTGTGCGTGCGCCTCGACAGGACCGGCGAACCGGACGAGCCGCCTTCGGTGTCGCACATGTAGCTGATGTCGGACTGCGACACGTTGCCGGCCACGCGCACCGCTCGCACGATGCAGTAGCCGCTGCCGTTCTGCGTGTCGCGCAACGACAGCTTCTTGAGCTTCCCGGCCGGGTGGCCGATGACGTACATCTCCTCACCCACGTCCGGAACGCGCGCGTCCAGCTCGAGGTAGCCGAACGAGCTGATGGCCGCGAAGTTGTTCACGGAGAAGAGGGTGTAGTCGAGCGGTGCGTCGGTCTTGAGGACCTGGGACGCCAGCACCTTCGTGACGGTGGCCGAAGCCGTGCCGCCGCAGGTCGGGCACTGGTAGTTGAACCACACCTCGATGCCGCTGACGCTGGTGAAGCAGTGGTTGTTGGTCAGCATGCGGTTGTTCGGGCCGACGCGCCACGCCGTGCACAGCGAGCTGCCGTTGCGCAGCAGCTTCGCCACGGACGCGGTCTTGCCGAACTCGGTCGGGTTGCTCGACTGGTAGCAGACCGCGTCCTTGTAGTCGTTCGTGCCGCAGATGCTCTTCACGGACGGCTGCGCGGACATCTCCGCCTCGGTGTAGCCGCGGGTCAGTTTGTCGACCCGGACGCGCGACAGCGGGTTGGTCACCGAGACCACCGCGGTGGAGCCGGTGATCGACATGGCCCAGAAGCCGGTCGAGTCGGGAGTCGCCGTCAGCGAGGAACGCAGGTCACGGGTGTACGTGTACTTCTCGGTGCCGTCAGGGTTCGACACCGTGAGCACGTCACCCGGAAGAATCCGCAGGTCCGTGAAATGCAGTTTCACGTATCCGGATCCCGGTCGTTCGATCGAGGTCGACCGAACCGGACCACCCACGCGGACCGAGACGGATTCCTCGGTGCCGATTTCCTGGGACTGCGGCGACGAGGCCTGAGCAGGTGTAGAGGTGGTGGTAGCAGGGACAAAGGTCGTCATCGGCAGGGCGAGTGCCAGTGCCGTGAGGAGTTGCAGGGTTTTCCTCATGCCCTTTGATACTTCCGACGTCACCTGACCGTGTCAGCCCGCCAAACGTCGGTAATGGAGGATTCTGTGCAACTTGTCCATTTCGGTCATGCCTGCGTGCTTCTGGACTCGGGGGCGACGCGCATCCTGATCGACCCCGGCACGTTCTCCGCGGGCTTCGAGGACCTCACGGACCTGGACGCGGTGCTGATCACGCACCAGCACTTCGACCACATCGACCCCGAACGGCTGCCGGCGCTGCTCGAGGCGAACCCGCAGGCCCAGCTGATCGTCGACGAGGGCACGGTGCCCGACGTCGAGAACCCGACGGTCGCGAGGCCGGGTGACGTGTTCAAGATCGGCGAGCTGGCGGTCAAGGCCGTCGGCGGCCGGCACGCGCTGATCCACGAGGACATCCCGGTCGTCCCGAACGCCGGGTACGTGATCGGCGACGGCGCGTTCTACCACCCCGGCGACTCGCTGTTCGTGCCGGACGAGGACGTCGACGTGCTCGGCGTGCCCGCCGGCGCGCCGTGGCTGCGCACCGGCGAGGCCGTCGACTTCCTGCGCGCCGTGAAGCCGCGGGTCGCCGTGCCGATCCACGAGAAGACGCTCGCGAGCGTCGGGATGGCGACCCGGTTCTTCGAGATGCTGAAGCCGGAGGGCACCGAGGTCAGGCAGCTGAAGCCTGGCGAGGCGACGGCAGTCTGACGTAGGTGGTGGGCTCGGCGGCGTGGGCGAGCGCGATGTCCACGGCGTCGAGCACGGCCTGCCGCGCACCGGGCCGGTGCAGGTCGCGGGCGTCCACGGTGACCCGGGTCAGACCACCGCGGCGGGCGGATCGAGCCGTGGCGTAGACCAGCGCCAACGACCGCAGCTCGCCGAAGCTGGTGCGCTCGGTCAGCGCGTGCAGGCGCCCGAGCGTCGCCAGGCCGCTGCCGACCTCGCGGACGGCCAGCGCGTCGGCGCACCGGGTGAACTTGTGCTTGGCCAGCGCGATCAACGTGCCGGGCGACGCCACGCAACGCCGTGGGGCGAACGTGTCCGCGGTGAGCCCGATGGCTTCCATCTGCACACGCGCGCCCGTCAGCAGCAGCCCCGCTTCGTAGGCGGGCAGCCGCCGTTGGCCGAGGCCGTGCAGCACGACGGCGTCGCCGAGCGCGGCGCGGTGCCGCACCCAGTCCTGCGCCCTGCCCAGCTCGCGGGGGATCACGAGCAGGGACAACGGCACCTGCCGCGGGCCGAGGGCCGCGGCGAGATCAGCGCATCGGTCGAGTGTCTGCGGACCGATGCCGGACAGTGAGACCACGAGCTGTGAGTGCACGCAATGAGTGCGCCACGCCGTGGTGACATCCGCGTGAAAGCAGAGCTAACTCACGCGAGCCAGTCAGCGAAAGCCCGGCCCGTGAGCTTCTCGTAGGCCTCCACGTACCGCGCCCGCGTGGCCGCGACGACCTCGGCGGGCAGCGCGGGCGGCGGGGTGTCGCTCTTGCGGTCCCAGCCCGAGGCGGGCGACGTCAGCCAGTCGCGCACGTACTGCTTGTCGAACGACGGCTGCACGCGACCGGGCTCGTAGCCCTCGGCCGGCCAGTAGCGTGACGAGTCCGGCGTGAAGACCTCGTCCGCGAGGATCAGCTCGCCGTCCGGGGAGAGCCCGAACTCGAACTTCGTGTCCGCCAGGATCAGGCCGCGCGTCAACGCGTACGCGCGCGCCTCGCTGTACAGCTCGATCGTGCGGTCGCGCAGCTTCGACGCCAGCTCGACGCCGTGCTTCTCCGCGATGACCTCGAACGACACGTTCTCGTCGTGCGCGCCCAGCTCGGCCTTCGACGCGGGCGTGAAGATCGGCGGGTCCAGCTCGGACGCCTCGACCAGCCCGGCGGGCAGCTCGATCCCGCACACCGCGCCGGTCGCCGTGTAGTCGGCCATGCCGGAGCCCGTCAGGTACCCGCGCGCGACGCACTCGACGTCGACCATCTGCAGCTTGCGCACCAGCAGCGCCCGGCCGCGGACCTCGGCGGGGATGCGCGGGTCGTCGCAGGAGACCAGGTGGTTCGGGGTGAGCCGCTCGAACCAGAACACGCTCATCGCGGTGAGCACACGGCCCTTGTCGGGGATCTCCGAGCTCAGGACGTGGTCGTAGGCCGAGATGCGGTCGGACGCGACGAACAGCAGCAGCTCGTCGTCGACGTCGTACAGATCGCGAACCTTGCCGCGGGCGACGTGCTGGTAATCAGCGAGCGTGGGCACGGCGGTCAGCCTACGTGGGAATACACCGGTCGACGATGCACACCCCGCACTACTACAAACCTGGGACAAAGACACCTACAGTGCACCCGTGTTCACCCGAAAGTCGCTGTGGATCCCCGTGCTGATCAGCGCGGGACTGCTCGTCGTGCTGGGCATCGTCGGGTGGAGCTTCGACTCGAGCCCCGTGTCCTCCACACCTCCGTCGGGTGCGCCGAGCACGAGCGGCACCCAGTCGGTCAGCATCGTGCCGACCCCGGACCTCGCCGAGATCACGGTCCAGACCACCACCTCGGCCACGACGACGTCCACCACCCGGACCACGCAGCCGAAACCGCCGCCCGTCCAGAGCGCCCCGCCCGTGCAGCAGCCGCCGACGACGACCGAGTCCACGCAACGGGGCCTGCTCGTCAACGAGGGCGCGACGTGCGATCCCGAGGGCGCCCGCGGCATCGGCCTGCTCAACGAACCGCTGGTGTGCCGCAAAGACCCGCAGCGCGGCGACCGCCTGCGCTGGCAGAAGGCCTAGGAAGCGCCCCGGGAAGCGCTCAGGAGGCCGGGGCCCACTCCAGCACGTCGATCTTGTCGCCCACCGCGACGGTGCCGGTGGCGACGACGGCCGCCTTCATCCCGAAGGTCACGCCGCCGTCCGGGTCACGCCGGTAGGTCGCGAGCGTCCTGGTCGGTTCCGGGCCGTCGCGCAGACCGGTCTCCTGGTCCACCATCGGCACGGCGCACCGCACGCAGTCCTTGGCGTAGCCCAGTTCCACGTCGCCGATCACCGCGCACCGCACCCGGTCCTCGGTGTGCGGTTCCGGCCAGCCGGACACGACGACGTTGGGGCGGAAGCGGTTCATCGGCACCGGCTCCCCGCCGCGTTCCAGGATCCGCTCGTTCAGGCCGTCCAAAGAGGACAGCGAGGTCACCAGCACCGCGTGCGCGTCCGCGTACCCGACCAGGCCCGTGGTCAGGCCGGCGGACTCCCGGTGCAGGTCCGGCGGCGTCCGCACGAGCCGCACGGACTTCCCCAGCGCGTCGGAGAAGTACGCGGCGACCGCGTCGCCCTGGTCGATCCCGGAGCCCTGCCACTTGTGCACGACGACCGGAACCCGTTGTCCCTCGACGACGACAGGGAACGACTCGCCGCCGATCACGAGCGAGGAGTCCACGAGGGACGGTCGCAGCGCGGCCATCGCCGGCATCTTGCGCTGCGACAGGAACACGCCGTCGTCGTCGACCAGCATCAGCATCCGGTCGCCCCGCAACCCGGTGAGGTCGACGGGCGAGGAGGCGACGGAGTACCCGCCGCACCCCTTCACCGGATAGACGTGCAGGCCGGAGACGATCACAGAATGGGCTCCGGTTCGTAGGCCGGGTACTTGTCGACGACCGCGGCGACCTGCTCGACGACGGAGGCGACCTGCGCCGACGCCACGCCGGTGAACGACAGGCGGTCGGCCAGCAGCGCGTCGAGCGCGGCGCGGTCGAGCGGCAGGCGCTCGTCGGCGGCCAGGCGGTCCAGCAGGTCGTTCTCCGCGAGGCCCTGCTCGCGCATCGCGAGCGCCACGGCCACCGCGTTCTCCTTGATGGCCTCGTGCGCGGTCTCCCGGCCGACGCCCGCGCGCACCGCCGCCATCAGCACCTTCGTCGTGCCGAGGAACGGCAGGTAGCGGTCCAGCTCGCGGGCAACCACGGCCGGGTACGCACCGAACTCGTCGAGCACGGTCAGGAACGTCTCCAGCAGCCCGTCGAACGCGAAGAACGCGTCGGGCAGCGCGACCCGGCGGACCACCGAGCACGACACGTCGCCCTCGTTCCACTGGTCGCCCGCCAGCTCGCCGACCATGGACAGGTAGCCGCGCAGGATCACCGCGAAGCCGTTCACGCGCTCGCACGAGCGGGTGTTCATCTTGTGCGGCATGGCACTGGAGCCGACCTGGCCGGGCTTGAAGCCCTCGGTCACCAGCTCGTGGCCCGCCATCAGCCGGATCGTCTTCGCGACCGACGACGGCGCCGCCGCGAGCTGCACCAGCGTCGAGACGACGTCGAAGTCGAGCGAGCGCGGGTACACCTGGCCGACGCTGGTGAGCACGCGCTCGAAGCCGAGGTGCCCGGCGACGGTCTCCTCCAGCTCTTGCAGCTTCTCCGGGGTGCCGAGCAGGTCGAGCATGTCCTGGGCGGTGCCGACCGGGCCCTTGATGCCGCGCAACGGGTAGCGCGAGATCAGCTCGTCGAGGCGGGAGAACGCGACCAGCAGCTCGTCGGCGCCGGTGGCGAAGCGCTTGCCCAGCGTCGTGGCCTGCGCGGCCACGTTGTGCGAACGACCGGCCATCACGAGGTCGGAGTGCTCGGCGGCCAGGCGCGCGAGGCGGCCCAGCACGGCGGCGGCCTTGGACCGGACCAGCTCGAGCGAGCGCAGCACCTGCAGCTGCTCGACGTTCTCGGTCAGGTCGCGCGAGGTCATGCCCTTGTGGACCTGCTCGTGGCCCGCGAGCGCGTTGAACTCCTCGATGCGCGCCTTCACGTCGTGCCGCGTCACCCGCTCGCGCGCCGCGATCGACTCGAGGTCGACCTGCTCCAGCACGCGCTCGTAGTCGGCGACCGCGGTCTCCGGCACGTCGATGCCGGCGGCGGCCTGGGCGCGCAGCACCGCGAGCCAGAGCTGGCGTTCCAGCACGATCTTGTGCTCGGCCGACCACAGCGTCGCGAGCGATGTGGAGGCGTAGCGACCTGCGAGGACGTTGGCGATGCGCGGCTTGCTCACGCCGCCAGGCTAGTGCACGCCGACCTCACTGCCAGGCGACCGCGGGGTCCGTGACGAGCGTTGTGAGCACCCCCACGCGCACCGGCACCGTCTGCCGGAGACCGGCCTGCGTCGACGGGTTGTAGTTGTGGCTCGACATGCGCACGACGAACCCGCTCTGGTACACCCTGGCGACCTGCGCCCGTGCGACGTCGGGGCCGCCTTCGTCGTACTCGGCCTCGTGGACGACCGTGCCGTCGCTCTGCGGCACCTGCCGGCACGTGGTCGCGCCACCGCAGAAGGAGGCCTCCGAGAAGCCGAACCGGCCGGCCTCCACGCGCACCGCCGTCGGTCCGATCATGTCGGTGAACATGACGAAGCCGGAGAAGTCCGGGTCGCTCGGCCGCTTCGTCGTGGTCGGCACCGACTGGTAGCCCGGATAGCCGTACTCGCCGACGCGCAGGCTCGCGTAGATGTCCTTGGCGTCGCCCTTCACGTCCTTGAGCCTGTCCGCGAGCGTGTCGCCGATGCGCTGCACCCGCTTCTCCTCCGACTCGGCGGAGGCGTGGGACGACTGGGTCGTCTGGACCTCGGAGGCGAGCTGGCCGTCACCGTCGCGCGGCAGCAGCCCGGGCAGCGAGAACGACGCCACGGCGATCATCGCCGTAGCCACGCCCACAGCGACCAGCGCTCGTCGACGACTTTTTTTCTGCTCGACCCGCCTGATCAGCTGGTCGGGGTCGAAGTCGAGCGGCGGCTCGTCCCAGACGGCCAGCAGCATTCCCTCGCGGATCTCCTGCTCACTCACGACGCGACCCTCCCCGAACTGTTGTCGAGCTTCTCCACGATGGTGCGCAGTGTCGCGAGACCGCGCGCCGTCTGGCTTTTGACCGTTCCCTCAGTACAACCCATGGCCACCGCCACCTCGGCGACCGACAGGTCTTCGAAATAACGCAGCACGAGCACCGCCCGTTGCCTCGGAGGCACCTGCAGCAAGGCGGTGTGCACGAGCTCACGTGCCCACAGCTTCGCGCTGGTGGTGTCCGGGTCGACGGTGGCGTCGGCGGCGTCGGGCAGCTCCCCGTCGCGCTGCTCGGCTCTGCGCCACGGCCTGCGCTTCTCGTCAAGCCAGGTGCGCAACAGCACCTTGCGGGCGTACGCGATCAGGTTGTCGAGGTCCTTGATGCGCTTCCAGGCCATGTACATCTTCATGAGGCTCGACTGCATCAGGTCCTCAGCCGTGTGCCAGTCGCCACAGAACAGATAGGCAGTGCGTCGCAAAGACGCGGCATTGGCTGCCGCGAACTCGCGAAAGCCCTGCTCATCGGCCTTGCGCATGCGATCCCCTCTCGCGTCCTCACCCAGGGGAACGCATCAGGGGAACGTGAGGTTGCATCACTCCTGACGCGAAAGAGCTGAACGGAGCATCCTGGCCGCGACACCGCGCGGGTCCGACTTCAGTTCGATGAACGAGTTGACGACCGAGCCGTCCACGAGCGCGATCAGCTCCTCGACGCGGTCTCGGGAGATCTCCCTGCCGGAGCGCGCGAAGATCTCGGCGATCAGCTCGTGCAGCTCCTTCGACAGCACGCGCATCAGCGGCCGCAGGTACGGCCGGCGGCCCGTCGCGACCAGGCGTTCGTAGCGCAGCAGCATCGTCTCGGTGTCGGTCACGGACTCGCCGACCAGCAGGTCGAGGATGAACTCGATCAGCACGTCGTCGTCGGGGAGCCGCTGCGCCATCGTCGCGAGGCGCTGCCGGGAGCTCTCCAGCTCGCCGCGGCCGTGGAACTCGACGGCGGCGGTGACGAGCTCGTCCAGCGAGTCGAAGTAGTACGTGGTCGACGCGAGCGGCAGACCTGCGCGTTCGGCGACCGCGCGGTGCCGGACCGCGTCGAACCCGCCCTCCACGAGCAGGGCGGACGCGGCCTCGACGAGCGCCTGCCGCCTGCGCTCACCCTTCGGGGTTGCTGCCGTCATAGTCGGGCCAGGGTACTGGGCGGGAGGTCAGAACCGGGGGGCCAGCGCCTCGGCGACCCGCCTGGCCTGGCCCTTCAGCTCGCCGTCGCCCTGCGTGAACACGTAGAGGTCCTGGCCGCCGGAGGTCCTGACCTTCTCGGCGCCGGCGGGCGGCACGAACTCGTCTGGCGTGACGATCGCGGTGATGGTGAGCCCGTCGATCTTGAACGCGGCCGAGCGCGAGTCGGTCGAGCACCCGACCGAGGGCGGCTCCGCGGAGCTGGGTGGGACCGAAAGCTCGCCGGCGAGGGCGTCCGCGAGCTCCCGGTCCACCGCCGCGCAGCCCTGCACTGCGCGTGCACCGGTCGAGAAACCGGTGCTCCCGGGCTTCGACGCGTCCCCCTGCGTGGACGAGTCGTCGCCTGGGAAGTCCTTGTTCGGCGGAGGCTGGGCCTCCAGCAGGGTCATCGGCGATTGTGCCGTGTCGCTTTGCTGTTGCACAGGTCCCGCGGCCGTCGGACTGCCGCCGTCCTGGCCGTACCAGGAGTTGGCAGCGAGGACGCCGCCGAAACCCAGGACGACGACCAGGGTGGTGCCGGCGGCGATCGAGTTGCGCCTGCGCAGCGCGGCACGGCGGGAGGCCGTGCGGACGTCGCCCGCGTCGAAGGACGCCGGTGGCGCGTCGTGCGCGGCGTCGCGGAACAGGTCCGCGAGCTTCTGCTCGTCCATCTACGTCCTCCTCTCGCCGGTCACGACGCCGGTCGCAGGTCTTCGATGGCGTCGCCGAGAGCTTCCCTCAGCGCCGCCAGCCCGCGCGCGGTCTGACTCTTCACAGTTCCTTCCGAGCACTTCAGCACCTCGGCCGTGGCGGTCACGTCGAGGCCCTCGAGGAACCTCAGCACGAGCACGGCCCGTTGCCTGGGCGGGACTCTGCGCAGGCCCTTCATCAACGCCTCGCGCGTCGCGACGGTGTCGCCGACCTCGTTGTCCGGCGTCGGTGACTCCGGCAGCTCGTCGGTGAACTTCTCGCGCCGCCACGGACGCCGCGACTCGTCGATCACCGCACGCACGACGCTGCGCCGGACGTAGGCGTCGAGAGCCTGCTTGTCCCGGATCTTCCGCCACCTCCTGTGCAGTGCCACGAACGCGGTCTGCGCGAAGTCGTCGGCGCGGTGCCAGTCGCCGCACAGCAGGTATGCCGTTCGGCGCACGGCCTCACGGCGAGCCACGAAGTACTCCGCGAACTCCTGCTCGTCGCGCTGATCCACGCGGACTGCTCTCCGCTCGTTCCTCGGTTGCACTGACTGGACGGAAACTGAGGCACCAACGGTTGCACGAACCTGAGGGGAGAGCTACATCACCCCCTCGGTCGTTCACCTGATGTGATGTGATCGGCGTCGTGACCCCCATTGACCTGCGCTCGGACACCGTCACCCGCCCCGACGAGGAGATGCGCCGCGCGATGGCGTCGGCCGAGGTGGGCGACGACGTCCTCGACCACGACCCCACGATGGCGGCCCTGGAGGAGCGCGTCGCCGGGCTGCTGGGCGTCGAGGCCGCGCTGTGGGTGCCCTCGGGTTCGATGGGCAACCTGATCGCGCTGTACCTGCACCTCTCGCGAGGCGACCGGTTCCTGGCACCGCTGGGCGCGCACGTGCTGGACGCGGAGCTCGGAACCGCCGCGTGGCTGGCGGGCGGGATGCCGCACGCGCTGCCCGTCGTGACGCCCGAGACCGTGGTCGCCGCGGCTGGCGGCGAGTCTCCTTACTACGGGCTGCGGACCACGTTGTTGTCGCTGGAGAACACGCACAACTCGTCCGGCGGCACCGTGACGTCGGTCGACGACCACATGGCGCTGGTCGCCGCCGCCCGGTCCGCGGGGCTGGCCGTGCACCTCGACGGCGCCCGGCTGTGGAACGCGTCGGTAGCGCTCGGGGTGTCTCCCTCCGCGCTGGCGGCGGGTGTGGACACCGTGCAGGTGTGCCTGTCGAAGGGACTCGGGGCACCGGTCGGGTCGGTGGTGGCCGGGTCGGCGTCGTTCGTCGTCGAGGCGCGTCGCGTGCGGAAGATGCTCGGCGGCGGGGTGCGGCAGGGCGGGGTGCTCGCCGCGGCGGGTCTAGTGGCTCTCGACCGGATCGACCGGCTCGCCGACGATCATTCCAATGCCTATGAATTGGCTTCCGGGTTGCGGGCGCTGGGCTGGGAGGTGGACGAGCCCGCCACGAACATCGTGCTGGCCACCGTGCCGGACCTGGAGAAGACGCTGTTGTCCTTGCGCGAGGTCGGAGTCGCCGCCAGTCCGATGTCCGGCAAGGTGCGGTTCGTGACGCACGGCGACGTGGGTTCCTCCGACGTCGCCGAGGTGCTGCGCCGCCTACGAGAGGACGTCTGAGATGCGCTGGATCGTGTTCGACTTCGGCGAGGTGATCAGCCAGCGGAACCCGGCGCGGCCCGCGATGGCGGCGAAGCTCGGGGTGACGCTGGAGGTGTTCGAGACCGCGTACTGGGACCGCGACGCCTACGACCGCGGCGGGACCGACGCCGCGTACTGGGCGGGCATCGGCACCGCGCTGGGCGTGGACCTGGACGACGCCCTCGTCTTCGAGCTCACCGCGATGGACAACGCGGGCTGGCTCGACGACCCGGTGCTCCAGACCGTGGCGCTGATCGAGGACCTGGCCGCCCTGGACGTGCCGCTGGCACTGCTCTCCAATGCGCCGTCGACGTTCGCGCGGCTGGCCGAGAAGGTGTCGTGGGCCCGGCACTTCCGTCACCTGGTGTTCTCGGGCGACCTCGGGCACGCGAAGCCGGACGCGACGATCTGGAAGCACGTGGAGTCGGTGCTCGGCTGCTCGCCGTCGGAGATCGTCTTCTACGACGACCGCCAGTCCAACGTGGACGGTGCATTGGCCGCGGGCTGGGACGCCCGCCTGTGGACCTCAGCCCTCGCTGCGCGCACCCAGCTGCGCGCGGAGTTCGGCGATCTCGGCCCGTAGGCTCCGGAGCTCCTGCGCGGTCTCGAGCTCCGCTTCCTCGACACCGCGCAGCTTCTCCACGAGCCAGCTGGCGATCGTGCCGGTGATGACACCGAGGAGCGCGATGCCGCCGACCATCAGCAACCCGGCGACCATCCGCCCCTCGGCCGTGACGGGGTAGCGGTCGCCGTACCCGACCGTCGACATGGTGGTCAGCGTCCACCACAACGCGTCGCCGAACGTGGTGATGCTGGCGTTTTCCGCGTGCCTTTCCGCATCGAGAACGGCGAGGCTCGCGCAAAACCCGACGATTATCGTCACGCCGGCGACGTAAATGCTGACCCGTTGCCTGATCTTGTGCTGGAACTTCTTGTTGAGCAACGTGATGACGGTGATCAACCGCAGAACCCGCAGCTGCCTGATCATCGGCAGCACGACGGCAGCAAGTTCGAACAGGTGCGTCCTGATGAACCGGAACTTGTCGACCGCGAACGAGAACCGGATCACGTAGTCCGCCGCGAACACACCCCAGACCAGCCACAACACGACCTCGAGCGGCAGGTGCAACGCCGCGTGGTCGTCCAGCACCTGCCAGGCGTAAGCGACGAGGAACAGCACGGCGAGCGCCGTCAACGGCCACTCGACCTTCCGCTCCCACCGCTCGAGGCGGGCTTCACCGGCAACCAGCACCAGTTCATGGTGAGCGGAGTTCTGGAATTAATCCAGGGGTCAGCTCCCGGATTCGAGGGTCATCTCCTGGATTTGATCGCACCGTAAGCCGCGGTGCCTGCGAGGAGTAGTCCTCCAATCACAGCGAGCCAGAACAACCCTTTCACGACGGCGCCGACAACGGCCAGCACGATCCAGATCGCCACCAGCCACCCGATGATCGCCCACATGACGTTCCTCCCTCTTTCGCTGTGAACGTCCCGGCGGCCCGTTTTGTTGCTCGCCCAGCCGCGTTGGGGCCCGGTTGCTCGCTCGGTCGCTCGGTCGCTCAGAGCCAGGCCTTCAACCGCCGCAGGGCTTCCTCGATGTCCTGGGTCGCGCCCGCGAACGACAGCCGCACGAAGTGGTGCCCGTCCACAGGGTCGAAGTCGATGCCGGGCACGATCGCCACACCGGTGTCGTCGAGCAGCCGGCGGCAGAACCCCATCGAGTCGTCCGTGAGGTGCCGGACGTCCGCGTACACGTAGAAGGCCCCGTCCGCAGGCGCGAGCTTGTCGATCCCGAGATCGCTCAACCCTCCGACGAGCAGGTCCCGGTTCACCTTGTACCGCTGGAGATCCGCAGCCGTCTCCGCGTACGAGTCCTCGTGGAACGCCTCGACCGCGGCGTACTGCGCCAACGCCGGCGGACACAACGTGAAGTTGCCCGTCAGACAGTCCACAGCCCTGCGCAGCCTCTCCGGCAGCAACATCCACCCCAGCCGCCACCCGGTCATCGCGAACGCCTTGGAGAACGAGTTGACGACGATCGCCTCCCGCGAGACCTCCCAGGCACACCGGAGCGGCTCGCCGTAGCTGATCCCGTGGTAGATCTCGTCGCTGATCAGCTGAACCCCGTTGCCCTCACACCACTTCGCGATGGGCTCGACATCCGCGACCGTCCCGGTGGGATTGGCCGGACTGGCCACGATCACACCCTTGAGCGACGGATCCAACATCTCGACCGTCGGCTGAAACCGCGTCTCCGGCCCACACGGCAACTCGACAACCTCGCACCCCAACGCCTTCAAGATGTTCCGGTAAGCCGGATACCCGGGCCGCGCCAACGCCACCCGATCCCCGGCGTCGAACGCCGAGAGAAACGCCAACGTGAACGCCCCCGACGACCCGGTCGTCACCACGACATCATCCGCGTCGACCGCCAGCCCGTACTGCCGCTGGTAGTGCCCGGCAATCGCCCCGCGGAGCTCAGGAATCCCCAACTGCTCGGTGTACCCCAGCGCCTGCTCACCCAGCGCCCGAACCGCCGCCCCCCGCACAGGCCGCGGCGCCGGACTGGACGGCTGGCCGGCAGCCAGCGAGATCACGTCGCCGTGAGTCCGCTGCCTGCGCGCGGCGGCGGACAACACGTCCATGACGTGGAAGGGCGGGACGTCGGCGCGAGCAGCCACGGTCAACATGCCGCCAGGCTAACTCCCCATCGCCCAGCCGAGGCTCCGCTTTCCGGGCGCTCGCCTTGCCATCCCGCTCACATGCCGCCCAGCGGGTTCGACGCGCACACCGGTAGCCGCCTCACTCACGCACCCTTGCGGGTTTTGCCAGTCCATCCACCGCACCCGAACGCAGCCCGAGTTCCTCGCAGTCCAAGCCCATCGCAGCCCGTGCCCATCGCAGCCGTGCCGCTCCCAGCCCGAGCCCAACACTCCTGCGGCCACCACCCATCTCGCGCCGATACGTCGTCACGAGCGGCGGCCATTTCTCCCGCAACACCCCACGCGCGCGTGCGCCCGTCCGTCGCCCATCACTCGCGCCCGTCATCGGACCCCGTCGTCCCCCGGCGAGGCGGCTCGTTCGCCGTTCCACACGCCACACCTCCTCGACCCGTTCCGCCCTTCGCCTCCGGCCGCTGTCCCCGCGCTTCCCCATATGCGGGAGAAACGACGAGGTGTTTCAGGACATTCACTACCCGTGTGGGTGTGGACAAACGAAACCCGGCCTTTTTCCGTCACGACCTACAGGACGGAGCTGGGCCGGATTCCGGACAAAGCTCACCCGATCGAGCGACACTAATACCCTTGGTAGCCGCCGCCTTGAGCCATTGCCTTGAGGCCCGGGTGGCCTTCGAAGCCTCCGTAGCGCGAGAACGTGTAGCGGACGCCGGCGATGATGTTGTCGACCGGGTTCCAGATGTCGTCGTGGCCCGGCAGCTTGTGGGCGTTGAACGTCGAGTCGATGCATTGCATCAAGCCCTTGGACGGGGTGCCCGCCTGGGCGTTCGAGTCCCAGAGGTTGATGGCGTGCGGGTTGCCGCTCGACTCCTTTTCGATGATCTTCCAGATCTCGTCGATGTTCTCGTCGGTGACGGGGATGCCGTTGGCCTGAAGGATCTTGATGGCCTCGCGGATCCACTCCTCGACGTTGCCAGGCGGCGGGCTGCCCGAGGGCGGACCACCACTCGGTCCGAGGCCGCCCATGTCACCGCCGCCACCGCCGCCTCCTCCACCACCGGAAGCGCCGCCGCCACCGCCGCCGTGATCACCAGAGGCCGGAGTGGCAGTCGGTTGCGGCTTGGTGTCCGCGACGGCGGACTGCTTCGTGGAGTCGTCGGGCGGCGGGGTCGGGGCCCACTCGATCGGCTTGCCGGGTGCCGGGACGAACGACTGCGTGTTCGGGTCTTCGAGGGTCGAGAACTTCGGTGCCAGGGCGCCGGGGCGGCCCTTCAGGCTGCCGGCCGCGGAGCTCACGGCGGATTCTGCCTGGGCGATCACGGGGCTGGCATCGGAGACGGCCTCGGCGACGTAGCTGCGGATGACGCTGTCCACGTCCTCCTGCGGCTGGCCGTGGAGTTGCTGGCGCGTCTGGCGGGCGCGGCTCAGGAGGGTCTCGCAGGTGCGGCTCATCGAGGTCTTCGCGGTGTCCAACGCGGTCGCGGCCGCCTCCAGGTCGGTCGCGGCGCCGTTGAGCGCGTCGGCCATCGAGGTGCCGCACTTCGTCACGGTGCCCATGTAGGCGACGAAGCCGTCCGCGGACTTGCCCTCCCAGGCGCCGTCGAGCTGCGTTACGGACTTCTGCAGGACGTTCGTCTGGTCGCCGCACTTGCCCGCCGCCTGCTTCCAGCGGCTCGCGATGTCGCGCACGGCTTGGGGTTGAGCAGTCTCGATCTTGTCGGCGAGTGCGGCCAGCTCGGCGCCGCCGGGCAGTGCGGAGACCTCGTCCATCGCGCTCACGTCACACCGCCCTGAAGGAGTTCTTGGTGGTTTCCTCGACGTCGTCGACGTTGGTCTGGATCACGTCGATCGTGCTCTCGACCTTGCGCAGCACCTTCTCGGCGGCGTCGAACTCCTGCGCGCCCGCCTGGTCCATCGCGGTCACCGCGCCGGAGACGGCGCCGGAAGATCCGAGTTTCCCGAAAATGTCCGGATTGCCGTACTGATTGGAAAAGCCGTCGCCGATCGCGCCGAATTGTCCGGCCTGACTGCTCACGGTCGTGCGGCACTGTTCCATGGCTTCACTGTTGAACTTCGCGACAGCCACGCGCACCTACCCCCTCGCCGTTCCCTCGAAGACCATAGAACGATTTTCACCGGGCGGGGCGTCGATTCGCTCTTTCGAACGACCGTGCCCGCCCGTCGATTGTTCGACGGGCGGGCACGGGTGGGGGTTCCGTGATCAGACTTCTTGCAACAGCTCCCAGACGGAACCGGCGAGGCGGTGGTTGTCGACCGGGGTGATCGTGCACCACTGACGCCCGTCGCTGCTCGGCTTGAGCTGACGGAGATAGCGGCCGTTGTGCGTGTCGTGGAAGGAAACAACTCGGCCGGCACGTCGTCCGTTGCGCTGCACACCGAACTGACCGCGGGTGGAGATGCCGTCGAGCATTGCGGCGAGTTCCTGGGCGTCGCCGAGGCGCAGTCCCTGGCGCTCCAACGTGGTGATCATGCGCTGGGCGTCGAGGCCGACGTTCTTGGCGGCGGCCACCAGGTCGTCGTAGGGCAGGCTGATCGACCGCCCGAACCCGGCGGGCATTTCGCCGGCGACCGACACCGCGGCCTCGGCGAGTGCGGTGCCGCGGGCCGGGATCAGCCACATCTCGTCGCGGTCCTGCACCGCCAGCATCGCCTCGTCACCGATGGCCGCGGCGAGTCCCTTGATCTCCCGGTCGGCCCAGATCCACAGGTCGATCGCGACCTGGTGGTTGCCCAGCAACGCGAACCCGTCGGCCAGTTCTGGCGAGACCCGGCCGTTGCGGGCCAGGTCTCGTGACTCGAGCGACTCCCAGGCCCGCTTCACCACCTCGGCCTTCTCGGTGTGGGTGATGGACGGAATCCGCGTGTCCAGCGCGACGTGCGCGGCCGGGAGGCGTTGCGCCTCCCAGACCACGGCGAACTCCACTGTGGACAGCACCACAGAACCTGGTGAGCTCAAGGTTTTACTGGTCCTTCGGGTCTTCGCCGATGACGGACTGGACCACCATGCGGTCGTCGCCGAAGATCTCGTCGGAGTCGACGCCGTACTTGTTCACGTGCTCGCCGTCCTCCTCGCCCTCGCCCCTGGCACCGCCGGCCGCGGGTGACATGAGCGAGCCGGAACCCTTGCCCCCGACGCCACCCCGGCCGGCAGCGGCACCGGGACGGTTGCCCTCGGGACCGACACCGCTGGCGCCACCGGGCGTCATCGCGCCGCCGGGACCCTTGCCGGCCGCACCGGCACCAGCCCCGCCCGCACCGCCCTTGCCGCCACCGATGGTGCTGGGCGCACCCTTCGGACCGGCGGGCGCGATGGGAGTCTTCGGCGCCTGGCTGGGCCCACGCCCACCGCCGACGACCTGCGGTCCACGAGCGCCACCGGTCGCGCCGGCGAGACCACTCGCCCCGGCGGTCAGCGCGGTGTTGAGCGCGGACGGAACGGGGATCGGCTTGGGCAGGCCGGACACACCGGGGATCCCGCCGGGCGTGACACCGGGCAGGATGCCGGTGGAGTTGCCGGGCACGCCGCCGCCGGTGATGCCGGGCGTCGGGGTGAGCGGGACACCGGGCGCACCGGGGCTGCCGGGCGTGCCGGTGAAGCCGGGTCCGCCGGGGATGCCGGGCGTGCCGACCTGCGGCTGGCCGACCGGAGTGCCGACGGGCGTGGCCACGGCGCCGCTCGTCACGACGATGTCGGGTGCCTTGTCGGGGGCGCGGAAGCCGTCGAGGGAGCCCTGGCTGTTCGAGACGTAGCCGTTGAGGCTGTCGATGGCCTGCTGGCGCGCCTGGTTGGTCTGCTCGACCTCGGCGGCGTGGTCGGTCTCGATGCCGACGAAACCGGCGACCTTGTCGCCGAAGTTCTGCTGGGTGTCGCCGCGGAGGTCCTGGGCGGGCGGGGTGCTGTAGCGGGCGGTGCTGGTGCTCTCGCCCTGCTGGGTCATGGCCTGGGAGTTCTGGTCCGACGCCTGGCTGCTGTCGTCGATGCCCTTGGCGACCACGTCGGTCTTCTGCTGGCCCTTCTCGCCGGCCGCGCCGCCCCAGTCGATCTCGAGCTTCTTCAGCTCGCCCTGGATCGTCTTGTCGACGGACTCCAGGGTGCCGGCCAGTTCTCGCAGCGCCGCAGAAGCCTCGCCGAACTTGATGGCGGCAGTGGTGCCCGAGAGCTTCTGGACCTCGTTGGCGAGATCCTGGTTGGACCAACCGTCGAAGTTCCAGTCACTGAGCTGCCGATATCCCGACATGGCTCCCCCTCACTTCAATGTCTTGAGCGTCGCGAGCGCGAAACCAGCGGCTTTCTCGGCCTTGCCGCAGAGCACGGACTGGTCTTTTTCACCTGTCGTGGTCGGGATGTAGCTCACCATCAGCTGCTCACCCTCGGCCACGTCAACCGCCACGGAGCAGTCGAAGCCGCTACCGCCGGACAGCTCGATCTTCACCGCACCGTAGTCGGCAACCTTGATCAGTTTGGTGGTGAAGTTTCCACCCTGAAGCCAGTAGTCGACACCTTTGTGAGTGACGGCGCCAATTGTGTAAGTGTAGCGGCCGGCATTCGAATAGTGGCAGCTGGCCGATTCTTTGCCCTCGACCAGTTCGAGGTTCTCCGGCCGGGAGGCGAGCGTCTCGACCTGCTTCATCTGGTCAGCCGTCAGCAGCTTGCAGGTGTCCACAGAGTCGACCTTCAAGCTCGCCGGACGCTCCGGCAACTTGCTGTCGGACCCGGACGACGAGCCTGTCTGCGGCGCCGGAGTGGGGGTGCCTTTCTCGCCGGCAGTTCCCGTACAAGCCGACAGGATTGCCGCGAAGGCCACCACGGCAGCCACCTTGGAGATACGCATCTTCACGCTTTCGGCTTGAACGTCGCCTGGATCTCTTCCTCGGTGAAGCCGTACTGCTTCGCCGACTCCCTCAGCTGATCAGAAAGGCTCTCCAGGGACTTCATGTAAGCCTGAATGCGGCTCGCGTACGAATCATCGTGGAACAGCAGGCGGTCATTCCAGGCGTTGACGACGTCCGAAGTGACCTTGCCGTCCATCGTCACGATCCGGAGCTTGGGCGTGATGCGAATGTAAGCCTCGTTGAGGAGCAGCCACTGGTCGTTGATGACCTTGCCCGCCTGCATGACGGTGTCCTTCTCGACGTGGAACTTCTGGGTCGACGGGCCCGACGAAAGCCGGTCCATCACCGCCGAAGCAGCCGCGAAGGCGCTGACCGCACCAGCCACCGCGCCACCAGCCAGTCCCGCAGCGGCACCGAGAACGGCATCCGCCCCCGCGTTCTCCTGTGTCACGACGTCCTACCCCCGTACGGTCGGTAACGGTTCGGTCCCACTTCGCAGGTTACCAACGCCTGCGTAATACGGACCTGTGGTTGGACGAACTCCACCCGCTGTCGGTTCCCACGTCACCCTCGGTACGCAGGGCCGATCGGATCGGGCACAGGAAGTCGGGTGCCCGGGAACTCAGCCGCCTAGCGTTCGGGGCGTGCTGGAACGACTCAACGAAGCGATGGCCCGCATCGAGGACGACCTCGAGGGTGAGGTCGACGTCACCAGGCTCGCCCGGATCGCCGGGACCAGCGAGTACCACTTCCGGCGGATGTTCAGCGCGCTGGCCGGGTTGCCGCTCAGCGAGTACGTGCGCAGAAGGAAGCTCACCAGAGCGGCGGCAGAGGTCCTCAGTGGACAGGGCTCACTGCTCGACATCGCGACCAAGTGGGGTTACGGGTCCAACGAGGCCTTCGCTCGGGCGTTCAGGGCCGTGCACGGGGTCAACCCGCAAGAGGCGCGGACGCAGAAGAAACCGTTGCAGTCACAGCAGATTCTCACGTTCAGACTGGTTGTCGAAGGGAGCACGAGCATGGAGTACCGGATCGTGGAGAAGGACGAGTTCCGGGTCGTGGGCCGCGGAACGCGAGTGCCGTTGGTGCACCTGGGGCAGAACCCCGCGATCGTCGAGTTCGTCAAGGGCATCGGGATGCCGACGCTGGAGCGCATCAAACAGCTGAGCGACGGGGAGCCGGCCGGGATGCTGGCGCTCACGTCCAACCAGGAGGGCGTCGAGGAGGGCAGCATGCTCGACTACTTCCAGGGGGTCGTGACCAGCCAGGAAGCGCTGGAGGACATGGAGGTCATGACGGTGCCCAAGAACACGTGGGCGGTGTTCAAGAGCGAGGGGCCGTATCCGGAGACGATCCAGTACATGTGGCGGGACGTCTACACGCAGTGGTTCCCGTCCAACAGCTACGAGAGCGTCGAGGGGCCGTCGATCCTGCACACGGAGATCGACGGCGACACGGCGCGAGCGGAGCTGTGGATTCCGGTCACCAGCTGAGCGCGAGGCGTTCGGTCACGTCTCGCAGCTCCAGCACGGAAAGCCACGACGAAGGAATCACGGCAACGCCGTCGCGGGCGCCGAGGATGTTGCCGCAGATCGACCCCGTCGAGTCGCTGTCACCCGAGTGGTTCACGGCGAGCCGCACAGCGGACGGGAAGTCCGCGCCCACCAGGGCGGCGTGCAGGCCGATGGCCAGGGCTTCCTCGCCCACCCAGCCGCCGCCCAGCGAGGACTCGATCTCCTCCGGGGTCAGCGGGCCGAGGCCCATCACCTTGTCCAGCAAGGTGGTCTGCTCCTCGTGACCGTCCCAGCGGACCAGTTCGGCACGGGACACCGCCACGGCCGAAGGTAGATCCGCTCCGTCGAACAACGCGCGCACGATCACCGCCAGGACGCCTGCCGACAGGTAGCCGCTCGGGTGGTGGTGGGTCATGCGCGCGGTGCCGACGGCCAGTTCGAAGACCTCGCGGACGTCGGACGACCACACCGCGACGGGGGCGGCGCGCATCACGCCGCCGCAGCCCTTCGAGTTGTTCTTCTCGTTGTGCCTCAACGCGGTCAGGCAGGTGTGGCCCGGCGCCCGCCGCGAGTGCAGGCGCTGGTCCGACATCAGCCAGCCGTCGTCCTCGACGAGCGGGCCGCCCTGCGTGTGCAGCCAGCGCGCGTAGGCGGCCCGCACGGTCAGCATCGGGTCCAGACCGTGCCGGCGGGCCAGAATCAGGCCCTCCAACGTGAACAACACCATCTGGGTGTCGTCGGTGATCTCCAGCAACGGAAGGTCGACCACGCCGTCGGGGCCGTGCAGGCGCCGGATCTCGTCGATCGACGAGAACTCGATCGGCGCGCCCAGTGCGTCGCCGACGGCCCCTCCGAGAAGACACCCGAGGAGGTTCACGGCACTGTGATCTTGCCGTCGACCGCCTTCAGGGCGATGTCCGAACGGTGGTGCGAGCCGGTCAGGTGGATGTCCTCGATCCGCTTGTAGGCACGGTCACGGGCCTTCGACAACGACTTGCCGGTGCCCACGACCGACAGCACGCGGCCGCCGGACGACACGACCGCCCCGTCCTCACGGCGGCGCGTCCCGGCGTGCAGCACGCCCTCGGCCTCGGAGCCGGTGATCACGTCACCGGTGCGCGGCCGGTTCGGGTAGCCCTCGGCGGCGACCACGACGGTCACGGCGTAACCGTTCTCCCACTCCAGAGCGGGCAGGTCCCCGAGAGAACCGTTGGCGGCCGCCAGGAACAGCGCCGAGATCGGCGACTTCAGCAGCGCCAGGACGGACTGCGTCTCCGGGTCGCCGAAGCGGCAGTTGAACTCGATCACCTGCACACCGGTCGACGTCAGCGCCAGACCCGCGTACAACAGCCCCACGAACGGCGTCTCGCGCGCACGCAGCTCGTCGACGACCGGCTGCACGCACCGCGACACGATCTCGTCGACCAAGCCCTCGGGCGCCCACGGCAGCGGCGCGTACGCACCCATGCCGCCGGTGTTCGGGCCCGCGTCGCCGTCGCCCACGCGCTTGAAGTCCTGCGCCGGGAGCAGCGGCACGACCGACACGCCGTCGGTGACGCAGAACAGGGAGACCTCGGGACCGTCCAGGAACGACTCCAGCAGCACCGGGTGGCCGCCGTCGAGCAACGTCATCGCGTGCGCACGGGCGGCGGCCAGGTCGGACGTCACCACGACGCCCTTGCCGGCGGCCAGGCCGTCGTCCTTCACGACCCACGTCGGCCCGAACCGCGCGAGAGCGGCGTCGAGACGCGCCGGGTTGTCCACGACCTCGCTGTGCGCGGTCGGCACCCCCGCGGCGTTCATGACGTCCTTCGCGAACGCCTTCGAGCCCTCGATGCAGGCAGCCGCACGAGAAGGGCCGAAGCACGGGATGCCGAGCTCGCGGACCGCGTCGGCGGCCCCGACGACCAGTGGTTGTTCGGGGCCGATGACGACGAGGTCGGCCTTCCACTCCTTCGCGAGGGTGGCGACCGCCGAGGCATCCGCGACGTCGACGCCGTAGATCTCGGCGTGTCCCGCGATTCCCGCGTTGCCCGGCGCGCACGCCAAGGCAGTCAACTGCGGGTCGCGTGACAACGCGAGGACAAGGGCATGCTCACGGGCTCCAGACCCGATGACCAGGACGCGCACGATGGCCCAGCGTAGTTCAGCCGAGCGCCTGCTTCGCCCCAGGGTGCAGCGGGACGGGATCCGTGGCCGAGGCCTTGTCCTTCGCGATGTCCTTCACGGCCGGGTGAACCTTCTCCAGGTCAGCCTTCTTGTCGAAGATCAGCTTGGTCACCGCGCACGCGTTGTTCGCCGCGAAGTCCTCGCGCACGAGCAGCAGGTTCGGCACCACGATCGTGGAGACCTCGGCCACGCCGTAGGTCGCCGCGGGGATCGGCGCCGAGTCGTACACCGGGCTGATCTTCTTCATCTCCGGCAGCAGCGGGGTGATGTCGATGAACTTCACCCGGTCCCTCAACGACGTCGTGATGTCGGTGATCTGCGGCGTCGGCAGACCACCCGACCAGATCAGGCCGTCGATGCTGCCGTCCTTCATCCCGTCCGCGGTCTTGGTCAGGTCGAGGCGCTGCGCGGCCACGTCCGAGTCGATGTTCAGCCCCGCCGACTTCAGCAGGCGGCCGGCGATGACCTCGGTGCCGGACTTCGGCGAGCCCGTCGAGATCCGCTTGCCCTTCATGTCGGCCACCGAGTTGATCCCGGAGTCGGCCCTGACCAGCACCTGCGTGTAGTTCGGGTAGATCCGCGACAGCGCCGCGACCTTCTCCTTCTTGCCGTTGAACGCACCGGTGCCGTTCACCGCGTCGGCGGCCGTGTCGGCCAGCGAGAACGCGATGTCGTACGTGCCGGCGACGAGCTGCTGGATGTTCTGCACGGACGCGCCGGTCTCCGCCGACGACGCCTTCAGCTTCGAGTTGTCGCTGATCAGCTTCGCCAGCCCGCCGCCGACCACGAAGTACACGCCTCCGGAGTTGCCGGTCGCGATCGTGATCCTGCCGTCGGACGCCTCGCAGGACGCCCCGCCGCCGGAGGCGTCCGGGGTCGTGGGCGTGCGTTTGCCGCCACAGCCGGACACCACGAGCGCCAATGCGACCGCACCGATCGCGTACCTACGCAACTGCATCGCGAACCCTCCCACGGGTGACCAGGTGGACCGCCACGGCCGCCACGAGGAACCCGGCCCCGATGGCGATCGTCAACGGCTGCAGGTAGAGCAGGAACAACGCCGCCGGCACGCACAACAGGCGTTCCGGCCAGCGCGCGGGACCGAACAACCAGCCGCCCGTCAGCACGGCGAGGGCGGCGACCCCCAGAGCGGACGCCCCGAACGTCCACACCGAGTCGAGCAACGGACCGCGCAGCAGCAGTGCGGAACCGGACTCCGTCAGCACGAACGCCAGCGGCACGAGGAACGCCGGCAGCGTGTACTTCCACGTCTGCCACATCGTCTTCATCACGTCGCCGCCGGTCAGCGCGGCAGCGGCGACGGCGGCGAGCGCGGTCGGCGGCGTCACCTCGGACAGCACCGCGTAGTAGAAGATGAACATCGCGGCCTCGGCGGGCTCGACGCCCAGCGTGATCAACGCCGGCCCGATCACGACCCACGAGATGATGAACGACGCCGTCACCGGCACAGCCAGACCGAGCACCGACACCGCGACGGCCGCGAACACCGCCGTCAGCATCAGGATCGCGACAGGGGACGACGCCAGCGCGGAAGCCCACTCGACCAACTTCCCCGCGAGCACCACCCCCAGCCCGGTCTTGGTGATCGTCGAGGTCACGACACCGGCCGCGGCACACACCGCGATCACCGGAAACGCCGACCGCACCCCCGTCGACAGCGCGTTCGCCATCAGCCGCAACCACTCGCGCCGGTGGTTGATCAAGGCGAACAGCGCGGCGACACCGGTCGCGTAGACGACCGCCTTGTAGACCGGGATGTCCAGCGCCAGGAACACGATGATGATCCCGAGCGACAGGAAGTGGTACCAGCCGAGCTTGAGCACGTCCCAGAACCGCGGCGCGTCCACGTCGACCGGCTTGGCCCCGAACCGCCGGGCGTCGGCCTCGACGGCCAGCGCGATGCCGAGGTAGTAGAGCAGCGTTGGGATGATCGCCCAGACCAGCACCTCCAGGTAGGAGACCTCGAGGTACTCGGCGATGATGAACGCCGCGGCGCCCAGCGTGGGCGGCGACAGGATCGCACCGATGCCGGACGCGGCGAGCAGCCCGCCCGCGTTCTCCTTGGGATACCCGGCTTTCTGCAGCATCGGCCACGTCACGGCGCCGAGCGACACCGTGGTCGCCGTACCGGATCCCGAGACCGTGCCCAGCAGGAAGCCCGCGGTGGCGGCCGTGCGGCCGGGAGCGGTCCGCGACTTCCGGAACGCGGCGAAGCTCACGTCCACGAAGAACTTGCCCGCACCGGACGCGTCCAGCACGGCGCCGTAGATCGTGAACAGCACGATGTAGGTCGCCGCCACGTCCAACGGCGTGCCGTAGAACCCACTGGCGTCGTTGAAGAAGCCGTTGATGATCTGCGAGAAGTCGACGCCGGCGTGCGCGAGCGACCACGTCTGCGGCAGGTACCCGCCGTAGTAGGCGTACGCGATGAACGCCAGGCACACCACCGGGAGCACCCAGCCGGTCGTGCGCCGGCAGGCCTCCAGGATCAGCACGAGCAGCACCGTGCCCGCCACGACGTCCAGCGGCGTCAGCAGGCCCTGCCGGTCGAGGAACTCGTCGTAGCCGCCGAACAACGGGTAGGAGGCGACGGCGAACGCCAGGAACGCCAGCACCCAGTCCCACCACGGCGGCGTGTGCCCGCGACCGTAGGCCAGGAAGACCAGTGGCAGCGTCACCGCCAGGAAGATGATCAGGTAGTACTGGCTCCCCTTGGCGAACGGGAAGAACACCTGCTTCAGCACGAGGAGCGCGATCAGCAGACCGGCGACCCACAGGGCTCGTTCCCACCGGGGTGGGAGCGAGCGCGACGGCATCTCCTCGTCGTGCTCCGCGACGATGCGGGCGAGGTCCGGGTTGGCCACGGACCGACCGTACTGTGGTCGCGATCACAGCAGGAGAGGATCATTCCAAAGGGAGTGCAAAGACTCGTGCTGTCGGGGCTTCCGCCATTACGCAGAATGAGCGCATGGTCGGGCCTGAACTCCTGCTGCTGTTGCTCGGCGCGCTGGTCGTCACGTCGATCTCGCGCCGTCTGAACCTGTCGGCACCGCTGGTGCTGGTCGCCGTCGGGCTCGTCGTCTCGTTCATACCGGGGGTGCCGGAGTTCGAGCTCGACCCGCACCTGATCCTGCTGGTGGTGCTGCCGCCGCTGCTCTACAGCGCCGCGCTCGACAGCTCGTACCTGAACATCCGCGCGAACCTGCGGCCGATCGGGCTGCTCGCGGTGGGACTGGTGCTGTTCACGACGCTCGTGGTCGGCGTGACGGCGAAGATGGTCTTCCCGGACCTGCCGTTCGCCGCCGCACTGGTCCTGGGTGCCGTGGTCGCCCCGCCGGACGCCGTGGCCGCCGTCGCGATCGGCCGCCGGCTCGGGCTGCAACGCCGCGCGATGACGTTGCTGGTCGGGGAGAGCCTGATCAACGACGCCACGGCGCTCACCGCGTTCAAGGTCGCGGTCGCCGCCGCGGCGGGAGCGGCCATGCACCCCGTCGAGGGCGTCGGACTGTTCCTGCTGGTCACGGCCGGCGGTATCGCGGTCGGCCTGGTCGTCGGCGTGGTGGTGCGGTTCCTGCGCAAGCGGCTCTGCGAGGGCGTGCTGGAGAGCGCGCTGGGGCTGCTGGTGCCGTTCGGCGCCTACCTGCTCGCCGAGGAGGTCGCGCACGTCTCCGGTGTGCTCGCGGTCGTCGTCGCCGGTCTCTACGTCGGCCACCACTCGCCGCGCGGCAAGTACTCGACGCGGCTGCAGGACGCCGCCGTGTGGAAGGCGCTGGACGCGCTGCTGGAGGCGTTCGTCTTCGCGCTCATCGGCCTGCAGGTGTCGGCGATCATCCGGGACGTCGAGCTGGACACCGCCCTGCTGCTCGGCGCCGGAGCGGTGCTGCTGGCGACGATCCTCGCGCGGTTCGTGTGGATGTACCCGGCCACCTACATCCCGCGGTACCTGTCGAAGCGGTTGCGCGAACGGGAGAAGCCGCCGCACCTCGGGCAGGTCACGGTGATCGCCTGGGCCGGCATGCGCGGCGTGGTCACCCTCGCGGCCGCCGCGGCGATCCCGGAGAACGTGCCGGGACGCGACGTCATCCTGTTCTGCGCCTTCGTCGTCACGGTCGCCACGTTGCTGTTGCAGGGCCTGACGCTGCCGTGGGTGATCAACAAGATCGGTTTCGAGGGCGACGACGCGCGCCAGGACGCGCTGGCGGAGGCCCAGGTCCAGCACCGGGCCGCGCAGGCCGCGGTGACGAGGCTGGACGAGGAGGTCGACGACACCCCCGACCACGTCCGCGACCAGCTGCGGTCGCTGGCCGAACACCGGGGCAACGCCGCGTGGGAACGGCTCGGGCGGCAGGAGGAGGAAAGCCCGGCGGCCGCCTACCGCAGGCTGCGGCGGGTGATGCTCGGCGCCGAACGTGACGAGTTCATCAAGGCCAGGGACAAGGGCGAGATCGACGACGAGGTGCTGTTCCGGGTGCTGCGCGAGCTGGACCTGGAAGAAGCCGCACTGTCCCGTGAGTAACCGTTCACCTGCATTTCGTGTTGCGATGCTTGGGTGCGCTCTCAACACGAAATGGGAGGTCGAACGATGCATCGGAGAGGTCTCGCCGCCGTAGTGCTCGTGTTCGCGGGTGCGGTCGTGGCAACCCTGCCCTCCGCCTCGGCACACGACGACAAGGGCCCGATCGTCATCGGGCACCGCGGCGCGTCGGCGTACCGGCCAGAGCACACGCTCGCGTCGTACGAGCTCGCGGCGCGGATGGGTGCCGACTTCATCGAGCCGGACCTGGTGCCCACCAAGGACGGCAAGCTCGTCGCCCGGCACGAGAACGAGATCGGTGGTACCACGAACGTCGACACCAAGCCGGAGTTCGCCGGGCGCAAGACCACCAAGACCGTCGACGGTGTCGCGATCACCGGCTGGTTCACGGAGGACTTCACGCTCGCCGAGCTGAAGACGTTGCGCGCCAAGGAACGCATCCCCGCGATCCGCCCGCGCAACACGCTCTACGACGGCCGCTTCGAGATCCCGACCTTCCAGGAGGTCGTCGACCTCTCGAAGCGCCTGTCCCGCGAGCTGCACCGTGAGATCGGCATCTACCCGGAGACCAAGCACCCGACGTACTTCCAGTCGATCGGTCTCGCGCTGGAGCCGAAGCTCGTCGACCTGCTGAACCGCAACGGTCTCAACCGCAGCGGCGCCAAGGTCTACGTGCAGTCGTTCGAGGTGGCGAACCTCAAGCAGCTCACCAAGTCGCTGCGGGTGCCGATCGTCCAGCTCGTCAACGGGTCGGGCGCGCCGTACGACTTCGTGGTGGCCGGCGACAAGCGCACCTACGCCGACCTGGTCACCCCGGCCGGGCTGCGCGAGGTGCGTTCGTACGCGGACGGCGTCGGGCTCACCAAGGACATCATCATCCCGCGCGACGCCAACGGGTACCTGAAGGCGCCGACGACCGTCGTCAAGGACGCGCACAAGGTCGGCCTGGTCGTGCACTCCTGGACGTTCCGCAACGAGAACTCGTTCCTGCCGGCCGACTTCCGGTCCTCGACCGACCCGGCCGCGTACGGCCGGGCCTTCGAGGAGTACGACCTGTTCTTCAAGCAGGGACTTGACGGCGTGTTCGCGGACAACCCGGACACGGCCGTCGAGGCCAAGGTCAAGCGCTGAGAAATCAAACGCCGGTCAGAGCAAGCGTGCGGTCCCCGTCGAGCAGCCCGCGCTGCTTCAGCAGGGGCCGCACGCCCTCGCCGAACCAGTACGCCTCCTCCAGGTGCGGGTAGCCGGAGAGCACGAACTCCTCGATGCCGATGGAGTGGTACTCCTCGATCAGGTCGGCGACCTCGGAGTGCGAGCCCACCAACGCCGTTCCCGCACCGCCACGCACCAGACCGACGCCCGCCCACAGGTTCGGGTAGATCTCCAGCCCGCGCACGCCACGGCTGAGATCGCCGCCGTGCAACGCCACCATCCGTTGCTGCCCCACGGACTCCGACGCGCCGAGCTGAGCCTGCGCCTTCGCCACCGCTTCGGGGTCGAGCGCGTCGAGCAGCTTCGCGGCCGCCTCCCACGCCTCCGCCGACGTGTCCCGGCTGATGGTGTGCAGCCGGATGCCGAACCGGATCGGCCGGTCCGTCAACGCCCGCACGCGCGCGATCTTCGCCGCTACGTCGGCCGGCGGCTCGCCCCAGGTCAGGTACACGTCGGCGCGGGCGGCGGCCACCGGCAGAGCGGCGTCCGACGATCCGCCGAAGTAGATCGGCGGCACCGGGTCCGGCGGCGCGAGCACGGTCGCGTCCTGCACCTGGTAGTGCTGACCTTGGAACGTGTACGGCTTGCCGGTCCAGATCCCGCGCACGATCTGCAGGAACTCGTCGGTACGCGAGTAGCGCTGGTCGTGGTCGAGCCAGTCGCCGAACCGTTGCTGCTCAACGGAGTCGCCGCCGGTCACGACGTTCAGCAGCAACCGGCCGCGGGAGATCCGCTGGTACGTCGAGGCCATCTGCGCGGCGAGCGTCGGCGACAGCACGCCTGGCCGGAACGCCACCAGGAACTTCAGCGTCTTCGTCTGCGCGATCAACGCGGACGTCGTCAGCCACGCGTCCTCGCACCACGTCCCGGTCGGCGTCAGCACGCCGGTGAACCCGACCTGCTCGGCCGTGCGCGCGATCTGCGCCAGGTAGTCGATGTCCGGCTCGCGGCGGGCGCCCGCGGCCGGGGCGCGGTTGGCGTGGAAGTGCTCCACGACCGTGCGCCCGTCGCCGGACGTCGGCAGGAACCAGTGCAGCGTGATGCTCATGCGAGATCTCCCTGGAACCGGGTGTCCACGAACTTCGCGAAGTCGACCTTGCCGGGCAACGTCTTGTCCTCGGTGAACGCGTCCGCGAGCTGCTGCTCCGACTTGATCACCGTGTCGTCCAGCTTCACCGGCAGGTCACCGCCCCGCTGCACGGCGGCGAGCGCCACCTCGTACTTCAGGCCGGTCTCCGCGGACCACGCCTTGGCCCACTCCTCGCGGTGCTCGTCGGCCCACTTCTGCGCCTTGTAGTACCGGATCAGGTACTCCTTGATCGCGGCGACCTTCCCCTTGTCCTCCAACGCCTTCTTGCCGGCGACCTGGAAGCCGTAGCCGTTCGCGGTGCCCTTGCCGTCGGCGAGGACGCGCGCACCGGCCTCCTTCTCGGCCTGCGCGGTGTAGGGGTCCCAGGTCGCCCACGCGTCGACCTTGCCCTGGGTGAAGGCGCCGTAGGCGTCGGCGGGCTGCAGGAAGTTCAGCGTCACGTCCTTGGTCGTGAGGCCGGCCGCGCGCAGGGTCGTGAGGATCTGCCCGTGCGCCGAGCTCCCCTTGGCGACGGCGATGCTCTTGCCCTTGAGGTCCGCCACCGTCTTCAGCGGCGAGCTCGCGGGCACCAGGATCGCGTCGCTGTCCACGTTGCCCTGGGACGAGCCGACCGCGGCGATCTTCGCGTTCGCGGCGGCGGCGAAGATCGGCGGCGTGTTCCCGACACCGCCGACGTCGATCGCGCCGGCCGAGGCGGCCTCCAGCAGGGGCGGGCCCGAGGTGAAGGTCGACCACTCCAGCTTGTGGGGGAAGTCGTTCAGCAGACCGGCGGCGGTCAGCAGCGACTTCGCGCCGCCCTTCTGGTCGCCGACCTTCAGCACGACGTCGGCGGCCGGGGTGTCCTGCGACTGCGTGGCCGTCGAACAGCCGGTGGTGAACAGGATCGCGGCGAGCAGGGTGAGCCAGCTCCGGCTATGCGGCTTCTTCAACGTCCACTCCCAGGTCGGCGAGCACGCGGGTGCGTTGCTCCACAACGGAGGCCCGGCGGCGCGGGCGGGGCAGGTCGACGTGGTGCGTGGCGACGATCCGGCCCCCGTCGAGCACGAGGACCCGGTCGGCCAGCAGCAACGCCTCGTCGACGTCGTGCGTCACGAGCAGCACGGCGGGCTTGTGCCGGTCCCACAGGTCTTCCACCAGGTGGTGCATGGCGAGCCTGGTCAACGCGTCCAGCGCGCCGAACGGTTCGTCGAGCAGCAGCACGTCCGGCTCGCGCACCAAGGCGCGGGCGAGCGAGACCCGTTGCGCCTCACCGCCGGACAGCGTGAGCGGCCACGCGTCGGCGTGACCGGCCAGCCGCACCTCCTCCAGCGCCTTCAACGCCACCGCGCGGCCGTCGGGCTTGTGCAGGCCGAGGGAGATGTTGCGCCAGACCTTGCGCCACGGCAGCAGGCGCGGCTGCTGGAACGCGATCGACACCGTGCCGTCGACCCGCGCCTCACCGGTGACCTCCCGGTCCAGGCCCGCGAGGATGCGCAGCAACGTCGACTTCCCGCAGCCGCTGCGGCCGAGCAGGGCGACGAACTCGCCGGGAGCGATCTCCAGGTCGATGTCGTCGAGAACCGTTCGCGCACCGAAAGCCTTGCTCAGTCCGCGCACGCTCACCGGGCTCGCCATCGCAGCACTCTCCTTTCCAGCAACCGGACCAGCGCGTCCGTCGAGAGTCCGAGGAGCGCGTAGACCACGAGACCGACGACCACGACGTCGGTGCGGAGGAACTCACGGGCGTTGTTGATCAGATAGCCGAGCCCGGAGTCGGCGTTGATCTGCTCGCCGACGATCAGCGACAGCCACGCGGTGCCGAGCGCGATCCGCAGTCCCACCAGGGTCTGCGGCACGGCGGAGGGCAGCACGACGTGCACGATCCGTTCGTAGCGGCTGTAACCGAGCGCGCGGGCGGCCTCGACGAGACCGGGATCGGTCTGCCGGATTCCGGCGTGCAGGTTGAGGTAGAGGGGGAAGGCGACACCGGCCGCGACGAGCGCGAGCTTCGGTTCCTCGCCGATGCCGAACCACAGGATGAACAACGGGATCAGGCCGAGGTGCGGAAGTGTGCGCAACATCTGGACAGGCGGGTCCAGCAGCGTCTCGCCCCACCGGGAAAGGCCGGAAACAAGGCCGAGAACGACTCCGACCAGGCCGCCGATGAGAAATCCGAAGAAAACCCGGCCCAGCGAAACCAGAAATGCGTCGATCAATTGGCCGTCGGCGATCAGCTCACCGGCGGACTGCGCGACGGTCAGCGGGGAAGCCAGTTTCTCCGGCGGCAGCACACCGGTTGAGCTGGCGGTTTGCCACAGCAGGACCAGCGCCACCGGGCTGATCCAGCGCACCGGCAGCGTGGTTTTCCGAGCAAGCGAAAGGGCCACGGTGCCGAATTACAGGCGAGCCGTGGCCCTTCGTCAACGACGCCCAAATCGTGAAAATGCGTCGTACTTCGAGATAGTCTGGGTCAGCCGAGAACGTCGTGCCGGACGATGGTCTGGTCGCGGCCGGGACCGACGCCGATCGCCGACACGCGGGCACCGCTGATGCTCTCCAGGTACTCGACGTAGGAGCGCGCGTTGGCCGGCAGCTCCTCGAACGAGCGGCACGCCGAGATGTCCTCGAACCAGCCCGGCAGCTCCTCGTACACCGGCACGGCGTGGTGCACGTCGGTCTGCGTCATCGGCATCTCGTCGACCCGGCGACCGTCCACTTCGTACCCGACGCAGACCGGCACCTTCTCCAGGCCCGACAACACGTCCAGCTTGGTGAGGAAGTAGTCGGTGATGCCGTTGACGCGCGAGGCGTAGCGGGCGATCACGGCGTCGAACCAGCCGGTGCGACGCGACCGGCCCGTGGTGACGCCGAACTCGCCGCCCTGCTTGCGCAGGAACTCGCCCATGTCGTCGTTCAGCTCGGTCGGGAACGGACCGGAGCCCACGCGGGTCGTGTAGGCCTTCAGGATGCCGATCACGGTGTTGATCCGCGTCGGGCCGACACCGGATCCCACGGCCGCGCCGCCCGACGTCGGGTTCGACGACGTGACGAACGGGTAGGTGCCGTGGTCGACGTCGAGCAGGGTGCCCTGCGAGCCCTCCAGCAGCACGATCTCGTCGCGGTCGAGCGCCTGGTTGAGCAGCAGGCGGGTGTCGGCGATGCGGTGCACGAAGTGCTGGCCGCGCTCCAGGACCTGGTCGACGACCTGCTCGGGGTCGAGCGCCTTGCGGTTGTAGACCTTGACCAGCACCTGGTTCTTGAAGTCCAGGGCGGCCTCGACCTTCTGCCGCAGGATCTTCTCGTCCAGCAGGTCCTGCGCGCGGACGCCGACGCGGGCGAGCTTGTCCTGGTAGGCGGGGCCGATGCCGCGGCCGGTCGTGCCGATCTTCGCCTTGCCCAGGTAGCGCTCGGTCACCTTGTCGATGGCCACGTGGTACGGCATGATCAAGTGCGCGTCGGACGAGATCAGCAGGCTGCTGGTGTCGACGTTCTTCTCCTCCAGGCCCGCGAGCTCCTCGAGCAGCACGCCGGGGTCGACCACGACGCCGTTGCCGATCACGTTCTTCACGCCGGGTGTGAGGATGCCGGACGGGATGAGGTGGAGGGCGAACTTCTGGCCGTCCGGGAGGACCACGGTGTGACCCGCGTTGTTGCCGCCCTGGTAGCGGACGATCCACTGGACACGCTCACCGAGGATGTCGGTGGCCTTCCCCTTGCCCTCATCGCCCCACTGGGCACCGATCAGCACGACGGCCGGCATGTGAAACTCCAAGCGCTTGGACTGGTTCGAGCGAACGCCGGTAAGCGAGGGTAGACCAGGAGATGACCGTGCACGGAATCGTGTTGGCCTGCGGAAACACGCAGTCGCCAATGATCACTCAACGTGACGACGTCCACGTCGTCCCGTCCCGCCCCGGCAAGGACCACGTCGACCCCTTCCTGGACGCGGAACGGCTCGTCGTCGTGGGCACGGACGCCGACCTCGCGGCGGTCGCGGTCCGGTTGCTGCGCAAGGAGAAGCTCGGCTCGGTAGCGCTCGGTTACGTGCCCACCGGCGAGTCCGCGGTGGCCGCGCTCTGGGGCCTCTCGACGAACCAGGAACGCGCGCTGGACGTCGCCCTGAACGGTGACGTGGATCCCGTCCCGTTCGTGCGCGACGACGTCGGCGGTGTCCTCATGGGACTCGGCGTGCTGTCGCCCGTTCGTGGCGTCGGCTACAGCGACGCGGACAACGTGCTGCGCGGGCAGGCGTCGCGGATCGAGTGCACGCCCGACACCGAGGGCGGGCTGGGGCTCGTCGTCAGGATCGTCAACAGGCGCCTGATCGGGTCCAAGGTCAAGGAGAGCCGCCCGCGCGCGTTCCAGCTCGGCTGCCTGCCCACCACCGCCGTGCTGGACGGCCACAAGCACCCGCGGGCCGTCGACAAGTGGACCTGGTACCGCCACACCGAGGACCTGAGGCTCGTTCGAGGCGTGTGAGCATTGTCTTGAGGGACTATCTGTCAACTTGTAATTCGTCAGAGTGTCACTCGAAGGCATTGCCTAATTCCAGAGTGTGACTGAGGGTGGATCCCGATCACTTTCCAACGAGGAAGGTCGGGATGATGTCACAAGTTCAACGGATCATTGGTGTGGCGGTCACCGCGGTGGCTCTCACCATTGGTTTCGTTTCCCCTGCACTCGCGACACCACCGAACATCCCCAGCACTGCCACGGCCAAGTCGGAATTGGCCGGTCTCACCGTGCGCGCGGACGGCTCGATGACGGGCTATTCGCGCGACAAGTTCCCCCACTGGATCACCCAGTCGGGCACCTGCAACACCCGCGAGGCCGTGCTGAAGCGCGACGGCACGAACGTGGTGACCGACTCGTCGTGCGCCGCCACCTCGGGCCGCTGGTTCTCGCCCTACGACGGCGCGACCTGGACCGCGGCCTCCGACCTGGACATCGACCACGTCGTGCCCCTCGCGGCCGCCTGGAGGTCCGGGGCCGCGTCCTGGACGACCGCGCAGCGCCAGTCGTTCGCCAACGACATGTCCGGCCCGCAGCTGATCGCGGTCACCGACAACGTGAACCAGGCCAAGGGCGACCAGACGCCGGCGACGTGGAAGCCTCCGCTGACGTCGTACTGGTGCACCTACGCGAAGATGTGGGTACACACCAAGTACCGCTGGAGCCTCAGCGTGAACTCGGCGGAGAAGACCGAACTGACGGGCATGCTCGGAAGGTGCTGATGGCGTCCCACTCCTCGCTCTTCGTGGCGGGCCCCGGCGGCGTGATGACCGACGAGGTCGGCGTCGTCACCGGCGACCTCGAGCTGTGCACGGAACTCTCCGACGACGGGAAGCTGCGCGCACTGGTTCGCTACGAGGGCGCGGAGGAGTGGTACGCGATCACGGGCGGTTCGTGCGCCCTGGCGGATCCTCAGGACCACGAACAGGTCCACTCCCTGCTGCTGGGGATCCTGAACCGGCCGGAGGGCTGAGCGGCGGCAACGCCTCCATCGCCTCACCCCGGCTGAGTCCGGTCGACTGCAGCAGGTCCACTGCGATGCTGCGGATCTGCGCCAGCACGACCTTGGACGAGAACCCGTCCCCACCGAGACGCCGCGCGGTGAGCTGGCGCGCGGCGTCCCGCACGACCTCCCGCGTCCCGCTGGGCTCCTTGCCCTTCTCCAGCTCGCCCTTGAGACAGTCGACGGCGTCCGCGTAGCTCTTCAACACCTCGGGCACGCCGTCCGGGATCTGCTCGTCAGCCTTGAGCGCCGCCATGGTCCGCCGCGCCAGCACCCGCGTGTTCCGAATCGCGTAGTCCACCGGCCCTGCCGCCGTGTGATACCGGCTGAGCTCGTCCTTGGACCGCCACCGGATAGGCGCGATCTTCGTGATCTCACTACCGGTCTGCAACGCCGACTTGTAGGCGTCGATCGTGTCCTGGCTGGTCCGCAACTCGGCCAGCACCCCGGCCGCCTTGACCGCGTCCTTCTCGTCCAACGCGTCGGCAAGATTCCGCAACGCCCCGCTCAACGTGTTCGTCAACGCCTTCAACTGCCGCTGCGCCACCGTGATCGGGTTCGCGGGAATGAGCGCCGCCACAGCCAGCCCGACCAGGCCGCCGGTCAAGGCGTCGATCATCCGGTCGAACCCGCCACCGGCACTGGGCGGCAGCAACGTGGCCACCAGAACCGCACTGCTCCCGGCCTGCAACGCGATGACCGTGCCGCCGTCGAGCAGCACCGCCGTCGACATCGCGAGGGCGACGACCAGCGCGATCTGCCACGGCCCGCTGCCGATCCAGCCGATCAGGGCGTCGCCCACCCCGACACCCACGGACACGCCGACGACGAGCTCACCGACCCGCCGCAGCCGCTGCCCCAACGAGACACCGAGGCAGACGACAGCGGCGATCGGCGCGAAGAACGGGTGCTCGTGCCCGATCACGAGGGTCGCGAAGACCCACGCCAGTCCCGCGGACAGTGCACATTGGACGATCGGCAGCGCGGCCCCGCGCCACCGCGTCAGCCCACGCCCGACCGCGTCCCGAACAGCACCCACGCTCCACCCGCCTCCACACGCGCTCGGCCAGTCTGCCCCACCACGACCAGCCGAAGCCGAAGGCAAGGCGAGCGCCCTTGGCCTTTGAGCGCAGCTCTCTGCGGTGGGGTCCCCGTCACGAGTCGCGCCACAGCTCTCGCTGCACGCGAGGAGGGGTGTCAAGCGGGCACGCTTTTCGCCCGCTTGACACCCCTCCTCGCGTGTGGCCAGCTCCTGGTGCGACTCGTGACGGGGACCCCACCGCAACGCAACCAAACTAAGAAACCGGCAGCCGCCCAAAGCACCAGGCGTGCCATCAACCCGCCGAGGGCGCTGGGCCCCCGATCAGATTGCCGGGGGTTCGGGGGCAGAGCCCCTGAGGGAAAGCACGCAACCGCAATCTCGCCGCCCGCAAGGCAACCACCCGCGAGAGTCGCGACTCGTCCAAGCGCGGCTCAGACCAGGCCGAGCGCAGCCGGAGCCTTGGGGTCCGAGTCAGCGAGGAACGTGCTGCACCGCTCCCACTCCTCGTCCTCCCCGATCTCCCGAGCAGCCCGAGCCAACGCCCCCAACGCCCGCAAGAACCCCTGGTTGGGCCGGTGGTCCCACGGCACGGGCCCGAACCCCTTCCACCCGGCCCGACGCAACTGGTCAAGCCCCCGGTGGTACCCGGTACGCGCATACGCGTAGGCGGCAACCGGGTCGCCGGCGTGCAGCGAACGCTCAGCCAGCAACGCCCAGGCCTCGGAAAAGTCCGGATAGGCCCGCACGATCTTGGCGGGATCGGTGCCACCGTCCGCGGCGGCCTGCGCCTCGGGGCGGTCGGGAAGGCGGGTCGGCTCTGGCCCCAGGAGGTTCTCAACCATGCGGCTCATCCAACCGCATGAGTCCCGCTCAGGAGATGAAGACCGTCATGACCGTGGCCACAACACCCAGCGCCAACGCGGTGACGATCACGGCCGCGACCAACTTCCTGCCCATGGCCGTGCATGCTGCCGCGCTGGGCCGATCAGATCAACGTGGTTCACCCGGTCGTGCACACGAATTGACAACATCAGGGTAAAACCAGGGTGGATTCGACTTCCTGATAGGTGAACACCGGCTCATGATGTGCGGATGATTCAGGGGGCAAGGCAGTTCCGGGACCAGTACTGGGAGCGGGGCGTTCCGGGCAGGGAGACACCGGCGACGCTCACGAAGCAGCTCTACCGGCTGTGGCTCGTCGGACTGCTCCTCAAGCTGATCGGCTCGTCGTGGGACGTGTCGTGGCACTTCAAGTGGCTGCGCGACGACCTGGCGCCGCCGCATCTGATCAACACGGTCGGCACGGTCATCGTGGTGGCGCTGACGCTGTTCCACACGTTCACCGGGTACGGCGTCGACAAGCTGACGTTGCGGCTCATGCAGATCGGGTGCGGAATCTTCCTCGTCGCCCTGCCGATCGACATCATCAACCACCGCATCAACGGGCTCGACATCACGTCGTGGAGTGGTTCACACGCGCTGCTCTACCTCGGCACGGCGGTGATGCTCGCCGGCGCGATCCGCGGGTGGATGAAGTACTTCCCCGAGGGCAACGCGCGCACGTTCGGTCTCGTCGCGTTGTGGTTCTTCTTCCTGGAGAACGTCTGGTTCCCCAACCAGCACCAGGAGTACGGCGTGCGCGCGTTGCAGGCCTGGGACAACGGCAAGCCCGAGGCCGAGCCGATCCTGCTGCAGTTCGCCGCCGACCAGCTCGGCGTGCCGGTCGGGCGGGAGGCGGTCGTGCACTTCGCGCTGCCGATCGCGGACTGGGTCTACCCGGTGTGGGGGCTCGTCGCGGCGGCGATCGTGCTGGTCATCGCGCGGCGCACGATCGACCGGCCGTGGGCGGCCACCGCCGTCGTGGGCGGGTACGTCGCGTACCGGTGCCTGATCTGGCCGCTGCTCGCGGGCATCGACTTCCCGAAGTCCGCCGTGCCGTTCTTCCTGGTCCTCGTGGGGCTCGCGATCGACGCGGCGCACGCGGTGAAGATGCCCACGCCGGCCGCGGCCCTGCTGGGGTCGGCGGCCGTCACGACGGTCGGGTACGTCGGCATCTGGTTCCAGCAGGAGTACCTGTGGGGTCCGCCGATCGCGTTCGCGTCGGCGGCGGTCACGGCCGTGCTGCTGGCGGTGCTGTGGACGGTCGGGGACATGGTGATCCACCGGCCGGAGGCGCAGATGATCGCGTCCCGGCTGAAGCTCAGCTGACGGGCTTCAACCGCCGGGTGATCCGGTCGAGGAGGTCGGTCAGCGACTCGCCGACCTCCTGGCCGAACTCGGTCAGCCCGTAGGTGACCTGGGGCGGGTTCGTCGGTTCGACCCGCCGCCAGACGAGGCCGTCGTCGACGAGCCCGCGCAGGGTCTGGGAGAGCATCTTCTCGCTGATGCCGCGGATGCTCTCCCGCAGCTCGAAGAACCTCAGGTCGTTGCTCCCCAGCGAGATCAGCACCCACACACCCCACCTGCTGGTGACGTGGTCGACCATCTCGCGGGCCGGGCAGTCGGTGTGAAACACCTCATACCGCCGGTCCGCCTCGTCCTGGGTGATCTGCGCGCCTCCTGCCACGTACGGAGCTTACGTCGAGGTACGTCCTTACGAAAGGTAAGCCCGGTTCCTACCGTCGTCCGCACATCGACGAAGGAGCTGTTCATGATCGTGGTGACGGGGGCGACCGGGAACATCGGTCGACCGCTGACGAGGGCACTGGCGGCCGCGGGCGAGCAGGTGACGGCGGTGTCGCGGAACCCGGCGGAGGTGCCGGACGGCGTCCGGCACGTGGTGGCCGACCTGAGCGACCCGAAGAGCCTCGCACCGGCGCTGACCGGGGCGAAGTCGTTGTTCCTGCTGCTGTCCGGCGACCTGCACGCCGCGGGGTCGAACCCCGCGGACACGGTCCGGCTGGCGGCGGACCACGGGGTGCGCCGGGTCGTGCTGCTGTCCACGCTGGGCGTCGTGACCAGGCCGTTCGGGCCGACGCGGATCATGATGAGCGCGCTCGAGGGCGAGGTGCGGGACTCCGGGCTGGACTGGGCGGTCCTGCGGCCGGGCGGTTTCGCGTCGAACGCCCTGTGGTGGGCGGAGTCGGTCCGCCGGCACGGGCTCGTCGCCGCGCCGTTCGGGGACGTCGGGGTGCCCGTGGTCGACCCGGCGGACATCGCCGACGTCGCGGCCGCGTGCCTGCTGGACGACCGGCACAGCGAAGGCGTCTACGAGCTCACCGGCCCGCAGGTGGTCACGCCGCGCGAGCAGGCGGCTGCGCTCGCCGAGGTGCTGGGCACGCCGGTGCGGTTCCACGAGTTCACGCGCGCCGAGGCCAAGGCCGGGATGGTCAAGATGATGCCGGGCGAGCTCGCGGACGACACGCTGGACATCCTCGGTGCTCCGACGCCGGACGAGGTGCGGGTCAGGCCGGACGTGGAGCAGGTGCTCGGCAGGGCGCCGCGCTCGTTCGCGGACTGGGCCCGCCGCCACGTCGAGGCTTTCCGCTGAGAAACGAGAAGGCCCCGGCACGCGTGCCGGGGCCTTCGCCGTTCAGCCTGCTCAGCCCGCGATCATGCGGCCCGACGACTTGAGGTGCTCGCACGCCGAGGCGATGCGGGCGGCCATGGCCTGCTCGGCGGCCTTGAGGTAGCTGCGCGGGTCGTAGGCCTTCTTGTTGCCGACCTCGCCGTCGATCTTCAGCACGCCGTCGTAGTTGGCGAACATGTGCGCCGCGATCGGACGGGTGAACGCGTACTGCGTGTCCGTGTCGATGTTCATCTTGATGACGCCGTACGACACGGCCTCGTGGATCTCCTCGAGCAGCGAGCCGGAGCCGCCGTGGAAGACCAGGTCGAACGGCTTCGAGCCGGCCGGGAGGCCGAGCTTCTCCGCCACGACGTCCTGACCCTGCTTGAGGATCTCGGGGCGCAGCTTGACGTTGCCCGGCTTGTAGACGCCGTGGACGTTGCCGAACGTCGCGGCGAGGAGGTAGCGGCCCTTCTCACCGGCGCCGAGCGCCTGCACGGTCTTCAGGTAGTCCTCGGGCGTCGTGTAGAGCTTGTCGTTGATCTCGTTGTCGACGCCGTCCTCCTCGCCACCGACGACGCCGACCTCGATCTCGAGGACGAGCTTGGCCTTGGCGGAGAGGTCGAGCAGCTCGCTCGCGATCTGGAGGTTCTCCTCCAGCGGCACGGCGGAGCCGTCCCACATGTGCGACTGGAAGAGCGGGTTGCCGCCCTTGTCCACCCGCTCCTGGCTGATCGCGATCAGCGGCCGCACGTACCCGTCGAGCTTGTCCTTCGGGCAGTGGTCGGTGTGCAGCGCGATGTTGACCGGGTACTTCGCGGCCACGACGTGCGCGTACTCGGCGAGCGCCACGGCGCCGGTCACCATGTCCTTGACCTTGGTGCCCGAGGCGAACTCGGCACCGCCGGTCGAGACCTGGATGATGCCGTCGCTCTCAGCCTCGGCGAAGCCGCGCAGAGCCGCGTTGAGCGTCTCCGACGACGTGACGTTGATGGCGGGGTAGGCGAACTCGTTCGCCTTGGCCCGGTCCAGCATCTCCGCGTAGACCTCGGGAGTTGCGATGGGCATCGGTGGTCCTCCTCAGGCGCCCTGACGGGTGTCGACCGCATCCTACGAGGCCGGGTCACGACCCCAACGCGGTGGCCAGCTCGGCATAGTGCCCGTTCAGGGACTGGATGGCCACGTGGTCGGCGCCCGCGGCCAGGTGGGCGCGCAGCTTCTCGGCCACCTGGCCGGGGTTACCGTGCGGTACGAGTGCATCGATCAAGTCGTCGGAGCCGCGATCCGCGACGTCCTCCTCGGTGAAACCCCAGCGCAACCAGTTGCTCGTGTAGTTGGTGAGCTCGAAGTAGTACGCCAGCCGCTCGCGCGCGATCCTGCGCGCCTCAGCCGGGTCCTCCTCGACCACGACGGTGACTTCGGGTGCGAGGAGCTTGTCCGGCCCGAGGACTTCGCGCGCGTTCGCCGTGTGCTGGACGGGGACGAGGTACGGGTGTGCGCCCAGCGTGCGTTTGGCGGCGAGCTTGAGCACCTTCGGCCCGAGCGCGGCGAGAACGATCTTGTCCGCGGGGACGCCGCTCAGCCGGTCGAGGTAGTTCGTGAGCTTGCCGTACGGCTTCTCGTAGGCCTGGTCGATCTGCCGGTGCCCGACCCCGACGCCCAGCACGAGCCGGTCGCTGTCGATGCGCGCGAAGGAGCGGGCGAGCTCCTCCGGCTCGGACTGCCAGACGTTCACGACGCCGGTGGCGACGGTCAGCGACTCGGTCGCCCACACCAGGCTCTCCGCGAAATCCAGGTCCACCGGCGGCGAACCGCCGAGCCAGAACGTGCCGAACCCCAGCCGTTCGAGCTCCACGACCTCCTCCACCGACCAGTTGTGCTCCGTGCCCCACACGCCGAAAGTTCCGAAAGTCGTCACGCTCCGAGCGTGGGGGCATAGTGGATGACATGGCAACCGCACGGTGGAACGGCAAGGTCATCGCCTCGAGCGACGACACGGTGATCGTCGAAGGCAACCACTACTTCCCGCTCGACGCGGTGGACCCGGACGTGCTGAAGGCGTCGGACCACACGTCGGTCTGCCCGTGGAAGGGCACCGCGAACTACTTCTCGCTGCAGGTCGACGACGCGGAGAACCGCGACGCGGCCTGGTACTACGCCGAGCCGAAGGAGGCAGCGGCGGAGATCAAGGGGCGGGTCGCGTTCTGGAAGGGCGTGGAGATCACGGCTTGACGCCACGGGTCGGCCGTCCACCCCCTGGACGGCCGCTCCGCCGTCGTGTCCTCCCGCCCGTGACGAACTACCGTTCAGGCATGGGGATCTTGAGCAGCACCGATCTGGACGTCTCCCGCCTCTGCCTCGGCGGCAACGTGTTCGGCTGGACCGCCGGCGAGGACCAGTCGTTCGCCGTCCTCGACGCCTACGCGGCCGCGGGCGGCAACTTCGTCGACACCGCCGACGCCTACTCGGCCTGGGCCGAGGGGAACTCCGGCGGCGAGTCGGAGACCATCGTCGGCCGGTGGCTGGCCAAGCGCGCCGACCGCGACCGGATCGTCGTCGCCACCAAGGTCGGCATGCTGACCCGGTTCGACAACCAGAAGCGCGACACGGTCCTGACCGGCGCCGAGCGGTCGTTGAAGCGGCTCGGCCTCGACCACATCGACCTCTACTACAACCACCGCGACGACCTGGACACGCCGCTCGAGGAGACCCTCGCCGCGTACGACCAGCTCGTCCGCGAGGGCAAGGTCCGCTACGTCGCCGCCTCCAACTTCTCCGCCGAACGCCTGGCGGAGGCGCTGGCGATCCAGGAGCGCGAGGGGTTCGCGAAGTTCGTGGCGTTGCAGCCCGAGTACAACCTGGTCAGCCGCGCCAAGTTCGAGGGCGCGCTGCAGCGGACGGTGGCCGAGCACGGGCTGGCGACGCTGCCGTACTCGTCGCTCGCCAAGGGGTTCCTGAGCGGCAAGTACCGGCCCGGCGTCAAGGTCGAGAGCGTCCGCGCCCAGGCAGCCTCGCAGTACCTCGACGAGCACGGCCTCACGGTCCTCGAAGTGCTCGACGAGCTGGCCGAGACGCACGCGACGACGGTGTCCGCGGTCGCCCTCGCGTGGCTCGCGCAGCAGCCCACGGTCGCGGCGCCGATCGCGTCCGCGCGGACGTTGGAGCAGCTCAACGACCTGCTGCCGGTCCTCGACCTCGAACTCGCCCAGGACGAGGTCGACCGGCTCAGCGCAATTTAACTTGCCAGTAGCTTACTGCGAGTAGGTTGAGTTACCGTGACGGCATGGACGTCACGGGCAAGGTGGTACTGATCACCGGCGCGGCCAGGGGCATCGGCGCCGAGGTGGCGAGGCAGCTGGCGGCGCGCGGGGCTCGTCTCGCGCTCGTCGGGCTCGAGAAAGCCCAGCTCGACGAGGTGGCGGCGCAGACCGGTGGCAAGGCGTGGGAAGCCGATGTCACCGACTGGGACGCGCTCGACCGCGTCACGAACGAGGTCGCCGAGCACTTCGGGCGCATCGACGTCGTGGTCGCGAACGCGGGCATCGCGGCCACCGGCTTCGTGCGCTCGATGGACCCCAAGGCGTTCGAACGGGTCATCGAGGTCAACCTGCTCGGCGTGTGGCGCACGGTCCGCACGACGCTGCCGCACCTCGTCAAGAGCCGCGGCTACTGCCTGGTCGTGTCGTCGCTCGCGGCGATCGTCCACATCCCCGGCAACGCGGCCTACTCGGCGGCCAAGGCCGGCAGCGAGGCGTTCGCGGACAGCCTCCGCGCCGAGGTCAGGCACCTCGGGGTCGGTGTCGGCACCGCGTACTTCTCGTGGATCGCCACGGACATGGTCAACAGCGCCGACGAGCACCCCGTGTTCGGGAAGCTGCGGCAGGGCATGCCGGGACTGGCGAGCAAGAAGTACCCGGTCCGCACCGTCGGGCGGGCCGTGGTCAGGGGCATCGAGAAGCGGTCGAAGGCGGTCCACGTCCCCGGCTGGGTCGGCGCTCTGAAGTACTTCCGCGCGTTCACGCCGCTGGTCGTGGACCGCCAGGCGGTCGAGGAGGTGGCCGACGCCGACCGGCAGATGGCCGCGAACGACACATCGGGCCTGGTAGGACCAGGCGGCCGAGCAGCGGATCGCTGACCGCGAGTCCGTGTCGGTCGTCCGGTCAACCGCTCGTGCGCGAAATCGGCGAAGCCCATTTCGCGCACGAGCGATTCGGCCGGACGACCGACCTCAGGACGGACTCGCCGCCGCGCCGGAGGCGCGGCCATGTCACAGCCAAGAGCCCATCAGGACGTTCCACTCGCGGATGCGCCACTCCACGACGCCGGCCGGCGTGTACGGGTCGGCGGCGATGATCTCCTTCACCGCGGCCTCGTCGGCCGCCTCGTAGATGATCAACGCACCGGTGTCGTCCGCGTAGGGGCCGGACACCAGGAGCACGCCCTTCTCGACGAGCGAGGCGAGGTACTCGCGGTGCGCGGGACGTACCGCGAGACGCTTCTCGTTATCGGGACCGAACACCAATTCGACTGCAAAGCGGGCCATGCGACCACCGTAGCGACGGTGACCGGTACCGTCCTACCTTGTGGTTGGCGACGAAACACCGCGCACCGTGCAGGACACCCTGACCAACCTGCGAATCAAGGACGGCGTCGCAGGACCTCCCACAGGGCCGCTCACGCTCGAAGACCTGTACAAGCAGCACCGCATGCGCCTGATCAGGCTCGCGCTGCTGCTCGTGGACGAGCCCGCGACAGCCGAGGACGTGGTGCAGGAGGCCTTCACCGGCCTGCACCGCAACTGGAAGGGCCTGCGCGACGCACAGGCCGCCGTGGGCTACCTCCGCACCGCCGTGGTCAACGGCTCGCGCAGCGTGCTGCGCCGCCGCAAGACCGCGCGCGACTACACACCGCCGCACGTCGCGAACGCGCGGTCGGCCGAGTCGCTCGCGATGCTGACGGCGGAGCACCAGGCCGTGGTCAAGGCGTTGCAGCAGCTGCCTCCGCGCCAGCGCGAGGTGCTCGTGCTGCGCTACTACGGCGACCTGTCCGAGGCCGAGATCGCCGAGGCCACCGGCATCTCGAAGGGCACCGTGAAGTCGACGGCGTCCCGTGCCCTCGACGCCCTCCAGAAGATCATGGCTGGCTGACGGCCACCGGCAGCGAGCTCCGCGGTTTCCCCAGCTGACGCCGTTTTGCCCGATGCGGGCGGTTTCAGCTCGTAGGAACGCGCGCCCAATCCGGTGCTTGGTATAGACCAATAGCCCTCTCATGCCGCAGGATCAGTCCCCGTGGCACGCAGACACGTGGTCGCCGTCGACATCGGTGGCACCGAAACCAAGGCGGCTCTGGTCACCGGCACCTCGGACGAGGTGGCGGCCCAGAAGCACGCGCGCAGGGCGACTCCGACCGAGCTGGAGCCCCTGCTCGCCGTGATCGCCGAGCTCGTCGAGGAGCTCAGCGGCGCCTCGGAGCACGAGATCGACGCCGTCGGCGTCGTGGCGCCGGGCATCGTGGACGAGGCCACCGGCGTCGGCGTGTACACGGCCAACCTGCCGTGGAGCGGGTTCCCGTTCAGCACCGTCCTGACCGAGCGGCTCGGCGTGCCCACCGCGTTCGGCCACGACGTGCGCGCGGCGGGCCTGGCCGAGTGCCGCATGGGTGCCGCCAAGGACCTGCGCAACGCCGTGATCATGCCCATCGGCACGGGGATCGCCGGTGCGCTGCTGCTCGACGGCAAGATCTTCAGCGCCGGCGGCTTCGCGGGCGAGATCGGACACGTGAACGTCGGCCACGGCGAGCCTTGCGCCTGTGGCCAGATCGGCTGCGTGGAGACGGTGGCGTCCTCCGCGGCGATCGCCCGCCGGTACACCGCACGTACCGGCACCCCCGTCAACGGCGCCGCCGAGGTCGCACGCAGGGTGCGCGACGGGGAGCAGGACGCCGTGGCCGTGTGGCACGAGGCCGTGGACGCGCTGGCCAGGGGGATCCTGGTGCTGGCGACGCTGCTCGGCCCCGAGGCCGTCGTGCTCGGCGGTGGGCTCGCACTCGCAGGAGACCTGCTGGTGGAGCCCCTGGAGAAGAGGCTGGACGGGCTGATCGCCTTCCAGCGCCGACCGGAGCTGCGGCTCGCGGCGCTCGGCGACGAGGCGGGCTTCCTCGGCGCGGCGCTGCTGGCCATCGACACGCTGGAGGCGTGATGAGCACGTGGGGTGGACCTGTCGACGTGACCCTGACCAACGGTCGGGTCGTCACGCCGGACGGGGTGCTCGAGAACGGGTGGGTCAGCGTCAGGGACGGCCGGATCGTCGCGGTCGGCGACGGCGTCGCGCCGGACGGCCCGACCACCGACGTCGGCGGCGGCACGGTCGTGCCGGGCTTCGTCGACATCCACTGCCACGGCGGTGGCGGCGACGCGTTCACCAGCAGCGACCCGGTGAAGATCCGCAAGGCGGCCGCCGCGCACCGCAGGCACGGCACGACGACGATGCTGGCCTCGCTGGTCTCGCGCCCGGTCCCGGAGCTGGCCGACCAGGTGTCCGCGCTGGCCGAGCTGGTCCAGGAGGGCGTCGTCGCGGGCATCCACCTGGAGGGCCCGTTCCTGTCCGCCGCCCGCTGTGGCGCACACGACCCGGCGATCCTGTGCCCGCCGGAGCAGACCGCGGTGACGAAGCTGCTCGACGCGGGCAAGGGCACCGTCCGGATGATCACCGTCGCGCCCGAGCTGGAGGGCGCGGTCCAGGCCGTGCGCCAGCTGGTCGACAACAACGTCATCGCCGCCATCGGCCACACCGACGCGACGGAGGCGCAGGTCCGGCCGGCCGTCGACGCCGGCGCCTCGGTCGCGACGCACCTGTTCAACGGCATGCGCCCGTTGCACCACCGCGAACCGGGCCCGATCGGCGCGCTGCTCGACGACGAACGCGTCACCGTCGAGCTCATCTGCGACCTCGTGCACCTGCACCCGACCGCGGTCCGCCTCGCCGCCCGGCACGCCGGCCTCCAGCGCACCGTCCTGATCACCGACGCCATCGCGGCGGCCGGTGTCGGTGACGGCGTGTACGACGTCGGCGGGCTCGAAGTGCGCGTCGTCGACGGCGTGCCGACGCTGGCCGGTGGCGCCGCGCTGGCAGGCAGCACGCTCACGATGGACGTGGCGTTCCGCAACGCCGTCAACTCGTGCGGGCTGTCGCTCGTGGAGGCCGCGTACGCCACGTCGACCCGCGGCGCGGAGCTCCTCGGCCTCGACACGGGCAAGCTCCAGGCGGGCTGTGCGGCCGACCTCGTCGTGCTGGATGCAGAATTGAAGCCGAAGGACGTGTTGGTCAGGGGCGAGTGGGTCAAGGACTAGGTGCATGGCGGACGATCCGGAACGGTTGGTGACCGACGCCTTGAGAGCGCAGGCGACCAGCACGAATGCCGGATTTGCCGCACATGTCCCAATTGCTGACGAGCGTCCGGCACCCATGTCCGCGTGGTGGGTGCTGGGCCTCGCGCTGCTGTTGGGCCTGGCAGCGGGCACGGTGGCCGCAGTGATCACGCTCAGCTGACCTGTACCGTTGGGCGCGTGACTGTTGCATTGGGCCCTGACTGGCTGGACCCCACCGTTCTGCTGAACGGGCTCGGCCCGTACATGCTCATCGGGCTGTGCCTCATCATCTTCGCGGAGTGCGGGCTGCTCGTCGGCTTCTTCCTGCCGGGCGACTCGCTGCTGTTCACGGCGGGTCTGTTCGTCGCCGCGGGCACCATCGACACACCGCTCTGGCTCGTCTGCGCGCTCCTGACGATCTGCGCGTTCATCGGCAACGTCGCCGGCTACTACATCGGCGCGAAGGCCGGCCCTGCGCTGTTCAGCAAGCCGGAGTCGAAGATCTTCAAGAAGGAGTACGTCGACAAGACGCAGGAGTTCTTCGACAAGTACGGCGCCCGCGCCATCGTGCTCGCCCGGTTCGTGCCGATCGTGCGCACGTTCATCACGGCGATGGCCGGCGTGGGCAGGATGGACCCGAAGAAGTACTTCACCTACTCCGCGATCGGCGGCGTGGCGTGGGCCGCGGGTCTGACGATCCTCGGCTACTTCCTCGGCCAGGTCACCTTCATCAGGGAGAACCTGGAGATCACGCTGATCGCCATCGTCCTGCTGTCGGTCGTGCCGATCATCATCGAGGTGATCAAGGCGCGCAAGGAGAAGAAGGCGCTGCTGGAGACCGAGGCCGACGACATCACGCAGGTGATGGAGGCCCAGGTCCAGGACGACTCGACGCAGATCATCCCGCGCGTCGAACGCTGACACCGAACGCACCGCGAGAGGCCCGTCTGCCCACGCAGGCGGGCCTCTCGCGTTCCGTCAGAGGCTGAACATCGAGCCGGGGTTGAACAGGTTCTCCGGGTCCAGCGCGCGTTTGATCTCGCGGTGCACCCGGAGCCCGACCGGCCCGATCTCCTTCGCCAGCCACTCGCGCTTGATCTTGCCGACGCCGTGCTCGCCGGTCACCGTGCCGCCCAGCGCCAGCCCGACGGCGAGGATGTCGTCGAACGCCTTCTGGGCGCGGGCGAACTGGTCGGCGTCGGCGGGGTCGTAGACGATCGTCGGGTGCATGTTGCCGTCGCCCGCGTGGCCGACGACGGCGATCTTCAGCCCGACCTCCGCCGCGATGTCCTCGCAGCCCTGGATCAGCTCGGCGATGCGGGTGCGGGGCACGCACACGTCGTCGGTCAGCCAGGAGCCGTAGACCTCCAGCGCGGTCAGCACGGCACGGCGGGCGGTCAGCAGGTCGCGGCCCTCGTTGACGTCGTGGGTCGCGTAGACGAGGTCGGCCTCCAGGCAGATCTCCTCGATCTTGCGCAGCTCGTCGCGGGCCTGCTCGCCGCCCGCGTCGGACTGGCAGATCAGCAGCGCCGCGCAGCCGGGACCGGCGCCGAGCTCGGTCTTCAGGTACTGCTCCACGGCCTCGATCGAGGTGCGGTCCATGATCTCCATCAGCGACGGGACCAGGCCCTCGCGCACGATCTTGCTCACCGCGGCACCGGCCAGGGCGGTGCTGCCGAACGCGGCCACCAGCGTCGCCGGGGCCTGCGGCAGCGGGCGCAACGCCAAGGTCGCCCTGGTGATCACGCCGAGCGTGCCCTCGGAGCCGATGAAGAGCTTGGTCAGGTCGTAGCCCGCGACGCCCTTGACCGTGCGGCGGCCGGTCCGCAGCACCTCGCCGTCGGCCAGGACGACCTCCAGGCCCAGCACGGAGTCGGTGGTCACGCCGTACTTCACGCAGCACAGACCGCCGGCGTTGGTGGAGAGGTTGCCGCCGATCGTGCACCAGTCGTAGCTGCTCGGGTCCGGCGGGTAGAACAGGCCGTCCTTCTCGACGGCGCCGCGCAGGTCGAGGTTCACCACGCCCGGCTCGACCACGGCGAGGCGGTTGTCGGCGTCGACCTCGACGATCGCGTTCATCTTGGTCGTGACCAGGACGACGCAGCCCTCGATCGCGTTCGCCGCGCCGGAGAGACCGCTGCCCGCGCCTCGGGGAACGATCGGGACCCGGTGGCTCGCGCACGCGCGCACGACTGCCTGGACCTGTTCCGTGTTCAGGGGGAACACCACTGCCAACGGGCTGCCGTGCGGCGCCAGCGGCATCATGTCGCGTCGGTAACTCGCGGTGACGTCGGCATCGGTCAGGACGCCGGCGTCACCCAATGCGGTGCGGAGTTCAGCGAGCAACGTCTCCATGCCGATCACGCTAGTCCGGTTCGAGCGGTTCACTCGAGAGCGATCTCGTGCGGCAGTTCATCTGGTGACTCGGTGTGATCAACCCAGATTTCGCCCACCCGTTGGACCGATGTCGCCACGCCAACGGCGTAGCACGACGTACGCTGGCTCACCGTGGCGCATGCTTTCGCCTCGTTGGAGACCGCGGGTCCGGTGGCCGTCTGGGTCATCGTGCTGAGCTTCATCTTCGTCGAGTGCGCTTTCATCTTCGGGCTGTTCCTGCCCGGTGACTCGCTGCTGTTCGCCGCCGGTGTGGTGCTGGCGACCCACAGCAGCGAGCTGTCGGCGTGGATGCTGTCCCTCGCCGCCCTCGTCGTGGCCGTCGTCGGCAACCAGGTCGGGTACTACATCGGCAGGGCCACCGGCACGCGCGTGCTCGCGCGCAAGGGCGGCAAGGTGCTGAACAGGCACAACCTCAAGCGCGCCGGCGACTTCCTCGACCGGCGCGGGTTCTGGGCCGTCGTGCTCGCCCGCTGGATCCCGTGGATCCGCACGCTGGCACCCGTGATCGCCGGTGCCGCCCGCATGGACATTCGCCGGTTCACGCTGGCCACCGCCCTCGGCGCCGTCGCGTGGGTGCCGACGCTGGTGCTCGCCGGCTACTACGGCGCCGGTGTCCTGGAGCAGTTCCCGTGGCTCGAGACGGCGGCCATCGTCGTCAGCGTCGCGTTCTTCCTCGGCGGCACCGGCTGGGGCATCTGGCGCTACCGCCAGGAGATGGCCAAGCCGATCGACGAGCCCGTCGACGTCGCGTTCTAGCGTGCTCCGCTAGAGCACTTCGGTGATCAGCAGGTCGGCCGACCCCTTCGACGAGTTCACCATCAACGCGTTGACGTGGTCCGTGCCGTGCAGCACGCGTTCCTCCGCCTCCGAGAGAGTGCGCCCGTACCGCAGGTGGCGGTCGATCAGGCGTTGCACGCGCACGTCCTCGTCGATGAACAGGAACCACGCCTCGTCGAGGATGATCCGGACGCGCTTCCACTTGTCGTAGTTGAGCAGCAGGTAGTTGCCCTCGGTGACGACGAGCGGGACGTCCGGGTGCACCGGCACGGCGCAGGCGATCGGCTCCTCGATCTCGCGGCGGAACTGCGGTGCGTAGATCATGTCCGGCCCGCACGCCTTGATCCGGCCGAGCAGGTCGACGTAGCCGGGGATGTCGAACGTGTCGGGCGCGCCCTTGCGTTCGACGAGCCGGAGCCGTTCGAGCTCGCTCTGCGCCAGGTGGAAGCCGTCCATCTCGACGAGCACGGCCTGGCCGTCGAGTGCCTCGACGAGCCGCCGCGCGAGTGTCGACTTGCCGGAACCGGGAGCGCCGCCGATGCCCAGGATCTTGCGTTCCCCCTGGTCCGTGAGCACTCGAGCCCGTTCTAGCAGCTCCTCGAACCTGACCTGCTGTCCTGCCACCGCGCCAGCCTCTCAACCCAGTCCCCGACCGCAGCGACGCGAACGGCGGCCGCCTCCGACGCGAAGCCGATGGCCGCCACCGGGTCCGTCCCCGACGCCAGCGCGTAGGCGTACGCGCCGTGCCAGACGTCACCGGCACCGTTCGTGTCCACCACCTCCACCGCCGGCACGGGCACGGCTCCGGTCGAGCCGTTCCGCGACCAGGTCACCGGTGCCGCACCCTGCGTGCGTATCACCAGCGGCACCCCGTACGAGTGCACCTCGGCATCGGACCGCTCGAACCCCGAAGCGCAGGCGGCCACGTCGACCAGCGGCAACAGGTGATCGAGGACAGGTTTCCAGCTCCCGGCGTCGAGCACCACAGGCAATCCCCGCTCTTTCGCCTGCTGGGCGGCGGGGATGGCCAGTCCTTCGTGGTGCCCGTCCAAGAGGAGGACGTCCGCGGCGGCCACGAGATCGGACAGATCGGGCGCGACGACAGGCACGGACGCGTTGCGGGAGACGACCGTGCGCTCCCCATCAGCGCTTCTGACGACGACCATGCTCACGGGCGTCGTGCCCGCCACGGCGGTGACTTGGACCGGCTCCAAGGAAGCGCGGACGAACTCACCGAGCGCATCCGCACCCAATGCGGTGAGCAACGCCGCCGAGCCGCCCAGCGCGGCGACCGCGCGGGCCGCGTTCGCCGCCGGACCACCGGGGGACAGGGCCGCGCCGAGCGACTGGACCTTCTGTCCCGGCGCCGGGAACGATTCCACCCGTTGAATCACATCGAGGGTTGTGAGCCCGACACACAGCACGGCTGCCATCAGGGCTTCCTCCAAACGGGTATGGTCCCAGGTCATGGTCACCATGCGGGATGTCGCGGCTCTCGCGGGGGTCTCCATCACCACGGTGTCACACGTGATCAACGAGACCAGGCCCGTCGCCGGGGACACGCGCGAGCGCGTCCAGAAGGCGATCGACGAAACCGGGTACACCGGTGACGCCATCGCGCGGTCGCTGGTCATGGGTGGCACGAAGTCGCTGGGCCTGGCGGTGTCGCTGGTCTCCCACCCGTACTTCGCCGAGCTCATCGCCGCCATCGAGTCGGAAGCGACCCGCAGCGGCTACTCGCTCGTGCTGATCGACACGCGGGACACCCCGGAGTCCGAGCAGGCCGCCGTCAGGATGCTGCGCTCCAGACGCGTCGACGGGCTGCTGCTCACGCCGTCCGCGGGCGGTGGCAGCCTCGTGCTGCCCGAGCTCAAGAAGCTGGGCATCCCCACCGTGCTGGTGGACCGGCTGACCGTGTCGAAGGACATCGACCAGGTCGGCCCGGAGAACGTGCAGGCCACGTCGGGCCTGGTCAAGCACCTCGCGGAGCTGGGCCACCGGCGGATCGGCATCGTCTGCGGCAAGACGGGCGTGGCGACCACCGAGGAGCGCATCCTCGGCTACCGGCTCGGCCTCGGCCGGGCGGGGCTCAAGTGGGACGAGGCGATGGTGTCGCAGAGCGGCTGGCTCGCGCCGCTGCTCGACCAGGCCGACCCGGCGACCGCCGTCGTGGCGGCGGACCACCTCGTGACCGTGGGCATGCTGCACGAGGCGCGCGCCCGCGGGCTGAAGCTCGGCACAGACCTGGCCGTGGTCGCCTACGACGAGGTCGAGTGGGCGACGTTGATCGACCCGCCGCTCACGACGCTGGCCCAGCCCGTCGAGGAGATCGGCAGGACCGCGGTGAAGCTGCTGCTGTCGCGGATCGCCGACCCGGACCGGGCGCCGGAGACCATCCGGCTCGCGCCCTCGCTCATGCACCGGCAGTCCTGCGGATGCTGATCCCCGGCGTCGTCTCGGTGACGTTCCGGCAGCTCACGGTCCCGCAGATCGGCGACCTCGCGACCGGGTGCGGGCTGCAGGCCGTGGAATGGGGCGCCGACGTGCACGTGCCGCCCGGCGACTTCGCGGCGGCACGGCAGGCGCTCGACACCGGGCTGAAGGTCGCCGCGTACGGGTCGTACTACCGGGCCGGCGTGTCCGACCGGGCGGAGCTGGCGCCGGTCCTCGAGACAGCGGCCGAGCTGGACGCGCCGCTCGTGCGGGTCTGGGCGGGCAGGACCGGGTCGGCCGAGTGCGCCGACCGGGGCGCGGTGGTCGAGGCGTTGCAGCACGCGGTCGAGCACGCCGACGCGATGGGCACGAAGATCGCGCTGGAGTACCACGCGAACACGTTGACGGACACGCTCGACTCGGCCGTGCAGCTGCTGGACGAGGTCGACGGCGTGGTCTCGTACTGGCAGCCGCGGGGAGGCCAGGACGTGTTCTCGGCCGTGCACGAGGTGCGGACGCTGGAACCGGTGACGGCGCACGTCTTCTCGTGGGGCCCCGGCGGCTTCCAGGACCGGTTGCCGCTCGCCGACCGCCGTGACCTGTGGAAACCGGTGCTGGGCGAGCTGGCGCGCGACGGCGTCGAACGCAACGCGCTGCTGGAGTTCGTGCGTGACGACTCGCCGGAGCAGTTCCGCGAGGACGCGAAGACCCTGCTGAGCTACCTCGGTCAGTAGTCAGGCGGGAGCGACGTCGAGGCCGTTGCGCTCCAGCAGGGCGGCCGCTTCCAGGCACATCCAGCCGCCGAGCTGGACGGACAGGTCGCGGCCCTCGTCCTCCACCACCGGCGCGGTCCACTCCGGACCGAAGAGCGGCCCGCTCACCGCCGACACGCGGTTGCTCCACAGGGCCTCCGCCGACTGGACCACGAGCTCCCGCGCGAGGTCCGCGGTCACCGCCCGTTCGGGGTCGAGGTCGGGGATCGTGAGCGCGGCCTGCGCGAGGTAGCGGGTGAGGATGCCCGCGAACAGGCCGCCGTCGCCGCCGCCCTGGCCCTTGATCACGCCGTTGGTGGCGAGGTCGTCGTGCACGGCGGTGATCGTCCGCGCGGCCCTGTCCAGCCACTTGTCCTGCTGGCCGTGCTTCGCGAGCTCGACGCACGCGCCGATGAGCACCCCTTGGCAGTACGTGTAGATGTTCTTCTCGTACTCGCGGATCTCGCCGTTGGGGTGGACGTGCAGGCCGTCCCACGCGAGGCCGCTGCTCTCGTCCACCAGGTGCTCCTCGATCCAGTCCACGGTGGACCGGGCGCGGGCGAGGTCGGTGCGTTCGTTCTGGCGGGCCAGGAAGATCGCGGCGGGACCGTTGGCGGGCACGTTCTTGAAGTCGTCGTTGCGCTTCCACCAGATGCCGCCGCCCGCGTGGTCGGTCCAGCCGTCGCGCAGCCGTTCGGCGATGGCCTGCAGCGCCTTGGGCTTGGCCACGCCGACGTGCTCCTCGGCGCGTTGCAGGGCGAGGCCGAGCCACGCGACGTCGTCGTAGAAGTCGTTGGTCCAACCGAGGACGTTGCGCACCCGGATGCCGCGGACGACCTTGGTGACCGCGGCCCTGCGCAGCTCGGTGGGCGAGCGCAGGTAGCCGTCGACCAGGCAGTCGAGCAGGTGGGCCTGCCACCAGTAGTTGAAGCTGGCGTGCAGCTTGTCCCGGAACAGCGGGGGCCACGCGCGGGCTCCCAGCAACGTGCCCGGCACGCCCCAGACCCGGCGCAGGTGCCTGGAGTACACCGCGCGCTCCGCGACGCCCGCGCGTGCCGCCAGCAGTTTCGCGATCACCACCCGATCATCGTGAGTGCTTGATCGGTCAAGAAGCTCGGTGAACCGCCCAGTGGTACAGGCCCATGGCCACAGAAGTTGTCAGGTTGTAACTGCTGACCTTGTCGCGCATGGGCAGCCGCACGATCCGGGTGGCCCTCTCCCGCACCTCGGCGGACAGGCCGTGGCGCTCCGAGCCGAACGCCAGCACGGCGTCGTCGGGGATCGGGCCCTTCAGCAGGTCGCCCTCGGCGTCGAACGCGATCAGCTCGCCCGCGAAGTCGAGGCTTTCCGCTTTGGCGACCGGCAACGCGAAGTGCAGGCCCGCGGACCCCCTCAGCACGTTGGGGTGCCACGGGTCGACGTCGCCCGTCGAGATCACGCCGCCCGCGTCGAGCCCCGCCGCCACGCGGATGGCCGCGCCGAAGTTGCCGAGGTTGCGCGGGTTGTCGAGCAGCACCACCGGTGCGCCGCGGTCGAACGGCAGCTCAGGCCGTTCGGCGAAACCGGCGACACCGGTCGGGTGCGTACGGCCGACCCGCAGAGTGAACGCCTTCTGGTCCACCTCGGTGGCCTGGGCGAACGCGGCGACGAGGTCCGGCGCGTGCGACTCGGCGAGCTTCACCGCGGCATCGAGGTCCGTGGTGAGCAACGGGTCCACGGCCGCGCCGAAGCGCAGCGCGTGCTTAACCGTGTGAAAGCCTTCGAGCAGCACGCGCACCAGCGTAGAAGCCGATCCACGACGCCAGCACGACCGCCCCGAGCACCAGCTGGACCAGCGTCGACGCGCTCTCCGGGTACCAGACGCCGTCGATGTAGTGGTCGATGAACCCGGTCTCCAGCGGCGGCATGCCGGCCATCACGCGGAAGTCGTTCTCCCACACCGTCAGCGGGCACACGGTCGGCGTGATGATGCTCAGGATCGCCCAGGCGCCCATGGCGAGGTGCGGGTAGATGACCCACCTCCACCGCCACGCCAGGAACCCGCCCACGAGCAGGAACGCCAGCACCGTGAAGTGCAGCACCACCACCGCTTCTGCGAACAACCCGGCCATTCGCACCACCCCGCCCTCCAGACTAGGACGGGGTGACTCGCAGCGCTCTCGATAAAACCTCAGGACAGCCCGAGGTCGTCCAGGTCGAGCAGGTAGCGGTACTGCAGACCCTCGGCCTCGATGGCCTCCTTGGCGCCCGTACCTCGGTCGACGACCGTGGCGACGCCGATGACCTCGGCCCCGTGCTCGCGCAGCGCTGTGACGGCCGTCAACACCGAACCCCCCGTGGTGGAGGTGTCCTCGACGGCCAGGACGCGCTGCCCGCGCACGTCGATGCCCTCGATCTGGCGCTGCATGCCGTGCGCCTTGCTGGCCTTGCGCACGACGAACGCGTCGAGCACGTCACCGTCGGCCGCGGCGGAGTGCATCATCGCGTAGGCGACCGGGTCGGCACCGAGCGTGAGACCGCCCACGGCGACGAAGTCCCAGTCGCTCGTGAGCTGACGGAGGAGCTTGCCGATCAACGGGGCGGCTGCGTGGTGCAGCGTCGCCCGCCGCAGGTCGACGTAGTAGTCGGCTTCCTTGCCACTGGACAGGGTCACCTTGCCGTGCACGACGGCCAACTCGCTCACCAGACGGGCGAGCTCCGACTTCGCGTTCGCGTCCAAGACCACTTCAGTTCGCACAGGTCGCTACCTTCGCACACGCCGCCGTCACGTGCGTCCGCGCCCACCCGCCATGCGGGAGGCCATCTTGCGCACGAGCGCCCGCGGGAGCAGCCGCGAGATCGTCACGATCGCCTTGTACTGCCCGCCGGGAATCGACAACGGCTTGCCGCGGCGCAGGTCGCGCAGTCCTTCGTGGACCAACCGGTCGGCGTCGACGTAGAGGAAGTTGGGCGTCTTGGACATGTCGATGTTCGCGCGCTTGTGGAACTCGGTCCGCACGAAACCGGGGCACAGCGCCATGATCCGCACGCCGGAGCCCTCCGTCGCGAGCGCCATGCCCTCGGAGAACGTCGTCACCCACGCCTTGTCGGCGCTGTAGCTGGTGCCGCGGCCGGGCAGGAAGCTCGCGACGCTGGACACGTTGATCACGTCGCCCTTGCCGCGCTTCATCATGGGCGGGATCGCGGCCCGGCACAGGCGCAGCACCGTGGCGACGTTCACGTCGAGCTGGGCTTGGAGCTTCTCCACGTCGGCGGCGAAGAACTCGCCGCTGTTGGCGAAGCCCGCGTTGTTGACGAGCAGGTCGACGGCGGACTCGGCGAGGCGGGCCTCGACCTTGGCGCGGTCGGTGGCATCGCCGAGGTCGGCGGGCAGGACGTCCACCTGGACGCCGTGGCGGTCGCGCAGCTGCTGCGCGAGCTCCTCGAGCGCGGACGCGGTGCGCGCGACCAGCACGAGGTCATATCCCTCAGCCGCGAGCCTGCGGGCGAAGGCGGCCCCGATCCCGACGGTCGATCCGGTCACCAGTGCGGTTGGCATGCCACCGCACGGTAGTCGGAAAGTCGCCGGGGTCGAAGGCCGCCGATGATCACACTTCGTTCTTCGCCGGGCGGCGGAGAACCGCGAGTCGCAGCGCGAGGCCGGAAATGACCAGAGCGACTCCACCTGCGAGCAACCACCCGACCGACGCGCCGGTGTTGGCCAGCGTCACGACGGACGCCGTGCCGGCGACGGCAACGGGTGCAACTGCTTTTCCTCCGTACATCGTGGATCCCTTTCCGGGGGCTCGGGGACACGACGGTGTTACGAAGGGAGTATCTGAATCAAACTCGGATGTTTTACACGGAGCGTGCTGTGATCTAGATCACAGGACTTTAGTCACTAATTGGAATCGTGCTGGTGGAGGGCTTGCGGTAGCGGGTTACGGTGCGGTTCGTCACGCTCCGTACAAATACTCACTGTTGCTTTCGACCGAACGACGGCCGGTAGACCTCGCCACCTTCGTCCTCTTCGGACACCGGTTCCTCGACCTCCGACGGGTCGGGGTCGAACGGGTCGATCACGTCCGCGAGCTCACCGACGTCGCGCAGCAGCCGCTCGAGGCGCGCGGGCGACGAGTTGGGCGGCGCGGCGGCCAGCACCCAGTCGTTCTCCATCCAGACGACCGTGACGTCCCCGCCGATCTCCTCGGCGGCGTCGATCAGGTCGGGCGTGATGATCTTGCGAGCGGCCGGCACGTCCGTGACGAACGCGTACCGCGAGCCCACCGGCCCGAGCAGGTCGGGCATCGGCATCTTCTCGTTGTCGCGCTGGAACGGCACGGTCGACAGCCAGAGCTCGATCACCACCGACAACGCCCGCCGGCACCGGACGCCGACCAGCACGGAGTTGACCTTGCCGCTGGTCTCGTGGTCGAGCACGTAGACCTGCCGCCGCCCGTCCGCGGTGAAGGTCGAGCCGGCGACGACGTCACGGGCGAGCCCGGTGCCGTAGTACGCGATGGCCCCGGCCTCCCACCGGGTCGGCAGCACGTGGTCTGTCTCCTCGAACTGCCAGCCGCGCAGAGCAGCCCAACGGCGCCGTTCACGATTACGCGCGGTTCGTTGCGCCCGGTCGGTCGCGAGCAGGGCGAACCCCGCCACACCCGCCACCGCGGCGACGGTGAACCAGACCCACGCCGGTATGCCCACAGCTGAAGCGTAGTGGGTCGAGGGCGAGGAACGAAGATCACTTCCGCGCGTCGTGCCCGCAGGTGCCTATTCGAGGTGGTGAGGGGTGCCGCACGGGTGCTCACGGGGAACGACGACGACCTGCTCAGCGTCCGCGTAGACGATCAGGCCTGGGTCGTCGCGGTCCAGCCGCACCCACGGAACGCCGTGGGCGTCGAGGACGGCGAGGTAGCCGGAGACCCGGTCGATCAGGTGCGGCGAGGTGCACCGGAACCACGCCGCTGCGCCGGGCCGTTGGTACACGGCCAGGCTCACGGTGGCGGGGTTCGTGAAGCTGGCGTTGCGACCGGCACCACGACGACCTGGACCTCGTCCTCGTAGACGACCCTGCCGGGCGCGTCCGACGTCAGCCGCGCCCACCGCACCCCGTGCGCGTCGAGAAGGGCGAGATAACCGTGCACCCGCTCCAGCAGGTGGGTCGCCTCCGCCTTGAACCAGGCGTGGGCACCGGGGTTGAGTTCGCGGTCGTACACCGTCGGATCCACTGTCGACGGATCGGTGTACGCCGCGTCGTACCAGGCGTTGTTCACGCGCATGAACGCCTCTTGCTCAGCGGTGAGCCGCCCATCACGCCGCAGGCCGTTCACCAGCCCGAAGATCCCCGGGAAGGTCCCGCGCGCGTTCGGCTCGACCGCCTGGTACCGGACGAAGCGAAGATCCCCCACGAGACCGAACCTACCGGTCTCGCAGGGGATCCGGACGTCACGCCGTGCGGCCGACGATCAACCCCGTCTGGTCGTCGAGCACGTCGACCCGCACCGTGTCGCCGTCGCGCACCTCACCCGCCAGCAGCTCCTTCGCCAGCTGGTCGCCGATCGCCGACTGCACGAGCCGCCGCAGCGGCCGGGCGCCGTAGATCGCGTCGAAGCCGTTCAACGCCAGCCAGTCGCGGGCAGCCGTCGTGACCTCCAGCGTCAGCCGGCGCGCGGCCAGCCGGTCCGCCAGGCGAGCGATCTGGATGTCCACGATGGACGTCAGCTCCTCGGTGGCGAGCGCGTGGAACACCACGACGTCGTCCAGCCGGTTCAGGAACTCCGGCTTGAAGTGCCGCTGCACCACGCCCATCACCGCGTCGCGGCGTTCGAGCTCGGTCAGCGACGGGTTCACGATCGTCTGCGAGCCCAGGTTCGAGGTGAGCACCAGGATCGTGTTGCGGAAGTCCACGGTCCGACCCTGGCCGTCGGTCAGGCGGCCGTCGTCGAGGACCTGCAGCAGCACGTCGAACACGTCCGGGTGCGCCTTCTCGACCTCGTCCAGCAGCACGACCGAGTACGGGCGGCGGCGGACCGACTCCGTCAGCTGGCCGCCCTGGTCGTAGCCGACGTAGCCGGGAGGCGCTCCGACCAGGCGGGCCACCGAGTGCTTCTCGGAGTACTCGCTCATGTCGATGCGGATCATCGCCCGCTCGTCGTCGAACAGGAACGCCGCCAGCGCCTTGGCCAGCTCCGTCTTGCCCACGCCGGTGGGGCCGAGGAACAGGAACGAGCCCGTCGGGCGGTCCGGGTCGGCGACTCCGGCGCGCGTCCTGCGCACCGCGTCCGACACCACGCGCACGGCCTCTGCCTGGCCGACGACACGACGGCCCAGCTCGTCCTCCATGCGCAGCAGCTTCGCCGTCTCGCCTTCCAGCAGACGCCCCGCCGGGATGCCGGTCCACGCCGACACCACGTCCGCGACGTCGTCCGGGCCGACCTCCTCCTTCAGCATCGCGGCGTCCTGAGTGGACTCCGCGGCGGCACCCAGCTCCTTCTCCAGCTGCGGAATCTTGCCGTAGCGCAGCTCGGCGGCACGGCCGAGGTCGCCGTCGCGCTCGGCCCGTTCGGACTCGCCGCGCAACGACTCCAGCTGCTCCTTCAGATCACGCACGCGGTCGATGGAGCCCTTCTCGTTCTGCCAGCGGGCGGTCAGCGCCGCCAGCTCCTCGCGCTTCTCGGCCAGCTCGGCGCGCAGCGCGTGCAGCCGTTCGACCGACGCCGGGTCGGACTCCTTCGCGAGCGCCATCTCCTCGATCTCGAGACGGCGGACCGCGCGTTCGACGGTGTCGATCTCGACGGGCCGGGAGTCGATCTCCATGCGCAGCCGGGACGCGGCCTCGTCGACGAGGTCGATCGCCTTGTCCGGCAGGAAGCGCGCGGTGATGTAGCGGTCGGACAGCGTCGCGGCGGCGACGAGGGCGGCGTCGGTGATGCGCACGCCGTGGTGCACCTCGTAGCGCTCCTTGAGCCCGCGCAGGATGCCGACGGTGTCCTCCACCGACGGCTCGCCGACCAGCACCTGCTGGAAGCGGCGCTCCAGGGCGGCGTCCTTCTCGATGTGCTCGCGGTACTCGTCGAGCGTCGTGGCACCGACCATGCGCAGCTCACCGCGGGCGAGCATCGGCTTGATCATGTTGCCGGCGTCCATGGCCGACTCCCCGGTCGCACCGGCGCCGACGATGGTGTGCAGCTCGTCGATGAACGTGATGACCTGGCCGGCCGAGTCGGTGATCTCCTTCAGCACGGCCTTGAGCCGCTCCTCGAACTCACCGCGGTACTTGGCGCCCGCGACCATCGAGCCCAGGTCGAGCGACACGACCTTCTTGCCGCGCAGCGACTCGGGCACGTCACCGGCCACGACGCGCTGCGCCAGGCCCTCGACGATCGCCGTCTTGCCGACACCGGGCTCACCGATCAGCACGGGGTTGTTCTTGGTGCGCCGCGACAGCACCTGCACGACACGGCGGATCTCGGCGTCACGGCCGATCACCGGGTCGAGCTCGCCCTTGCGCGCGCGCTCGGTCAGATCGACGCCGTACTTCTCCAGCGCCTTGTAGGTGCCCTCGGGGTCCGGGGACGTCACACGAGCCGACCCACGCACACGGCTGAAAGCCTCCTTCAACGCGTCGGGCGTCGCACCGTGCCGTCGCAGCAGGTCGGCCACCTGGCCACCGTGCTGCGCGAGACCGACCAGCAGGTGCTCGGTCGACACGTACTCGTCGCCCATCTCGGTCGCGAGCTCCTGCGCCTTGCCGAGCACCCGCACGGCGTCGCGCGAGAGCTGCGGCGCGGAGACCGTCGAGCCGGAAGCGCTGGGCAACGACCGGGAGAGCTGCTCCAGCTCCTTGCGCACGAGCGTCGGGTCGGCGCCCACGGCCTCGAGCAGCGGCGCGGTCAACCCGTCCGTCTGCGCCAGCAGTGCACTGAGCAGGTGCACGGACCCCACGTCCGGGTTCCCGTTGAGCGTCGCGGCCTGGACCGCGGCGGAAACCGCCTGCTGCGTCTTCGTCGTCGGGTTGAAAGCGTCCATTCCTCCACCTCGTGGTCAGCCTCCAGCATGGACCATCATCCCGCACAACGTCAGAAAAGTTGAGTCTGTTCCGCTCAACTACGAGAACGTGACGGCCGTCCCGAAAATCGCACGTCAGCGAGACCGGGTTGGGCGAAGATCACCCCATGACGTCCATCATCCACAGCATCACCATCGACGCACGCGACTCCTACGAGATCGCCACGTGGTGGAGCAAGGTCCTCGGCCACCCGCTGCACGCCGACGACAACCCGGGCGACCCCGAGTGCCTGATCGAGCTGCCGATCGGCATCCGCTACCTGTTTATCAACGTGCCGGAGGGCAAGGAGCTGAAGAACCGCCTGCACCTCGACCTGCAACCGTCCGACGGCACCCGAGACGAGGAGGTCGAACGCCTCCTCGCCCTGGGCGCGACGGTCTTCGACGATCAGCGCAGGGCCGACGGCACGGGCTGGGTGACGATGCGCGACCCCGAGGGCAACGAGTTCTGCGTGGAACGCAGCGCAGCCGAACGCGCCGCGACCTCCTGACGACCGTCACTCGAAAGCACCAACAGCTTGTCCACAGCAGGAGCCGGGTTATCCACAATCCGCTGGTCAGTATCCACAGGTGAATCAGGTTCAGTGGCGACCGTCTGTGCACCAGAACCCGTTGGAGTGACATCCACGGAGTCCCGCAACGGCTGCTCCTTGATCAGCAGCACCGCGATCACCGTGAACACCGCGAGCCCGGCGGCGATCAGGAACAGCTGCCCCATCGCATCGCCGTAGGAGTCCCGCACCACCGGGGAGAGGGAGCCGCGGTCGAGCGTCTTCGTGCTCACGTGAGCCGCCAGCACGGCCCCGAGCACCGAGACGCCGGCCGTCCCGCCCAACGACCGCAGGAACGTGGCCGTGGAGCTGGCCGCCCCGAGATCCGCCATCCCCACGCCGTTCTGCACGGCCAGCACGAGGTTCTGCATGGTCAGCCCTACCCCGACACCGACCAGCGCCAGGTAGGCCCCCATCAGCACGAGGTTCGTGGAGTGGTCGATCGTCCCGAGCAACGCCAGCCCGGCGACCAGTGAGAACGAGCCCCACACCAGGTAGCTCTTCCACTTCCCGCTCTTGGCGATCAACTGCCCGCTGACCGTCGACGAGATGCTCAGCCCGAGCACCAACGGCACCGTCAGCAACCCGGCCTTGGTGGGCGAGAACCCGCGAGCGATCTGGAAGTACTGCCCCATGAACACCGACGCCCCGAACATCGCGGTCCCCACCGCCACGCCCCCGAGCATCGCCAGCACCACGGTCCGGTTCTTGAACAGGTGCAGCGGAATGACCGGCGCGGACGCCCGCCGCTCCACGAAGTAGGCACCCACGATCGCCAGCACCGCCCCGCCAGCGAACAACGCGCTCTCACCAGAGACCCACGCGAAGTCCTTGCCGGCGAACGACACCCACATCAGCACCAGGCTCACCCCACCGGTGATCAACGTGGCACCGAGGTAGTCGATCTTCACGTGCCGCTTCACCGTCGGCAGGTGCAGCGTCTTGCGCAACACGGCCAGCGCCACCAGCGCCAACGGCACGCAGACGAAGAAGCACCACCGCCACCCGGGCCAGTCGACGAGGAACCCGCCGACCAACGGCCCACCGACCGTCCCGGCCGAGATGACCATGCCCGTGTACCCGCTGTACCGCCCACGCTCCCGCGGACTCAACAGCGCCCCGACCACAACCTGCCCGAGCGCCTGCACACCACCCATCCCGAGCCCCTGCACGACCCGGAACGCGATGAGCTGCTCCATGTTCTGACTGAGCCCCGACAACACGGAGCCGACCACGAACAGGACGATGCCGCCCTGCAACAACTTCTTCTTGTCGAAGAGATCCGCGAGCTTCCCCCACACCGGCGTGCTGGCGGTGGACGCCAGCAACATCGACGTGATGACCCACGTGTACTGGGTCTGCGTGCCCTTGAGCTCGGCCAAGATCGTCGGGAGAGCGTTGGAGACGATGGTGGAGCTGAGAATCGCGACGAGAAGCGCCACCCAGATGCCGGACAGAGCTTCGAGGATCTCCCGATGCGACGAGGGCCGGTTCAAGCACACCTCCAGTAATTAGTTGATGTCATACAACTATATCTGGAGATAGTTAGCTAGGCCAACTAAATCGAGTGGCTGATGGGTCACACCAGAGTCGCGCAGCCCGGTGGAGCCGGCATCAAGCGAGGCCGAAGGCAAGCACACGCGACGGCGAAGCCGAAGGCGAGCCCAGCGATGGCGCAGCCGAGCAGTCCCGAGCAAAGCGAGGTCGCGGTGGTGGCTCCCCCGTCTAGCGCTACAAGCACTCGCTGCACGCGAGGAGGGGTGTCAAACGGCCACGCTTTTCGGCCGTTTGACACC
>NZ_JBHYGW010000031.1:0-85740 GCF_042738015.1 Lentzea sp. NPDC059081
GGTGTCAAGCGGGCGAAAAGCGTGCCCGCTTGACACCCCTCCTAGCGTGCAGCGAGAGCTGTGGTGCGACTCGTGACGGGACCCCACCGCCGGCGCTCTTGGCTCAAAGCGGCTCGCCTTCGGCTTCGCTACTGCTCGCCTTCGGCCTCGCGAGGCTCGGCTTCGCCATCGCGGTGTCCTCCTCCCCGCCGTCGTTGCCCCGCCTGTGATCCATTTCTCCTGTCCCCCGAAAGAGGGTCGGTGCGTTGCACCTTTTCCAGGGAAAATTGCTCCGATCGAGCGAGTAAAGGTTGTGACCCCCAGAGATTCCTGTACGCCCGATGGGGGGAACGTCCCCGTGCATTGGGACGGTGTGGTTTGCTGGCTGTAGGCTTCCGCACCGTTGTTCGCCGAGCAGGTCAGGTGGATCGATTTGCCGAGCCAGGACGACGTCCCACCGTCACGCCCCAGGGGTCGTGACGAGCTGGCGCGCGACTGGGCGGCCAAGGTCGGGCGTACTTCCTACATTCCGTTGTCGGCTGCCAAGCTCACTGAAGAGCTGCACGAGCTGCTGAACGTCGTGGCCGAGGCGGTGGCGGAGGATCCCGCTGTTGCGGCGGTGGTGGGCACGCGGTTGGTGGAGATCCACTGCGTTGGCGCCGAGAGCTTGAACGAGTCCGTCGAGGTGCTGGCCGAGTTCATCGTGCAGGAGGGGGCCGACGCGCGCACGGCTGCTGTTGTGGTCGGGGCCGTGTCGGCTGCTTATACGGCTGCTATTCAGGCGTTTGTGTTGGAGCAGCAGGAAAGCGTCAGTCAGGCGTTGCTGCGGGCCAACCGGGCTGTGCAGCTCGATCTGCAGGCGAGCGAGGAGCGGTTCGAGGACATCTTCACGCACTCGTCGACTGGAATCGCGATGGTGAGTCTCGACGGGGAGCTGGAGCGGGCCAACGAGGCGTTGTGCACGATCCTGCGGCGTGAGGACGTCGACGGGATGACGCTCACGGACCTGATCGCGCCTGCTGACCTGCCGTTGGTCAACGACGCGCTGGCCGGCTTGCGGTACGGGCGGATGCGGCGGGTCGAGGAGCGGCCTCGGTTGATCGACCGCGACGGAGAGCACTTCCGGGTGTTGCTCGCGGCCACCATGCAAAAGGACACCGAGGACAACCCTCGGCATTACGTGTTGATGATCGACGACGACAGCCAGCTCACGTTGCTCGGCGGGCGGTTGCAGTACCAGTCGTTGCACGACGCGTTGACCGGGCTGCCGAACCGGCAGTACCTCACGACTCGGCTGGAGTCGTTGCTGCACAGCGACATCGAGCACGGGGTGACGCTGTACCACCTCGACCTCGACGCGTTCGCCGTCATCACGGACGGGCTCGGGCGCGAGATCGGTGACAAGGTGCTCAGGCTCGTCTCCGAGCGGTTGAGTGCCGTGTTCTCCAACGAGAAGGCGATGGTCGCGCGGCTCGAAGGCGACGAGTTCGCCGTGCTCGTGGAGAACGGGCCCGAGACGCCGGACGTGGACACGACGATCCGGATGATCGAGCACGAGCTGTCCGAGCCCGTCTACTTCGGTGAGCACGGGGTGGCGGTGTCGGCGACGATCGGCGTGTTGCCGCGGCTGCACTGCGGTGACCGGCCGGCCGAGGTGTTGCGGGCGTCGGACATGACGTTGCGGCGGGCCAAGCGCAGTGGGCGGCGGCAGTGGGGGCTGCACGACGCCATGCAGGACAAGAAGGAGCAGGACCAGTTCGCGCTCGCCGCCGTCATGCCCGGTGCCTGGGAGAGCGGCGAGATCGAGGTCGTGTTCAACCCCGTCATGCGGCTCGACGGGTCGGCGCGGGTGTGCGTCGAGGCCGAGCTGAACTGGCGGCACCGGGACGCCGGGCTGATCGAGCACGAGAAGTGCGTGTCGATGGCCGAGCACACCGGGTTGATGCTGCCGCTCGGCGAGTGGATGCTGCGGCGGGCCGCGGAGACCGCGTGCGCGTTCGAGGAGATGCTCGCGGTGTGCCTGACCGAGAGCATGGCGAAGAGCCCGGACCTGGTGCGCGACGTGCGGAGGGTGTTGGCGGACACCGGGTTGTGCGCTTCGAGGCTGCTGCTCGGGTTCCCGGTGCACGTGCTCGCGGACGAGGAGAGCGAAGCCGCCGACAACCTGGACGTGTTGTCGGACATGGGGATTCACATCGGCGCCCGTGACTTCTCCGGCTCCACCGCGGAGATCGAGCTCGTCCGCTCGCTCGGTGTGGCGGCCGTGCGGGTGAAGGGGCGTTCGCAGAAGCCGGACGAGCTGGTCTCGCACGTGCTCAGCGACCTCGTCGGGTTCGTGCACGAGGCCGGTGGTCTCGTGGTGGTCGATCCGGTCGAGGACGCTGAGCAACGTGACTGGTGGACGGAGCTCGGCGCCGACGCTGGGGTCGGGCCGGCGTTCTGCGTGGAGCCGACTACGGAGTGGCCCGCCGCGGGCTGAGGTGCACGAGGACCAGCGCGAAGCCCGCGATGGTCACCATGCGCAGCGCGGCCGTGATGCCGTTCCAGTCCTTCGACTGCCACATCGCGAACCACTCGCCGCCGATCGTGATGAACCCGCCGAGGAACAGCGCCACCACCATCAGCAGACCGGCGGACGCGAGCCTGCGCGCGCTGTCCTCCCGGTCGCGGACGTAGGCGACGGTGCCGGCGGTCAGCAACGCCGCCGAGATCGCCTCCCACACGATGATCGCGACGTAGACCGCCGTCACGATCGCGGGACTGGTGATCGCCCGCCATTTGAGACCCTCGCCGAACGTCGTGTCCATGGCGAGGACGTGCTGCACGAACGCCTCGTTGGTGCCGTAGTCCGTGACGTTGCCGAGCACCACGAGGAGCATGTTGAGAGCGATGAACCCGACGGTCACCGCGACGATCGCGCGCAAGCTGCCGACCCGAGCAAGAAGACGCATGGCGCGGACAGTAACCGATGCGCTGCTGCCGGTGAGGCCTGATCGCACGCCCGCCGGCTAGCCGCAGGGGTCCTCGAACTCCAGCTGCGGCAGGCGTTCCTGCCACATCGCCGGGGTGAGCGCGCCCCGCGTGGTCGTGCAGATCCGGGTGATCTCGTGCTCGACGTCGAGGTCCCACAGCCGCACGACGCCGTCCGCGCTGCCGGTGGCGAGCAGCCTGCCCTGCGGCGCGAACTGGACGAGCGGCTCGGCCGCCCAGTCGCCGGTGATCTGCTGGCCGAGGTAGGACGGCTCGGCGGGGTTCGTGATGTCCCACAACCGGAACGTCCGGTCCGCGCTGCTGCTGGCGAGCAGCTTGCCGTCCGCGCTGATCGACACCGAGCTGATGGTGCCGGTGTGGCCGTGGAGCTCGGCGATCCGCTTCGGGTGCTCGCGGTCGCGCACGTCGTAGAGGCTGATCACCTTGCTCTGCCCGGAGACGACCAGGGTGCCGCCGTCGGCCGTGAAGAGCGCCTGCAGCACGACCTGGGAGTCCTCGATCGGCCGGCCCAGCTGCCGGGCCCGTTCCGGATCGCTCACGTCCCAGAGCCGCACCGTCCTGTCGCTGCTCGCCGTGGCGAGGGTGCGGCCGTCCGGGCTGAACGCGGCCTCGTTGACGTACCCGTCGTGGCCGGTCAGCGGCTCGCCCAGCGGCACGGGCCTGGCCGGGTCGCGCACGTCCCACAGCCGCACGGACTCGTCGGTGTGGTTGGTCAGCATCACCGCGCCGTCCGGGCGGAACGCCAGCTGCGCCGAGAACCGGTTCTCCAGCACGAGCGGGTCGCCGAGCTCCTTGACGTGCAGGGGATCGGCGACGTCCCACAGGCGCACCGTCCGGTCGCCGGCCGCGGTGACGAGCACCTTGCCGTCCGGCCGGAACACCGGGTGGTTCACGCTGCGCTCGTGGGCCGTCAGCGGCGGCCCGAGCTGCTTGGGGTGGTGCGAGTCGGAGACGTCCCACAGCCGCACGGTCTTGTCACCGGAGCCGGTCGCGGCGACCCGTCCGTCCGCGCGGAACACCGGTGCGGCCACCTGGGAGGTGTGGCCGACCAACATCGACTGCGGCAGTGACCACAGTTGCACGGCGTTCTCCTGCGCCCCGGTCGCGAGCGCCTCGCCGTCCGGGCTGAAGCCGATCGCGAACAGGTTGCCGCCGGGCGCGGAGAGCGGCTTGCCGAGCGTGGTGGGCGTGGCGGGGTCGGCCAGGTTCCACAGCCGGACGGTGGCGTCGGACGAGCCGCTGGCGAGCACGTGGCCGTCCGGGCTGAACTTCACCGACCACACCGAACCGGTGTGGCCCACCAGCGGCTGGCCCACCGGTTCCTGCGTCCTCGGGTCCCACAGCCGCACGGTCTTGTCGTCGCCGCCGCTCGCGAGCAGCGTGCCGTCGCCGCTGAACGCCACCGTGTGGATGCCGAGGGCGTGGCCGGTCATCGGCTTGCCGATCCTGGTCCTCGTCGCGACGTTCCAGAGCCGCACGGTCTCGTCGTCGCCGGCGGTGGCGAGCGTCCTGCCGTCCGGGCTGAACGCCAGCGAGCGGACGGCGGCGGTGTGGTCGCGCAGCGGGTCGCCCACCGGCTTGGTGTTCGCCGGGTCGCGGACGTCCCACAGGCGCGCCGACCCGTCCTCGTTCGCTGCCGCGAGCAACGTGCCGTCGGGGCTGAACTCCAGCAGGTAGGTGGGGCCGTTGCCGGTCTGGATGGTCTTGAGGGCCTTCGGTTCCTCGGGCTTCGTGACGTCCCAGAGCCGGATCGTCGCGTCCTGGCCGGTGGTCGCGAGCACCTTGCCGTTGGGGGAGAAGACGGCCGAGCTGAGCCAGTCGGCGTGCCCGGTGATGACCGCGAGCTGCCTGGGGTTGCTCCGGTCGCGGACGTCCCACAGCCGGGCCGTGCGGTCGTAGCTCGCGGTGGCGAGGAGCTTGCCGTCCGGGCTGAACGTCGTGAGGTAGACCGCGCCGGTGTGCCCGGCGAGCGGCACGGCGAGCGGGACCTGCTGGGTGGCGAGCAGCTTGGCGTTGACGGCCTGGTCGTCCGGGCGCATCCGGTGCGCGACCAGCCAGAGCCGTGCCGACAGCGACGGGTCGGACGCCGAGACCCGATCGGCCTCCGCCACGACCTGGCGGAACTGCGCATCGTTGCGCTGCTGCACGGCCAGGACCGCGGCACCGGCAGCGATCAGCGCGAAGACCGACACGAGCGCGACGGCCGACCTGCGCAGCCAGACGCTCTTGCGGTGCTGGCGTTCGGACGTCCGCACGAACTCCTTCGCGACCGTGGTGACGTCCTGCTGCTGCCGCACGCCCTCGAGCCGTGCGCCGCGGTAGAGCAACGACGAGTCGCGGCCCTGCGTGGACCACGTCGCCGCGTCCTCCTCCAGGCGTTGCCGTGTGAGGTTGCCGGCGCGGTCCTCGTCGATCCAGCCGCGCAGCCGTGGCCACGCCTGCAGCAACGCCTCGTGGGTGATCTCCACGGTCGCGGCGTCGAGCGTGATGAGGCGGGCGCGGGTGAGGACCTCGAGCGCGCGTTCGGTGGCGGCGAGATTGGTGCTGGCCTCCAGCAACCGGTGGCGGGTCGACCGGCGGCGGGTGTCCTGGGTGTCGTCGCCGACCCTGACCAGCTGCAGGAGCAGCTGCCGGGCGGCGGCCTTCGCCGGTTCGTCGAGGTCGAACCAGGCGCGTTCGGCCGTGGCGGCGACGGCGCCCTGGATGCCGCCCGCCGCGCGGTAGCCGGCGATCGTGAGACGGCCGGCCTGACGACGTTGCCATGTGACCAGCAGGGCGTGGCTGAGCAGCGGCAACGCGCCGGCGTCGTAGGCGTCCTTGCCCCGCCGGTCGTGCGCGCCGAGGTCGCGCAGCACGAGGTCGACGAGACCGGGTTCGAGCTGCAGGCCGGCGGCCTTGGCCGGGTTCGTGACGGCGTCGCGCACCTCGGCGGCCGACATCGCGCCGAGCACCATCTGCCGGTTCTGCAACGCCTCGGCGAGCTCGGGGAAGTCCAGGCAGCGTGCGTAGAAATCGGCCCGCACGCCGAGCACGACCGCGGTCTTCTCCGCCGCCGCGTGCAGGGCGTGCACGAAGATCCGCAGCCGGTTCTCGTCGCCGCCGAGCGTGAACGCCTCCTCGAACTGGTCGACGACCACCACCCGGTCGGCCACGGCGACCTGCACCTCGTGCGCGAACTCGGTGAACACCTCGCAGCCGGCCGCCGCCTCGAGCGTGGGAATCAGTTCAGGGACCTGGAGCGCGAGCTCTTTCAACGGATCGGTGCCGGGAGAAATGATGATGGCGTCTTTGCCGATCCGCGGCAGCACGCCTGCTTTCACCAAACTCGACTTGCCGGCACCGGAAGCGCCGACGAGCATCGTCATCCCGTTTTCGGTCACCCGGTCCAGAAGCGCGTTCGTCGCCCTTTCCCGCCCGAAGAACCAGTTCGCGTCCTGCGGCCCGAAAGCACTCAGCCCCATGTACGGGCAAACGGCACTGTCTTCCTGCGGAGGCGTTTCCGAATCCGTGACGGGACTGGCGAGCGCTTCTTCCCAGAGCGAGCGCCACGAGTCCAGTTCGTAAAGTCCGTCGATCGCCGGCTGGGGCTTCCGCTTGCGCGCCTCGCCGACGAGGATCTCCAGGACGGCGCTCAGCCCGCTGAACCGAGCGGGCACATTGCGCCCGCGCCGCCAGTCGCTGACGCGCTGGGCCGGCACCCGGACCGGCCGCCCGCGCTCGTCCGTCCGGCGGGCACGGCTCACCGACTCCGTGACCCGTTTCAGGGGCGGGTCGCCTGCCTCCGCGTAGAGCAGCGCGAAGCGCTCCGCGAAGACGCCACGGGGTCCCAAGCCGCCTCCACCTCGTCCGGACCGGAAAACGTGGACCGCCCGCCTGAGCTGCGACGCACACACCCGACAGACCGTCAGCACCCCACCCTAACGAGGTGGTCTGACAACCTCGACTCCACGTCCATCACGAGAACGGGAGACCGTCGCAGTGAGAGTGGCCAACTGGGGAATCGTGTCCACGGCTGAGGAGCGCTGGGGGTCTCCTCAGCCGTGGCCTCGGCCGTCCGAGTGGCAGGGAGCGGCCTGCTAGGTCAGGCGGCTTTCCACATCGCGTCGGCGTCAGGTTGTTTGGGCTGGACCCGGTTCGGATCGGGGACGTACGTCTCGGTCGGCAGCGTCACGTAGGTGATGGCCTCCGGTTTCAACGCGGTGAGCTTTCCCGCGAGATCCGCCAGTTTCGGAATGGACCCGATCTCGGTGTCCGTGACGACGGACCTGGTGAGGATGTTGGCGAGTTCCAGCGTTTTCTGCGGACTGGCGAGCCAATTCTCGCCGGCGAGTTTTTCGCTCAACGTCCGCATGAAGAGCTGCTGGTTCTTGATGCGGTTGAGGTCGCTGCCGTCCCCGATGCTGTACCGGGTCCTGACAAATGCGAGGGCCTGGGTCCCGTCGAGCTTGGTGGGCCCGGCCGGCACGTGCAGCCCGCTCTTCTCGTCGTCGATCGGCTCGGGCACGTTGATGTCGATACCGCCGAGCCGGTCGATGACATCGCGGAACCCGTTGAAGTCGATCTGCACGAAGTGGTCGATCCGAACCCTGCTCATCTGCTCGACCGTCGCCACCGAACACGCAGCACCACCCGTGCTGAACGCGCTGTTGAACATGGCGACGGCAGCAGGCGGGTTCTCCCCGCACTGAGGCCGCGGCACCATCGTGTCGCGCGGGATGCTGACCACCCGCGCCTGATCGCCCTTGGCGTTCAGTTGGACGACCATGGCGGTGTCCGACCGCCCGTCGTCCTTGCCGAGCAAGAGGATGTTGAGCGGCCGGCCAGGCGTCGACGGCGGCCTGGGGTGGGTGATCTCCCTGGAGAGATCGACGGTCTCGAGATTGCTCTCGAGCCGCCAGTACGAACCCCCGACCACGACGCCCGCGGCGATGACGACAGCGGCCCCCGAGACCGTGAGCCATCGTTTCAAGTGGACGTTCATACCTTTCAACGGTCCCGGTCGTTTGTCCGGATCGCGTAGGCGCTTTGTCAGGGTTGTGTCACAGCCCGCTCTGACAGCCTCTGGCGCACGGACCCGGGCCCGGCAATCCTTGGTTCCGAGCAACCGGGAGGCGCCGTGTTCCGAGCATCGTTCCGCCGCAACCTGGAGTCCCGCGAAGCCGAGATCGCCCGCCAGGTCTTCGGCGACGCCCTGGACGTCAGCGCCCTGCACCTGGCCGAGGGAGGCCTGCTGGGCAGCTTCGGCGTGGCCCGCACCCTGCCCCGCCTGGTCACCTTCCCGCGCGGCGTCCTGACCACGCCGCAGCACCAGGCCCGGTACGAGCGCTGGCTGGTGCACGAGCTGACCCACGCCTACCAGTACCAGCACGGTCGGAGTGTGTGGAGCTTGCTGCCGACCGCTATCGCCGGGTTCTTCCGGAAGGGGCTCTACGACTACGGCGGAGTCGAGGGGTTGCGCGGGAAGTCGTTCTCGGACTTCAACTCTGAGCAGCAGGCGAACATCGTCGCGGATTACTACTACTTGTCGACCTATGAGCCTGGGCGTGATCTGTCGGCTTATGAGCCGTACATCAGCCACGTGCGATCTGGGTGACCCCTGGAAAAGATCAAGCTCCGACCGCGTTGCCGCTGGTCAGAGCTTGATTTCACCCGGCGAAAGGTGGTGCCCCAGGCAGGATTCGAACCTGCGACACACGGTTTAGGAAGGCACGTGGGCTGCTCGGCTGCTCATGCCTGTTGACCTGTGGGTTCGCCCGCATCTGTTGGGGCGCTTGGCATAACCAGTCCGTGAGCAGTCCGTGGTCCGCGTTAGGGACCTCAACCAGGGAGTGTCGTCCCACGCGCTCAGGTTGCACGGGTGCAAAATCATGACATGCCGTCGACAGAGCAGATTCTGGCCTATGCGCGTAACCATGCTGCTGAGCTTCGAGCTGACATGAGGTGGGAGCAGAGCGGGTTTGGTAACGGCGGCTGGTGGACGGCAACCGATAAGGAGCTCAAGTCCCGCATCGCAGCAAGAGCTGCTGCGGCTATCGAGTTCTTGCGGCAGTACGCCGGCGAGGACAGTCACTGGACGGCTCAAGCGAGTGCCATCTACCTGAACAAGGGTGACGGTCAGTCCGCTGAGACAGGAGCACGCGCCGTTGGTGACATGCTGGAGGAGTGGGCTCGCCAGGTCGAAGCCGGAATCCTGGAGATTGCTGGTGCGAGGGCCTGGCAAGAAGTTGCGGTAGTCAGCACCGACGTGATGGGGCAGGTGCAGGCCTTGGTGTCTGACCGGAACTCGCATCCCGCCGCCCCCATCGTCTTGTGTGGCGCCGCGCTTGAGATTGCGCTTCGTGCGGTTGTGGATGCTCGCCAGCTTCAGCTTGATGAGCGGCCGTCACTTGGTGCCTATACGCGGTTGTTGAGGCGAGAACGCCTGATTACGGCTCAGGACGTTAAGGATCTTGAGCAGTGCGCCGGACTTCGCAACTCCGCTGCACATGGTGACTTCGACAGCTTGAGTCGCGAGCGCGCGGGGTTGATGGAACAGCAGACTAATCTGCTTTTGCGGCGTCTGGCTGATCTGCATCCGTAGCGCGGTGGGCGTCACTGCGTCACTGATCGGTGGTAAGGCGGCGAAGCCGTCGCGGCAGTCGAGCGCCGGTGCCAGCACCGTTGAGGCGCTGGCCACTGCTGGAGCTTCGTTCGTGAAGGACGGGGCTGGGCGGCCCGAGGTGACCGAGTTGCGCGGGTTTTGATTCGGGACCTGTTGCCGCCGGCCACTCGTGAATATGAGCTGAGTGAGGAGGAGAAGGAGGAGGTTGCGGCCTGGCTCGTTCGGCACTCGCGGCCGCTCTATGACGTGACGGATGCTTCGGCGGTTCGTGGGCTGCTGGACGCGCTGGCGACGAAGCTCGACGGGAAGTCCGCGGCTGCTTCTGTGTATCAGCGGAAGCGGGCGGTGCTGTTCAACATGCTGTCGTACGTGGTTGAGAAGGAGCTGATTCCGGACAACCCGTTGACGCAGATCAAGCGCAAGGTGGCGAAGGTTGTTGAGCAGGTTGGTCCTCGGGTGGTCGCCAGCCCTCAGCAGGTTGAGCAACTGCTGACTGCGGTGACTATGTCGGACGTCGGAATGCTGATCGAGGTGCGCATCTGGCGGCGTTCTTCGCCGTGGGCTACTCCGCAGCGGCGCGGCCTGCTGAAGGTCTGGCGTTGCGAGAGGACGACTGCACGCTTCCTGAGGAGGGTTGGGGTGTGCTGATGCTCGGCGAGTCGCGGCCGTCTGCTGGGAAGAGGCGGACGGATTCAGGGGAGGTGCATGACCAGCGCGGCCTGAAGCATCGTGGATGCAAGGAGGTGCGGCCGGTACCGATTCCGCCTGTTTTGGTTCGCATCCTCCGCGAGCACATTGAGCGGTTCGGCGTTGCGAGAGATGGCCGGCTGTTCCGCTCAACGCGAGGTGGCGTGGTCTCGTCGTCTACCTACTATCGTGTTTGGGAAGAGGCACGTGCCTGCGCCTTCACTCCAGCGCAAGTAGTGTCACCTCTTGCTGGCAGGCCCTAAGATCTTCGGCACGAAGTAGTTTCCTTGTGGCTAAACGGTGGCGTTCCAGCTTCAGAAGTTGCAGCTCGTGGAGGATATTCGGTAGAGGTCCCGCTGAAAGTATATGCGAAATGTATAGATGGCCAGCGGCAGCATGTGAATGAAGCTATCGGCAGGCTCTTTGGGTCGTAATGTCAAACCTACGTTCGCTTAGGGTGAAGTGAAGTAACCGATCTGCTCTAGGGTGAGTTGGTCGCGCTGTCTCGTTCCTTCCAGATTTTGTTCAGCCTCACTTGGTTTTCTTTGTAAACTTTAGAGGGAACGGGGGCGACCTTGGAGGTAGCAACCGTGTACTCGGAAAGGATGGCCATGATCTGGCCGTTCCTGTTTAGCAGGGAGGTTTCGTCAAGGTTTTTGAATGAATCTAGCTGGCGATCCAGTCTTTCGATCGCGTTGGCTGCAGACTGCCACGCGATTACATCAATAAGAAAGGTGTACGCCAAAAGAAAGGTAACCACGACGACGAAGACGCGCATCACATTTACTGTCGCATCTTGAGGTGCTAGATAGAATGCCAGTAGAAAGACAACGATAGACGCGGTGGCTGTGATCCACAATATTCGTTTTCCGAGTCTGGACGCTTCGGAATACAAGCTCCTGTTCCAGAAAGAATTCTCCCGGAGATGGTCGCAGAGTCGAATAATGCCTACGGGTGCCTTACTTGCGAAGTAGTCCGACTTTATTCTAGCCTTTGCATGCTCTCTGACCTCGTCGCTGACTTTCCCCAACAATTCAGCTAGGTCAAACGCCTGGTCAAACTGCCCCAGTGCGTCCGACAGAAGTGCGCGTCGGCGAATTTCATCGCCTACGGCTTGCTTCTGCTGTGCAGTCTGTCGCGTGTACCAGATGGCGCCCTGGATTATTAGCGCGGCTACGGCGCCAAGGTAGGCAATTTTTGGGAAGAACATAACTAGTACGCCTACCGCTAGTGCTGCGCCTGGCAGATAGCGCCCGAAGCGATAGAGCCTGTAGGCGTCGCCTAGTTGCGAGTGGGCGATCGCGTGAAGTTCGGCAGGGCCGGTTGGTTCAGACACCGAAGATCTCCCTAAAAGAACTCTGGGTCTCTGAGGCGTCTTCAGACTTTAGTGTCAATGCACGTCCTTCTGCGGTGATAGCGAGAGTTCGATCTATCGACTCACTCCTGCATCTTCTGCCGATAGCCTCTATGCTTTCGCTAGAATCAATAGCCCAGTCGAGAATAAAGTCAAACACCTCTGACACGGCAGCCATGTACTCAGGTATGGCTCGATGTCTTAGTAGAATTATGCAGACGATCTCTTCGATGTCCGAAGAGATTAGGCCAACATTCTTGTTTTGGTTCCAATATTTTAGAAGTCGGATAATTGTCCGGACTTCTGGGCCGAGCTGGACTGTTAGGGTGTTGACAATGTGGTCCAGCTTGGATGGCTCAAATTCTTGCCAGTGATTTCCATATTCTGGGATAAGGTAATGGCCAGCCGGTTTGATACTTAGGGCGGGAAGGATGTCCACGGAGGGGTTCTTTGGATACCTCACCGTGACTGCGATATTGCCGCGTTCGACTTGCCTTCCGCGTGCTTCGACCGTATCTGCGATCTTGGAGAGAACAGATGCAGGGGGTGGCGTGGAGTCGCTACTTCTCGTTGTTGTGACGGCCAATAGATCGACATCAGAGAGCTCACGTAGTGCGGTCTTGCGAGTGAAGGATCCAATTATGGAGCATTCAGTTATGAAGTTGGCCCCGGCGAGGATTTTCATCACTTCGTTTGCTCGCAGCTCGAAGCGTGCGCGGTCTTCTTCGGTCAATTGGATTTGTTCGTCCAGCTGGCTGAACATGGCGTCCAGAAAACTGGGCATGCTGCTCCTGTTCGATGCTGGTAAATATGAAGACGCAATGGCAGCGAAACTCTATCTGATGCGTTGCTTCTGAGCGCGACGCCGCGCGGTGGCCCTGTTGCCTGTAGCGAGCACAGGGTCGACGTGGGAAGAACGGCGAGCCAGCGAAGAGGTGCGTGCTGCTTGGTGGAACGTGGCGCACCGCAGTCACGGCAAGGCGCAGGTGACGCAGCAGCGGACAGTTCGAGGCCGTGGTCAGTCCGTAGATGGCGGCAAACAGGGGCAGATTCCCGCTGACGGTGACTGATCAAAAAGATCAAGCTCCGACCGCGTTGCCGCTGGTCAGAGCTTGATTTCACCCGGCGAAAGGTGGTGCCCCAGGCAGGATTCGAACCTGCGACACACGGTTTAGGAAACCGATGCTCTATCCCCTGAGCTACTAGGGCTGGCGACAGCAGTCTAGCGGGGTGCCGCCACCGAGTTGACCAGCGCCCCCACCAAGCGCCGCTGACCCACGAGCAGCAACCGGGCTCACGCACCGTGAGGGGCCGAACGACGTGCGTGCGGCCGTTGGAGGGAAGTGAGCGAGACCACCTTCTGTTGTGAAGAATCGTCAGGTACGCAGGTGGCGTGAGCAGACCGTGGCCCGACTTCCGTCCTGGCCCCGTTGGTGCCGTCAAGGCTTGGTGGCGGCGGCGGGTGCCGAAGAGTGCTGACGACTTCACGTTCGTGCCGCCGAAAAGCAGTCATCAGCACGATTTCGAGACGCCGTTGGTCAGTGCTGTCTACGGGTTGGACTTCCAGCTCAAGATGACCGTGGTGTGGCGGCTTGATCTGGCCACCGGGCTGAGGCACAACTCGCCCAAGAGCGCGGCCATCCACCACGTGCTGCAGCGGGCCAAGGAGATCAGCGGCAAGGCCATGCTGGTCCACCACGCGGCGACGCAGGTGCAGCTGGGGGACGAGCTCGCCGTTGAACGGCAGGTGCCCGGCACGCACATCTGGGCTCGGGCCGAGAGCGTCAAGATCGAGGTCGAGGACGGCGACCTTGAGATGGCTCGCAAGCACGTGGAGCTGCTCAGGAACTCGACGTTCAAGCTGGCCGAGCGGGATGTCGAACGGGCGGAGATCCGGTACCTGCGCGACGAGGTGCTGACGGACGTCGGCACCGCCACGATCTGGTGGTTGCAGCGCAACGGGTACCAGGTCGAGGAGGCCGTCAAGCTGTCCGGTCATCTGGCCGAGCTGGTGCAGATCGCTCAACGGCAGCCGTCTACGCACTGGGCCGAGTCGCTGGTCAGCAGTGTCGAACGGGCGTTGCCCGAGCTGGGGGACTCGCACCGGGCCGATCTGCGGCAGCACCTGGCCAAGGCCCTCAGCGTGTTCGGGGGATCGCGGGTGGCTGCCGAGTTCGCCGATCAGGTGGGGCTGCCGGCCGGGGAACAGCACGTGAACGGGCACCAGGCGAACGGGCACCACTAGGCTGGCTCGGGTGTTGAGCGAACTTCGCAGTGCCGCGGTGGTTGCCGGGTTGCAGGCCCTTGCCCGGCTCACGCCCTATGCCGAGGCGGAGCTCCTCGGGCTCCGCAAGGTCGTCAAGCCCGGTGACGTGTGCGTCGACGTGGGGGCCGCGCTGGGGCTCTACACGGTCACGCTGTCCAGACTTGTCGGTCCACATGGGACTGTGCACAGCGTCGAGCCGCTGGTGTTCGCGCACCCGACGCTGTCGTTCCTCTTGCGGCCACGGGAAGGGCGCAACATCCGCCGGCACTCCGTGGCGCTCGGCACCGAGGAGTCGGGGCGGGAGGTCATGAGCGTTCCGGTGCGGCACGGGAGTCCTGTCACCGGGCGGTCGTTCCTCACCGCGGGGGCGGACGGGCTGGGGTCCAACGAGGAGTTCGACCAGCATCTGGACGTCGTGGTCAAGACGGACACCCTGGACCACTTCGTCGAGGTCAACGGGATCGGCCGGCTCGACTTCGTCAAGGCGGACGTCGAGGGGGCCGAGCTGCGGGTGCTCGAGGGTGCCAAGGGGACCATCGAGCGGCTCAAGCCGGCGTTCCTGCTGGAGATCGAGGAACGGCACGTCGAGCGCTTCGGGTACCAGGCGAAGGACGTCGCGGACTTCCTCACCGAGCGCGGCTACCGGATGAGCACCTGGCACGGCGGTGAGTGGGTGCCGACGCGGACCATCGGCGACGAGGTCAGGAACTACCTGTTCCAGGGCTGAAAAAGTAGAGGACGCCGACCCCTGGGGGTGGATCGGCGTCCTCATCTCGAAGGCCTACGAACCGTAGACCTCAAGCTCGTACAGGGAGTATCCGTATCCGGTGGCCCGGTGGGTACCGGTCATCCGGAGGTATCTCGCGTCCTGTGGCGTGAACGCTACGACATCATCGCCGCCATCGCCACTACTTGTCGCGAAAACGTTGCGCCAGCTCGCGCCGTCATTGGAAAGTTCGATGCGGTAACCGTCTCCGTAGGCCGACTCCCAGCGCAACACAGCGCGACCGATCCGTTGCACAGAGCCGAGATCGACCTGGATCCACTGGTTGTCGCTCCAGTCGCTGGCCCACCGCGACAATGGATTCGCATCCAATGCGTGTGACGGTGGAAGGGAGTTCCACCCCGTCTCAAATGATGACGCGGTGGCCGTTTTCGACTGGGCCAGGTTGCCGATGTTCTGGCCGCGGCGCGACGGGAACTGGACGACCTGCTGGAACGTCGGGCGGTTCTGCCAGTGGATCTTGTCCTGGGTGACGCCGCCCATGGCGCGGTGGATGATCGTGTCGGCGCACCACTGGTCGCCCGCGGTGCAGTCGGCGTCGCCGGGGTAGACCTGGTCGGCCGGCTTGGCCGCGGCGGCCTGCAGTGAGCTCACCAGGGCCGTGCGGCAGCCGGCCAGGGTGCCGCCGCCGCAGTAGGTCTGCGGGAACGCGCCCTGCACCGGGTCGCCGAGGACCTGGCGCAGGTCCTTGTCCACGTAGCCCCACCAGCCGTACTGGAACGAGGAACCCTTGTGCGGCGCGGCACCGTGCGTGTCGGACGGAGCCTCGTCGACCTGCTCGGCGCTCACGATCGCGTTGTACAACCCATCACCCAGCGATGGTTTGAACTGCGCCTCGACGAGCAGCGGCCACCAGGCATCCAGAATCCGAATCGCGTCGGCGTGCGCGTAGGACTTGCTGCCCTTCGCCGTCTCCTTTCGCAACGAACCCGAGCGCTGCCAGTCCTTCAGCTTCTGCACGACCGGCGCCAGCGACGCGTCGACGGGCGCGGACTCCACCACCCGCAGCAGTTCGGGCAGCACCTCCTGGGCGCGCAGGTCGGCCAGGGCGGCCTCGGCCATCGCACGGGTCAGCGACGCACGCGTGACCTTTTGCCCGGAGTTGACCAAAGCCCGCACGCGAACGTCCAGAAGGTCGCCGCGGTGCACCGAGCTGTGTCCGAAGCCGCCGAACGTGAAGTCCTTCGCCTGCTTGTTGTTCCACGAGACGTAGTAGTCCTGGTTGATCGAGTTCGGGTGACCGGCGAACGGCATCACGGCCGAGGTGTTCTCGTCGCCGTTCCAGTCGACCCACTCGTACTCCGCCCGGCCCCACGTCGGCAGGTTCGGATCCACAGTGGACCGGCGGACGGGGTTCAGGCCCGAGTTGAAGTACGCGATGTCGCGGGAGTCGGCGTAGAACCAGTTGAACGCGTACCCGATCTTGTCGGCCGCCCGCTGGAAGTCGGCGGCCGAACGGATCGCGCCGGGGTCGTTGAGCTCCTGGAACCCGATGATCGAGTCGACCTCGTGCATGTACGTCGAGCGCAACGTCGTGTACGCCACGGTCTTGCCGCCAACGGTGGCACGGCTCGTGACGAGCCCGTACTTGGTCCGCCACATCACCAGCGTGTACGAACCCGCGGGCGTGCCATCGGCAACGGTCGGCTTCCACGCGTTCTTGCGCTCCAGCCGCTCCATCGGCAGGCACGCGCCGTGGAACACGTACGACGTCGAAGCCTTCGTGGCCGGGGAACCATCGGCGTTGCACAGCTCGACGGCGTAGGTGTCGATGATGTCCTGCGCGGACGACGTCGCGCTCCACGAGTAGTCGACACCACGGCCGAGCTGCACGTACATCGAGACGCCCGCGAACGAGACGCCGCGCGACCGCACGCCGGGACCGTTGAGCTCCTGCAGCATCAGCAGCTGCGGCGCGAAGTACCCGGTCTGCGGGCCCCACACGGCGATCGGGTTCCCGCTGTCCGTGTACGCGCCGGACACCGCCAGCGCGTTGGACATGCCGTGCTTCTTGTTCAGCAGGTCGGCGGGCAGGACACCGTCCTCGAAGATCCCGCGCGCACGGGCCACGTCCGCCGGGGCCGCCACGGAGACGGCGGCACCAGTCCCGCCCACCTCGTCGTAGACCATCCGCTCCGGCGTGATGCTGCCGGAGTCGGGCAGCGCCACGCCCTGCGGCGACGCGGGGGAGGCCGAGTACGGGAACGACTGTCCGTTGTGGAGGGTCAGGACGGCCTCCGGGTCGTTCTGCGCCCGGAACGCCTGCCAGACCTGCTCGCCGACGGCGGCGCCGTACTTGTTCTGCGCGGCCAGCTTCACCAGCGCCGACTGCACCTCGCCGCCACCACCGGCGCCGAACAGGCCGCCGACCACGGACGCGATCGCCACCATGTCGGTCGCCTTGAACGGCTGGATGTCGTTCCAGTTCGTGATCGCGTCGGCGTGCCCGGTCAGCACGTACTCGCCGGGGAAGTTCCGCGCCGAGACGGACTGGGTGATGTACGCGTTGATGCCGGAGATGTAGTCGTTGACGTCGGCCACCGCCTGCTGACCACGCGCACCACCGCGCACGGCCGCGGTCTCGATCTGCTTCTGCAGGTCCGCCTCGGTGTACGGGATCTGGTTGTAGAAGCTCTGCTCCAGCACGCGGTTCGACGGCGCCCCGCCCGCGAAGCCGGAGAGCTGTCCGCGGCCGAGGTGGCGGAACAGGTCCATCAGCCACAGCCGGTCCTGCGCGGCCGCGAACCCGGCGCCGAACATCGTCCCGGACCGCGTGGTGCCGGTGATGTGCGGCATGCCGATCTTCTTGTCGCGCACGATCGTCACGTCCGAGCGCGGCTTCACCGTGCTCTCGACCTGGTCGGACGGCACGCCGAACGACGCGTCGTTGAAGAAGTTCGTCAGCTGGTCGTTGGTGAGGCCGCTGTAGCCGGCGACCAGGGCGTCGTACTTGCCCAGCTGGTCGGCGGAATGCGCGGGCCTCGTCCCGAACGCCTTGTGCGTGAGGATCTCGGCCAGGGTCGCGTTGCCGTTGTTGCCGGGCGGCACGATGTCGCCGCACTGGCCGAGGCAGTAGTCGTCGGCGGCGAACGCGGCCGCGCGCGGCTCGTCGGCCTGGGCGGCGGCGGGGACGATCAGAAGGGAGGCGGTGACGGCGGCGGTCGCCAGCAGGGACGTCACCGGATTGGCTCTCCGCATCGCGCGAAGCTCCTCTCCGTGCAGGGCAGGGCTGTTGTGACGCACGTTACTTTCCAGTACCGCTATTGCGAAAGACCTTCGCGTTTTCCCACCCGCCCGCGAGGCTCTGTATCGGTCCAGAACATCATCTGGATCAAAACGACGAATCGGCAGAACATCTGAATCGGATTACCCGGCATGCATCCGTGTTTCGGTACGACATTCCATCAAGTGAGATATCCGTGTTTGGTCACGGAGAGTTCCGTCAGTCACCCTCAAGTCCTGGTGGCATGCCTACGCAGCGAAGTCGGCGGCCAATTCCGGTAACTGTGAACGTCGCCGTCGATCTCGAAAACCCGTTACCACATGATGAGATAACTGAGAATTAACGTGACCTTCGGCGTCTGTACGCGAAGATCACGAACATGTGGGAGCGCGGAACGCCAATGCGGGAGGCGTCGTGATCAAGGTTCTGCTGGCCGACGACGAGGACCTCGTCCGTTCCGGCCTTCGCATGATCCTGAGCAGCGTCGGGGACATCGAGGTCGTCGCCGAATGCGATGACGGACACCTGGTAGCCGACCTGGCACGCCAGCACCGTCCTCACGTGGTCCTGCTCGACATCCGGATGCGCACGTCGGACGGGCTCGTGGCCCTGCGGAGGCTGCGGACGCTGCCCGATCCGCCGAGGGTGTGCATCCTGACCACGTTCGACGTCGACGAGTACGTCTCGGAGGCGCTGCGGCTCGGAGCCGCGGGCTTCCTGCTCAAGGACACCGAGCCGGAACAGCTGGTCAAGGCCGTGCGCGACCTCGCGCGCGGGGGTGCGGTCCTCGACCCGGGGGTCGCGGCACGCGTCCTCGCGGCCGTGGCCGACGGGGAACGGATGGCGGAGCCGGCCAGGAGGCTCCTCCAGAGCCTGTCCGAACGCGAGCGCGAGGTGCTCGTGCTGATCGGCCAGGGCATGTCCAACGCGGAGATCGGCGGCACCCTGCACCTGTCGGAGGCGACGGTGAAGGGCTATGTCTCGTCCGTGCTCGGCAAGATCGGCGCGGTCAACCGCGTGCAGGCCGCGCTGGTGGCCTACCGCGGCGGCCTGATCGCGTAGAAGAGCTCAGCTCCCCGACACGCTCTCGGGGATCTCGTCCACCGAAGGCTCGACCTCGACCCTGTTGCGGCCGTGGCGCTTGGCGCGGTAGAGCGCCATGTCCGCGGCCGCGAACAGCTGGTCCAGCTTGGCCGGTCCCGCCGCGACGCCGATGCTCACCGTCGGGCGGCGGACCGCGCCCAGCACCATCGTCCAGTCGTGCCCGTCGACGGCCGCGCGGATCCGCTCCGCCACGTTCGGGCCGACGTCCATGTTCGGGCCGGTGTCGCCGAGCAGTACCACGAACTCGTCGCCGGCCCAGCGCGCCACCAGGTCGTCCGCCCGGCACTCGCGCCGCAGCAACGCCGCGATCTCGCGCAACGCCGCGTCGCCCGTCGCGTGCCCGGCGTCGTCGTTGACGTTCTTGAACCAGTCGACGTCGACCAGCACCAGCCACGGCACCTTGCCGCGCGCCGCCGTCGACTCCAGCAACGCCTGCGCGGCGCGTTCGAGCCCGAGCCGGTTCGCCAGGCCCGTCAACGGGTCGCGCGCCGCGGCCTCCTGAGCCGCCACCGCCACCCGTTGGGCCTGCACGGCCACGCGTCGCTGCTCCAAGGCCTGGCCGAGGCCCTCCTGCAACGTCTCCGTGGCGGTGCGCGCCGCCTGCATGGACCGCCGCAACGCCACGGCCTCGCCCACCGAGTCGTCCAGTGCGTGGCAGATGTCCGCGAGCTCCGTGGAGAACCGCAGCAGCAGCGAGACGTCGTTGATGCGTTCGGCGTTCGTCACCGCACGGGCCGCATAGGTGCGTGCCTCGTCGAGGATGCCCTGCTCGCGGTGCACGACGGCGAGCACCCAGTTGCCGACCGAGACGCCCCACAGGTCGTCGGCGTCCCGCGACAGCCGCAGGGTCTCCTCGCTGGTCTCCTCGGCCTTGTCGAGCTGCCCGACGCCGGCCAGCGACCGCGCGTAGGCACCGAGGAGCGCGCGCCGGTTCCGCTCGTCCTTGACGACGCCCAGGCCCTCCTCGAGGTACGCCAGGGCCTCCTCGAAGATCGCCGGCGCGGCGGCGGGGTGCCCGGCGCAGGCGCGGAAGTTGAGCGACCCGCCGAGGCGCTGCAGGCACAGCGCCAGCGTGTCGCTGTGGCCGGAGCGGCGGGCGACCTGGACGGACACGCGCAGCATGTCGAGTGCGGCCCTGCGGTTGCCGATGCCCTCCAGCAGGTAGCCGAGCGAGCCCATCGACTGGGCCACCGCGGGGCTGTCGGACCGGTCGGCGTCGAGGTCGGTCCAGCCCTCCGCGGCCAGTTCCAGGGCGAGCGGGATGCGCCCGAGGCGCCACGCCAGCATGGCCCTGTTGACGAGCATGGCCGAACGAACCCAGCGGTCGACGCCGGGGGACACCTTGGTGACCACCTCGTCGAAAAGACTGTTCGCCTCCGTCAGGCGACCGGCGTTGAGCAACGCGCGGACCTCTTGGTCCAGCCGCGGTACCTCGCCCGCCACCAGCGGGTCACGCTGCTCCACTCGTTCATCGACTCCGTTCCGACTCGCCGAGCGGCTTGCACAGGCTACCGGGATGGTCGCGCCCCGTACCGATGGTGGTGCAGGACGTCACCGAGGGGTAGTCGGTTGCGCCAACAGGTTGCGCAGCGCCTGGGCTCGATCGACGATCATTCCGTAGCGCAGCTTCTTGTCAACGGGGTCGTTGTGAACTTCCCGTGCGGTTTGCTGCACCCCGTGCTTGCGGTAAAGCATGCTCGGTGCCGCGATGAAGTACCCGCGCGACACGGTTTGAAGCGCCATCAACAGGCCCGTGTCCTCGGAAGACGGCAGCGCCATCCACCCGCCGAGTGCCAAAAGAAGATCCCTGCGGACGCACAAGGAGCCCGGAACGACCGGCAGACGCCATTCATCGGAGATGAATGCATCGAGCAGCCGGCCGGGTTCGAGAACGCCTTCGGCGGGATCGTCGAACTCCCACGAGATGACGTCCCCGTTGGAAAGAAGGTCACGCGCGGACGACGTCACCCACCCTATGTCCCCATGTCTTTCCAGCACCTCGACGTCCCTGGTCAGGGCTCCTTCGAGGAACAGGTCGTCCGCGTCCAGGTTCCGGACGAGCCGGCCGGAGGACCGGGCGAGCGCCATGTTCCTGGCACCCGCCGGTCCCGATGGGGAAGACGACGAGAAAGCGACCCTGGAGTCGTCTGAGAACAGTTCCGACTCCGCTTCTCCGTCGTGCTGGATCAGCCACTCCCAACTCCATCCGCGCGGAAGTTCTTGCGCGCGCAAAGATTCATACGCCTCCGGCAGGAAACGCATGTGCGGCGGATGGACGGGTGTCACGACGGAGATAGTGGGCATCTCACCGCATCAGTTTCGTCGGCCGAACGTGTCGTAATGAACAACGTCCTCGAGTGGCATCCGGTTGCGCCAGCCGTGACGTTCCAGATCAGGGGTGTCGGGAAGAGAACGAACGGGTCCCATGCACAGCCACGCCACCGGACGGACCCTCGTGGGGATGTCCAGCAGCCGGCGCAGCACATCCTCCCGGTAGAAGCTCACCCAGCCCACGCCGAGGCCCTCCTCGGTCGCCGCGAGCCACAGGTTCTGGATGGCGAGGCACACCGAGTACAGGCCCGCGTCGGCGATCGCGTGCCGGCCGAGCACCGCCGGCGACCCGCGGTCGGGGTCGTAGGTGACGACGACCCCGAGGGACGACTCCAGCACGCCCTCGACCTTGATCCGGGAGAACACCTCCGCGCGTTCGGAGTCGAGCTGCGCGGAGAAGACGCTGCGTTCGGCATGGACGTGGTCCCGGAATGCACGTCGAATCGATTCATCACGCACCAGCACGAAGTCCCACGGCTGCGAAAGACCGACGCTCGGCGCCGCATGGGCCGCGGTCAGCACCCGGCGGAGCACCTCTGGCGGGATTTCCGCCCCGGTGAACTCGGCGCGGGTGTCCCGGCGGCGGTGTACCACGTCGTACAGGCTCATTCGATCGATCGTGCCTCACTCGAAAGCACCAACTTGGCGGTCGGGAGGTGGCGCTGATCTCACCTGAGGCGATAGACCGATCGGATGCGAAGAATGAGAGGTGGTTACGGCTCCGCGCTCGGGTTCGGCTGCGGAGTCGGCGTGACCACGTTCACCGGCGCCTGGCCGCTGCTCGCGCTGTTGTTGTTGGCGGCCGTCGTCGTGGTCGTGTCGTTGCGCACGACGATCGTCGGCGCCGGCCTGGCCGCGCTGCAGTGCTGGGGCCTCTACGCGACCTTCTTGGTCGGTGTTCGTGGTGACCTGACGGTCGACGAACACACGACCTGGGTGCTCGCGTTGCTGGTGCAGCTCGCCGTGCTGGCGTTCGTGGCCAGCACGGCGATCCGCGTCATCGCCCTTGCGACGGGTACGGCAACAAAGCCATCTCCCGTGCGTTTTTGATCGCCGTGGCGACCTGGCGCTGCTGCTGCGGCGTCAGGCCGGTCACGCGGCGGGACCGGATCTTGCCCCGGTCCGAGATGAACTTGCGCAGCAGCGTGACGTCCTTCCAGTCGACGACGGTCACGCCCTCCTTCGCGAGGAGGTTCTGCCTGCGTTTGAGCGGCTTGCGGTCGCGCATCACCAGCTCGCCTTCGAGACGCCGGGCAGCTCGCCGCGGTGCGACGCCGTCCGCTCGCGTTCGTCGAAGCGGGATGAGGTGAGCACGTGCTGCGCCAAAGGTGAAGTTCGGCTCGTGCGTGCGTCGACGGTCTTCAGTTGCCGCACCGCCTTCGAGTCCGCGCTCCACCCGAGGTGACTTGCGGCGATCTTCGACTTCTTCGCCACGTCAGCGCTCCTCCTTGAACTCGACGTGCCTGCGCGCCACCGGGTCGTACTTGCGCAGCACCAGCCGGTCCGGGTCGTTGCGGCGGTTCTTGCGGGTCACGTAGGTGAAACCGGTGCCGGCCGTCGACCTCATCTTGATGATCGGCCGCACGTCGTTGCCCTTGGCCATCAGACCTTCTCCCCTCGAGCGCGCAGCCGGGCCACGACGGCCTCGACGCCCAGCTTGTCGACGGTCTTGATGCCCTTGGCGGACAACGTGAGCGTGACGAACCTGTTCAGCGACGGCACCCAGTACCGCTTGCGCTGGACGTTCGGGTTCCACCGGCGGCGCGTCTTGCGTTGTGAGTGCGAGACGCGGTTGCCGAAGCCGGGCTCGCGGCCCGTCAGCTGGCAGCGCACTGGTACCTCCAGATTGAAACGACATTCGTTTTCATCTACGGTACCTCACATGGAAACCGTTGTCGTCATGGTGGCGGGGCTGGTGGACCACGACGTCGCCGTGCGGGTGTGGCGGGACCGGCCCGGTTCGGTGCTGGTCAGGCACATCGCCGCGGAGACGTGCGTGCGTCGGTGGGTGGACGGCGTCGTGACCGACGTCGAGCTGCTGCACGGGTGCGTGTCCTGCACCGTGCGGGAGGACCTGCGCGGGCTGCTCGGGACCTTCCGGGGCCACACCGTCGTGCTGCACCTCGACCCGTTGCTGGAGCCGGACGCGGTGCGCCGCAACCTCGGCGTCGACGTCGAGTGCGTGATCACCGTGCTCGACGCGGCGAGCTGGCTGGACGACGCGCTCGGTGACGCGTCCATGGTCAGCGACCAGCGGACGGTGGCGCAGGTCGTCGTCGCCCAGGCCGAGGCCGCCGATGTGCTGGTGCTGCAAGGGGATGCGGACGAACGGACGCTCGCCGTGCTCGACCGGCTCGCGCCCGGTGCGCACCTCTGCACGCCGGACGCCGTTGTGGTGCAACGGTCCGCGCGGCCGCGGATGGTGCCCCTCACGCCGGAGTGCGGTGTCTCGACGGCGGTGTTCACGGCCGACCGGCCGTTCCACCCCGCGCGGCTCGACGAGGCGCTCGACTCGTTGCTCGACGGCACGGTGGTGCGCTCACGCGGACGGCTGTGGGTCGCCGACGAGCCGGATCTCGCGCTGCATCTGGAGTCCGCGGGAGGCGGGCTGCACGTCGGTGCCGGCGGACCGCGTGACGGCAGGGCCACCCGGATCGTGGCGATCACGCTGGGGGAACCGGACGACATAACCGCGGCGTTCGCCAAGGCGCTGCTGACCGACGACGAACTGTCCTTCGTGGACTCGATCAGAGAGCTGGAGCTGTGAAGCCAGGAATCCACCCCGACTACCACCCCGTCGTCTTCCAGGACGCGTCCACCGGCAGGACGTTCCTGACCCGGTCGACGGCCACGTCGAGCAGGACGGTCGAGTGGGAGGACGGCAACTCCTACCCGCTGCTGGTCGTCGACATCACCGCCGACTCGCACCCGTTCTGGACGGGCACGCAACGGCTGGTCGACACCGCCGGCCGGGTCGAGAAGTTCAACCGCCGCTACGGGAAGCGAGAGCGCTGATGGCCGTTCCGAAGCGCAAGACCTCGCGATCCAACACGCGACACCGCCGGTCGCAGTGGAAGGCCGCCGTGCCGGACCTCGTGCGCGTGCGGACGTTGGACGGCAAGGAGCTCCTCGTGCCCCGGCGGCTCGTCGCGGCCTACAAGCGGGGGCTGCTCTAACGGGCCAGCTGGACCGTTCCGTCCGGTGAGTCGCGCCACTGGTCGAAGGGGCGGTCCAGCTTCCAGCCGGTGCCGTCGTGGTCGAGGACGCGGTGCTCGCACGTGTCCGGGTTGGACAGCGACTCGAACAGGTCGATGCTCCAGTCGAAGAACCTGCGGCACAGCAACCTGATCGTCAGGCCGTGCGACACCACGAGCACCGTCTTCGGGTGCCCCTCGTCCTTGTGCATGCGCACCGTCAGGCCGTCGAGGAACGCCGCGACCCGGTCGTCCACGTCGGCGCCGGACTCCCCGTTGGGCAGCCGGAAGAAGAAGTGGCCGAACGCGTGCCGCTGGTGCTTGAGCACCTCCTGCTGCACCGGGTCCTGCAGGTTGCCCCAGTCCTGCTCGCGCACCCGCGGCTCGGTGACGACCCGCTCGGCGTCGAGGCCCAGCAGCTCGAACGTCCGCTTCGTCCTCTTGTACGGCGAGATGTAGGCCGCGACCGGGTCGTCGCCGACCAGCGACCTGATCGTCGGGCCGGCCGCGCGGGCCTGCCGTTCGCCGGTCTCGGTCAGCGGGAGGGCGTGGTCGGGGATGCGGCAGTAGGCGAGCTCGTCGACGTTGCCGAGGCTCTGTCCGTGGCGCAGCAGGATGATCCGCACCTCACCATCGTGCCCCAGCTCCTCGGGTACCCCAGCCGTTACAGTGCTCGGCGAGTCGAGGAGGATGGTGTCACATGATCAAGTACATCGCGCTGTACAAGAAGCCCGCGGATGCCGAGGTGTTCGACAAGGCGTACTTCGAGTCGCACCTGCCGATCGTGAGCTCGGTTCCCGGACTCGTGCGCGCCGAGGTCGCCAGGGTGCAGCGGGTGTTCTTCGCGGGGTTCCTCGGTGAGACCGAACCGCACCTCGTCGCCGAGATGTACTTCGAGTCGGAGGCGTCGTTCAAGGCCGCCCTCCAGTCGCCGGAGTGGGCCACGTCTGGTGCCAACCTCGCCGAGATCGGCGGGATGGAGCTGGTCGCGATGTTCAGCGCCGACGTGCTCGACGCGTCCGGGGCCGTCGCGTGAAGGCTGTCGTCATCGGCGGCGGCACGATGGGCGCGGGCATCGTCCACGTGCTGCTCGCGGGCGGCCACGAGGTCACGCTCGCGGAGGCCGACGCGGACCGCGCCGAACAGGGCAGGCTCGCCGTCCGGCGGTCGCTCGACAAGGCGCAGGAGAAGGGCAAGCTCGCCGACGCCGCAGCGGTGTTCGCGAACCTGAGCACCGGTGAGCTGCCGGAGGACGCGGCGCTGGTCGTCGAGGCCGTGCCGGAGAACGTGCCGCTCAAGCAGAAGGTGCTGGGCGACGCGGCGGCGAGGTGCCCGCAGGCCGTGCTCGCGTCGAACACGTCGTCGCTCTCGATCGCCGAGATCGCCGCCGGACTGCCCGGCGACCGCGTGCTGGGCATGCACTTCTTCAACCCCGTGCCGGTGCAGCAACTGGTCGAGCTCGTCCACCACGAGGGCGTCGACCCGGCGAACGTCGCCAAGGCGCGGGCGTGGGCCGAGGAGCTGGGCAAGACCGTCATCGAGGTCCGCGACTCGCCGGGCTTCGCGACGTCCCGGCTGGGCGTCGCCGTCGGCGTGGAGGCGATCCGCATGCTGGAGGAGGGTGTGGCCTCCGCCGCGGACATCGACACCGGCATGAAGCTCGGGTACCGCTGGCCGATGGGGCCGTTGGAGCTCACGGACCTGGTCGGGCTCGACGTCCGGCTCGCGATCGCCGAGCACCTCGCCGCTGAGCTGGGACCGCGCTTCGAACCGCCGGCGCTGCTGCGGGACAAGGTGGCCCGCGGTGAGCTTGGCAAGAAGTCGGGTCAGGGCTTCTTCACCTGGTAAGCAGGGGTTCGTGAAGATCCGCGAGTACACCGAGGACGACCTCGACGCCGTGTTCCGGCTGCGCAAGGTCGCGTTCAACTCGACCGAGCGGCCGGAGCGGCTGACGAGGCCGGGCACGCACGGGCTGGTCGCGGAGCTCGACGGCCAGGTCGCCGGGGTGCTCGGCATTGGTGAGTACGCGCAGTTCTACGGCGGCGCCGCGGTCCCGATGGGCGGGATCGGTGGCGTCGCCGTCGACGGTGCGATGCGCGGCCGTGGGGTCGCGAACGCGTTGCTCGACGCTTCGCTGAACGTCATGCGGGAGCACGGACAGGCGCTCTCGGTCCTCTACGCGACCGTGCCGACGTTGTACCGGGGCCGCGGCTGGGAACGCTCCGGCGTCCTGGAGTGGGTCGAGCTGCCCATGGACCGGCTGCTGGCGGTTCCGAAGCCCTCCGAACGGATCCCGTCCCGCCCGGCCCGTGAGAGCGATCTCAGCGCCCTGCACGAGTGCTACCTGGAGGTGGCGCGCACCGTCGACGGCCTGGCCGACCGCCGTCCGCCCCGGATCGAGCTCGCGAAGGTGCTCGAGATGGACCTGGTGAGCGTGCTGCCCGGTCCGAACGGCCTGCGCGGGTACCTGACGGCGCAGCGCGAGCCCGGTGGCGACATGGGACGGCTCAAGGTGTTCGACCTCGTGGCGCTCGACGCCGAGGCGCAGCTGACACTGCTGTCGTCGCTGGCGTCCTGGGCGGGCACGCTCGAGGCGGTGGACCTGCGGGTCACCGATCCGGCGACGGTGAACCTGCTGGCCGGCACCCCGCTGCGGCACTCGGTGTGGACCGCGACGTGGATGCTGCGCGTCGTCGACCTGCCCGCCGCGGTGGCCGCCCGCGGCTGGCCGGATCCGGCCGACGCTGCCGTGGACCTGGAGATCGTCGACCCGCACGCGCCGTGGCACGCGGGCCCGTGGCGTCTCGTCGCCGAGGGCGGATCCGTGCGCATCGAGCCTGGTGGAACGGGTGCCGTCCGGCTGCACGCGCGGGCGCTCGGGCCGTGGTTCGCGGGTGCGCAGAACACGCACGCGTTGCGGCGCGCGGGTTTGCTGGAGGGCGACCCGGCGGACGCGGCGGCGCTGGACCGGCTCGTCGGCGGGGCCGGCATTCCCCGGCTCGCGGATTTCTTTTGACGCGCGTCGATGTTCACCCGAACGGCGCTCTCAAGTAACAATGAGGGCGTGGCGGGGGACCAGGACGAGGTCAGGCATGCCTACGGCGACAACATCGGTTGGCGCCTGAAGGGCTATGCGAGGCGCGGCAGCGGGCCACCGGTCAGCGTGCGGGAGCTCTCGCGCGAGGAGTTCCTGCAGATCCGGCCGTTCTTCGACGCCGAGGACAACCCGTGGCTCGTCGACCTGCACCAGGTCGTGCCGGAGTCCCGGGACGACGTCGAGCGGGTGCTCGGGCCGCTGGACCCCGACCAGGACTACTACGTCACCGGACAGCCCCTGGACTGGGACAAGGATCCCGTCCAGGCCGCCCGCGACGTGCTCGACGAGCGCTATCCGCTGGCGAGGGCGGCGTTCCTCGGCGGCAGCGTCGCGGCCGGCACCTACACGGCGAACTCGGACCTCGACATGGTCGTGATCGTCAACGACCTGCCCGGCGCGTTCCGGGAGACGCTGGAACACCGCGGCTGGCCGGTCGAGCTGTTCTGCCACACCGTCGAGTCGTTCTACGACTTCGTCGCCCGTGACACGAAGGACCGGCGCCCTCCGTTGCTGCACATGTGCGCCGAGGGTTTTCTCATGCTCGACGCCGATGGCACCGGTGCGCGGATGCGGGCCGAGGCGCGCGCTCTGCTCGATGCCGGCCCTCCACTCGCGACCGTGACCGAGCTGGAAGACCGCCGCTACGGCACGACGGACCTGCTCGAAGACCTGCTCGGGGCACGGGACGACGACGAGCGGCTGTTCGTCGCGGCACGGCTGCTGACCTGCGCGGGGGAGCTGGCGCTGGTCGTGCAGAACCGGTGGCTGGGGCACGGGAAGTGGTTGCTGCGCCGTCTCCGCGACGCCAAGGAGGACGAGCTGGTGGACTCGTACCGGGCGCTGGTGCGGGGCGAGGGCGCCGAGCGGTTCATCGCGGTCGTGGAGCACGTCCTGGCGTCCGCCGGCGGGCGGATGGAGGTCGGTTACCGCCGGAATGCGTCGCAGCGGTGAGCAGCTAGCCTTTCCATTCGTGCTGCTCATCGTCCTGGAGCTGATCGGGATCGCCGTGTTCGCCGCCTCCGGTGCGGTGGCCGCGGTCCGTGCCAGGTTGGACGTGTTCGGCGTGATCATCCTGGCGCTCACCACGGCGCTGGGCGGCGGCATCATCCGCGACGTCCTGCTGGGGGTGCACCCGCCGACGAGCCTGCGCAGCTGGCCGTACCTGCTGGTCGCGGGCGTCACCGGCCTGGTCGTCTTCTGGTACCACCCGCAGGTCGCCAAGCACCGCCGGTCCGTGCTGCTGCTCGACGCCGTGGGGCTCGGCCTGTTCGTCACGTCGGGCACCACCACCGCGTTGTCGCTCGGCGCGCCTCCGTACGCGGCATGCCTGATCGGAATGACGACCGGCATCGGTGGCGGCGCACTCCGCGACCTTCTTCTTCGTGAGATCCCATTGGTCCTGAGGAAGGAGATCTACGCCGTGGCGGCGCTGTGCGGAGCGGTCGTCGTCGTGCTGGGCGAGTGGGCCCGGTTGCCGAAAGGCCTGGTCGCGCTGACTGGTGCGTCAATAATCATCACCATTCGGCTGATCGCGCTCTGGCGGAAGTGGAACGCGCCCGTCGCCAGGGGCCTCGAGGGCTAGCAAGAACTAACGCAGTACTCACACCCGCAGTTAGGGCCCTTCTCAGGCGGCTCTCAGATCCCTCGGCAAGACTTGCCCCCATGCGCATCCTCGTTGTGGACGACGATCGGGCGGTCAGGGAGTCACTCCGCCGTTCGCTCCAGTTCAACGGCTACCAGGTCGAGACGGCCGGAGACGGCATGCAGGCCCTGGAGTCGGTGACCTCCGCACGGCCGGACGCGATGGTGCTCGACGTGATGATGCCCCGCCTCGACGGCCTCGAGGTCTGCCGCAGGCTGCGCAGCACCGGGGACGACCTGCCGATCCTCGTGCTGACCGCGCGCGACGCCGTGAGCGACCGGGTGTCCGGTCTGGACGCCGGTGCCGACGACTACCTGCCCAAGCCGTTCGCGCTGGAGGAGCTGCTGGCGAGGCTGCGCGCGCTGCTGCGCAGGGCCGCCCACGACGACGCCGCCGCGACGCAGTCCGCCGCCGTGCTCAAGTTCGCCGACCTGGAGCTGGACCCGTCCACCAGGGACGTCCGCCGCGGCGACCGCCCGATCAGCCTCACCCGCACCGAGTTCGCGCTGCTCGAGCTCCTGCTGGCCCACCCGCGCCAGGTGCTCACCCGCAGCCGCATCCTGGAGGACGTGTGGGGATACGACTTCCCGACCTCGGGCAACGCTCTCGAGGTCTACGTGGGCTACCTGCGCCGCAAGACGGAGGCGGAGGGCGAGCCGAGGCTGATCCACACGGTGCGTGGGGTGGGGTACGTCCTGCGGGAGACCCCTCCGTGATCTTCGAACCCCAGGGGCGCCTGCAGAAGGCGTCGCTGCGGGCCCGGGTCACCTGGCTGGCGGCGTTCTGCGTCGCCGGCGCCGTCGCGCTGGTCTCGTTCGGCGCGTACATGATCGTGCGCAAGAGCGTGTACGACGCCCTGAACGAGAGCCTGCGCACCCGCGCGGTGGCCGTGGCGGCCGGCGAGAAGATCAACACGCCGGACTTCGTCGGCAAGTACCCGGCGGCGTTCCTGGCCGCGGGCGACGTGAAGATGGGCGTGCTGCTCGCCGACAGCGGCCAGCTGCTCTACCCGCAGGGCTCCGACCGTCCGCCGACGGTCGAGGAGGCGTGGGACGTCGCCCAGGGCGAGCGCGACGAGTTCATCTGGACCGACAACAGGACCGAGTCGCGGGTCATCGCCGTCAAGTACCAGCCCGGCCAGGCGATCATCATCGCCCAGTCGATGACGCCGCAGCGCACGACGCTGGCCAAGCTCAGCGTGGTCCTGCTGCTCATCGGCGGCGCCGGCGTGCTGCTCGCGGCCATCGCGGGCACAGCCGTCGCACGCACGGGTCTGCGTCCCGTGCAACGACTGACGGAGGCCACCGAACGCGTCGCGAACACGGGTGACCTCAGACCGATCCCGGTGTCGGGCGACGACGAGCTGGCGCGGCTGACGCACAGCTTCAACGCGATGCTCGGCGCCGTGGCGGAGTCGCAGGAACGACAACGCCGGCTGGTCGCCGACGCGGGCCACGAGCTGCGCACGCCGTTGACGTCCATGCGCACCAACCTGGAGCTGTTGCTGGCCTCCGAACGCCCGGATTCCCCCACACTGTCCCAAGAGGACAAAACGGAGATCCAGTCGGACGTCCGCGGTCAGCTCGACGAGCTGACGACGTTGATCGGTGACCTGGTCGAACTGGCCCGCGAGGACGCCCCGCAGGTCATCCACGAGCCCGTCGACCTCGTCGAGGTGGTAGAACGGTCGCTGGACCGCGCACGCCGCCGCGCCTCGAACGCAGTCACGTTCGACGTGCAGCTGCAACCGTGGACACTTCTGGGTGATTCAAGTGCTCTCGAACGCGCGGTGCTGAACCTCCTCGACAACGCGGTGAAGTTCAGTCCCTCGGGTTCATCGGTGCGGCTGAACGTCCGCCAGGTGGGCGACGGCAGCGCCGTGGTGGAAGTGGCGGACGCGGGCCCCGGCATCGCGGACGCCGATCTACCTCACGTTTTCGAGCGGTTCTACCGCTCGTCCGAGGCGAGGACCCTGCCCGGTTCCGGCCTGGGACTGGCCATCGTCAAGCAGGTGGCGCAACGGCACGGCGGCACGGCCACGGCGGGCAGAGCGCCCGAGGGCGGTGCCCTGTTCACGTTGCGCCTACCCGGACGTCCGTAAGGTGGGGCGTGTGAGTCATCGCGTGAACGACGGTTCTTCGTCGAGCTGGGAGACGACACCTCCCGCTGGGGACGGCCCGGAGCGCACCACGCGCTTCTCCACGTCCAGGTCGTCCGCTTCGTCCTACTCCTCCCCTTCTCCCGAGGAGGATCCGGCACCCCGGTTCTCCAGGAAGAAGACGAGGAAGAAGCAGCCGTTCTGGAGGGAACTGCTGGTCATCTTCAGCGTCGCGCTGGTGCTGACCGTCGTCATCCAGACGTTCGTCGCGCGCGTGTTCGTCATCCCGTCGGCCTCGATGGAGACGACCCTGCACGGCTGCACGGGCTGCGTGAACGACAAGGTGCTGGTCGAGAAGATCACGTACCTGTTCAGCGACCCCCGCCCCGGCGACGTGGTCGTCTTCCGCGGCCCGCCGAACTGGACGGGCGGCAAGGAGCCCCCGAACTTCGTGGTCGGCACGCTCCAGGACCTCGGCTCGATGGTGAACCTCTCCGAGCCCAGCGGCACGGACTTCATCAAGCGCGTCATCGCCGTCGGCGGCCAGACCGTCGAGTGCTGCGACGACCAGGGCCGCGTGATGGTCGACGGCAATCCGCTGGACGAGCCGTACCTGAACTTCGGCGGCGGCCCGCGCCAGCAGGACTCGTTCGAGAAGGTCACCGTCCCCGCGGGCAAGCTGTGGGTGATGGGCGACAACCGCAACAACTCGTCGGACTCGCGCAAGCACGGCGACCCGACCCCCGCGGACGGCGCGATCCCGATCGCCAACGTGGTGGGCAAGGCTCGGGTGATCGTGATCCCCGTCGGGCGGTGGGGCAGCATTTCGGACTACAACCCGCAGACGGGCGGGAAGTAGCCGCAAGTACGCGGAAGGGGCGAGGGCCGGACGGCTCTCGCCCCTTCCGCGTACTTGCGGTGCGAAGGGGAATCGACGCGATGCCGAAGGCGAGCAGTCCTGCGCGCGCACGATGCCGAAGGCGAGCCGTCTTCCCCTACGCCGCTGGGCAGCGGTGATGACGCAACCACCCGCCTGCGATTGGGGCTTGACTTTGGGTGCGAGGCGCTACCCTGCCGGGTTCGGGCGGGTGCGGAGCATCCGACCTTTTCCCGCCCGTCGCAGCGCCTCGCAAGGGCCCCGAAGTCAAGCCCCAATCGCCTCGCGACGAAGTCGCGACAAGCAACCACGCCCGTCCGAGGTGCACGCCCACGCTGGAACAGGCACCGGCCCAACGCACCGCAACCACGCTGGAACGAGACCGCTTCAGCCCTTCGTCGACCCCAGCGTCAACCCGCCCACGAACTGCCGCTGCAACACGAAGAACACCACCAACGTCGGCAGCGCCACCAACAACGATCCGGCGGCGATCAGGTTGTTGTCGGTGAAGAACGTCCCCTTCAAGTTCTGCAAAGCAGACGTAACAGGCATCTTGTCACCGTTCTGGATCAACACCAACGCCCACAGGAAGTCGTTGTAGATCCAGGTGAACTCCAGCGTCGCCAACGCCGCCAGCACCGGACGGCACAGCGGCAACGTCAACTGCCAGTACTGCCGGAAAACCGAAGCCCCGTCCACCCGAGCCGCTTCAGTCAGCTCATACGGGATCGTCTTCATGTAGTTCGACAGCACGAACGTGCAGAACCCCATCTGGAACGCGACGTGGATCAGGATCACGCCGAGCTGCGAGTCGATCAGCGACTCGCTGTCCGACACCCACGCCGGCACCTCGATCAGCCGGTACAACCGCCACAACGGCGTCACGATCACCTGCTGCGGCAGCAGGTTGCCCGCGGTGAACAGCATCAGCAGCGCGATGTTGAACTTGAAGCTGAAGCGGGACACGCCGAACGCGACCATCGAGCTCAGGCCGAGGGTCAGCACCAGGGCCGGGATCGTGATCACCAGCGTGTTCCAGTAGAAGTGCGGCAGGTTGCCGATCTCCCACGCCTTCGCGAAGTTCTCGAACGTCAGCGACTTGGCGACCGAGAAGTAGCCGTTCACCGACGTGTCGTCGTAGGTCCGCAGCGACGCGTAGACGGCCCACAGCAGCGGTGCCAGCGTCATCAGGCACGTCAGGACCAGGAACGCGTGCAGTGCCACGCGCGGGACGGTCAGGGGCCGCTTCTTCGCGACTGGGGCAGCGGGGCGTTCCAAGGTCGCCGTCACGTCCGGTTCTCCTTGCTGAACACCTGGTACAGGTACGTGATGATGAAGCCGAGCGAGATGGTCAGCAGCACCACGGCCACCGCGGAGCCGCGGCCGATGCGCGACGCCTCGCCGATGATGTTGTCGGTCACCAGCACCGACAGCAGCTCCAGGCCGTTGCGGCCCTTGTTGATGACGTACACGATGTCGAACGCGCGCAGCGCCTCGATCACCGTCACCACGAGCACGACTACGTTGACCGGCTTCATCACGGGGAACGTGACGCGGAAGAACGTCTGCGCGGCGGACGCGCCGTCCAGGGCCGCCGCTTCCTTCAGGGCCGGGTCCACCGACTTCAGGCCCGCCAAGTACAGCAGCATGATGTAACCGGTGTGGCGCCACGCGGCCGCGACGAGCACCGCGTAGAGGTTGATGTCCGAGTCGCCGATCCAGTCGACCGGTTTGTCGAGCCCCAGCACCGAGTTCAGCAGGCCGCCGTCGGGCGTGTAGATCAGCTGCCAGATGAAGCCCACCAGCGCGAGCGACAGGACCATCGGCAGGTACAGCGCGCTCTGGTAGATGCGGCTGAACTTGATCTCGCGGTCCAGCAGCACGGCGAGCAGCAGGCCGGCCGAGGTCGGCACGACCAGCAGGAACACCAGCCAGATCAGGTTGTGCTGCACCGCCGGCCAGAAGCGCGGGTACTCGGTGAAGATCTCGACGTAGTTGCCGACGCCGATCCACTCGATGTCCTCGAGGCCGCCGATGCCGTTCCAGCGGCTGAACGACAGCGCGACCGAGCCCAGCGCCGGGATCCACACGAACAGCAGGTGCACGACCGTGGGGATGCCGAGCATGAGCCCGAGCACCAGCTTGTCCGTGCCCGCGAGGGCGGTGGCACGTTTTCCACGCCGACGAGGCGGCGGCCCGTCGGGGGCCACCGCCTTCGGCTTCTCCTGCACCGCGGTCACTTGAAGATGTTCTTCGCCTGGTCAGCCATGCCCTTGAGCACGGAGTCGACGCTGTTCGGGTCCTTGATGAACGCGATGAGGCCGTTGGTGGCCGCCTCGCTCGCGAAGCCGGGGTCGGTGTCGCGGTCGAGGAACTGCGTGATGTGCTTCGCGTTCTTGATGACCTCGGCCGCCTTCTTCTGCAGCGAGTTGTAGCCCGAGGTGTCCGCCTTCTGGTTCGTCGCGACCACGGACGCGTCGGACTTCAGGTAGGTGAGCTGCGGCTCGGCCGTCGACAGGTACTCGAGCAGCTTGAGCGCGCCCTCGGAGTTGCCCGGCTTCTTGGCCATCATGTAGCCGTCGATCGGCGCCTCGACCGTGTCGATGCCGTGCGTCGGGTTGATCTCCGGGAACGGGAAGAAGTCGAGGTCGTCCTTCTCGGCGTCGGGGAACTGCTGGCCGAGGAACGAGCCCAGCAGGTACATGCCGGACTTCTTCTGCTGCAACGACTGCGCGGCTTCCTGCCACTCGCGGCCGAGCGCGTTCTCCTGGTGGAACGGCAGCAGGCGCTTCCAGGTGTCGAAGACGTCCTTGACCTTCTTGTCCTGCCAGTCTTCCTTGCCCGCCAGCAGGTCCACGTGGAACTGGTAGCCGTTGATGCGGAAGTTCAGCTGGTCGAACGTGCCCATGCCCGGCCAGCCCTGCTTCTGCGCGAAGGCGATCGGGACCAGGCCGTCGGACTGCATCTTCGTGGCGAGCGCGACGAGCTCGTCCAGGTTCTTCGGCACCGCGTAGCCGCGTTCCTGCCACAGGCTCTTGCGGTAGAACATGCCCCACGGGTACTGCGTGAACGGGACGAAGTACTGCTTGCCGTCGGTGGCCGTCGACGCCTGCTTGAGCGCGTCGGAGTAGTTGCCGCCGATCTTGCCCCACAGGTCGCTGAGGTCGCCGGTGAGGCCCTGGTCGGCGAAGAACCGCATGCGGTAGCCGGCGAACCACGCGAGCACGTCGTCCGGCTTGCCCTGCAGGTAGTTGTTGATCTGCTCCTGGTACTGCTCGTGCTGCTTGGTGTTGATCGTGACGGACAGGCCGCCCGACTGGCCTTCGAAGCCCTTCAGCGCGGCCGTGATCGCGTCCTTCGGCACCTGGTCGGACAGGTTGTTGCCGAACGTGACCACTTTGGAGTCGCCGCCGGAGCTCGAGCCGCCGCCGCACGCCGAGAGCAGACCACCGGTCGCCGCGACGCCCGCGCCCGCCATCATGGCCCGCAGCATCGTGCGCCGCCCGAATTGCGGCAACGGAGTGGAACCAGGCGTGTACCGAACCATCATCGCTCCTACAGGTGACACCCGCTCGTGCGAACCGAACAGGGACTCAAACAAAGTTGCGCACAATGTGGTCCCAGTCATACATCCTGTCAAGTACTGTTACGGAGCTGTTAAACCCGTGCACAGCGCGCTTCCTGCGGCTGTCGCGGCGCTGATCAAGGTCAACCGCTGAACAGACCCAAACGTGAAGTTGTGTTTGCTTGTGTTGACGTTGGGAGCGTTGTCGTCCACGCTTGCGGCCGTGACGACTTGGCCAACCGACCTGCCAGGCCTCGGCTGGGGGGCGGACTACAACCCCGAACAGTGGCCCGAACACGTGTGGGCCGAGGACGTCCAGCTGATGCGGCGGGCGGGCGTGACCATCGTGAGCCTGGGCATCTTCAGCTGGGGCCGGATCGAGGTCAGCAAGGGCGAGTACCGGTTCGACTGGCTCGACCGCGTGATGGACCTGCTGCACGCCGGCGGCGTCCGCGTCGACCTCGCGACCGCGACCGCCGCGCCCCCGCCGTGGCTCACCGCGGAGTACCCCGAGATGTTGCCCGTCCGCGCGGACGGTGTGCGGCTCTCGCACGGCTCACGGCAGGCCTACTGCCCGTCGTCGCCCATCTACCGCGACCGCGCGACGGCCCTCGCGTCCGAGATGGCCTCGCACTACAAGGACCACCCCGCGCTCGCCGCGTGGCACGTCGGCAACGAGTACGCGTGCCACGTGAAGCGGTGCTACTGCGACACGTGCGCGGAGTCGTTCCGCGAGTGGCTGTCGAGCCGCTACACGCTCGACCAGCTCAACGAGGCCTGGTCCACCGCGTTCTGGAGCCAGGGCTACACCGACTTCGCGCAGGTCCTGCCGCCGCGCGTCACGCCGACGTTCTCGAACCCGGCGCACGTGCTCGACTTCGACCGGTTCACCGACGACGCGATCCTCGAGCTGTACAAGTCCGAGCGCGACGTGCTGCGCATGATCACGCCGGACGTGCCGATCACCACGAACTTCATGGTGAACTGGACCTTCGGCGACCTCGACTACTGGAAGTGGGCCCGCGAGGTCGACTTCGTCTCCAACGACCACTACACGCTGTCCGAGTCGCCCGACCGGCACGTCGAGCTGGCGATGTCCGCCGACCTGGTGCGCGGCCTCGCGGGCGGCAAGCCGTGGCTGCTCATGGAGAACTCGACGTCCGCGGTGAACTGGCAGCACCGCAACATCGCCAAGCAGCCGGGCGAGATGCGGCGCCACTCGTACCAGAACATCGCCCGCGGCGCGGACGGCACGCTGTTCTTCCAGTGGCGGCAGTCGCGCGGCGGCAGCGAGCGCTACCACTCGGCGATGGTGCCCCACGCCGGCACGGACACCAAGGTGTACCGCGAGGTCTGCGAGGTCGGCGCCGAGTACGCGAAGATCAGCGACGTCGTCGGCTCCACTGTGGACGCCTCGGTCGCGGTCCTCTACGACTTCCAGTCCAACTGGGCACTGCGCCAGGAGGCCCACCCGACGGCGGACTTCGACTACTACCGGCACGTCCTCGGGTACTACAAAGCGTTGTGGCAGGCGGGTGTCACCGTCGACTTCGTGGCTCCCGGCACGAACCTGTCGGCCTACTCGCTGGTGGTCGTGCCGGCGTTCTACGCGGTGTCCGACGCGCACGCCGCCGTGATCGCGGACTACGTGGCGGGCGGCGGTCACGTGGTCGTCACCTACCTGTCCGGTGTCGCCGACCAGTACACGCGAGTGCGACTGGGCGGCTACCCCGGAGCGTTCCGGGACGTGCTGGGCGTGTGGTCGGAGGAGTTCTTCCCGCTGCGCCAGGGCGAAACCGCCACGCTGACCGACTCCTCGACCGCCTCGCTGTGGACGGAGCACCTCCACGTGCGCAGCGCCGAGGTCGTCGCCTCGTACACCGACGGACCCCTGCCGGGAGTGCCCGCCGTCACGCGCAACGCTTTCGGCAACGGCGTCGCCTGGTACGTGGCGTGCGATCTCGACGAGAGCGGTCTCGGCCGAACGGTGGAAAAAGCGCTTTCCGGTGCGGGCGTCGCGGTGTCGCCCACCGGGATCGAGCTCGTCCGGCGCAAGGGCGACGTATCGTGGCTCTTCGCCGTCAACCACTCCGACACCGACGCGCAGATCGAGGCGTCCGGTGTCGACGTGTTGTCCGGCACGCAGGTCTCCGGACGCCTCACCGTGCGAGCCGGGGACGTCGTCGTCCTCAGGGAAGAGGTGTGAGGTGCTGGCACGTCAGCGGCAAGCGGTGATCATCGAGGAGGTCCGCCGGACCGGCGCTGTGCGCGTGAGCGACCTGGTGGTCCGCCTCGGCGTCTCGGACATGACCGTGCGCCGCGACCTCGACGTGCTCGCCTCCCGCGGGCTGGTGGAGAAGGTCTACGGCGGTGCGACGTCCGTCGTCGGGCGCTCGACCGACGAACCCGGCTTCGAGGCCAAGTCCGTCCGGCAGCTGCCCGAGAAGGAGGCCATCGCCGCGCTGGCCGCGGGCCTCGTCCGTCCCGGTACGGCCATCGGCCTGTCCGCCGGCACCACGACGTGGACGCTGGCCAGGTTCCTCGACGACATCCCGGACCTGACCGTCGTCACGAACTCGATCCGCGTCGCCGACGTGCTGCAGCAGAGCGGGCGCACCGACCGCACGGTGGTGCTGACCGGCGGCGTGCGCACCCCGTCCGACGCCCTCGTCGGTCCCGTCGCCGTCAACGCGCTGCGGTCGCTGCACCTGGACGTGGTGTTCCTGGGCGTGCACGGCATGGCCGAGCGCTCCGGCTTCACCACCCCGAACCTGAACGAGAGCGAGACGGACCGCGCGCTCGTGGACGCGGCCGGCCGCGTGGTCGTGGTCGCGGACCACACGAAGTGGGGGACCGTGGGCATCTCCACGATCGCCGACCTCGACGAGGCGCACGTCCTGGTGACGGACGAAGGTTTGCCGGACGACGCACGGGCGATCCTCACCGAGCAGGTCGGCGAGTTGGTGTTGGCGCATGTACCGGGAAGTGGCGAGGAGCTGGCGTGAGGCGTACCGCGGGAAAACTGGCGGACGGCCGGGAGATCATCTACTTCGACGACAGCGCCGAGGCGCCACCGCGGGTCGCGGTGGACACGCGGGACCTCCCCGCGACGCAGCCGATGTCCGAGGTGCGGCTGGACCCGTTGACCCGTGAGTGGGTCGCGATGGCGGCGCACCGGCAGACGCGCACCTACAAGCCGCCGGCGGACCTCTGCCCGCTGTGCCCGTCGACGCCGGGCCGTCCGACCGAGATCCCCGAGTCCGAGTACGACGTCGTGGTGTTCGAGAACCGGTTCCCGTCGCTGGCGCAGAACGTGCCCGACGTGCCGTCCACTGTGGACGGCGAGGAGCTGTTCGTGCGCGCGCCCGGCCGCGGGCGCTGCGAGGTCGTGTGCTTCACGTCCGACCACAACAAGTCGTTCGGCGAGCTGTCCGAGTCGCGCGTGCGCACCGTCGTGGACGCGTGGGCGGACCGCGTGGCCTTCTTGTCAACGTTGCCAGGGGTCGAGCAGGTCTTCCCGTTCGAGAACCGCGGTGAAGAGATCGGCGTGACGCTCTCGCACCCGCACGGCCAGATCTACGCCTACCCGTTCGTGACGCCCCGGACCGAGCGCATGCTGTCGGCCGCGCTGGACTACTACGCCGAGCACGGCCGGCCGCTGTTCGGCGACGTGCTGGAGGCCGAGCTCCGCGCGGGCGCGCGGGTGGTGGAGGAGTCGGAGCACTGGGTGGCGTTCGTGCCCGCCGCCGCGCGCTGGCCCGTCGAGGTCGTGCTGGCGCCGCGCCGTCAGGTGCCGGACCTCGCCGCACTGTCCTCTGTGGAGCGAGATGACTTCAGCTCGCTCTACCTGAAGGTGCTGCACCGGCTGGACGCGTTGTACGACCGCCCGTTGCCGTACATCGCCGCGTGGCACCAGGCGCCGGTCAACGCCGGCCGCGAGGAGATGTGGCTGCACCTGCAGGTCTTCTCGGTGCTCAGGACCAAGGACAAGCTGAAGTACCTCGCGGGCTCGGAGTCCGGCGAGGCCGTGTGGATCAACGACGTGACGCCCGAGCAGATCGCCGAGCGGCTCCGGGGAACACACAAGTAGCTCCCAGGCTGGTTTAAGGCTGCTCTCAGGACCGCACCCGAGACTATGGGCATGACCGAGAGCAACCAGCCAGCGCAGCAGCCGGAACAGCCCCACTCCGTGCCGACGAGCGCCGGTCAGACAGACTCCGGCGCTCGGGAGCAGGGCCCGTCGTCGCCGGAACCCGGCCAGCCGGATCCTTTGCAGGGGGGATCCGGCCAGGCTGGGGCCTACGGCGCTCCCGCGGGCAGCGCTCCCGCCGGCCTGGGCGACCCGCCCGCCTCCTTCACCTCGGCCCACCAGGTGCCCTCACCTGACGCGGGTCAGACGCAGCTCGGCGGGCCCGGACCCGGCCAGCAGCTTCCTCATCCAGGGTCCGGCCAACCTCACCCGCTCGGCCCCGGTGCCACCGCGCAGTTCGGCGCCGAACCGCACGCCGGACCGCCCTCCGGTCCGTTCGCGGGTCCCCAGACGGGTCAGTTCTACCTCCCTCCCGGCTACCAGTCGTCCGTTCCTCCGCGTCCCAAGGGCCGCGGCAAGGTCGTGGCGGGTGTCGCGGCCCTCGTGCTGCTCGTCGGCGGTCTCTCCGGTGGCCTCGGCGGCTACCTGGGCTACAACTTCGCCAACGACTCGTCGGCCGTGAGCTCGCTCGACGCGCCGCGGGCCGCGTCCCAGACCGGCAACGCCCCGGCGGGCTCGGTCGAGGAGGTGGCGAACAAGCTGCTGCCGTCCGTCGTGCAGATCCAGGTCGTGACGCGGACCGGCGCCGGCGAGGGATCGGGCTTCGTGATCTCCAGCAACGGCCAGATCGTGACGAACAACCACGTCATCGAGGGTGCGGCGAGCGGCGGCAACATCAAGGTCGTCTTCCAGGACGGCAAGACCGCCGCCGCGAAGATCCTCGGCCGCGACCCGACCTCCGACATCGCCGTCATCCAGGCCGACGGGATCTCCGGCGCGCCGGTCGTGCAGCTGGGCAACTCCGGTGACCTGAAGATCGGCCAGGGCGTCGTCGCGATCGGCTCGCCGTTCGAGCTGTCCGGCACGGTCACCTCCGGCATCGTCAGCTCGCTGAACCGCCCGGTCTCCGCCGGCAGCGACGCCCGCAACTCGCAGGCGACCGTCCTCAACGCCATCCAGACCGACGCGGCCATCAACCCCGGCAACTCGGGCGGACCGCTCGTGAACATGCAGGGGCAGGTCGTCGGCATCAACTCGGCGATCTACAGCCCGAGCTCGGCCAACGGCCAGGCCGGGTCCGTGGGCATCGGCTTCTCGATCCCGATGGACCAGGCGCGCCGCACGGTCGACGAGATCGTGAAGACCGGCAAGCCCAAGCAGACCGTGCTCGGCGTGAAGGTCGAGTCCACCGACCAGGGCGCCAGGATCTCCGAGATCACCCCCGGTGGTGCCGCGGAGAAGGCCGGGCTCAAGGCCGGTGACGTGATCACCAAGTTTGGCGACCGCCGCATCGACGAGTCGGACACGCTGGTCGCCGCCGTCCGGTCCAAGGCCCCCGGTGACAAGATCACGATCACGCTGGCCGACAACCGCACCGTGGACGCCACGCTCGACGGCGTCGACGTGCCGTCGTAGACCGGGGGGTCGCCGGGTTCCCGCCGGAACCCGGCGCGACAACCCCGTCAGGGCCGTACCTGTGGGCACCTGCCCCGCACACAGGTACGGCCCTTCTTACGTGCTTGTGACAAGTCCGGGCCTCGCCCGCGTTCTTGGCTTAGCGTGGTGGTGTGGTGGAAAGGGTTCTGGTCGTCGACGACGACACGACGGTGCGGGACGTGGTGCGCCGGTACCTCGAACACGCCGGGTACGAGGTGGAGCTCGCCGGTGACGGGGAGCAGGCGCTGCGGTCCGTCTCGGCGCACGAGCCGGACATCGTGGTGCTCGACCTGATGCTGCCCGGCATCGACGGGCTGGAGGTGTGCCGGCGGATCCGCGAGCGCGCCAGCACGCCCGTCGTGATGCTGACGGCGCTGGGCGAGGAGGAGGACCGCATCGCCGGGCTGCAGATCGGCGCGGACGACTACGTCACGAAGCCCTTCAGCCCGCGCGAGCTCGCGTTGCGCGTCTCGTCGGTGCTGCGGCGGGCTCATCGGGCCTACGAGCCGCGCGTGGTGCGGGACGGCAACCTGGTCCTGGACGTGGCCGCGCACACCGCCACGCTGGACGACCGGCCGTTGCAGCTCACCACCCGCGAGTTCGACCTGCTGGCGTTCTTCATCGGCAACGCCGGCAAGGCGTTCGGCCGGGCGGAGCTGCTGGAACGCGTGTGGGGCTGGCAGTTCGGCGACCAGTCGACCGTGACCGTCCACGTGCGACGGTTGCGCGAGAAGATCGAGCAGGACCCCGCGAAGCCCCGCCGCCTCAGCACGGTGTGGGGCGTCGGCTACCGGTACGACCCGTGTTCGACAGGCTGAGCCGCGTCTCGCTGACCACCGCGATGACCGTCATGGTCATCGTGCCGGTGGTGGCGACCATCGCGGGCGTGCTGGTGGTCAGCGGGTTCATGTTCACGCCGATGCTGAACGCCGCGCTGATGGCGTGCGCGCTGGTGGGCCTGATCACCGTGCCGTTCTCGATCATGCTCGGCCGCGCGATCGCCCGGCGCACCATGTGGGAGCGCGAGGCCGAGGCGGCGCGGCGGCAGCTGGTGGCGTGGATCAGCCACGACCTGCGCACGCCGTTGGCCGGCATCAGGGCGATGACCGAGGCGTTGGAGGACGGCGTCGTCTCCGACCCCGGCGAGGTCGCCGTCTACGCCAAGCAGATCGCCCTGGAAGCTGACCACCTGTCGAAGCTCGTGGACGACCTGTTCCAGCTCTCGCGGATCACCGCGGGCGCGCTGAACCTGTCGATGCACGACGTCGCGCTTGCCGACGTGGTGAGCGACGTGGTCGCCGCGTCCCGCCCGGTGGCATCGCGCCAGGGCGTCCGACTGCGCGCCGACGCTCGCGAGTGGCCGGTCGTGCGCGGTTCCGATCCGGAACTGATGCGTGTCGTGCGCAACCTTGTGTCCAACGCCATCCGCCACACCCCGGAGGGCGGAACCGTCGCCGTCCAGGTCGATGTGGACGGACCCGAAGCGGTGGTGCGAGTGGACGACGCGTGCGGCGGCATACCCGATGACGTGCTGCCGCACGTGTTCGACGTGGGCTTCCGCGGCTCGTCGGCGCGCAATCCCTCCGGCGCCGGGCTGGGCCTTTCCATCGCACGCGGCCTGGTCGACGCCCACCACGGCGCGATCGCCGTCCAGAACCACGGTCCTGGCTGCCGCTTCGAAGTCCGACTCCCGCTACGGTGATCGCATGGAACGCAGCGCGCAGCGCCTTGGCCGCGCTTTGGTCGTGATCGTGGACGACCGGGTGGCGCACGGCGAGCAGGACGACAACTCCGGGCCTCTCGTCACCGAACTCCTCGAAGAAGTCGGCTTCATCGTCGACGGCACCGTCGCGGTCGAGGGCGAGGTGGTCGACATCCGGGCCGCCCTCAACACGGCCGTCATCGGTGGCGTCGACCTCGTGGTCACCGTGGGCGGCACAGGCGTGTCCCCGCGCGACGTCACCCCCGACGCCACGCAGGGCGTGCTCGACCGCCCGATCCACGGCATCGCCGAGGCACTCCGAGCCTCCGGCCTCGCCGCGGGCGCGGTCGACGCGGGCATCTCGCGCGGCCTCGCCGGCGTCTCCGGCAGCACGCTGGTCGTGAACCTCGCGGGCTCGCGCTCCGCGGTCCGCGACGGCATGGCGACGCTGTCGGCGCTGGTGCCCTACGTCATCGAGCAGCTGAGCGGTCTTGACGAGGAGTGACCCACCTCGGCCCGAGCCCGAGCCGGTCGGCGACGACGCTGCTGCCGTGCAGCGCCGTCGCCGGTTGGCGGAGGTGTTCGGGGACGTGCTGCCGGAGACGACTTCGGACGAGCGCGGGGGTGGGGCTTCCGGGTCGGAGGACCGGGAAGCCTGGTACCGGGAGAACAGGCCGCCGCACCACGGCGGGTGAGCGCGCCGGGGCGTGCCTGGTGGTCGGGGCGTGCTGGGCCGGTTCGGGACGTGCGGCGTGGCGAAGGGCTGCGGGCGCGGGTGGGCCGGGTGACGACGCGTGGCATGGCCGGTGGGGCACGTCTGGGCGTGACACTGACTGAGCGCGCGGCGGACTGGTTCGGAACGCGCGGTGTGGCCTGTGGTGGGCGACGTGCGGTGCGGCCCGGTAGCTGATGGCGTGCGCTATCGGCTGTGAAGCGCGGGGGAGTCTTTGCCGCACGCTCCTTGGGCGGGGCAGCCGCGTGCTTTGCGCCGTGGCGAAGGGCTGCGGGGCGCGGCGGACCGGTGCGGGACGCGCGAAGGCCTGTGATCGCGACGTGCGGTGTGACTCGCGGGCGAGCTGGTAGCCACCGTTCGGCGTCCGACGCTCGGTGCCCGCTGAGGGGCCGAACAGGGCCTGCTGACCGCGAGACCGCGTGCCGTGCGTGCGAACCAGAGCCTGAGGGCCGTGCCTGAAGGGCCATGCCTGAGCGGCACCGCTTCGGCACGGCTGACCGCGTGCCTGCACCCCAGCAGCAAGCCTTCGCCCCAGCGGCGAGCTTCGCTCTGCGGCGACCTTCAACCCAGCGGCGAGCTTTCACCCAGCGGTGACCTTCGCCCAGCGGCGGGCCCTCACCTCAGCGGCGAGCCCTTGCTCCTCGCGCGGCTTGGGTCCGGCCGCCGCCCGTTGCCGAGCGACGGCCGGGCGGGGGTCAGACCTTCGGGGCTCGCACGTCCGTCGTCGGCTGGACGACGGTCTGGTGGTTGCCCTGCTGGGCCGCGAGCAGGTCGCGGATCTCGATGAGCAGCTCGACGTTCGTCGGCTCGGCCGGGCCGGGCTCCTCGCCCCTCTTGCGGCGCTCCTGGATCTTCTTGATCGGCAGCACCAGGACGAAGTACACGACGGCGGCCACGATCACGAAGTTGATCGCCGCGTTGATGACGTTGCTGAAGTCGAGGTACGTGTCCTCCTTGCCTTCGCGCAGTTGAACGCCGAGGCCCTTGGTCTCCGCGCTGCCCAGCGCGGCGATGAGCGGCTTGATGAGGCTCGTGGTGAATGCGGTGACGATCGCGGTGAACGCGGTGCCGATGACCACGGCCACGGCCAGGTCGACGACGTTCCCGCGCATCAGGAAGTCCTTGAAACCCTTCAGCATCAGCGGAGGGTAACCGCTAAAGCATGATCCAGTGACATCGCGGCGACTCGATTTGCATTAAGTCTCGGCAACGTGAGGACGACGACCTTGCCGCGGGTCTCGCGCACCGACGCGTTCTCGGCCAGCACCTCGCCGGTCGACGTCACCACGTCGACGCGGTTGCCCGGCCGCACCACGTCGGCCAGGCCCTGGTCGGCCACCTCGACGGCCACCGAGGCCGAGTCGGACGTGGTGGAGGCGAGGGCCAGGTCTGTCAGCGGGACGCCCGCTCTCGTGGCGTCGTTCAGCGTCCTGCCCACCAGAGCGGAGGCGCCGGAGAACGAACCGGACACCGGCGACGCGAACGACACCAGCCGGAGGTCTGCATCGGACAGCGGGACGCCGGGCGGCAGGTCACGCGCGGCGACCACGGCGGGATGACCCACGTCGGGCCAGAAGGCCGTCAACGCGGCCAGCAGCGCCAGGCCGAGTGCCAGGAGCCGGCGCCGCACGGCGGAGGGGCGGCGGCGCAGCAGGGCGCGGACTCGGTCGGGGAACGTGGTGGAAAGGGTCATGCCCTCGACGCTAGGGGCGGCGAGGGCATGGCGAGCGGGGTCAGCGGCAAGTTGTGGACAACTCGCGATCTTCAGGACGCCGCGGCCGCCGGAGCGCTCTTCGAGGTCGACGAAGACGACGACGAAGTGGACGACGACGTGGACGAAGACGACGACGTGGACGGCTTCGAGTCCGAGGAGGACGTCGACGAAGAAGACGAGGTCGTGGACTTCGACGAGCCCGAACGGCTGTCGGTCCGGTAGAAACCGCTGCCCTTGAACACGACACCGACGGCGCCGAAGAGCTTGCGCAGCTTGCCCGAGCACTCCGGGCACTCGGTGAGGGAGGCGTCGCTGAACGACTGCACAGCCTCGAACCGGTGCTCACACGCGGTGCAGGCGTACTGGTACGTAGGCACTGGGTTCGCTCCTAGATCTGGCACTCGACCGTTGTGAGTGCCAACACGATTTTCGCTCAGATCCTTCCCCGAGCGCAAACACCCCAGGTCAATCTCACAGCCAGCGCAGGCCGCCGGAGGGCGTCAACACCCCGTTCATCCGCACGTCATGATCTTCAGAAGGTACCGACGGCAGCACCTCCGAGTCCCTCACCACGCCCACCAGAGGGGCCTTGACCAGCGGCAACGACCGGTCGTAGTGCCCGCGGCCCTTCCCGAGCCGCACCCCGGACACCGACACCGCCAGCGCCGGCACGAGCACCAGGGAGGCTCCAGCGATCGCCGAGGCGCCGAGCCGTGGACCGGTGGGTTCCAGCAGCCGCAGCGCCGCCGGAGCGAGCCCGTCCGGTCCGGTGTGGACCGCCCAGTCGAGCGGCGAGTCGCCCGTCACGACCGGCAGCAGCACCCGGCACCGCAGCCCGTCGAGCCACGACGCGTCGCCCGGCTCCGATCCGACCGGCAGGAAGGCGCACACCGTCTGATCAGGCCGGACCTCCAACGCCGCCACGTGCGCCCGCAGAGCGGCGGCCTCGGCGGAACGGATCTCGGGCGGCAGCGAGCGTCGCGCGGCCAGCAGCTCCGAACGGAGAGTGGCCTTCCGGTCACGAAGGTCGGACGTCATGGTGGGTATCCCTCGGCATGTCGTTAGCATCGCTGCCCATGAGCAGCGCCTTCCACACCGCTATCGTGCCCGCGGCAGGTCTGGGCACCCGTTTCCTCCCCACGACCAAGGCCGTGCCGAAGGAGTTGCTGCCGCTGGTCGACACCCCGGCCATCGAGTACGTGGCCAGGGAGGCCGCCGAGGCGGGCGCGAAGAAGCTGGTCATCGTGACCTCGCCGACCAAGGCGTCGGTCGCGGACTACTTCGACGAGAACCCCGACCTCGAGCAGTCGCTGACCGACAAGGGCAAGACCGACCTGGTCGCGAAGATCCGGCGCGCGCCGCAGCTCATCAAGGCCGAGACCGCGATCCAGGAGCAGGCGCTCGGCCTCGGCCACGCGGTCGGCTGCGCCGAGGGCAACCTGACCGGCGAGGACGAGGCCGTCGCGGTGCTGCTGCCCGACGACATCATCCTGCCGACCGGCGCGCTCAAGAAGATGGCGGAGGTCCGCGAGGAGAAGGGCGGCACCGTCCTGCTGGCGTTCGACATCCCGCGCGAGCAGATCTCCGCGTACGGCGTGTTCGACGTCCGCGACACCGGCAGCGACGACGTCAAGCAGGTCGTCGGCATGGTCGAGAAGCCCAAGCCGGAGGACGCGCCGTCGACGTTCGCCGCGGCCGGCCGCTACCTCCTCGACCGGGCGATCTTCGACGCCCTGAAGCGCATCACGCCGGGCGCCGGAGGCGAGCTGCAGCTCACCGACGCCATCGCGTTGCTGATCAACGAGGGTCACCCCGTGCACGTCGTCGTGCACCGCGGCGGACGACACGACCTCGGCAATCCCGCAGGATTCCTGCGCGCTGCGGTTGACTTCGCACTCGAGACCCCGGAGTACGGGCCCGATCTGCGCGAGTGGTTGCGGGAACGCCTCGACAACTCCTGAGTGAAACCCCTTCTGGGCGCGAGGACCAACACATGAGGTCAGTGGACGAGCAGCTCGCTCGGGTGATCGCGGCCGCGGTGCGGCCCGCACCCGTGCGGGTGGCGATCTCGGAGTCGCAGGGCCTGCTCTGCGCGGAGGAGGTCGTGGCCGAACGCGCGTTGCCCGGCTTCGACCAGGCCGCCGTGGACGGGTACGCGGTGCGCAGCGTCGACGTGTCCGGCGCGAACGCGAACCCCGTGCAGCTGCCGGTCGTCGGCGAGATCCCGGCCGGCTCGCGGCAGCCGCGCCGGCTCCAGCCGGGCCAGGCGGTGCGGATCGCGACGGGCGCGCCGCTGCCGACCCTGGCGGACGCGGTCGTGCCGCTCGGCTACACCGACGGTCACCAGGCGAAGGTGACGGTCAACCGCAGCGTGCCGTCGGCCGGGTTCGTCCGCCGCACCGGCGAGGACGTGCAGACCGGTGACGTCGCCGTCCGCAGGGGCGCGTCCATCGGCGCCGCCCAGGTGGGCCTGCTGGCCGCAGTCGGGCGCAACAAGGTGCTCGTCCACCCGCGCCCGCGGGTGTCGGTGATCTCGCTCGGCGAGGAGCTCGTCGACGTCGACCGCACGCCCGGCCAGGGCCAGGTCTACGACGTGAACTCCTACGCGCTGGCGGCCGCGGCACGCGACGCGGGTGCCGAAGTCAGCAGGGTCGGCATCATGTCCGCCGACCCGCGCCGGCTGCGCGAGGTCGTCGAGGGCCGCCTGCTGCTCTCCGAGATCGTCGTGGTCGCGGGTGGCGTGGGCGGCACGGTCGGCGACGAGGTCAAGGCCGCGCTGGCCGAGCTCGGCGACATGGACGTCGGCCGCGTCGCGATGCACCCCGGCTCCGCGCAGGGCTTCGGCAGGCTCGGCCCCGACGCCGTGCCGACGTTCCTGCTGCCGGCGAACCCGATGAGCGCGCTGGTGGTGTTCGAGGTGCTGGTCAGGCCCCTGATCAGGGCCGCGCTCGGCAAGAAGAACCCGTACCGCCGCGCGGTGTCCGCGCGCCTGCTGTCGCCGCTGCAGTCGACGAAGGGCCGCCGGGGCTTCGTGCGCGGCCAGCTGCTGCGGGACGCGGACAACGGCGAGTTCCTGGTGCAGCCGCTCGGCACGTCCGGGTCGCACCTGCTCGCGTCGCTGGCCGAGGCCAACTGCCTGGTCATGGTCGACGAGGACGTCACCGAGATCTCGGTGGGCGACGAGGTCCTGGTCAGCTTCCTCGCCCAGAAGAGCTGACGAACGGCGGGGGATGAGCGCTTTCTCCGATCTGGGACGCCACCCCGGCTGGCCGGTCCGGCTGGGGCCCGTCGAGGTGCGCGCGGGCACCGTCACGCTGCGCGGACCCCGGCTCTTCGACGGTTCGCGCTGGTCACGCCTGCGGATCCGCGACCGCGCCTACCTCGAGCAGTGGGAACCCACGGCCCTGGAGGGCTGGGACGAGCGCAACGCCACGCTGTCCTGGCCCGCCCAGTGGTCGTCGCTGCGCGCCATGGCCCGGCGCGGCAGCACCCTGCCGTTCATGATCATCGTCAACGGCGAGGTCGCCGGGCAGATCACGGTCGGCAACATCGTGCGCGGCTCGCTGCAGTCGGCGTGGATCGGCTATTGGGTAGCCGCTGATCGGGCGGGAGGGGGCGTCGCAACGGCCGCCGTGGCGTTGCTCGCCGACCACGCCTTCCGCGACGCTGGTCTGCATCGGCTCGAGGCGACCGTCCGGCCGGAGAACGGAGCCTCGATCCGGGTGCTCACGAAGTCCGGATTCCGCGAGGAAGGCCTCTTCAAGCGTTATCTGGACGTTGCAGGGCAGTGGCGTGACCACCTCTGCTTCGCCCTCACGACCGAAGAGGTCTCGGATGGCCTAGTGCGCCGTTTGGTCGCACGCGGAGAGGCCCGTCTTCCCTGATCCCTGCTTCCGTACGTCGTAATCACTTCACCCAAAAGTGGGTGATACACCACACTTTGGTACGCACCGGGTTCGGCGAGCCTCCGACACAGGTGTGACTGTTGTGACTAGCGTGGTGAACAGCACCACGCGTGGGCCGGGGGAGGTGAACGGGGAATGCCGAGTTCGCTGATCATCGTTGCGCTGGTGGTGGCGTGGCTGGTGGTCCTCGTCCCCATGATGGCCCGCAAGCGCCAGGAGAGTGCGCGCAGCGTGGGGGAGGAGTACGACGCCATGCCCGACGCCGAGTACGACGACATCCACGACATCGACGACGACTACTTCGACGAGGAGGAGTACGTCGAACGCCCGTTCCGGCGTGGCCGCGGTGGCTACGACCCGGAGACCGCCGCGCTGGTCGCGCAGGCGAAGTACGCGTTCCGCCGCAGAGTGATCGCTTTCCTGCTGGTCGCCGCCGTGGCGACGGGGATCGCGGCCGGCGTGTTCTACGCCCCGCTCTGGTACGGCCACGCCGCGCTCGACCTGGTGATCGTGGGCTACCTGACGTACCTGCGCCGCCAGGTGCGGATCGAGGAGGAGATCCGCGCCCGCCGGCTGGCCCGCCTGCAGCAGGTGCGCCGTCGCCGTGCGACGGGACCGCAGCCGCAGGAGGAGGTCTCCGCCGAGGTCGACGAGCCCTCCGTCGAGGAGGCCGAGACCACCAGGGTCGAGGTCGTGGTCGTCGACGAGAAGCCGGCGTTACCGCCGCTGCCGCGCTACGAGCACCACGTCCGGCCGGGCACGATCCCGGTCGACTCCGACGACGAGGACCCGGTCTTCGTCGAGCTGGAGGGGCTCGAGTCGCTGCGGTACCGGGGTGCGGTGGGGGCTTAGGAGGGGGTGGTGAAAACACCCCCTCCGAGACTGCTATAGTTTCTCTCGTAACACCGCAAGGGGCTGTAGCACAGTTGGTAGCGCGTCTCGTTCGCATCGAGAAGGTCAGGGGTTCGATTCCCCTCAGCTCCACGCAATAGGTGGCGAGTGCTCGTGGAGAGCACTCGCCATTTTTGCGTTCCGCGTGCCTTCTGGGGGCCGAGCCCTCAGACCCCCAGCCGGCGGGCTCCGCCCCCGGACCCCCGCCGGGGCTCCGCCCTGGACCCGCCGCTCGCCTTCGGCATTGCGGCCTCCCAAGCACTTCGTGCGGGACGTCCCTAGTGGACTTGGTAGTCCGATCGAGTGATGTGGGTAACGAGTTTCTGGCGGTGCTGCGATGTGCTGCTCGTGACCGCACCCGTGCTCTGGCAGCAAATGCCGCAGAACGTTCGCCGTGCCGTGCTCGTGATCTCGGCGGTGTTCCCGCTGGCGATCGTTGCGGGTTGCGGCCAACCGTCTCCAGGGCTGGCGACCTCCGCTGGCTCGGTTTCTTCTTCCACGACAACGACGACGACCACCGCCGTGACCACCACCACGCCGCCGCCGGTGACTGTCGAGTCCGTTGTGGACGGCCGCACCGTGGCCCTGTCGAATGGCACCAAGCTGGTGCTCCAGGGGCTGGCGGCGCCTGGTGAGTGCTGGGCCTCCTCGGCGGTCGAGTTCGCCACGAAGACGTTGGTGGGCAAGCCGGTCAAGGTTGTGGGCGCGCAGCTGCAGTTGGCCGACGGGGCCGACTACGCGGTTCTCGCGGCTGGTCAGGGTGCCGCCCGTGCGGTGGACGGTGCGGCGGCCGCCATCGCGGAGGCTGCGGCTGTCGCCAAGCAGGCGGGGCTCGGGTTCTGGGGTGCGCCGTGCGGCGGACTCGACGTGAAGCCGGCACCGCAACCCGTTGCGCCCCAACCGCAGCCCGCTGTGCCGCAGCCGCGAACCGTTGCGCCGCAACCACAGCCGCAACCCCAGCCGCAACCCCAGCCGCAGCCGGCGCCTGCTCCCGCCGCCTACTACGCGAACTGCGACGCGGCCCGCGCGGCCGGTGCCGCCCCGCTCTACGCGGGACAGCCGGGCTACCGGGCGGCGCTCGACCGCGACAAGGACGGCGTCGCGTGCGAGTGATCTCCCAGCTTGAAACGGGTTCGGGCGAAGGCACCTGATTCCCCACAGGCCCAGGTAGCCTTCCCCGCGTCCCGCAGGCCAGTTGAGAGGCAGCTCACCCGATGACAGAGCCGTTGCCCGACACAGTCACCGTCATCCCGCCGGACGTCCTGGCGCAGATGAGGTCGTTCCCGCTGCACGGTGACGAGCGGCTGCAGAACAAGCTCCTGTGGAAGTCCCCCGGCGGCGACACGATCGTCGGCCTGATCCAGATGGCACCGGGCGCCCGCGACGTCGGGCACAACCACCCCTCGGCGACGCAGCACACGTGGGTCGTCGACGGCAAGGTGACCATCGGGGGCGTCGAGGCGAGCGCGGGGTCGTACGCGTTCGTGCCGCCCGGCGTGGACCACGAGACGGTCGCGGGCGACGAGCCGGTCACGATGTTCTACATCTACCAGCCGTTCGCGCCCGAGCACGACCACGATCACGACCACTGATCCTGAACGGCCACGGGCCTTGACCTACAAGGTCTTCCGCGCTCACCCATCTGTGGGGTGAAGTTCGGCCGGAAGCGCGGTGACCGCAAATAGGTTGTCCCGCATGAGGTCCGTGGTCGCCGCGTTATTACTCGTGGCCGTCACCTCCGGGGGAGCAACGGCGTCGGCCGCCGCACCCGCCGCGAGGTGCGCGGCCGCCCGTCCCGTCGTCTCCGTCGCGGAGACAGCTGTCGAAGCACGCGTTCTCACCGGCTGCACGGCCGGTGAGCTCGGCGTCTTCCGGGCCTCGCTGGAGGCGCGCGTCCACGGCTCCTCCTGCTCCGCGGTCGCCTCCGAGGTCGAGGCGGACCCCGTCTTCCCGCCGCAGTGGGTCCGTGCCCGGCTGGAGGCAGTCTGCGGGCCCGGTGAGGACGGCCTGCTCGGTTCGAAGATCACCGTGCGGACGCGGGAGCACACCCGCGGTCTCGCTGACGAGTTCGAGGACACCAACCCCGCGGCCCGGCACCGGTGGACCGTCGAGTTCGTGGCGGGTCTGGGCGACCTGCCTCCCGCACCCGCCGAGGCGGTGGAGCACTTCGACGGTCCCGGCGGTTCGTGGCTGCGGGCCGACCACGAGGTCTGCGACGGCTGATCGACCGCTTTGGGGCATGATGCGCCGATGCGTCCCGAAGTGTTCGTGGTCTGGGCACATACGAGTCCTGGATGGGACGCCGCGCGCACCAGAGCGTGGCGGGACACCCTGCACCGGTTCGCCGGGCTGCTGCACCGGATCGGCGCGAAGCCCGAGATCGACCTCTACCACCAGCACGAACCCGTCGACTGGTCGACGTTCTGCCTGCAGCACATGGAGGACGCGGACCGGATCGCCGTCGCCGTGTCGCCGGGGTGGGCTCTCGCGTTCAGCGGCCGCAACCCGGACAGCCGCGGGGTGGAGTACGAGCTCAAGCACCTGCGCGGGCTGCTCATGCGGCAGCCGGAGCTGTTCCAGCGCAAGGTGATCGTCGTCGTGCTGCCCGGCGCGAGCCTCGACGACATCCCGCCGTCGCTGCACTGCGTCCCGCACTACGTGGTCGACCCGGACGACCCCGCGTCCGCTGTGGACCTCGAACACCAGCTGTCGAGGCGGCCGATGTACGAGACACCGGTGCCGCGGCTGCGCGAGCTGGCCCGCGCCGGTGACCCCGAGGTCGTCGCCGAGCTGCTCAACACCACCGTCTACCTGCCGGATCCCGGCCGCCCCGGCCTGGTCGCCGCCGACGTCACCGGGCACGAACGCGCGGTGCTCGCGTTCACCGGCCTCGACCGGCTCGTCGCCTACCGCCGTCTCAAGGGCTTCTCGTGGGACGACCGGTGGCTGGAGGTCGAGGGCGCGGAGCTGCTGCCGTTGGTCGCACCGCTCGGCGTCGGGGTCGTGGTCGACGCGGGCGCGGCGCGCGAGGAGATGGTGTTCGTCTCAGCTGCCGACATCCGGGAGCTCATCGGCTGAGGAGCGGATATCGTTCCACACCAAACTTTTCCGCCGGGAGGTGCCGTGTGAACGGGTTCAGCGTCGACCCGGCCGAGGTGCGGGCACTCGCCCGGCCGCTGTCGCAGGCCGCCGAGAGCGTCACCTCCCTCGCCCGCCACCGGGACGGCTGCCCGGACGCCTCCCGCGGCGAGCTGTTCGCCGCACTGGCCCGGTTCCGAGATGCCTCCGACCACGCGACGGCGGAGCTGGTGCGCGACGTTGAAGGCACAGCAGACCGCCTCCTCGACACAGCCCGCCATTACGAACAGGTGGACGTCTTTCCCGCGTGAGCCTCTCCAGCGACTTCCACTCCCTCCTGAGCGTCCAGGAGTGGTTGAAGCGGATGCGCGACGAGTGCGCATCCGTGGCGTTCGCACACGCCAAGGCGACGGCCGGCGGGTGGACCGGCGTCGCGAGCACGAGGTTCGACGAGTACCGCTACCGGGCCAGAAAACGTTGGCTCGACGTGTCGGACGCGTTCGAGATCGCTCATGACGCCGTGGAGACCTACCTCTACACGCACATCGAGGTGAGCAGACTCGTCGAGTACGCCGACCCGGAGCAGGCGGACCGGCTCTGGCGGCAGCTCGCCGAGGAGGAGCACCTCGCGGTGCGTGCGGTGGGCAACGCGACCGACGAGCTGAGACACGTGCGGTCCGAGCTGCGCGATCCCGACCGCACCCCGGAACGGGACTCGCGCAACGGTGTCCTCACGAGACGGGCGGAGGTCGAGCCGGCACCCGCCCCCGTGCCGTCGCGCGCGGAGGACTTCCTGGCGAAGCCGCACGTCGAGACGGTCGTGACGACGCTCGCGATCACCGCGCGCTACCCGCGGTGGCGGAGGTGGTCAACGGAGCAAGGCTCTGCCGCGTTGTAGAGGTGGAGGGCCGTCCAGGACTACGGCGAACGGGTGGGTGCGACGCGGCGATCGGCGAAAGGGTTGCTGTGGCGTCAACCGCAGACCAATCACGCACCGTAGGCTGTCAGGACGCCTAGGCTGGGGGTGATCGCGGAAGGGGTGGTGTGGGTCGTGGGGCTCGCGGAGTCCTTGCTCACGTGGCTGCACGGCTTCGTGGGCGGGAATGTCTGCCCCGGTGACTGGGTGTGGACCACCACGGCGCTCGGTGCGGTGCTCGGGTTGTTCCCCACGGTCGGGGCGCTGCTGTCCATCGCGGTGCGCAGAGTCGTCGGCAACTCCTACGGTCCGGTGACCGGCGGGATCTTCGCCGTGCTCGGCGTCGTGAGCTGCCTGGTGCTGCCGTGGCTGATCATGCGCGGCACCGTGCAGGGACTGGGCAGGCGCACCGTCGCGGGGTCGGGTTCGCTGGACGACCTGACGTGCTTCAACCAGTTCTCGCAGGGGCGCTACCTCGTCGACAACACGCCGTCGATCATCGGCGTGGCCCAGCGGCCCGGTGAGGCTCCCGTCTTCCTGATCGCCGCCGCCGTGACCGTCGTGCTGGCGCTGCTCTGCCTGCTCTTCGTGATGCTGCAGGCCGGCTCCGCGTTCCGGCTCGGGCCGAGCTGGCCGAAGCGGGTGTTCTGGCTGCCGTTCCTGGTGCTCCTCGCAGCGACGTCGGCACTCCCCGTGACCCTGGTGGGCCATGTGCTCCTGGGCTTTCTGCCGATTGCGGTAATCGGCTCAATCGTCGTGCGGATTTTCGGGTTGACTACCGCCATGCTCAACCGCCCCGGCCGCGACCGGTCTGCCGACCGGAACTCGCAGAACCCGCCGCCACCGCAGCCGGTGGCGCGCACACCGCAGCCCCAGCTTCCGCAGAACCCGCAGAAGAAGGCGCCGACGAAGCCCATCAACGCGTCCCAGCACCAGCCCCCGCCGCACCAGCCGTCGCAGCACCAGCCGACCCAGAACCCGCCGCCGTACCAGCCGGCGCAGGTGCCGAAGTACCAGCCGGCACCGATGAACCGGCCGATGCGCCCGGTGAACCAGCCGCCGCCGCAGTACCCGCCGACCCGCGTCGCCCAGCCGCCGCAGCCGTCCCAGCCCGCAGTCCTGGCCGACACGCCGGGCCCGCTGCCGTTCGGTCCTGGCGCCGCGAACGCCGACGCGCCGTCGCCGGTGCAGAAGTCGGGCAAGGTCTGGAACCCGGGCAACGGCAGGTTCCGCCGGGTCCGCCAGCTCGGTTCCGGCGGCTTCGGCACGGTCTGGCTGGCCGTCGACGAGCAGCTCGACCGCACGGTCGCCGTGAAGCTCGCGCACGCCCCGGACAACGAGACCGAGGCCCGCATGCTCCGCGAGGCCCGTGCCCTGGCCGCCGTCCGGCACCCCAACTGCGTGCGGGTGTTCGACATCGTCCAGGACCCGGACGGCCTGGCGCTGGTGATGGAGTACATCGAGGGCGCCTCGCTGTCCGAGACGGTGCTGAAGAACGGCCTGATCGACGACAAGCTGGCCGCCCGCCTGTGGCTGAACATGGCCGACGCACTGGCCGCCGCCCACGACCGGGGCGTCCTGCACCGCGACGTGAAGCCGTCCAACGTGATCGTCGACGGCCAGGGCACCGCGCACCTGATCGACTTCGGCATCGCCCGCTCCAAGGGCGACAGCACGCTGACCGCCACCGGCATGATGGTCGGCACGCCGGACTTCCTGGCCCCCGAGACCGCACGGGGCGACGCGGCCTCCCCGGCGTCCGACTCGTGGCAGCTCGCCGCCACCGTGTCGTACGCCCTGACCGGCCACCCGCCCCGCGGCTCCCGCGAGAACCCCATCTCCTCGCTGATGGCCGCTGCGCAGGGTGAGCCGATCACGAAGCTGCCGCAGAACAGCGCGCACGCCCGGTTGTTGCTGGCGGCGATGGATCCGGAGCCGGGGCGCCGGCCCACGTTGGCCCAGGTGCGGGGGCAGCTGTCGCAGTTCCTGGACCAGCAGGGGATGAGCAAGGAGGGGCCGGTGACGAAGATGATCACCAAGCCCGGGCCTCCTCCTACGCGGCACATGCCCATGTAGGCGAACCGGGTGAACGACCTCGCAGGGCGGTAACGGCCGTCAGGAGTTCCACGACGACGACAGCGTTGTTTCCTGACCGCAAAAGCCGCCATGCGAGGGAACCATGACCGCTGAAGAGAGCTGGCACGCCGCACGCCTGATCCCGACCTCGGGCATCAACGGAGCCGAAGAGCAGGAGCGACGGGCGACATCGGCGCTGCTGGCCGTCATGTCGGCGGTGCGCGAGTTCGGGCGGGCGTTGACCCAGCCGCTGGGAGCGCCCGCTGCCGCCGTGCAGACGTTCATCGAGGTTCCGTTCGAGCTCGACGGGCGCAAGCTCATCCCGGACGGCCTCATCCGCGTGACTCGCGGGCAGAAGTCGTGGACCGCGCTGGTCGAGGTGAAGACCGGGTCCAACGAGCTCCAGGTCGAGCAGCTGGAGAACTACCTCGACATCGCACGCGAGTTCGGGTTCGACGCGGTGGTCACCATCTCGAACGAGATCTCGCCGCTGCCCGGACAGCACCCGACCCCGGTGGACCGGAAGAAGCTCAAGAAGGTCGCGCTGCACCACCTGTCGTGGAGCGAGGTGCTCTGCGAAGCGGTGATGCAGAAGGAACACCGCGGGGTGGCCGACCCCGACCAGGCGTGGATCCTCGGCGAGCTGATCCGGTACCTCGAGCACCCGCGGTCGGGAGCCATGGCGTTCGAGGACATGGGGCAGTCGTGGGTTCCGCTGCGCGACGCGGTGGAGGCCCGCACGCTCCGCGCGACCGACAAGACCGCGCTCGACGTGGTGCTGCGGTTCGAGGCACTGCTGCGCTTCGCCGGGTTGCAGCTCGGGCGGCGCCTCGGCACCGACGTCACGCCGGCGTTGTCCCGCAAGGACATCGCCGAACCGCAGGTCCGGCTGTCCCGGCAGGTCGCGCAGCTGGTGGCGGACGGGAAGCTGACCGGGGGAATCCGGATTCCCGACACCGTCGGGACGTTGCACGTCATCGCCGACCTGCGGGCGGGCCGGGTGATCTGCGGGGTCGACGTGGAAGGTCCCAAGGAGGGCCGTCCAGCGACGCGGATCAACTGGCTGGTCCGGCAGCTGAAGAACGCTCCCGACTCCGTGCGCCTGGAGGCTTTCGTCGCGCACGGGCGAGGCGCAGGCGCCTCCGAGCTGCTGGGCACCGTGCGGGCCAACCCCGCGGTGCTCATCGCCGACCCGCAGAAGGAGATCCGCGGGTTCCGGGTCGAGATCTCGGTGCCGATGGGGTCGAAGCGCGGTACCGGGCGCAACTCGTTCATCGACTCGGTGCTGACCGCGGTGTCGTCGTTCTACGAGGAGATCGTGCAGAACCTCAAGCCGTGGGCCGCCACACCACCGAAGATCAGGGCCGAGGCCGCGTTCGTGCCGCCCGCCGACGTTCCCGTGGCGCTGGTGTCGACCGCTCCCTCGTCGCAGGACGGGCCCGAGCCGCAGACAGCGGTGGCCGCCGTTCCGGTCGAAGCGTGAAACGGGGTGAGGCCCCTGCCGGGGCCTCACCCGCTCAGTCCAGCGCCTTCGCGATCACCGGCGCCAAGCTCCTGCTGTACTCCCCGTTCACGTGGTCCGGGTCGAAGTACACGACCACGTTCCCGATCACCGAGTAGCACTGCGCGTCGTCGCAGAAGTACTCGCTCAGGTCGACCAACGACACCCCGGGCACCTTCGTCGTCCGCGCGACCTCCACCAGCGGGTCGACCGGATGGGCGACGGAACGCGGCACCGCGCACGCCTGCGGGTTCGTCGGGTTCAGGGTCACGCAGTCCGGATTGCGCACGTCGCCGTTGTACGGCGGGTCGGCCAGGACGTAGACCCGTGCGCCCGCGTCGGTCCACTTGCGCCAGCGGGGTTCCAGGCCCGCGCGGTAGCGGTCGGTCTGGTTGCCGCCGGCCACGACCTCCTTGCGGGCGAAGAACGACGTCAGCACCTTCGACGGTCGGTCGTCCGCGATCACGTCGGTCATGCGCCGCGTCCAGGTCGAGCAGCGGTCCACGTCCTTGGCCGCCGGGATGTTGCCGCGGAACTCGACCACCCTCACGTCGGCGAACGGGCAGCCGCCCAGGTACGCGAGCTTGAGGTGCCACTTGCGTTCACGAGCCACCTCGAAGAGCGCGGACTGCCACTGCTGTGCGTGCGAGTCGCCCACCAGCCAGACCTTCTCGGCCGACGGGGAGCCGCCGGAGAAGTCGCAGATCGTCGTCGTGTGCTTGTCGTCGGCGTTGTAGTCCTGGATCTGCCTGCACTCCGGAGCCGTGCGCCAGTACTCGTTGGCCGGGCCCATGGCGGTCACGCGGGCCGGGCCGAACGGGGTCGGGCAGCCGTTCACGCCGATCATGGCCCCGGCGCCGTTGCACGGGCTGCTCAGGCCGGCGGCCACGTCGCGTTCGGCCTGGGCCACGTGGCGGTCGTAGGTCCACTGCAGGCCCGTCGCGAGCACGGCGACGACGGCGATGCCGGCCACCATGCCCGCGAACGTCAGGCCGCTGCTGCGGGTCAGCGGGCCCCACGACATGCCGCGGTCCTCGACGACCACCTTGGACAGCCAGGCGAGTGCCAGCGAGAACGCGACCAGGCCGAGCAGCCACGGCGTGCTGAGCTCGCCCTTGTCCAGCAGGCCGCTCAGCGCGAACGGCGCGAGCAGCACCACCGGCCAGTGCCACAGGTACAACGAGTAGCTCACGTCGCCGACGAACTGGACCGGGCGGGACGCGGTGACGGCCGTGTGCCACTGGCGGCCGGGGCGCATGCCCGAGACGATCACCAGGCCGGTGCCGACAGCCGGGACCAGGGCGAGGTAGCCGGGGAACGGCGTGTGGTGGTCGTAGACGAACGCCGTCGTGAGGATCATCGCCAGACCGGCGAACGCGGCGAGCTCCGCCGCCACCCGCGGCAGCGCCAGTCGCGAGGCGGCCAGGGCGACGCCCGCGCCGATCGCGAACTCCCACACGCGGACCGGCGTGATGAAGTACGCCGCGCTCGGCGAGACGGTCGTGTAGTAGACGCTCAGGCCCAGGGACACCGCGCCGAGCACGAGGACGCCCGCGACCACCCAGCGGCGCCGGCCGATCTTGAACATGCCCATCAGCAGCAGCGGCCAGAACAGGTAGAACTGCTCCTCCACCGACAGCGACCAGTAGTGCTGCACGAGGCTCGCGGCCTCGTTCTGCGCCGAGTAGTTCACCGACTTGCCCGCGAGCAGCCAGTTCTCCCAGTAGGACGCGGCGGCGAACGACTCCCAGGCGTTCGCCGTCCAGCGCGGGTACGGGAGCAGGAAGTACGCCAGGACGACGCTGACGACGAGGACCAGGAACGCCGCGGGCAGCAGTCGCCGGACGCGCCGCGCGTAGAACTTGCCCAGCCGCACCCTGCCGGTGCGGACGATCTCGCGGTCGAGGTGCGAGGTGATCAGGAAGCCCGAGATGACGAAGAAGACGTCGACACCGATGTAGCCGCCGGTCAGCGCGTCCGGCCAGAAGTGGTTGACCACGACGGCGAGCACGGCGATCGCCCGCAGGGCCTGGATGTCGGTGCGGAACCCCGGCGCCTTCGGCTTGTCGTCCGGTCTTCGGCTGTCGTGCTCCGGGCGTGACTCGACAGTGGTGCTCATACCGCGCTGATCTCCCCAGGTCAGAACCCCGCACGACGACCCCGAGCACGGCAGTACGTCGTTCGAGGGTCACTCGATTGGGTTGGCGAGCGGCGATGCTAACCCATCACCCCTGGTGAGAGCACATCCGCGGTTACTGCTTAGGCGAACCGGGTGAACGTTGTACCGGTCCGTAACAGTGGTTCACCGTTCAACGACCTAAGCCGTGGTCCACTCGGAAGGCTTCGGCATCTCACGCGGATGCCCTGCGAAGAGTGGTGAGGCGGTTTCCGCCGATCGCCTCACCACTCACCTCCGCGCAGCCGGCCGCAACCGCTTGCGCAGGACCAGGAACACCCCCGCCGCACCCACGACGACCAGCCCGACGACCCACACCGGCACGGGCTCGGACGCCGGGGTCACCGGCTGCGTCACGGCCGCGGGCTCAGGAGCGCTCACCGGCTTCCCCACGGGCGGCGCGATCTCACCCCACGGCGACGGTTCGGTGGCTCTCGGCATGACGAGCTGCGGGTCCACGGGCTTCACCTGCAACGTTCCCGGCACGGTCAGCGTCCCGATCGCGTGGTCGGGGAACATGCCCTGCACCCCGAAGACCTCGTACACCCCCTCCGGCAACGCGAACGTCACCGCGTAGTGCGCGGGCTCGCCCAGCGGCACGCCGGTGAACACGCGCTCGGAGGACCCGGACCGGAACCGCAGCCCGGTCTTGCCGAGGTCGTCCCCGGTGTACGGGTGGGTGCCGTGCTGCAGCACCCAAAACCCGACGGTGTTCGTGACGGACGGCTGGACCGACGGCACGGGGTCCACGTACGTGACCGCCCAGGCACCCGCGTGGGCGGACGGCGCACCGATCAGCAGGAACGCGCACATCAACGCGAAAATCCTCATGCACCGGTTACACCGGGAACCGACCCGGGGTTCCCGGTGTAGGAAAGGCATCACGGACGACGCGGTGGCACGGGCGATCGCAGGTGACCAGGCGGCCTACGGCGAGCTGGTCGCCCGCCACACCGCGCTCGCGCACCGGACCGCCTACCTGCTCGGCGCCGGTGCGGACGCCGGTGACGTGGTGCAGGAGGCGTTCGTGAAGGCCTACCGCAAGCTCGGCACGTTCAAGCAGGGCGCCGACTTCAGGCCGTGGCTGCTCAAGATCGTCGCCAACGAGACCAAGAACCTCCACCGCAGCCGCCGGCGCCGCAACCTGATGGAACTGAGGATCGCCTCCATCACCGAGACCGTCGACCACGACGATCCGGGCACGCTCGTCGACGACTCCCGGGCGAAGCTCCTGCAGGCGCTGAAGAACCTCTCCGACCACGACCGCCAGGTCGTCACGTGCCGGTACCTGCTCGACCTGAGCGAGGCCGAGACCGCGCAGACCCTCGGCCTCGCCAGGGGAACCGTGAAGTCGCGGCTGTCCCGCGCGCTCGCCAAGCTGCGCCCGATGCTGGAGGAGGTGGCCCGTGATCGATGACCCGCTGGAGGCCGCCCTCCGCGACCTCGGCCGGCAGGTCCACGTGCCGGAACCGCCGGCCGTGACCGCACAGGTCCTCACGAGGATCAACGCCCCGCGCAAGCGAAACCGGTGGCTCACGACGGTGATCGCCGCCGTCACGGCGTTCGCCGTCGCCTTCGCCGTGTCCCCGGCGGTGCGGGCGGGCGTGCAGAGCCTGCTGGAGTTCGCAGGGGTCGAGTTCCGCACGGAGGCACCCGCGAGCACCGCGCCTCCGCTGCCCAGCCAGGAGGTCTCGCTCGACGACGCCCGCGAGCAGATGCCGTTCGAGATCCACCTCCCGGCGAAGCTCGGCACTCCCGACAGGATCACCGTCCACGAAGGACGGTTCGTCAGCCTGCACTACGGCGACCTCACGCTCGACCAGTTCGACGGCACGATCTCCTCGACGATCGGCAAGCTCGTCCACGGCGAGGGCGTCGAGCAGTTCGGCGACAAGGTCTGGATCCCGCAGCCGCACGAGTTCTTCTACATCGACCGGAACGGCGCCTGGCACACCGAGCAGCCGACGAAGGCGGCGCAAACCCTGCTCTGGCAACGGGACCAGGTCACGATGAGGCTCGAGGGCCCGCTCACCAGGGAGAGGGCGCTGGAGATCAGCGGGAGCTGAGCGCCTTCTCCACCATCGGCGTCAACGTGCGGCTGTACTCGCTGTTGACGTGGTCGCCGTCGTAGTAGACCGCCACGTTGCCGATCACGCCGTAGCAGAGCCTGTCGTCGCAGAAGTAGTTTGTCAGGTCGATCACCGACACGCGCGGGTTGCTCGACGACCTCGCGACCTCGCCCAGCGGCTCCGGCGGCTGGGCCCGCTCACGGGGAATCGCGCACGTCTTCGGGTTCGTCCGGTTCAGCAGCACGCAGCTGGTCGACCGGACGTCGCGGTTGTAGGGCGGGTCCGCGAACACGAACACCTGCGTGCCGGTCGCCGTCCACGCCGCCCACCACGGCTCGATGCCCTCGCGGTACTGCTCGGTCTGGCTGCGGCCGCTGCCGTCGTCCACGAACTCCTGGCGCGAGAAGAACGACATCAGCACCATCGCCGGCTTGTCGTTGGTGATCGCCGGGAACATCTGCGCCGTCCAGTCGCGGCAGCGCTGGATGTCGCGCGGGCCCGCGGCGCTGCGGTAGCCGGTGAACTGGACGTCCGCGAACGGGCACCCGCCCAGGATGCCGATCTTGAGCAGCCACTTCTCCTTGCGCGCCACCTCGAACACCGGCGTCTGCCACTGCTCGGCGTGCGAGTCGCCCAGCAGCCACACGGTCTTGGTCGGCTCGCCGTCACCGCTGAAGTCGCACACCTTCACCGTCGACTTGTTGTCGACCTTGAAGTAGTCGGTCTCCTCGCACTCCCGCGCGAGCCGCCAGTACTCGTTCGCGGGGCCCATCTCCGGGACGCGGGCGGGACCGAACGGGTCGGGGCAGCCGTTGGCGGCGATCAGCGCGCCGGCACCGTGGCAGGCGTCGCCCTTGCCGGCCTGGACGTTCTGCTCGGCGTCCGCGACCCGCTGGTAGTAGCTGGACTGCAGGCCACCCGCGAGGATCTCCACGGCGAGCAGCCCGGCGATCATCGCGCCGAACGTCAGCTTCGTGTTGCGCACCAGCGGCGGGAACGTGCGGGCGCGGTCCTCGACCAGCACCTTCGTCAGCCACGCCAGCGCGAACGACAGCGCCAGCAGCCACAGCAGCCACGCCGTCGTGAGCTCGCCCTGCTCCAGCGCGTCCCCCAGCGCGAACGGAGCCAGGATCACGATCGGCCAGTGCCACAGGTACAGCGAGTAGCTGATGTTGCCCAGGAACTGCACGGGCTGCGACGCCGTGACGGGCGTGTGCCACTGCGGTCCCGGCCGCAGCCCGGCCGCGATCACCAGCGCTGTGCCGATCGTCGGCGTCAACGCGAGCGAGCCGGGGAACGGCGAGGTGTGGTCGTAGACGAACGCCGGCACGAGGATCATCGCGAAGCCGAGGCCCGACGCCACCTCGGCGGCGATGCGCGGCAGCACCAGCTTCGACGCCGTCAGCGCGACGAACGCCCCCAGCGCGAACTCCCACACCCTGGCGAAGGTGTTGAAGTAGGCCTCGTTGGGGGACAGGGCCGTGTAGACGACGCTGAAGACCAGCGAGAGCACACCGAGGCCCGCGACGCCGGGTACGAGCCAGCGCCGGTTGCCGCCCAGCATGACCAGGCTGACCAGCAGCAGCGGCCAGAGCAGGTAGAACTGCTCCTCCACCGACAGCGACCAGTAGTGCTGGACGACGCTCGCGGCCTCGTTCTGCGCCGAGTAGTTCACCGACTTCGCCGCCAGGAGCCAGTTCTCCCAGTAGAAGGCGGAGGCGAAGGTCTCCCAGGCCGTCGAGGTCCAGCGCGGGTACGGCAGCAGCGCGCCCGCGACCAGGACCGTGATGGCCAGCACGAGCAGCGCCGCCGGCAGCAGTCGCCGGATGCGGCGCGCGTAGAACGTGCCGAACCGGACGCGGCCGGTGCGGGCGATCTCGCGGCCCAGGTGCGAGGTGATCAGGTAGCCGGAGATGACGAAGAAGACGTCGACGCCGATGTAGCCACCGGTCAGCGCGCCGGGCCAGAAGTGGTTGACGACGACGGCGAGCACGGCGATCGCGCGCAGGGCCTGGACATCGGTGCGGAATCCGGGCGATGCGGGCGTCCGGGTGCTCGCGCCCAACAGCTTTCTGGCCTGCGCGACGCGTGCCTGGACGGTAGTGCTCATGCCTCGCCGAATCCCCCTGTCAGCCCAAGGGGATCGTAACTCAGCGAGGCGGCGCGGGGGCCCGAAGCGGTGAGGCGAGGGTCACCGCCAGCTGGGCAGCCAGAGCTGCTGCTGCCACATCTCCGGGGTGATCGGGTTGCCGTTGAGGATCGGCCACAGCCACACGAAGTTCGCGACCACGATGCCGACGTACAGCGCCACGACCAGCAGACCGGTGCCGCGGCGTTCGGACCCGGCGGACTTGCGGCCGAGGATCTCGCCCATCGCCAGCACGATCAGCAGCACCAGGAACGGCGCCATCGGCGTGACGTAGAAGAAGTACATCTGCCGGTCGAGGTTCAGGAACCACGGCAGCAGCCCGGCCGCGTAGCCGACCAGGACGGCGGCGTAGCGCCAGTCCATCCTGCCGACGGTGCGGTAGATCGCCCAGCCGATGACCGGGAACGCGAGCCACCACATCGCGGGCGTGCCGATGAGCATGATCGCGCCGAGGCACGACGCCGCGCCGCAGCCCGTGACGGAGTTGTCGTAGTAGTAGAGCATCGGACGCAGGCCCATCGGCCACGTCCACGGCTTCGACTCCCACGGGTGCCGGTTGGTCTCCGACGTGACCAGCTCGACGTGGAACTTGTAGACGTTCTTGGCGTTGTACCAGAGCGACTGCAGGACGTCCGGGATGTACGAGATGTCCTTGACCTTGCCGCCGACGACGTGCCGGTCGATGCCGGTCTCGCTGGCCATCCACGGGAACCACGTCGCGACGTAGACCAGCACGGGGATCACGACCAGGCCGCCCAGCGACGGCAGCACGTCCTTCGCGAGGGCGCCGAGCCACGGCTCCTCGACCCCGGCCGCCCGTCGCGCCAGCGCGCTCCAGAGCACCGTCAGCAGGCCGAACGCGGCGATGTACCAGATGCCCGACCACTTGATGCCGCACGCGGCGCCGAGCATCACGCCCGCGCCGAAGCGCCACCAGCGGAAGCCGATCCACGGGCCGAACGCCGAGTTGTTGATGAACCCCTCGCGGACGGCGACCGCGAGTCGTTCTCGCATCTGTTCGCGGTCGACGACGAGACAGCCGAAGGCGGCGACGACGAACAGTGCCAGGAAGATGTCGAGCATGCCCATCCGCGACTGGACGTGCGAGACGCCGTCCGCGATGAGCAGGACACCGGCGAGCGCGCCCAGCATGTCGGACCGGGTCAGGCGGCGGGCGATCCGGACGATCAGCAGGATCGTGATCGTGCCCGCGAGCGCCGACGCGAACCGCCAGCCGATGCCGTCGTAGCCGAAGAGGTCCTGGCCGACCGCCATCAGCTGCTTGGCGAGCGGCGGGTGGACGATCAGCTCGTAGCCCGGGTTGTCCTCGTAGCCGCCGTTGCGCAGCACCTGTGCCGACTGCGGCACGTAGTGCTTCTCGTCGAAGATCGGCGTGCCCTTGTCGGTGGGGTAGCCGAGGCTCCAGAACCGGACGAAGGCACCGACGAGCGTCACGGCGATGGTGACGAGCCAGCCGCGCAGGCGGTCTCCGGACGGCGGCGGGTCGAGTGTCGCGGCACGATCCGTGCGCGGCTCCTCGACGACGACGGGCGCCTCTCCTGGCTGCACGAGGACTGTCACGCCGCCGATCGTAGGGTGAAGCTTGTGAGTCCTGTATCCGGTTCAGGCCGTCTGGTTCTGGCAGCCACCCCGCTCGGCGACATCCGCGACGCCTCCGCGCGCCTGATCGAGGCGTTGGAGACCGCCGACGTGATCGCCGCGGAGGACACCCGCCGGCTCCACGGCCTGGCCGCCGCGTTGCAGGTCAAGCCCACTGGCAGGGTGATCAGCTTCTACGACCAGAACGAGGTCGGGCGCCTTCCGGGGCTGCTGGAGTCGCTCCGCAACGGGGAGACCGTGCTGCTCGTGACGGACGCCGGGATGCCCTCGGTGTCCGATCCCGGATATCGGCTCGTCGCCGCGTGTGTCGAGCAGGACCTGACGGTCACGTGCCTGCCGGGGCCGTCCGCCGTGACGACCGCGCTCGCCCTGTCCGGCCTGCCGAGCGACCGGTTCGCGTTCGACGGCTTCCCGCCGCGCAAGTCCGGTGAGCGCAAGCGCTGGTTCGCACCACTCGCCACGGAACAACGCACTGTCGTCTTCTTCGAGGCACCCCACCGGCTCGCGGCGACCCTCGCGGACGCGGTCGAGGTGCTCGGACCGGACCGGAGTGCGGCCGTGTGCCGTGAGTTGACGAAGAAGTACGAAGAGGTCGTGCGCGGGACGTTGGGCGAGCTCGCCGAGTGGGCCGTGGAAGGCGCACGCGGCGAGATCACCGTGGTGCTCGGGCCGGCGCCTGTCGAGGAGAAGCCCGACCTCGACAAGCTCGTCGCCGAGGTGAAGCAGCGGGTCGCCGACGGGGAGCGGATGAAGTCGGCCGCCGCCGAGGTCGCGGAGGCGGCCGGGGTCAGCAAGAAGACGCTCTACGACGCCGCGGTCAGGTCAAGCTGACTCCTCGTGGAAGGTGCGGACGCCGTAGACCACGCCGACCAGCACCAACGCCACCGCTGCGACCAGCCCGAACAGCACCGAGCCGGTGTTGAAGATCGACCGCTCGGCGTCGACGACGTGCGCCAGCGGGTTGACCCGGGAGAGCCAGTAGAGCCACCTCGGGCCGTTCGACATCGGCAGCAGCACGCCCGACAGCAGCATCACCGGCACGATCGTCGCCGACAGCACCGACGCGAAGACGTACTCCAGCTTCACCTTCAACGCGATCGCGTACGACAGCGCGCCGATGGCGACGCCCAGCAACGCCACCAGCCCGAGCCCGAGCAGGACCTCGCCGGCCGACGCGCGGAACCCGAACAGCGTCGCCGCGAGCACGATCAACGCGCCCTGCACGACCAGCAGCACGACGTCCTTGCCGACCCTGCCGACGAGCAGCGCGACCCGGCTGACCGGCGTGACCCGCAGCCGTTCCATCACGCCCGTCCGCACCTCGGGCAGCAGCGAGAAGCCCGCGTAGGCGGTGCCGAACAACGCCATCTGCACCAGCAGGCCGGGCACGAACCACTGCCAGCCGGTGTCGCCGAGCAGCGGTCCGAAGAGCCCGAGGTAGAGCAACGGCTGGGCGAGCCCGAACACGACGGCGACCGGTGACCGCAGCACCGGCAGCATCACCCGCCAGAACACGAGCCAGGTGTCACGCATTGCTGTCCTCCCGCAGGGAACGGCCGGTCATGGTCAGGAACACGTCGTCGAGCGTCGGCCGGTGCACCTGGACGGAGTGCAGCTCGACGCCGATGTTGTCGAGGTCGCGCAGCAGTCCCGGCAACGCGCGGTCGCCGTTCGGGACGCGGAAGCTGACCTTCTCGCCGTCCACGACCGCGTCCTCGAACTTCTCCGACACCAGCGCCGCCTGCGGGGTGCCGAGCACGACGAGGTCGCCGGACACGCTGTTCTTCAGCTCGTCCGGTGAGCCCTCGCCGACGATCGCGCCGTGGTCGATCACCAGCAGCCGGTCGCTGAGGAAGTCGGCCTCGTCGAGGTAGTGCGTGGTCAGGAAGACCGTGGTGCCGTCGGCCCGCAGCTGCTTGATGTGGTCCCACAGGTTGCGGCGGCTCTGCGGGTCGAGCGCGGTGGACGGCTCGTCGAGGAACAGCAGCCGCGGGTCGTGCAGCAGGCCCATCGCGATGTCGAGCCGGCGTTGCTGGCCGCCCGAGAGCGTGATGATGCCGCGCTTCTCGAGGCCGGTCAGCTCGAGCCGGTCGAGCAGGTCGGCGACCTTCCTGCGGGCGTCGTGCTTCGACAGGCCGTAGAAGCGGGCCTGGAACTCCAGCTCCTCGGCGACGCGCTGCTCAGGGCTGCCGCCGTTCTTCTGCCCGACGTAGCCGATGTTGCGCCGGACGCCCGCCGGGTCGGTGAGCAGGTCGTGCCCGGCGATGACCGCCGTGCCCGCCGTCGGCCGCAGCAGCGTGGTGAGCATGCGCAGCGTCGTGGACTTGCCCGCGCCGTTCGGCCCGAGGAACCCGACGAGCTCGCCCTCGGCGACGTCGATGTCCACGCCGCGCACGGCGTCCACGGGACCGGCCTTGGTCGCGAACCGGCGCGCGAGGCCGCGTGCCTTGATCATCGTTGAACCCCCTCTAGTCAAGTTTGACCAGAGGCTAGCGGGAACTAATCAAGTTTGACTAGTCGTGCAGGTCGTACTCGCCCGCCTCGAGTCGGTCGATCAGCTCCCGAGTCCACCGGACCTGGCCTTCGAGGTGGACGAGCCACAGTCGAAACAGCTCGCTGACGTGCGCGGGCTTGCCCATCTCCGGCATCGACGAGATGCCGTGCCTGGTGGGGGCGAGCTGGCCTTCGAGGCCCGCGAGGCGGTTCTTCAGCATCACGACCGCCTGCGAGCGGGGGACGAGGTTGAGCATCGCCACGGCGGCGGACACCTCGTCGTTGCCGGCGGACGCGTCGGCCAGGGCGTGGGCGAGCCGGTCCTGGAGCTCGCGCTCGCCGAGTGCGGTGATCTTGTAGGTCGTGCGCGCCGGACCTTCCGCGGACTCGGTGCCCACGGGTTCCAGCAGGCCGTCCTTGGCCAGCGACTTCAGCGCGTGGTAGATCGAGCCCGGCTGCACGTTCGCCCAGCTGTCCGCCGACCACGACTTCAGCTCGCGGCGCACCACGTAGCCGTGCGCCTCGCCGACGAGCTTGACCACACCGAGCACCAACATCCTGGTCGCGGACAAACAGACCTCCCACTCGGTGAAAACCGCCTGGCACCGCCTCCGTAGGCTATGTGCATGAGTGCCTCCGTACTGACCGCGGTGGCCTGGCCTTATGCCAACGGCCCCAGGCACATCGGTCACGTCTCCGGTTTCGGTGTCCCGTCCGACGTCTTCTCCCGCTACATGCGAATGTCCGGACACCGGGTGCTCATGGTCAGCGGCACGGACGAGCACGGCACGCCCATCCAGGTGCAGGCCGAGAAGGAGGGCCTGACGGCCCGCGAGCTCGCCGACAAGTACAACCGCGTCATCGCCTCCGACCTGCAGGGCCTCGGCCTGTCCTACGACCTCTTCACCCGCACCACCACCGGCAACCACTACCAGGTGGTGCAGGACCTGTTCTCCGCGCTGTGGAAGAACGGCTACGTCATCCCCAAGGTCGAGATGGGCGCGATCAGCCCGTCGACCGGCAGGACCCTGCCCGACCGCTTCATCGAGGGCACCTGCCCGATCTGCGGGTACGACGGCGCGCGCGGCGACCAGTGCGACAACTGCGGCAACCAGCTCGACCCGATCGACCTGAAGAACCCGCGTTCGCGGATCAACGGGGAGACGCCGAAGTTCGTCGAGACCGAGCACCTGTTCCTCGACCTGCCCTCGTTCATCGAGTCGCTGGGCTCGTGGATGGGGACGCGGTCCGAGTGGCGTCCCAACGTGCTCAAGTTCTCGCAGAACCTGATCAAGGACCTGCGCCCGCGCGCCATCACCCGCGACCTCGACTGGGGTGTGCCGATCCCGCTCGACGGGTGGAGTGACCAGCCGATGAAGCGGTTCTACGTGTGGTTCGACGCGGTCATCGGCTACCTGAGCGCCTCGGTCGAGTGGGCGCGGCGGTCCGGGAACGACGACGCCTGGAAGGAGTTCTGGACGGGTGACGCCCAGGGCTACTACTTCATGGGCAAGGACAACATCGTCTTCCACTCGCTGATCTGGCCGTCGCTGCTGCTCGGGCAGAACGGTGCCGGCGACAAGGGCGGCGAGCCCGGCCGGTTCGGCACGCTGAACCTGCCGACCGAGGTCGTGTCGTCGGAGTACCTGACGATGAGCGGCTCGAAGTTCTCCACGTCGCGCGGCACCGTGATCTACGTCGGCGACTTCCTGAAGGAGTTCGGGCCGGACGCGCTGCGGTACTTCATCTCCGTCGCGGGCCCGGAGAACCAGGACACCGACTTCACCTGGGAGGAGTTCGTCCGCCGCACGAACTTCGAGCTGGCGAACGAGTGGGGCAACCTGGTCAACCGCTCGATCTCGATGGCGCACAAGAACGTGGGCACGATCCCGAAGGCGACCTCGCTGACGGACGCGGACCACGAGCTGCTGCGCCAGTCCAGGGCGGCCTTCGACACGGTCGGCGCGCACCTGCGCCGGTCGCGGTTCAAGCAGGCCTCCGGCGAGGCGATGCGGGTCATCTCGGCGGCGAACAAGTACCTGTCGGACCAGGAGCCCTGGAAGCTCAAGGACGACCCGGACCGCCGCGACTCGGTGCTGCACACCGCGCTGCAGGTCGTGCAGGACGCGAACACGCTGATGACGCCGTTCCTGCCGCACTCGGCCCAGCAGGTGCACGAGGCGCTGGGCGGCACGGGCGTGTGGGCCGCGCAGCCGCAGATGAACGAGGTCACCGACCTCGACGTGCCGGAGCGCTCGTACCCGGTGCTGACCGGTGACTACGCGGGCGAGCAGGCGAAGTGGGAGTCGACGCCGATCGAGGTCGGCCGTCCGCTCCAGAAGCCCTCGCCGCTCTTCGCGAAGCTCGACCCGAAGCTGGGCGAGACCGGGCCCGAGTGGGCCCCGATCGTCACCGGCTAGTGGCGGACAAGCGGGAACGACCACCGGTGCCGGAAGCCCTTCCGGCACCGGTGGTCGACGCCCACACCCACCTCGACGCGTGCGGGGCCTCCTCTCCCGAGGAGGTCGCGGTGCTGCTCGACCGGGCCAACGCCGCCGGCGTCTCGCACGTCGTCACCGTGGCGGACGACCTCGCGGCGGCTCGGTGGGCCGCCGAGGCGTCCACCTGGGACCAGCGGGTCTACGCGGCGGTCGCCGTGCACCCGACGCGCACGTCGTCGTTCGGCGACGCGGAGAAGGCCGAACTGGAGCGGTTGGCCGTGCAGCCCCGCGTGGTGGCGATCGGCGAGACCGGTCTGGACTACTACTGGGACTACTCGCCGCCGGCCGCCCAGCACGAGGCTTTCCGTTGGCACATCGACCTTTCCAAGCGCGTCGGGAAGCCGTTGATGATCCACGACAGGGACGCGCACGAGGACATCCTCAAGATCCTCGACGCCGAGGGCGCACCGTCCACTGTGGTCTTCCACTGCTTCTCGGGCGACGCGGACTTCGCCCGGCGGTGCGTCGACGCGGGGTACGTGCTCTCGTTCGCGGGCCCGGTGACGTTCAAGAACGCCCGAGCGCTGCGGGAGGCGGCCCAGCTGGTGCCGCAAGATCAGCTGCTGGTCGAGACGGACGCACCGTTCCTGACGCCTCATCCGTTCCGGGGGCGCCCGAACGAACCCTATTGTGTGAATTACACAGTTCGGGATCTGGCGACGCTCCGTGGCGAAGATCTTTCTGAACTCTGCTCCGCCGTCACCCGTAATGCTCAACGAGTGTTCGGGCTCGGCTACTGAGATGCGACTTGAGACGAACGGAGCAAGGGGTTGCTACCCCCATGGGGTGACTGACGTCACAACATTGGCGGGGGTGTTTGCGCAACGTCGGCTACCCCGTTACTGTCCCGTGACCGTGCCACCTGAGCCGAGGTTGTCGGTTCGGAGCACGCCCGCAGTCGGGGCGGGACCGAAGCCAGAAGTGCGAAGAAGCGAGACCACGTAGGAGGAGTTGCCGGGAATTTCGAGTTCCAACTCGAATGATCTTGTCAACGCCAACTGTGCGGTGGCCTCGGAGCTTCCGCAATGGAGGTATCGATCCAGTGTCTGGAAGCGACAGAACTGCCGCTCCGTACGACTTCAACGACGACACCGACTGGTTCACGCCGGTCGGGCAGACGTCGGTGAGCGTCATCGACCCCCACCCGAGCTTTCCCGCCGGTGCGCTGACCATCACGCCCGCGGACGTGCTCGAGGTGCTCGGCCCGGACGCGGACGACCTGCTCGCCACGGCCAACGTCGACGTCGACGAGCTGATCCGTCTCATCAACGCCGAGACGACGATCATGCCGCCCCTCGTCCTCCCGACGGAGGAAGAGGAGAAGCAGGACCCGCAGCTGCTCGTCACGGCCGTCTCCTCGTGGAAGCGCCGCTTCCTCAAGGGCGCGGTGGCCGCGATCCTCGTCTCGATCTCCGGCGGCGGCGTGACCGCCATGGCGATGGACAAGTCGCTGACCGTCGAGGTCGACGGCGCCCTGCAGACCGTCCACTCCTACGAGGGCACGGTCGGCGAGGTCCTGGCGGAGGAAGGCATCGTCGTCGGTGAGCACGACGCCCTGTCCCCGTCGCTGAACACCCCGATCTCCGACGGCGGCAAGATCAGCCTCGACCGGGGCCGCTTGCTGAAGATGAGCGTCGACGGCCAGGCCCGCGAGGACTGGGTCCGCTCGGTCACCGTCGAGGAAGCCGCGAAGCAGATGGGCGTCCCCCTCGAGGGCGCCTGGATGTCGGCCCCCGGCGGCCAGGACGTCCCGCTCGACGGCATGAGCGTCGAGGTCAAGACCCTCAAGAGCGTCAAGCTCTTCGACGGCGCCAACCCGGTCCGCGAGGTCAAGACCACCGCCCTCACGGTCGACGAGCTCCTCAAGGGCGAGAACCTCACCCTCGGCCCGGAGGACGCGATCCAGTCCGGCGCCGACGTGCGCCTGGCCACCGGCGCCGAGGTCTACATCTCCCGCACCGGCGTCACGGTCATCAACGTGAACGAGCCGGTCGCCCCGCCGGTCGAGAAGACCAACGACCCGAACATGAACGCGGGCGAGCAGAAGGTCACCGAACCGGGCGAAGCCGGCGAGCAGACCTCGCAGTACCGCGTGACGGTGAAGAACGGCAAGGAGATCAGCCGCGAGAAGATCGGCGGCAAGGTCACCAAGGAGCCGAAGCCCAAGAAGATCACCGTGGGCACCAAGCCCCTCCCCGACGGCGCGGTCTGGGACCGCCTCGCCGGCTGCGAGGCAGGCGGCAACTGGGCCATCAACACCGGCAACGGCTACTACGGCGGCCTCCAGTTCAACGCGAGCACCTGGGCCGCCTACGGAGGCACCGCCTACGCGGCCCTCCCGCACCAGGCCACCCGCGAACAGCAGATCGCCATCGCCACGAAGCTGCGCGACGGCCGCGGCGGCACGTACTCGGCCTGGCCGGGCTGCCGCGCGAAGCTGGGCCTGCCGTAAACCGCACCACCCCTTCCCGATCCCCAGACGAAGGCCGCCCGTGCACCACGGGCGGCCTTCGTCGTGCCTGGAGGGGGAGGGGCGCAGCCAACGGCGAAGCCGAGGCCCCAGCCAATGCCGAAGGCGAGGCGAAACAACCCCCGCACTCCCAACCGCGATGCCGAAGGCGAGCCGTCTTCCCTTACGCCGCCGGGTAGCGGTGAACCCACTCGTGGTTAGGCGATTGGGGCTTGACTTTGGGTGCGAGGTGCTACCACTTGTGGATCGGCCGGTTGCGAAGCATCCGGCCTTTTCCGGCCGAACCAGCGCCTCGCAAGGGACCCGAAGTCAAGCCCCAATCGCAATCGTCGCGGAGCGGCGATGTACCCAGTCTTTCGTCCGAGGTGCACGACCACGCTGGAACAGGCACCAGACCGCACTGGCGACCACGCTGGAACAGGCACGGAACCGCCACAGGCGACCACGCTGGAACACGGAACCAGCCAACCGCGACCACGCTGGAACCCGGTGCGAGAATGCAGGACGTGAGCCTGCTGGGACCCGCCGAAGTCCGCCGTCTAGCCAACGAGCTGGACATCCGCCCAACCAAAAAACTGGGCCAGAACTTCGTCCACGACCCCAACACGGTCCGCAAGATCGTCGCATCCGCCAACCTCACCGATGAGGACGTAGTCCTCGAGGTAGGCCCAGGCCTGGGCTCCCTGACCCTCGCCCTGCTCCCAGCAGCCAGCCAAGTGGTAGCGGTGGAAATCGACCCACCCCTGGCAAACAGGCTCCCCCGAACAGTCCAGGAACACGACCCGGACAACGCGAACAAGCTCCACGTCGTCCTCAAGGACGCCATGAAAGTCACCCAAGAAGACCTGCCGGTGCAACCCACGGCGATCGTCGCCAACCTCCCGTACAACGTCGCCGTCCCGGTGGTCCTCCACCTCCTGCACGAGCTCCCCACCCTCCACAAAGGCCTCGTCATGGTCCAGGCGGAGGTGGCCGACAGGATGGCCGCGAAGCCGGGCAACAAGATCTACGGCGTCCCGAGCGTGAAGCTCGCCTGGTACGCCGAAGCGCGAAAAGCGGGCGCCATCGGCAAGAACGTCTTCTGGCCCGCTCCGAACGTGGACAGCGGCCTGGTCTCGTTCACCAGACACGAAAAGCCACTGTCCACGGTGGACAAGGGCAAGCTCTTCAAGATCGTCGACGCCGCCTTCGCCCAGCGCCGCAAGACCCTCAGGGCCGCGCTGAAGGGCACCACCGAGAACGTCGACGAGCTGCTCCAGAAGGCGGGCATCGATCCCCGGCAAAGGGGCGAACAGCTCAGCGTGATCGACTTCATCCGGATCGCCGAGGTCTAGGCCGGGGATCCTTCGGCCAACAGTGTGATCTGTCGAACGAATCGGAATCTGGCTTGCGCAACCGAACGTCCGTCCGGTTGACTGCTACTTGCCATCCGGAGCGACTGAGAGACCTGGCTCTACGACGTCGCAGCAACCACCCGCTGGATGCGGGCAGGTGCTAACGCCAGGACCGATGGAGGATCACCATGGGTACCACGCGAATGCTGACGCGCCGTCGAGTCGTCGACCAGTGCCGTCGCACCGCTTCTGCATGTCGTCGCCACCTCGTCTAAGGCGCCTTCTCACAGTCCTTTGACGCGGCCCTCCCGAAGCACGAGGGGCGCACACACCTGAGCAGAAACTTCGACCGCGCACGCCCGTACCAGCCGGGCGAGGTGCCGTCGCGCGCAGCCGTGGAGCAGAAGTGATCACTGTCGAAAACCTCACCAAGTCCTTCCAGGGTGTCAGCGCCCTGAACGGCGTGACCCTCGACGTCGAGGCGGGCTCCGTGCTCGGCGTCGTCGGCCCGAGCGGGGCCGGCAAGTCGACGCTCGCCCGCTGCGTCGCGCTGCTCGAGCGTCCCGACTCGGGTGCGATCCGCGTCGACGGCACCGACATCACGAGCCTCGACGGAAGCGCGCTCCGCGCTGCCCGCCGGCAGATCGGCGTTGTGCCGCAAGGGGATTCGCTCCTCCGGCAGCGCACGGCGGCCGGCAACATCGCCCTGCCGCTGGAGAGCGCGGGCGTGCCGGGGCCGCAGCGCCGCACCCGTGTGGGCGAGCTGCTCGACCTCGTCGGGCTGACCGACAAGGCCGCCGCCTACCCCGACCAGCTGTCCGGCGGGCAGCGCCAGCGCATCGCCGTGGCGCGTGCCCTCGCCGCCAACCCGTCCGTGCTCCTCGCCGACGAGCCCACCAGCGCCCTGGACCCCGAGACCACCGGCTCCGTGCTGACCGTGCTCGACCGTGCGCGCGCCGAGCTCGGTGTGACCGTCCTCGTCGTCACGCACGACATGGGCGTGGTCCGGAAGATCTGCGACGACGTCGCGGTGCTGGAGCAGGGTCGCGTCGTGGAGCACGGCAAGGTCCTCGACCTGGTCAACAGCCCCACGAGCCGCACGAGCTCCGCGCTGCTGCCCGCCGTCGACCTGAACCCGATCAACGAGACCGCCTACGACCGGGTCGCCGACGTGGTGCTCGTCGGGTTCGCCGCGGTCGGCGCGCTGCTGCCGGAGGCGGCCCACCGGTTCGGCGTGGAGCTGAACATCGTCGGTGGTGGCCTCACCCGGCTGGGCGAGACGCCCGTCGCGCGCTTCCGCCTCGGCCTGAACGGCGAGCGCTCCGACTCCGCTCTCGAGTGGATCGGCGAGGCCGGCGGTGCGGTGCAGAGGTCCCTGAAGGGGCCGCAGGGAGTAGCTGCGTGAGGTCTGCAACACCCTGGTCCGACGTGATCTCGTATCTCGTCGAGGCCACCGGAGAAACGCTGTACATGGTCGGCGTCTCCACGATCATCGCAACACTGCTGGGCGTTCCCGTGGGTGTTTGGCTGCAGCTCACCGCCAAGGGCGGGCTGCGGCCGAACGCCGCGGTGCACAGGATCCTGAGCTTCGTCACCGACCTGGGCCGCTCGATGCCGTTCATCGTGCTGCTCGTGGCGCTCACGTCGGTCACCCGCCTGATCGTCGGCGGCTCCATCGGCAGCACGGCGGTCATCGTGCCGCTGGCCGTGGGAGCGATCCCGTTCGTCGGGCGGCTCGTGCAGAACATCCTGTCCGAGGTGCACGTGACCGTGGTCGAGGCCGCGATCACCACCGGCGCCTCGACGCTGAGGATCGTCAGGAGCGTGCTGATCCGCGAGTCGCTGCCCGCGCTGATCAACGCCATCGGCGTTACCGTGATCGCCCTCATCGGGTACTCGGCGATGGCCGGCGTGATCGGCGGCGGTGGCCTCGGCGACCTCGCCATCCGCGAGGGCTACCAGCGCTTCAACGACCGGATCCTGTGGAGCACCGTGGCGTGGCTCGCCGTGCTCACGACCGTGATCCAGCTCGGTTTCACCCGTGCCGCCCGTGCGTCCGACCGGCGCCGGCACGCCTCCGTCTGAACCAGTAGAAAATTCTCAAAAGGAACATCATGCGTATTAAGGCTGCCCTGATCGCGGTCGCTTTGACTGTTTTGTCCGCCTGCTCGTCCGGCTCCAGCGCGTCCGACACGCTCAAGGTCGGCGTCTCGCCCGTCCCGCACGCCCAGATCCTGAAGTACGTGGCCGACAACCTCGCCGCGCAGAAGGGTCTGAAGATCGAGGTCGTCGAGTTCACCGACTACGTGCAGCCCAACACGGCGCTGGTCGACGGCTCGCTGGACGCCAACTACTTCCAGACCGTCCCGTACCTGGCGACGTTCACGAAGGAGAGCGGCGCGAAGGTCGAGTGGGTCGCGCCCGTCCACGTCGAGCCGCTGGGCCTGTACTCGAAGAAGTACAAGAAGCTCGACGAGCTGCCGTCGGGTGCCAAGGTCGCCGTGGCCAACGACGCCACGAACGAGGCCCGCGGCCTGAAGCTGCTGGAGGCGAACGGCCTCATCAAGCTCAAGCCGGTCGACCAGCCGACCGTCCGGGACCTCGCGGAGAACCCGAAGGGCCTCCAGTTCGTGCCCCTTGAGGCCGCTCAGCTGCCGCGTTCGCTGGAGGACACCGACGCGTCGGTCATCAACGGCAACTACGCCATCGACGCCGGTCTCAAGCCCGCCACCGACTCGCTCGCGCTGGAGAAGGCCGAGGGCAACCCGAACGCGAACGGCCTGGTCACGCGCACCGAGCTCAAGGACGACAAGCGCGTGAAGGACCTCGCGGAGCTGCTCGGCTCGCAGCAGGTGAAGGACTACATCAAGCAGACGTACAACGGCTCGGTCATCCCGGTCTGACGGTGACGATGGCCGGGGGAGGAGTCCGGGACCCGAGAACGCCCGTAGGCTGACGTGGTGCTCGCAGTCGTTCCTCCCCCGGTCACAGTTCGCGTCCCGGCCAAGGTCAACCTGCACCTGGCCGTGGGTGACGTGCGCCCGGACGGTTACCACGACCTGGTGACGGTCTTCCAGGCGCTTTCGCTGGTCGACGAGGTCACCGTCGCGGTCGCCGACGAGCCCGGCGTCGAGGTGTACGGAGAGGGCGCCGACCAGGTGCCCACCGGAGCCTCCAACCTCGCCTGGCGCGCCGTCCAGCTGCTCGCGGCGCACGTCGGCAAGGACGCGGACGACCCGAAGGTCCGCGTCGTCATCCGCAAGGCCATCCCGGTCGCGGGCGGCATGGCGGGCGGCAGTGCCGACGCGGCGGCGGCGCTGGTCGGCCTGTCGTCGTTGTGGCGGCTCGACATCAGCCGCGACGAGCTGGCCGAGCTGGCCGGCAAGCTCGGTGCCGACGTCCCGTTCGCCCTCTACGGCGCCACCGCTCTCGGCACGGGCCGCGGCGAGCGGATCGTGCCCGTGCTCGGCCGCCACCAGTTCCACTGGGTCATCGCGTTCGACCGGCGCGGTCTGTCCACTCCGGACGTCTTCGACGAGCTGGACCGCCTGCGCGCCGAGGGCGACCCGCCCCGCGTCGGCCCGGTCGAGGCGGTGCTGGAGGGGCTGTCGTCCGGCGACCCGCGCCAGCTCGCGCTGCTGCTGGGCAACGACCTGCAGGCCGCCGCCGTCTCGCTGCGCCCGAACCTGCGCCGCACGCTGCGGGCGGGTGTCGACGCCGGCGCGCTGGCCGGCATCGTGTCCGGGTCCGGGCCCACGACGGCGTTCCTGTGCGAGGACGGCGACACGGCGGTCCGCGTGGCCGCCGAGCTGGCCGGTGCCGGCGTGTGCCGCACCGTCCGGGTCGCGCACGGGCCGGTGCCCGGTGCGCGCGTGATCACGACCGAAGAGCCCAAGCCCACCCCACCCGAGGTGCACGCGTAACAGCGTCGGCTGGCGAACAGCGCCTTCGGGTCCGGTAGGTAGCCTCGTGCGGGGCATTTTCTTCTGAGTCGTGAGGTTTCGATGGCCAACCTGGTCAACCTGGAGTCCGTGTCGAAGTCGTTCGGCGTCGGTCCGCTGCTCGACGGCGTGTCGCTCGGCGTCAACGAGGGCGACCGGATCGGTGTCGTCGGCCTGAACGGCGGCGGCAAGACGACGCTGCTCGAGGTGCTGGCCGGGCTGGAACCCGCCGACGACGGCCGGGTGTCGCGCTCGCGCGGGCTGCGGATGGCCGTCGTGACGCAGCGGACCGAGCTGCCGCATGGCTCCACCGTGCGCAACGCCGTGATCGACCCGCTCGGGTTCGAGTCCGAGCACGAGTGGGCGGCCGACGCCCGCGTGCGGTCCATTTTGGACGGACTCGGCATCACCGCGCTGGGCCTCGACTCCGTCGTCTCCACGATGTCCGGTGGCGAGCGGCGCCGCGTCGCGCTGGCCGCCGCGCTGATCCAGGACCTCGAGCTGCTCGTGCTCGACGAGCCGACGAACCACCTGGACGTCGAAGGCGTGCGGTGGCTCGCGGAACACCTGTTGTCCCGCAGGAGCGCGCTCGTCGTCGTCACCCACGACCGGTGGTTCCTCGACACGGTCTGCAACCGCACGTGGGAAGTCGTGAAGGGCAAGGTCGAGCAGTACGAGGGCGGGTACGCCGACTGGATCTACGCGCGCGCCGAGCGGCAGCGCCTCGCCGACACGCTCGAGGAGAAGCGGCAGAACCTGGCGCGCAAGGAGCTCGCGTGGCTGCGCCGCGGCGCGCCCGCGCGGACCTCGAAGCCGCGCTACCGGATCGAGGCGGCGGAGGCGTTGATCGCGGACGTGCCCCCGTTGCGCGACAAGGTGGAGCTGCTCGCGTTCGCCAAGAAGCGCCTGGGGCGCACGGTGATCGAGCTCGAGGACGTCACACTGTCCATTCCGGACCGCGTGCTGGTGCGCGACCTGACGTGGCGCATCGGGCCCGGTGAGCGGATCGGTCTGGTCGGCGTCAACGGCTCCGGCAAGACGACGTTGCTGCGCCTGCTGGCGGGGGAGCGCGAGACCGAGACGGGCAAGCGGATCCAGGGCGCGACGGTCAAGATCGCCCACCTGTCGCAGGAGCTGCTCGACCTCGACGGGTCGATGCGCGTGCTGGAGGCGATCGAGGAGGTCGCCCGCCGCGTCGTGCTCGGCAAGTACGAGATGTCGGCCTCGCAGCTGGGCGAGCGGTTCGGGTTCTCGTCGCAGAAGCAGTGGACGCCCGTGTCGGACCTGTCCGGCGGTGAGCGGCGGCGGTTGCAGCTGTGTCGGCTGCTGATGGCCGAGCCGAACGTGCTGCTGCTCGACGAGCCGACGAACGACCTCGACATCGACACGTTGCAGCAGCTGGAAGACCTGCTCGACTCGTGGGCCGGCACGCTCGTCGTGATCTCGCACGACCGGTACCTCGTCGAGCGCGTCTGCGACAAGGTCGTGGCGCTCTTCGGCGACGGCGGCCTGACCGACCTGCCCGGCGGCATCGAGGAGTACCTCAAGCGCCGCGACTCCCTGCGCGACAGGGAAAGCGCCGCTGCCGCCCCGGCCGCCGACAAAGCGCCCTCCAACGCCGCCGACCAGCGCGCCGCCCGCAAGGAGCTGGCGCGGCTGGAACGGCGGCTCGAGGTGCTGCACAAGAAGGAGGCCGAGCTGCACGCCGCGCTGGCCGAGGCCGCGACCGACCCCGACCGGCTGCTGAAGCTCGACGCCGAGCTCCGCGGCGTGCTGGCCGAGGAGTCCGACGTCGAGGCGGCGTGGATGGTCGCGGCGGAGGTCGTGGAGGGCTGAGCGCCGCTCGCGGTGCGGGCTACTTGCCCCGGCGGCGGAGCTCGTTCGCCAGCTGGGGCAGCAGCTCGTCGATGAACGACGTGTCGTAGCCCTGGCCGGAGAGCAGCGCGTAGCTGAAGCGCGCCTTCATGACCTCCTCGGAGGTCGCCCCCAGCATGCCGTCGAGCGCGACGCCGATCTCCTCGAGCATCCGGTCGACCTGCGCGGTGCGGTAGCCGCGCTGACCGGCCGGCGCCTGCGGGATCCGCAGCTGGCGCAGGTCCTTCCAGGACTTCACCGGGGGCATGCTGCGCATCGGGCCGGAGAGCTGCTGCTCGATCTGGCCCAGGAACGCGTCCACCTCGGTCTCGTCGTACCCGCGTCGTCCGATGAGCGGACGGGAGAACCGGACGTCGCGGACGTCCTTGCCGGTCAGGTTGTCCTGGCCGAGGAGCGTGGCCTCGATGCGGTCCAGGAACGCGTCCACCTGGGACTCCTGGTAGCCGCGGCGGCCGCGGGGAGGGCGGTGGAACGCGACGTTGCGGATGTCGGCGGCTGTGAGCTTCGGAGAGTCGACGGACGCTGGCGCGGCCGGTCTCTGCACGGGAGCCTGCTGCTGGGGGCGCTGCGGCGGTTGTGGACGCCTCTGCTGGGGTCCCTGTTGCTGACGCGGCAGCTGGGTCGTCACGGGAGGCGCCTTGGGCGGCGGTGGCGCCGTCTCGAACATCAGGACCACGAGGTCGAGGAACGTGTCCACGTCCTCCTGGTCGTACCCGAACGTTCCGGGGGCCGACTCGCCGAACACGGCGTCCTGGACCTGCCCGGCCGTCAGGTTGTCCCTGCCGCGCAGGGTGGCCTCGATCCGGTCGAGGAACGCGTCGATCTGGCCTTCGTGGTACCCGCGGGTCCCCGGTCTGGGCTTGTGGAAGCGCACGGCGGCGACGTCGTCGGGGGAGAGTCTGACCGCGGGTCTCATCGCCTGCGACGTGGCGTGCGCACCCTGCGCCGGCGCCGAGGCCTGCTGCCGTTGCGGAGTGGACCGCAACGTGTCGGCCACGAGCTCCATGAAGACGTTGACCTCGTTGACGTCGTAACCGGGGTCGCGGGACGCCGAGCTGAACTTCACGTTCAGCACGTCCTCGCGCGTCAGGATGTCCCTGCTGCGCATGGTCGCCTCGACGCGGTCGAGGAACGAGTCCACCTCCGCCGCGTCGTACCCGCGCTGACCCCTCGGGGGCCGGTGGAACGCGACCAGGGCCACGTCCTGAGCGGACAGCAGAGGTGCCGGATGCGCGGGAAGGGAATGCTGCGCTCCGGGGCCGCCCCGATCCACCAATGACCTCCTCCTGCGTACCTGTACTGGGGAGTATCGCGTTTCGCGTGGCACAACGTTTCGCCCTGATGGACCAAACGGCGCCACTACGATCGCGAACATGAGTCAGTTCGTGGATGTGATGCTGGCGACGGCCTCCAACGGCGGGGACAGGGGAATGACGACGGGTGAACCCGCCGCGCCCGTCCGCCGGACCTGGGCCGAGGTGCACGAACGCGCCCGGCGGATGGCCGGTGCGCTCGACGTGGCGCCGGGCACCGCGATCGCCGTGCTCGCCGCCGAACCAGCCGTGATCGCCCCCGCCGTGCAGGCCGCATGGCTGTGTGGTGGCAGCGTCACGATGTTGCATCAACCCACACCACGCACCGACCTGGCCGAGTGGGCCGAGGACACGCTGCGGGTGCTCGCCATGATCGACTCGCGCCTGGTCCTGCTCGGCAGCCCTTTCGACGCCCTGGCTCCCGTGCTGGACCAGCACGGAATCCCCTACCGCAAGCTGTCTGAGCTAGACGCGGAGCCGATCGCTGCTCCTGTTCCCACCCCCGAGGATGCCACGGCTCTGCTGCAGTTGACGAGTGGGTCCACCGCGGATCCGAAAGCGGTGCGCATCACACACCGCAATCTGATGGCGAACGCGAACGGAATGAAGATCGCGGCGGCGCTGGACCCCTCGTCCGACGTGATGGTGTCGTGGCTGCCGTTGTTCCACGACATGGGGATGGTCGGCTTCCTGACCGTGCCGATGCTGTTCGGGCTGGAACTGGTGAAGGTCACGCCTGTCGACTTCCTGTCGCGCCCGACGTTGTGGGCCGACCTGATCACCAGGTACCGAGGCACCATCACCGCCGCGCCGAACTTCGCGTACGCGATCGTGGCGCGCAGGCTGGCTTCCTCGTCCGACTCGTTCGACCTGTCGTCAATGCGACTGGCGTTGAACGGAGCCGAACCGATCGACCCCGCCGCGGTGGAGTCCTTCGTTTCGGCCGGGGCTCGTTTCGGATTGCGCCCGGAGTCCATCTTGGCCGCCTATGGAATGGCGGAGACCACTCTCGGTGTGGCTTTCGCGCCTTTGTTCACCGGTTTGTCGGTGGACGTCGTGGACGCCGACGCCGTCGAGGCCGACAAACGCGCTGTTCCCGCCGAGAAGGGGAGGGCTTTCCCGCTGCTCGGGCCGCCGCTGCCGGGGCTGGAGCTGCGGGTGGTGTCGGACTTCGGCGACGTGCTGGGCGTGCGGGACGTCGGCGAGCTCCAGATCCGGGGCGAGGCCGTCACGCCGGGGTACCTCACCGTGGACGGTCCACTGGCCACTCAGGACGCCGAGGGCTGGCTGTCCACAGGAGACCTCGGGTACCTGGTGGAGGACGGTCAGGTCGTCGTCTGCGGGCGGCGCAAGGACGTCATCATCATGGGCGGGCGGAACATCTACCCGACCGACGTGGAGCGTGCCGCGTGCTCGGTGGAGGGCGTGCGGGCCGGCAACGCCGTCGCCGTGCGGCTGGACGCGGGGACTCAGCGCGAACGGTTCGCCGTGGTGCTGGAGTCGAAGCTCGCCGGCGATGACGCCGCGGAGAAGGACCTGGTCAAGCAGGTGACGGCGCGGGTCGTCGACGCCGTCGGGTTGCGGCCGTTCGCCGTGGTGGTGCAGCCGCCGGGGACGTTGCCGAAGACGCCGTCGGGCAAGTTGCGCCGGTCCGCGGCGGCCGCGCTGGTCTAGTGGAACGCGTTCTGCGCGGCTTCGAGGCCCTTGGTGACGAGGGCCTCGGCCGCGTCCGCCGCCCGGTCGATCTCCAACGCGAGCTGCTTGCGCTCCACGGTGGAGAAGTCCTTCAGGACGTAGTCGGCCGGGTCCTGGCGGCCTGACGGGCGGTCCACGCCGAAGCGCAGGCGGTGGTAGTCCTTGGTGCCCAGGGACTTCGTGATCGAGCGGAGTCCGTTGTGGCCGTTGTCGCCGCCGCCGAGCTTCATCCGCAGCTGGGCGAACGGCAGGTCCAGCTCGTCGTGGACCACGAGAACCGTGGTGGGCTTGAAGAACTTCACGGCGCTCGCGACCGGGCCGCCGGAGAGGTTCATGAAGCTGCGGGGCTTGGCGAGGACGACGCGGTGGCCGGACAGGCGGCCCTCGACGACCTCGGCGCCCGACTTGTGGGCCTTGAACTTGCCGCTCATGCGCGCGGCCAGCTCGTCGAGGACCAGGAAGCCGATGTTGTGGCGGTTGCCCTCGTACTTCGGGCCTGGGTTGCCCAGCCCGACGACGAGGGCGAGGTCAGCGTCCACGGAACCGCAACTCCTGCTCGAGATCGTCCAGCAACGTGTCGACGGCCTGCACCTGGTAGCCCTTGCCCAGCAGGCCGGACGTGGTGCTGAACCGGGTGTTGCGGACCTCGGTGGAGGTCATGGCGCCCCGGCCGTCCAGGTTGGCCGCGGCGCGCACCACGAAGGCGTCGACTTCGGCGCGATCGTAGCCGGTGCCGGACTTCGGCAGCTTGCGCCCGCGCAGGTCCTCGCCGGTGTTCAGGCCCGTGGGCGGCACGATGCCGTTGCGGACCTGGAACTCCAGCAGGTGCAGGACGCCGTCGACGCTCAACGGGTCGTAGCCGTTCGGGACCGTGGCGAACCGGACGGTGCGCACGTGGTCCGGGTTCAGGCGGAGCCGGCCGGCCAGCGCGTCGGCGATGATCAGCAGGAACTCGTTCACCTGACCGGGGTCGTAGCCCTGGCGCTTGCGGCGGAACGTCTTCGACCTCACGTCGGTCGGGCTCAGGTACTGCAACGGCGCGCCTCCCCCCTCGTGAGGGGGTGGCGCGCCGTCTGTGCGGCCCGACGTGATGGGGCTCAGCTCTCCTCGGTGGCCTCAGGCGCCTCTTCGGCAGCCTCGTCGCCCTCGAGCTGCGCCGCGGACGGCGCCTCGTTCACGGCGATGATGAGGGCCTCGGCGTCCGTGACCAGCGTGGTGCCCTTCGGCAGCTCGAGGTCGCCGGCGTGGATCTGGGTGCCGGCCTCCTTGCCCTCGATCGAGAGCTCGACCTGCTCGGGGATGTTCAGGGCGTCGGCCTCCACGCTGATGGTGGTGGCGTCCTGGGTGACGAGCGTGCCGGAGGCGGCCTCACCGGTCACGACGACCGGGATGTCGACGGTGACCTTCTCGCCCCGCTGGACGAGGAGCAGGTCGACGTGCTCGATGTAGTTCTTGATCGGGTGGGTGGTGACGGTCTTGGTGAGCGCCAGCTCGTTCCCGCCGTCGAAGGCGAGGGTGAGGACGGCGTTCTGACCGTGCTCGCGGACGACACGGGCGAACTCGAGCGCCGGCAGGGCCAGGTGCTTCGGGTCGGAACCGTGGCCGTAGAGCACCGCGGGGATCTTGCCGGCGCGACGGGTACGGCGGGCGGCGCCCTTGCCGAATTCGGTGCGCTGCTCAGCGGCGAGACGGACCTCGGACACGGTGGGGTACTCCTTACAAGTCTGGCCTTGTACGTCGGGGCGGTGCACAAGTGTGTTCGCGGGTGAGGCTTGGTGGTGGCCTGCGGCGGCGAGCAGCGCGGAAACGGTCAACACGCGCGGCATCAAGCCACCGCGTCGATCACGTTGAGCTGGGGAGCTCGCCCTCGCCGAGGCAACCCGACCAGTGTAGGTGAGCGGGTGGGGTGGGGGCCAATCGGGGGTAGGTGGGGTGGGGTTCGGGGTGTTTTGGGTGGTGAGGAGAGGTGGTCGGCGTGCGGGTGCCGTACGAGTCGCGACCTTGCGGTTGGTCACCTTGCGGGCGGCGAGACTGCGGTGCGTGCTTTCCCTCAGGGGCTCTGCCCCCGAACCCCCGGCAATCTGATCGGGGGCTACCGCGCCCTCGGCG
>NZ_JBHYGW010000032.1:0-80660 GCF_042738015.1 Lentzea sp. NPDC059081
CACCCCCTTTCTCTGGGTGTGTTCGTGTGTGGGCGTTGCTCGGGTGCCGCGAGGTGCCCTGCTGAGCGTGGATTACCTCGCCGACGTTCCGAGACGCGCCACTAGTTCGCCGGGGAGCCTTCTTCGCGCGGCGGTTCCGGCGTGGTGTCCGGGACCTCTTCGCGCAGGTCGTGGGCGATCTTCTTGGCCTCGTCGATGAGCTGCTGCGACTCGTCGAGGCGGCTCTCGTCCGGCGGCGTCAGGTGGATCTCGTCCGACGTCGTGCGGCGCGGCTCGTCCGCGGCGGCGCGGTCGGTCTCGGCCGGTGCCGCGAGGTCGTCGGCGGCCGGCGTGGCGAGGTCTTCTTCCGGTGCGGTCACGGCTGGAGGATCACCGGATCCGCCGGTCGCCAAACTCAGGCCAGCAGGCTCCGGACGTGCTCCGCGAGCCGGTGCGCGATCTCCGGGTCCCACTCGTCGTCCTCGGCGGGCGCGGGGGTCTGACCGGCCACGACGCGTTCGCCGAGCAGGCGCCGCTCGGCGGGCGTGAAGTCGGTGATCGCCCGGCGCAGCAACGGCAGGGCGTCGTCGAACGCCTCGCCGCGCAGGCCCGTCAGCCACTCGTCGATGAGCCCGAACAGGCGCGGGTCGGCCGCCAGCAGGGTGGCCGAGCCGCGCAGGAAGCCCGCCACGAACGACGTGGCGACGCTGCGGTGCAGGCGGGCGGCCACGTCGTCGCTGGTCAGCTCCCCCGCCTCCCAGAGCAGCCTGGTCGCCCTGCCCGTCGGCAGGCCGTGCGCCTCGCCCTTGACCACCGCGTGGAGCGCTCGCCACCAGGTCTTCTGGTGGTCCTCGTCGGCGGCGAGGCGGGTGGCCTCGTGGGCGCCGTCGATCGTGGCGAGCGCGTTCTCGGCCGTCTCGTCGTCGATGCCGCGGCAGGCGATCGGGAGGCCGACCGCGCCTCGGGTGAGCAGGCCGTGCAGGGCGACGCGCAGCAGCTCCGGGTCGGTGCCGCGGACCGAGCCGTAGCGGACCGTGCGGGCGAGATCGGGCAGGGCCGCCAGGAGTTCGAGGGCGTCGGTGGCCATGGCGGCGGTCCGGTCGAGCGCGTTGCGAGCCTCGGTGACGGCCTTCGGCAGCTCACAGCCCACGGACCTGGTCAGCGTCGCGGCGGCGTCGGCCACCCGCGCGGCGTCCTTGGCGGCCTGGGTCAGGACGTTCTCGGCGGCCGTGTGGACCGTCGTGCCGTGGCGCGCGGCGACCGCGACGGACACCGCGAAGACCGGGTCCCAGCGCAGCTGCCAGGTCTCGGCGAACGTGCCGAGCGAGTTGGAGCGGTCCTGCTTGCCCCACGGGACGCCGAGAACGTCCAGCCGCTGCAGGAGTTTCGAGCGTTCGCGGTCGGTGTCCTTGCGCAGGTCGAGCTTGAGCTGCTTGGGCTGGACGTCCGCGGGCAGGCGCAGTCGTCGTTGCAGGCGTTGGAGATCCGCCGCGAGCGGGGAGCGCGGGACGGCATCGCCGACCTCGCCGAGGCGTTCGCCGACGACGAGCTTGCGGTGCACCAGCCGGAGGTGGATCTCCTCGCCGCCGCACAGCACCGCGAGCGCGGCCTCGTTCACCTCGCTCAGCCCGGCGCTCGGGCGTTCCCTGAGCGCGGCCAGGGTCTCCGCGAGCCGGACGGCTTCCACGGCGCTCGCGGTCGACGCCGGCAGGTCCTCCTCCCGCAGCACCGCGGCGGCCTTGGCGAACCAGCGCGGCACCACGTCGTCCTGGTGCTGCCACAGATGCGCGTACCAGCCCGGCGAGTCGACGCCCGCGCCGTAGCCCGACTCCGCGGCGAGCTGGCCGTGGCTCCACGGGACCCAGGTGCCGGAGATCTTGCGGCGCCGCAGGCCCTTCAGCAACGCCGTGTCCGCGGCGACGGTCGGTTTGGTCATCAGCGCCGGGACGTGCCAGGCACCGCACACGACCACGATCGGGCCGTCGGTCTCCTTGCGCGCCTTGCGGATCGTCTGACGCATGAACGCTTCCCGTCGCAGGGTGCGTTCGCCGACCTCGGCCTCGAACTCGCCGCGCACCGCCACCATGGCCTCGGCGATGGCGTCGGCGAGGTCGAGCGGGTCGGTCGCACTGTGCTCGACGACGTCCTCCCACCAGCGCTCCGGGTCGTCGAAACCGGCGGCCTCGGCGAGCAGGCCGATGGGGTCGACGTTCCCGCTCGGGCCGTCGTCGCCGATCGACGCCGCGGCCGGCAGGTCGAAGAACCGGGCGGTGGTGCCGTTCTCGTCGGCGTAGCGCAGGGCCTGCCACTCCGGCGAGAACTCCGCGAACGGCCAGAACGCGGCGTTCTCGGGGTCGGTCTCGTCGTGCAGCAGGATCGCGACCGGCGGCGTGAGGGCGTGGACGTGCTCCAGGAGCCCGTCCGCCTCGGGTGGGCCCTCGATCAGGACGAGCGCCGGCCGGGTCTGCTCCAGCGCCCGCCGGACCATCCTGGCCGAGCCCGGTCCGTGGTGCCGGATGCCGAGCAGGACCGGCTCGGTGCCCACGTCAGCGCCCGTTCTAGGCACCGCTGACGTCCAGGCAGGCCCGGTAGAGGTCGCGCCACTCGGCGCGCTCCTTCAGCACCGTCTCCAGGTACTCCTGCCACACCGTCGCGTCCGACACCCTGTCCTTGATCACCGACCCGATGAGCCCGCTCGCCAGCTCGTCCGCGCCCAGCGTGCCGTCGCCGAAGTGCCCGGCGAGCGCCATGCCGTTCGCGATGACCGAGATGGCCTCGGCCGTGGACAGGCTGCCGCTCGGCTTCTTCAGCTGCGTGCGACCGTCCACCGTGGACCCGCCGCGCAGCTCGCGGAAGATCCGCACGACCCGGCGCACCTCGTCGAGCGCGGGCGGTTCGGCTGGCAGCTGCAGCGCCTTGCCGAGCTGCTGCGCGCGCGTGACGACGATCTCGACCTCGGCGTCCTCGGTCGCGGGCGGCGGCAGCACGACGGTGTTGAAGCGCCGGGCGAGCGCCGACGACATCTGGTTGACGCCGCGGTCGCGGTCGTTGGCCGTCGCGATGACCGTGAACCCCGGCACGGCCTGGACCTGCGAGCTCAGCTCCGGCACCGGCAGCGACTTCTCGCTGAGGATCGTGATGAACGAGTCCTGCACCTCGGACGGCATGCGGGTCAGCTCCTCGACCCTGACCACCGACCCCTGCCGCATGCCCTTCATCACCGGGCTCGGCACCAGCGCGTTCTCGCTCGGGCCCTCGGCGATCAGGCGGGCGTAGTTCCAGCCGTAGCGGACCTGGTCCTCGCTCGTGCCGGCGGTGCCCTGCACCACCAGCGTCGAGTCGCCGCTGATCGCCGCCGCGAGGTGCTCGGACAGCCACGACTTGGCCGTGCCCGGCACCCCCACGAGCAGCAGCGCCCTGTCCGTGACGAGCGTGCCGACCGCGACCTCGACGAGCCGCCGAGAGCCGACGTACTTCGGCGTGATCACCGTGCCGTCCGCCAGCGTGCCGCCGAGCACGTACGTCACCACGGCCTGCGGCGACAGGCGCCAGTTCGGCGGCCGCTGCCGGTCGTCCTGCGCCGCGACGGCCTCCAGCTCGGCGGCGTACTGCTGTTCGGCCGTCGGCCTGAGCACGGCGGTCACGGGACCTCCTGGGTCGGTGGTGCGAACGATTCGCGCAGGCGGATCCGGAGTCCGAGGACCTCCAGCTCCAGGGAGCTCTCCGGCCAGCGACGGGTCAGAGCCTCCCAGCTGGCGCCGAGCAGGTCGGCGTCGCCCCGAGCCAGCAGCACGTTGGGCGGCCTGCCGGACCGCCAGCGCGGGTCGGGCAGGGCGGCGTAGCGGTGCAGCAACGCGCGGGTGGTCTCCGGCGACCAGGGCGCCGGCAGCTGGGAGCACGCGTGGTCGAGCAGGTCGTAGTGCCAGTTCTTCGACACGGCCACGACCGCCTGCTCGGCGACCTCGGCCGGCAGCGCCGCGAGCATCTCGAGCTGCTCCATGCCGGTCAGCGTCTCGGCGGCCGCGACGGCCCACGGACGTGGGTCCTGCGCGGCGGCGAGCTGGTCCGCGGCACCTCTCAGCAACGCGGCGGCCCACGGCCCCCTGCGGAGGATGCCGGCGGCCTTGGCGTCGTCGGCCTTGAGCGTCGAGGTCCAGTACGACGGCGGCACGCTCGCGGCCGCCGCCCGGATGCGCCCGGCCACGCCCTTCTCGGACCCGTCGCGCATGAGGTCGCGCTCCTCCTGCGCGTCGGCCGGCCGCGTCCACAGCTCGTCCGGCCGCACGTCGAGACCGTCGGCCGTGAGCCGGAGGCCGTGCCGCAGCCGATGGGCGGCGCGAGCGGCCAACCGCGTGCGCCGCAGCTTGCGCAGGAGCCGCAGTGCCTCGTCGTGCACGGCCGCCGCCCGGTCGTCGAGCGCCGCTTCGAGCAGCCGCTCGTCCTGCTCGTTGAGACCGGTCTCCAGCGCGCTGACCAGCACCTGGCGGTCGGCCGAACGACGGGAGGCCTCGAACTCGCTGACGATGAACCCGCCGACCCCGAGCGGATCGGCCTTGCGCTTGCGGCGCAGCGCCCTGACCCGCTGGGCGCTGGGCAGGTCGAGGATCTCCTCCAGCGGCACCTCGTCGACGAGCGGCGCCTGCCCGCTCGCCCAGGACCAGCCGGGGCGGGTGTTCGCGAGCCAGCGCCCCCGGACGCCCAGCACCTCGACCACGGCGGCACGGAGACCCGGCCGCGCGGTGCCGAGGGCGAGCAGGGCGGGCAGCATGCGGTGCTCGGCGACGACGCCACCGGCCTTGGCCAGCGCGCACCACTCGGTGAGCAGGACCTCGTCGTCGAGGCTCATGATCGCTTCGAGGACGGCCTTCGCGGCCGGGCGCGGGAACACGGCGGTCTCGACCGGGGCGAGCGGCACGGGGTCGGCCTGCGCCGCCGGCGGCAGCGTGGCGCCGAACGCGGCCACGCCGAGGGCGGCGCAGGCGGAGAGGAGCTCGGTCGGGTCGCCGCCGCCCCTCGCCGTGCCGATGAGGAGGTTCTGGACGGTGGCGGACCAGTCGGCCTTCACGCAACCACCTCCGGGGTGCAGAGGACGTGGCAGGGCGACGCGAGGCCGGGGCGGGAGGCGCGGCGGAACCGCGCAACCGGGAGACGCGCCGAGGTGCCGAGCGACGTTGCGGCGCGGGGTGGGGCGAGCGCGACCCGGCGGACACCGCTCGACTCCGGGACCTCGCGGCGGACGCGAGATGCCGGCCCAACCGCGCCTCCTGCCCGGTTCGGCTCGCGAGCGGGGCGAAGCCGCCCGAACGCAGGCGCCGTCGGTGCGCACGGACGCCGGTCGGTGAGAACCCGGCGGGCCGAGGCGGAGCCGCGGGTCTCGACGGCGGTCACGCGACCACCTCCAGCTTGCCGTCCACCGTGATCGCGCCCAGCCGCAGCGCGTGGCCGTCCCACAGCCCCCACGCGTCGAACGGCACGCCGCCCGTCAGCGCCAGCGCCATGTCCAGGCCGCTGTCGTCGCGCACCGGCAGCGCGTGGCCCGAGCCGTCGGCCAGCGAGCCGCCGCAGAGCCGGACGGCGGCGCAGCCGAGCGGGAACAGGCGTTGCCACGGGTCGGCCACCAGCATCGGCTCCAGGGAGGCCAGGGCGGCGCGCCACGAGTCCGGTGCGGGCACCGGGTCCGGGGTCTTCGAGCCCTCCAGATCGCCCAGGGCGACGCGGTCGGACCCCGGGTAGGGGTGGACCAGGGCGGAGGACTCCAGGCCGTGCGGCAGCAGCGGTACGGGGGCGCCCACGGCCGAGTGGCGGATGGCGACCACCCAGTGCCCGGACTCCCGGCCCCAGCACCACTGGCGGACGGTGCGGACGCGGCCATCGTCGGTCTCCAGGCGCAGCAGGGCCACCCAGCGGTCGAACACGCCCGGCGTGGCGCGCACGGTCTCCTCCGGGACCGTCACGCCCAGGCGGGAGCGCGGCTGGACGAAGCAGAGCAGGTGCAGGCCGCCGAGGCGGTCGGCCACGTCGGAGGTCCAGCGCGGGCCCGAGCGCGCCACGATCTCCTGGATCTCGGCCACGGCACCGGCCACGCCGGGGACCTGGGCGTCGATCATGCGCGCGATGAACGCCTGCCACCACGAGGCCGGGCGGCCCGGCAGCGACGCGACGCCCGCCGACGCCACGTCGAGCAGCCAGTCGCGCAGGCCGTCGATGCCCGACGACATCGCCGCGGCCCTGCGGTCGGCGGTCTTCTCCCGAGCGCGCTGCCGCCGGGCGACGGCCTCCGGCGACGAGTCGAGCTCACGCGCCGCGCGGCGCTGGGTCCACTCCTCCACCCAGTCGGGCGGCAGCGCGTCGGGGAGGTCGAGCTCCTGCAGCGAGATGGCGTGCTTGCAGGGGAACTTGCGGGACGGGCAGCTGCACTTGGCCGAGCCCGCGGCCAGGTCGACGCACACGCGGTACGGCACGGAGCCGGAGCCCGTGTAGAGGCCCCACAGCACCGGCAGGGCCTTGCCCAGGCCCTGCCAGCGCGTCGGAACGGCTCGTGTCCTCACGAGACCAAAGTAGCGAGGACCTCCGACAGAAAATCAGGCCGGACCGCGACGGGCCCAAGTCCAGGCGTACGCCGGGTCCTCACAGGCCTCCGCCGCCTCGCCGAGCTCCAGCGGGCGGAAGGTGTCGACCATGACCGCGGTCTCGTCGAAGTAGTCCACGCCCAGCGACGCCTCGACAGCTCCCGGCTGCGGTCCGTGCGTGCAGCCGGACGGGTGCAGCGAGAGGGAGCCGATCCCGATGCCCGACCCCTTGCGGGCCTCGTAGTTGCCGCCGACGTAGAACATCAGCTCGTCCGAGTCGACGTTCGCGTGGTTGTACGGCACCGGCACGGCCAGCGGGTGGTAGTCCACCTTGCGCGGCACGAACGAGCACACGACGAAGTTCGGGCCCTCGAACGTCTGGTGCACGGGCGGCGGCTGGTGCACGCGGCCGGTGATCGGCTCGAAGTCGCGGATGTTGAACGCCCACGGGTACAGGTGCCCGTCCCAGCCCACCACGTCGAACGGGTGGTTGGCGTAGGTGAACCTGGTCAGCCCCGCCCGGTGCCGCACGAGCACGTCGACGTCGGTCCCCTCGACCAGCAACGGCTCCACCGGACCGCGGACGTCCCGCTCGCAGTACGGCGAGTGCTCCAGGAACTGGCCGGCCTTCGACAGGTACCGCTTGGGCGGCCCGATGTGCCCCGTCGCCTCCAGCACCAGCAACGACATCGGCGCTGCCGGCACCACCCGGTACGTGCACGACGTCGGGATCACGACGTAGTCGCCGTCCGCGACCTCCAGCGCGCCGTAGATCGTCTCGATGACGCCCGACCCGCTCTGCACGTACAGCAGCTCGTCGCCGAAGGCGTTGCGGTACAACGGCGACGGCGCGGTGGCCACCACGAAACCGATGGTCACGTCCGGGTTGCCGAACAGCTTCCGCCGCCCGGTCACCGCGTCGACCTCGTCGGAAGCCCAGGTCAGGTCCTGCGTCTTGAACGCGCGCGGCTTCAGCGGCAGGTTCGGGGAGACCACCCCGCGCTCGTCCTTCACCGTCTCCGCGTTCACGATCGCGGTCGGCAAATAACGGTGGTAGAGCAGGGCCGAGTCGGCCGAGAACCCCTCGACTCCCATGAGCTCTTCCGCGTAGAGCCCACCGTCCGGTTTGCGGAACTGGGTGTGGCGCTTCCGGGGGATCTCCCCGACCTGGCGGTAGTGGGCCATGACGTCTCCGAAAACTGTCTCTGGGGCGTCCGTTTATCGGACATCTTTGTTCACTTACCGATACCCGGCTAGCGTGTCAGCCGTGTCAAGCGCTGTCGAACTCCGTGCGCCCGGTCCGCGCGGTACTCCGCCCCTGCTCGCGAGGCTTGTGGACGATGCCGCGCTGTTCCCTCCGGGGAACGCGTCGATGTCCGACGCGGTGCGCGGTCACCTCGACGGACGAGTCGGCGAGTGGTCCGGCGTCATGGGTCTTTTCCTGTGCCCCGCCTCGCGTCTCGCCGAACTGATCACCGAGCTCATCAAGGTCAAACCACCGAAGCCGATCGCGCTGTCCCTCGTGATCGACACGGGTCTCGGCGGCGTGCCGAAGGCCGTGTCCATCGTCGAGAGCCGCAGCGAGCTCCTGGCCCTGCGCATGGTCGAGATGCCCGCACCGTCCGATGTGGACGAGGTGTGGCTCGAGCGCGTGTCGGAGTTCGTCCCCGAGGACGTCATCCGCGTCGTCGAACCCCGCCGCGGTGGAGCCGAGTGGCTCGACGGCGTCCGCAGGGTGATCGAGCACGGCAGCTGGCCCAAGCTCCGCTGCGGTGGCCTGAGCACCGAGAACTTCCCCAGCGTCGAGGAGGTCGCCGACTTCCTGGCCGTCGTGAGCGGTGGCGGTGTCGCGTTCAAGGCGACCGCCGGCCTGCACAAGGCCGTCCGCTACACCGACGAGCAGGGCTTCACCCACCACGGCTTCCTGAACCTGCTCGTCGCCACGGCGCGCAGCCTGAGCGGCCGCGACGTCCGCGAGGCCCTCGCGAGCACCGACGCCGAGGCGCTCACCGCCGAGGCCAAGGCGCTCAGCGACCAGGCGGCGCACGCCGTCCGCGGGGTGTTCGCGAGCTACGGCTCGTGCTCGCTCGCCGAACCGGTCGCCGACCTCGAGGAGCTTGGACTGCTGTGAGCTGGATCAGCGACCCGGACTTCACCGAGGACCAGCCGTTCGGACCGCAGACCCTGCCCTACGGCGTCGTCGACGGGGGCGTGGCCGTCCGCGTCGGCGGCCGGGCGTTGCTCCTGAAGAGCCTCGCGCTGGGCAAGTGCAGCGAGTTCGTCCAGGGCGACTCGCTCGACCCGCTGCTGAACGCGGGCCGGCCGATCTGGAGCGTGCTGCGGGCCAAGCTGCGCGAGATCGTCTCGGCGAGCTCCGCCCCCAAGGGCGCCGAGCTGGTCGGGATCGAGACCGCGAAGCTGCCGTTCACCGTCGGCGACTACGTGGACTTCTACTCGAGCAGGCACCACGCCGAGAACGTCGGCCGCATGTTCCGCCCGGACGGCGACGCGCTCACGCCGAACTGGACGCACCTCCCGATCGGCTACCACGGCCGCGCGGGCACGGTGTACGTCTCCGGCACCGACATCAAGCGGCCCAACGGCCAGAAGCGCGGCAGCGAGGGCCCGAAGTTCGGCCCCTCGGAGCGGCTCGACATCGAGGCCGAGGTCGGCTTCGTCTGCGGTGGCCCCGTGGCCGCGAACGTCTCGACCAGCCGCGCGGCCGAGCACGTCTTCGGCGTCGCGCTGGTCAACGACTGGTCGGCGCGCGACATCCAGGCGTGGGAGTACCAGCCGCTCGGCCCGTTCCTGGCCAAATCGTTCGCCACGTCGATCGGCGCGTGGATCACGCCGCTCGAAGCGTTCTCGGTTGCCCGCGTCCCGACGCCGCCGCTGCCGAACAAGGTGCACGACTACCTGACGTCCGACCAGCCGTGGGGCCTGGACATCACCATCACGGTCGAGCTGAACGACACGATCGTCTCGCGACCCCCGTTCCGGGAAATGTCGTGGTCGTTTGTGCAACAGCTCGCCCACATGACGGTGAACGGGGCTACGGTGCGCCCAGGTGATCTGTTCGCGTCCGGCACGGTCTCCGGACCGGAGAAGGACGAGCGCGGCTCGTTCCTCGAGCTCAGCTGGGGTGGCAAGGAACCGTTCAAGCTCGACGACGGCTCCACGAGGTCCTTCCTGGAAGACGGCGACACGGTCAGGCTGACCGCGACCGCTCCCGGTGAGGGCGGTTCCGTGGTGGGTCTCGCCGAGGTGGTGGGCACGATTCGGAGTGCGTGATGGTCGGAGCGACGAAGGAGAGCTCGCTGACCCTGGAACGGGGTCTGGCGCTCCTCCAGGCTGTCGCTGAGGCGGAGTCCGAGGCACCGTCGATCTCGGAGCTCGCCACGGCCATCGGCGCGTCCAGGGCCGCGGTGTACCGGTTGCTCGTGCCGTTGCAGGCACGCGGGCTGGTGCGCCGCGAGGGCTCGAAGGTGCGGCTCGGCCTGGGCGTGCTCCGGCTCGCCTCGAACGTCCTGCCGCAGCTGCGGATGGCGGCCAACCCGGCTCTGCGCGAGCTCGCGGAGAAGGTCGGCGCCACCGCGCACCTGACCGTCGCGGACGGCAGCGAGGCCCAGGCCGTCGCCGTCGTCGAACCGTCGTGGACCGCGTTCCACGTCGCGTACCGGGTGGGTTCGCGCCACCCGGTGCACCGCGGGGCGGCCGGCAAGGCCATCTCGCAGCCGACGGACACCTGGGTCGCGTCCGCGGGCGAACTGCAGCCGAACGCGTTCGGCGTCGCGGCACCCGTGCGCGGCGTTCCCGGCCTACGCGCGTCCGTGGGTGTCGTGGCACTGGAGAAGCTCGACGCGGACATCGTCGGCCCTCACGTCGTGCGTGCGGCCGAAGAAGTGGCAGCGGCCCTCAAATGACCCCGGAAATGCCCGCTGAACGACTCAGGCGCTGGCGGCTGCTGCTGGGCCCGAGCGCCGAGGACGTGTCCGAGCTGGGCGAGGACGACCAACGGCGCGATGGCGCGCTCACGGGCCTCTACGGCGGCGGTGGCGACAGGGGTGCCGGGCTGGGCGCCAGCTCGCCGCAGTTGCACAGGTGGCTGGGCGACGTCCGCAAGTACTTCCCCACGTCCGTCGTGCAGGTGATGCAACGCGACGCGGTGGAGAAGCTCGGTCTCAAGCAGCTGCTGCTGGAGCCCGAACTGCTGCAGGCCGTCGAGCCGGACGTGAACCTCGTCAGCACCCTGCTCCAGCTCTCCCGCGCCATCCCGGCCCGCACCCGCGACACCGCGAAGGCCGTGGTGCGCAAGGTGGTCGAGGACATCGAGCGGCGTCTGACCGACCGGCTCGTCGAGGCCGTGCGCGGCGCCGTCGACCGCTCGAAGCGCACGCACCGGCCGCAGCTGCCGGACGTCGACTGGGCGACCACGATCAAGGCGAACCTCAAGAACTACCAGCCGCAGCACAGGACGGTGATCGTCGAGGACCTGATCGGCCACCGCAGGCGCAGCCGGACGGCGGCGATGCGGGACGTGGTCCTGCTCGTCGACCAGTCGGGCTCGATGGCGGACTCGCTGGTGCACGCGGCCGTGCTCGGGTCGGCGCTCGCGTCGATCCGCTCGATCTCGACGAAGCTCGTGGTGTTCGACACCGAGGTCGCCGACCTGACCGACCAGCTCAGCGACCCGGTCGACCTGCTGTTCAGCGCCCAGCTCGGCGGCGGCACGGACATCAACCGCGCGGTCGCCTACGCCCAGACGCTGGTCCGCAGGCCGACCGACACCGTCGTCGTGATCATCAGCGACCTGTACGAGGGCGGCTCGGAGTCGGAGCTGCAGCGACGGGTCCGCGAACTGGTGGCGAGCGGCGTCACGGTCGTGAACCTGCTGGCGCTCAGCGACTCCGGCACCCCCGCCTACGACCACGAGCTGGCCGCGAAGCTGCACGCGCTGGGCGCGCCCGCGTTCGCCTGCACGCCGGACAAGTTCCCGGAACTGCTGGCGGCGGCGCTGCGCAAGGACGACCTCACGCAGTGGGCCGAGGCGGAGGGCATCCCGACGGGTCGCTAGGCGAGCGCGTCGGCCAGCGCCGTGACGGTCCTGGCCAGCTCCGGCAGCAGCTCGGGCGGGATCTGGTCGAGCACCCGCTTGCGCGCGCTCGCGAGGTGGGCCGGCTGGGCCGCGCGCATCACCTTCAGCCCCTCGTCGGTCAGGATCGCGTCGTTGCCGCGCGCGTCCTCGCCGTGGCGCTCCTTCTGCACCAGACCGTGCTTGCCGAGCCCGTCGACGACCCTGGTGATCCGCGACGCCGTCAGCCCGGCCTGCGCGGCGAGTGCGGACATCCGCAGCCGGCGGCCGGGCGCCTCGCTCAGCAGCAGCAACACGGCGAACTCGGTCATCGTCACGCCGGTGCGGGACATGTCGTCCTCCAGCGCGCGGGGCAGCGCGTGCACCAGGCGGCCGAGGCTCTGCCAGAGCTGCGTTTCGTCGGACGACAACGGGGCGAGTGCGGTCACGCTCACAGATTACTTGCCTGGTTAAGCAATCGCCTGTATTCGTTGCAGGACAGATTCCTTGCTTAGGCAAGCAAGCTAAGGAGTGATCGCATGACGTCTCCAGCGCAGGCGCCGGAGGGGTTCGAGCACGCGTACGCCGAGGTCAACGGCGTCAACCTGCACTACGTGATCGGCGGCGAGGGGCCGTTGGTCGTGCTCGTGCACGGCTGGCCGTTCAGCTGGATCGAGTTCCGCGCACTGCTGCCGTTGCTGGCGGCGCGCGGTTTCCGGGTCCTCGCACCGGACCTGCGCGGCTCCGGCGACTCGTCGATCCCCGACGGGCACTGGACCAAGCAGGCCGAGGCCGACGACCTGCACGAGCTCCTGCACCACCTCGGCCACGAGAACGCGTTCGTGGTCGGTGCCGATGTCGGCACGATGACCGTCCACGCCTGGGCGCAGCGCCACCCGCGGGACGTGACCCGGCTGGTTCTCAGCGAGTGCTACCTGCCCGGCTTCGGCCTGGAGGAGCACCTGTCGTACCTGTGGCACTTCGGGTTCCACGCGCAGAGCGAGTTCGCGGCGAAGCTCGTCGAGGGTCGCGAGGAGCAGTATCTCGACTGGTTCTACTCGCAGATGGTCCGCGGGGGCATCACCGAGGACGACCACGCCGAGCTGCTGCGCACCCTCACGCGTCCAGGCGGCATGCGTGGCGGGTTCGAGCACTACGCGACGGTGCCGGAAGACGGCCGCAACGCGCGCGCCGGCATCAAGGTCGAGATTCCGGTGCTCGTGCTGCACGGCGAGTACGGCCTGCCATCGGACGTGCTGCTCAACGGCGCCCGTGAGGCCGCCACCGACGTCCGCGCCGAGATCATCCCCGACGCCGCCCACACCTACGCCGCCGACAACCCGCACGCCACCGCCGACGCGCTCACCCGCTTCTTCGCGGCCTGACCAGGGAGCAAGACCATGCAGATCCTCGTCACCGGCGCCACGGGCTATGCCGGGCGCCGCGTCTCGGCCGCCCTCGCCCGCGCCGGCCACACCGTCCTCGGCCTCACCCGCGACCCGTCGACCGCCCACGACCTGCGCGTCGACGAGGTCACGCCCGTCGAGGGCGACCTCGCGAAGCCCGACACCTGGCGCGCCCACCTCGACGGCACCGACGCCGTCGTGCACCTGGTCATGGACCTCGACGACCCGGCGGGCACCGACCGCACGTTGTTCGCCGAGATCGCCCAGGCCGAGCAACGCGACGGCCGACGGCGGCACGTCGTCTACACGACCGGCATCTCCGCCTACGGCCGCACGGGCCTGCCGCTGATGGACGAGAACACGCCCGGCAACCCGGAAAGCCCGATCGGCTTCCGCTTCGCCCTGGAACGCGAGCTGGCGGCATCCGGCTTGGCGCACACGGTCGTACGGCCCGGCTTCATGTACGGCGGACCGGCCACGACCTCCATGACCGCGCAGTGGTTCGCGGCGGCCGAGGAGGGCACGCCGGTGTTCTACGGCGACACGGCCAAGCGTTGGAGCTGGGTGCACGTCGACGACCTCGCCGACGCGTACGTCCGCATCCTCGACCGTGGCGCGGAGAACGAGGTGTTCGTGATCGCCGACGACCAGCGCCTGCCCGCGGCGGAGGTGCAACGGATCGCCGTCTCAGCCGCTGGGTTCACCGGGCAGATCCGGCTGGAACCCGCGGAGGCGGGCGGGTTCATGCAGGTCGCGGCCGACCAGGACGAGCTCGTGTCGAGCGCCAAGGCCCACCGGCTGCTCGGCTGGCGGCCGCGGCACGTCTCGTTCACCGACGATCCCGCGAAGCACCACCGGGCCTGGGTCAGCGGTCGACGACCCGCCCGCGGGTGAGGAACGCGAGTCCCCGCGTCATCGCCACCACGCGTCCGCGCTCGTCCGGCCCCGCGATCCAGATCCGCCCGGTGTGCCGGACGAGCACGCGCGCCCGTTCCGGCAGCTCGGGCAGCCGCAGGTTCTTCTCGGAGTCGGCGACGCGCAGGTAGGCCTGCCGCCCGATGCGCCGGCCGGCCACGAAGTCCACCGACACGGGACGCCACGGGAACCGCTCGATCAGCGCCACCGTGCCGCGCCGCGTGAAGAAGTGCCTCAACCCCGGCGCGGCCAGTTCGAGCACCACCGGCACGGACAGCACGGTGAGCCAGATCCACCCGATCGCCAGCACCAGACCGAGCACGACGAGGGAGAAGAAGATGTGACCGACGGCGCGCCGATCCGCCCGCGCGAGGCAGGTGTCACTCCACGCCGAGGTCACTTGCACGTCCACTGGCATAGCCCGCTACTTGATCATCGAAACACGCGGGCGGAAATGAGCTGGGGCACACCTCGGAACGTGACGACGGTGTTGCCCGCCGCATCCGGCCGCACGAACCAGACCCGCCGGTGCCGAGCGATCCTCCCGCGCAGCAACGGCCCCACGCGCAGGGTCAACAACAACGGCGGCTGCCCCATGACCACGAGCCGCCCGCCCTCCCACTTGGCCTGCGCGAACACCCACGGCTCTCCCTCCGGCAGTCGCACCGGTCGCCGCCGCGTCACCGACCACAGGACGGCCGCGGCGAAGAACAACAGGACCAACGCCACCGGTGACGACCACGACCACGCGAGCACCAGCACGAACTGGAGCAGGAAGGCCGCACCGGCGACCACCGTCCACACCAGGGCACGCCGGCTCGCCCGGTCCACGCAGTGCCGGGTCCACCGATCGTCGAGCGCCGTCACCTCGGTGGACGGCTTGCTGGGCACGACCACCTGTCCGTCTTACACCTGATCGTGTGAAGCGGGTAGTGGCGCGGCCCGGACCGGGCACCGCTCCGAGCCGCATCACTGGTGAGATACGGGGAGCTGATGCTTCCGCAGACGATCGAGCTAAGTTAGCCTTGCCTAACCTTCCGAGGAGGTGGAGCGGTGACCGACACCCAGACCAAGCGCCCACCGGCGCCGCACGCCGCCGAGCGCGCCCGCACCATCGCGGCTCGCGGTGGTCAGGCCGCACTGCTTCCTCAGGCGGGCAACCGCACCAGTCCGCTGTTCCACCACGTGCGCCCGTGCGGCACGACGGTCCTGCTGCTGCCGGACGAGCACCCGTTGGTCGGGCAGCTCTGGCAGGCGCCGCGCACCGAGGTGACGGCGATGCTGGAGATCGCGGACCAGGCGCCGGTGCCGTTGCGCGAACCCGTGCGCGGGCTGCTGTGGCTCACGGGCTGGGTGGCCGCACTCGACGACCGGGAGGCGCGCGAGGAGGTGGTCGCGATCGCGGAGACGCGGCCGGACCACCGGCTGCTCGACGTCGGGCACGGTGTGTCGGTGCTGCGGCTCACGCCCGCGTCGATGGTCATCGCGGATGCCGAGGGCACGTCGTCGATCCGGCCGGAGCAGTTCGCGAGTGCGGCGCCGGACCCGTTCTGCCGCAACGAGGACCACTGGCTGCGGCACCTGGAGATGGCACACCGCGACGTCGTCGGGCAGCTCGCCCGGCACCTGCCGGAGGAGCTGCGGAAGGGACACGTGCGGCCGCTCGGGCTCGACCGGTTCGGGCTGCGGCTGCGGGTCGAGGCGGAGTGCGACGACCACGACGTGCGGATCGCGTTCTCCAAGCCGGTCGACACCGCGCAGGAGCTGGCCGCCGAGCTCCGGCGGTTGATGGGCTGCCCGTTCCTGTCGCAGAGGTAGCGTCACACGGGTGACCTTGATCCCCGCTGCGATCCCCGCCGAAGAAAAGCGCGGTTACCAGCTCGAACTGCTGATCGTCTTCAGCATGACGCTCGGGCTGTCCGGCCTGCGCAGTCTCGTGCGGCTGGTCGACAGCCTGCTCCAGCCGACCCCGCTCAACCAGCAGTCCGTCGCGATCAACGTCCCGCAGGCACGGGCCGACCTGCTGGACCTCGTGGCGCAGCTGCTCGGGGTGCTGCAGCTGGCCGCGTGGGGCGGGATCGGCCTGTACCTGTTGTGGCGCACGGGGATCAAGCTGAAGGTCATCGGGCTCGACGGCACCCGCAAGCTCGCGGACTCGCTGGGCGCGCTCGGGCTGGCCGCGGTCATCGGCATCCCCGGGCTGGGGCTGTACTTCGCCGCGTGGTCGCTCGGGCTGAACCTCGCCGTCCAGCCGTCCACTCTGGACGACCAGTGGTGGATGAGCGTCGCGCTGATCCTCGCCGCGGCCGGCAACGCGTGGGCCGAGGAGGTGCTCGTCGTCGGGTACCTGATCACGCGGCTGCAGCAGCTCGGCTGGCGGCAGTACACGGCTTTGTTCGCGGCGGCCGTGCTGCGCGGGTCGTACCACCTCTACCAGGGCTTCGGCGGGTTCGTCGGCAACCTGGTCATGGGTCTGGTCTTCGGCTTCTACTGGCAGCGCACGAAACGCCTGTGGCCGTTGGTCCTCGCCCACACGATCCTCGACGTGGTCGCGTTCATCGGCTACACAATGTTGCGCGGCAAAGTGAGCTGGTTGCCCTAACGTTTCGACCGTCCAGCCCTCAGACGCCCTCGATTCGTTGCCAATTCCGGGCCGTGAGCGGCGATTTGTGCTGTTCAGCGTTACGCTCGTCCGGTGACTGCGCACACGATCGCCGAGTCCGAAGCTCTCCCGGACGCCGCACCCCGCGTCGACAGCGAGGTCGGCCCGTTGCGCACGGTGCTGCTGCACCGGCCGGGCAACGAGCTCAAGAGGCTCACCCCGCGCAACAACGACCAGCTGCTCTTCGACGGCGTGCCGTGGGTCGGCCGCGCCCAGGAGGAGCACGACGCGTTCGCCGCGACGCTCACCTCGCGCGGTGTCGAGGTCCTGCTGCTGGCGGACGTCCTGGTGCAGGCTCTCGACGACAACCGCGCGCGCATCGCGGGCATCCACAGCGCCGTCAACGAGCGCCGTCTCGGCATCGACCTGGCCGACGCGCTGCGCAGCCACCTCACCTCGCTGCCCGCCCCGCAGCTCGCGCAGGTGCTGACGACCGGCATGACGTTCGAGGAGCTGCCGGCCGCCGAGGGCGCGTCGCTGGTGCGCAAGATGCACCTGCCGATCGACTTCGCCGTCGACCCGCTGCCGAACCTGCTCTTCACCCGCGACTCGTCGGTGTGGGTCGGCGACCGGGTGGCCATCACGTCGCTCGCGCTGCCCGCCCGCGACCGCGAGACGACCCTGACCGACCTGATCTACGCCTACCACCCCCGGTTCCGCCGCACGGGCCGCGCGTACGGCGCGCACTCGGCGCCGTTGGAGGGCGGCGACGTGCTGCTGCTCGCGCCGGGCGTCATCGCCATCGGCGTCGGCGAGCGCACCACCCCGGCGGGCGCGGAGTCGTTCGCGCGCTCTGCTCTCGCGGACGGTCTCGCGCACACGGTGCTGGCGGTGCCGATCAAGCAGGAACGCGCCACGATGCACCTCGACACCGTCTGCACGATGGTCGACCGCGACGCCGTGGTGATGTACCCGGCGATCAGCGACGCGCTCACCGCCTTCCCGCTGCGCGCCGACGGCGACGGTGGCGTGCGGGTGGACGGCCCCGTGCCGTTCCTGGAGGCGGCCGCGGAGGCGATGGGCATCGACCGGCTGCGGGTGATCGACACCGGTCTCGACGTCGTCACCGCCGAGCGCGAGCAGTGGGACGACGGCAACAACACGCTGGCGGTCGGCCCCGGTCTGGTCGTCGCCTACGAGCGCAACGTCGAGACGAACGCCCGTCTCGAGGACGCGGGTGTCGAGGTCCTGCGCATCGCCGGGTCGGAGCTCGGCTCCGGCCGCGGCGGTCCCCGGTGCATGTCGTGCCCGATCGACCGCGCGCCATTGGTGTGATTCCTTAGGAGCGCCTAACCTTTGTTTGGATCACCTTTCCAAACAAAGGTTAGCTTTTCCTGGAATGCAAAAGCCGATCTTTTCGGCTAACGTACTCCACATGGCCTCGAACGTGAAGAAGATCCTGTCCGGCACCAAGTCGAAGTTCCACGAGCTCCTGCAGGCCCAGGTCGGCCACGAGTTCTCCGCTTCGCAGCAGTACATCGCACTCGCGGTGTGGTTCGACAACGAGGACCTCCCGCGACTCGCCGCGCACTTCTACAAGCAGTCCCTCGAAGAGCGCAACCACGCGATGATGATCGTGAAGTTCCTGATGGACAACGACATCGCGGTCACCATTCCCGGTCTCGCGCCGCCCATCAACGAGTTCAAGGCCCCGCGCGACCTCGTCGATCTCGCGCTGCGCCAGGAGCAGCAGGTCACCGACCAGATCGTGGCCCTCGCGAAGGCCGCCCGCGAGGAGGGCGACTACATCGGCGAGCAGTTCCTGCAGTGGTTCCTCAAGGAGCAGGTCGAGGAGGTCTCCTCGATGAAGACGCTGCTCACCGTGATGGACCGCGCGGACGGCAACATGTTCTACGTGGAGACGTTCCTCACCCGCGAAAGCGTCGGCGACGAGGGTGGCGACTCCAGTGCGCCGGCCGCTGCCGGTGGCGCTCTCTGAGTTTTTTCTTCGCACGGCCGAGTGCCTGATCGCAAGGCCCGTCTCCCTCTCCGGGAGGCGGGCCTTTTCAGTTGTTGAGACGAGCCGCCTGACGCGTCAGGTATTCGCGCTCGGCGAGGTTCGACGCTTTCTGCGACGCCTCGACGTAGAACCGTGCCGCCGTTTGCCGGTCGCCGTCCCGCTCGTGGAGGTAAGCCGCCACGGCCGAGTAGCGGGGCAATGTCCCGTCGAGTCCGGCCAATGCCGCCAACCCGGCCCGCGGCCCGTCCGCCTCCCCCACGGCGACGGCGCGGTTGAGCCGGACGACGGGGCTGTCGGTCAGCTTCAGCAGCTCGTCGTACCACTCCACGATCTGCACCCAGTCCGTCTCCTCGGCCCTGGGCGCGTCGGCGTGCAACGCGGCGATGGCGGCCTGCGCCTGGAACTCGCCGAGCCGGTCCAGCGCGAGCGCGGCCTGCAGGATCTCGACGCCCTCGGCGATCAGCGTCGTGTCCCACTTCCCGCGGTCCTGGTCGGCCAGCGGCACGAGCTTGCCGTCGTCCGTCGTCCTGGAGGCGCGCCGGGCGTGGTGCAGCAGCATCAACGCGAGCAGGCCGGCCACCTCGGGGTGGTCGATCGCGGCCGCGAGCTGCCGGGTGAGCCGGACGGCCTCGGCGGCGAGGTCGACGTCACCGGAGTAGCCCTCGTTGAAGACCAGGTAGAGCACGCGCAGCACGGTCGCCACGTCGCCGGGCTGGTCGAACCGCACGTCGCCGACGGTCTTCTTGGCCCGGCTGATGCGCTGGGCCATCGTCGCCTCCGGCACCAGGTAGGCCTGGGCGATCTGCCGGGTGGTCAGCCCGCCGACGGCCCGCAACGTGAGCGCGACCGCCGACGACGGTGTCAACGACGGGTGCGCGCACAGGAAGTAGAGCCGCAGCGTGTCGTCCGCGTCCTGCGCGGGCCCCGGCTCCGGCTCGGCGTCGACGACGTCCTCCCGCCGCCGGCGCGCGGTGTCGGCCCTCGTCGCGTCGAGGAACTTGCGCCACGCCGCCGTGACCAGCCAGCCCTTCGCATCGCGCGGCGGGTCGTCCGGCCACACCCGCACCGCCTCGACCAGCGCGTCCTGCACGGCGTCCTCGGCCGCCGCGAAGTCGGCTCCGCGGCGGACGAGGACACCGATCACAGCCGGCGTGAGGCTCCTGAGCAGCGCCTCGTCGATCATTCGGTGATCGTGGGCGCGTGGCCGTAGAACGGGCGGAGCTCAAGCCACTCGTGGATCGGCTTCCCGTCCTTGCCCGGCGCCGCCGACAGCTCCCCGGCCAGCTCGAGCGCCCGCTCGTAGCTGTCGACGTCGATGATCATCCAGCCGGCGATGAGGTCCTTCGTCTCCGCGAACGGCCCGTCCGTGACCGGCGGCCTGCCCTCGCCGTCGTACCGGACCCAGGTGCCCTCCTGCGCGAGCGCCCGCTCGTCCACGAACTCGCCGCGCTCCCGGAGCCGGTCCGCGAAGTCGTTCATGTACTTGATGTGGGCGGTGATCTCGTCCTGCGACCACTGGTCCATCGGCACGTCGTTCACCGCCGCCGGAGCGCCGCGGTAGTGCTTGAGCAGCAGGTACTTGGCCATCTCGGATGTCTCCCTCTCTGCGGTGGCGACCCCGTCATGGTCACCTTCCACCGCGGGGACGGAGCCGGAACGCCGTTCTCGACACGCCTGCCGGAGAAATTCTGCCGTTCGTCAGGAGATCATCGCCCCTGGGCAGTCCTGCGTGTTCGCCCTGAACGCGATGCCTTCGACGAGATCGGTGTCCGCGACCTGGTGGATGGTGCCGGAGGTGGCGAAGAACACGACGTAGCTCTCGGCGGTCCACTTCGCCTTCAGGCCGGCGCGGTACACCTCGGCGTCCGGATGCGCCTGCCTCACCTCGCCGGCGGTCGACCCGACGCCGACACCGGTCGACGTCTTCGTCCCGGCAGGAAGCCTGATGCTCACCAGGCCGTGCTTCTTCGAGACGACGACCGAGCCGTCTCCCCAGCACTCAGTGTCCGGCGGCGTGCCGAAGTCCGCCGCGACCAGACCGGTGGCCTTGACCTCGGCCAGCGTCATGCCGAGCTCGAGCGGGCCGAACCCCGGCCGGTTGCCCGGCTGGGCCGGCTTGGTGACGGTCTGGGTCACCACCTGCGTGACCACCGACGTGGTGGGCTCCGGAGCAGGCGGGGTCGACGTGGGCCTCACCGGCTCCGGCTGCGGCGTCGCCGTCCAGAACGCCAGTCCGAACAGGGCCGCGACGAGAATGATCGAGATTTTCATGTTTTCGCTCCGAGGATCTCAGATCAGGGCCATCGAACAGTCGGCGTCACGTGAACTCAGCTTGATGCTCAGCACCTTGTCGGAATCGGCGAAGTGCTCGACGGAAGCAGGCCCCACGAACGCGTAGGAAACCTTCTCGTCCACCGGCGCGGAAAAACCGTCACGATATTCCTTGGCGGCGGGGTAGGCCCTTTTCACGTCGGCGAAGGTCGAGCCCACCCCGATTCCGGCCGACGTCCTCGCCTCCGCCGGAAGCGTGATCCGGACCAGGCCGAAGTTCTTCGAGACCAGCACCTGCGAGCTCACCCAGCAGCGGGCCGAGTCCGCCTCGACGAGGGTCGTGCCGACCAGACCGGTGGCCTCGACCTCGGCCAACGTCATGCCCATCTTGAGGGGCCCGTAGCCGATGCGGTTGTCGATCCTGGTCGCGGCCTTCGGCGGGTCGGTCACGACCTTCGGCGGGATGGTCGCGGTGGACGTCACGAACTCGGTGACGACCACGGTCGTCGGCGCCGGCACGTCCACGGACGTCGTCGTCACGGGCGCGGCATTCTGCTGTCCAACGGGTGTGGAAGTGCACGCGGTGACTCCGCCGATGGCAGCGGCCAGAACAACAATTCCGATCTTCTTCTTCATTTCGACTCTCCCCCAAGTGTGTCGACTCGCTGTTAAGACGCCATTTCCGTTTCACGGTTGCCGAGTACGGCATAACGGAAATACAACGCCGGAAATACCGGCTGAAGGGACGCCGAGGTCCCGCCGCACCCCCAGATGCGGCGGGACCTCGGCAAGATCAGACGGTCAGGCGCCCTGGCAGTCGTTGTCGGCCAAGCGCATTCGAACGGCCGTCACCACCGTGCCGTCGTTCTCGAACACGTAGACCCAGCGCGGTGTCGCCGTCATCTGCACGACGAGCTCGGACCCGTTCACGGCGGCCGCCGGGTAGGCGGACTTCAGCTCGGCGACCTTCGAGCCGGTGCCGACGTTCTTCGACGTCCTGGCGGTGCTCGGCAGCTTGATCCGGACGATCCCCCTGGCCTGCGAGATGAGCACGGCCGCGGGATCGGAGTTCGACACCGTGGCATACGGCTTGCACGACCCGATGGCCTCGCCTGGTGTGGTCAGCGACCCGGTCTTCAGCGCGTTCTCCTCCGACATCCCGAGCGCGAGCTTGCCGAAGACACCCGGCGCGCCCTCCGTGCCCTCCGGCGGCGTGACCGTCACCACCACGGTCTGGGTGTACGTGCTGACCAGCGGCGGGGCGGTCGAGGTCGTCGTCGGGAGCACCCCTCCCGCCGAGTCGAGGGCCAGCGGCCGCAGCTGGGACAGCCCGACGCCGGCACCGATGAGGGCCACCAGGGCGAATGTCCCCGCGATCGCGATCCGGCGGCGACGGCGGCGGTGCGCCCCGGCGACCACGGAGCCGGTGGCGTCCGGCGTGACGTGGACGTCCAGCCGATCGTCGCTGAAGAGCCTGCGCAGCTCGTCGTCGATGTCGTCCACCGGTCAGTCCTTTCCCAGGCGTGTTCGAAGACTAGCCATCGCCTTGCTGGTCTGGCTCTTGACGGTGCCGGCCGAGATCCCGAGCGCGTGGGCGATCTCGGCCTCGGAGAGGTTCTCGTAGTAGCGCAGCACGATCACGGCGCGCTGCCTCGGCGGCAACGCGCGCAGGGCCTGCCAGAGCGGTTCGTTGTCGAGCCTGCTCAGCTCAGGTGCCACGACGCCGCGGTCGGGCAGGTCCGCCACGAGGTTCTCGCGACGGCGGCGGCGCCAGATGCTGATGTGCGTGTTGGCCATCGCCCTGCGGACGTACGCCAGCGGGTCGTCACCCTTGCGTTGGACGGACGCCCACCGCGAGCCGACCTTCTCCAGCACGGACTGGACGAGGTCGGCGGCGTCGTGCGGGTTGCCCGTCAGCGCGTGGCCGTACCTCAGCAGTCCGGGCATGGACATGCGAACGAACTCAGCGAAGTCCCCCACGGCTTCCGCTCTTCCCCCACCGCGTTCGGCGGCCCTTCCCAGCTGCAGCACCGCCGTCACGGCACTCCCCCTCCCCGGAGCGCTCACCGGCTCCGGGGACTTCACGTTCGAGCGAACGCGACGGTTGCCCTACTGAATCACAGAACGGCAACAGCTTCCGGCAGAACGAACGAGCCGTCCGCCAGACACGGGAAGTCGTGCACCTCGACGACCGCCTCGGCCGGGATCGGGCCGTAGACGTGCGGGAACCACAACGGCGAGTCGGCCACCGCCTCCCACCGCACGGGCACGTCGAGCCGTGCGGGATCGACGACGAGCAGCAGCAGACCGCTCTGCCCGTGGAAGAACTTCCCGGCCGTCACGTGCACGACGCCCCGGTCGGAGCAGTGCACGAACTCCTCGCCCGCCGCGGGCGCGATGGAACCGGCCGACCGGGCAGCAGCCCAGCCGGCCGTCGTGATGATGTGCAGCAGCACTTATCCACAGCTCCTTGTGGACAACCCTGTGGACAGACTTACCGCAGCGTGATCTGGCGGCCCCGCAGACCCTCACGGGCGCGGCGCTCGGCGTCGGTGAGCTGCTCGTCCGAGGCCAGCGCCTCCTGCAGTCGCTTGCCCAACGCCTCGGCCGGGTCGGCCCACTCGCGGGCGTGCATCTCGCGGTCGAGGTCCCACACCGGCACCAGCAGGCCGTGGGCGCGGAACGACCCGGCGTAGCGCGAGCCCTCGCCCAGGTCCAGCTCACCGCGGGCGGCCAGGCGGGCCATCGCGGACAGGAGCTTCTCCTCGGGCTCCGGGCGGACCCAGCGCAGGTGCGCCTTGTCGCCGGCGTCGACCCAGTACGCGGCCTTCACGCCGGGGGCGTCGAGGCGCTCGGTCGGCAGGATGGCGGCGTTCGCGCGCTCCAGCGACAGCGCCACGTCACCCGTGGGCTCGGTGCCCTCCGGCATCCACCACACGAAGTCGGTGTGCAGCGTCGGCACGATCTCGGCCTCGGGGTCGAGCAGGTCCTGCAACCGGCCGGGGTTCTCGCCGTTGTCCGGGCCGACGACCGCGAGCACCTCACCGGCGCCGGCCTGCTGCGCCCACTGCAGCGCCCGCGCCAGGTCGCGGCTGATGTTGCCGGAGCGCGTCTGCACCTGCAGGCCCACGAACGGCACGTCGTCGCCGCGGATCAGCCCGGCGGCGGCCATCGGCAGCACGGTGGCGAGCGTGACCTCACGCCCGTCCTTGACCGGCAGCTTCGCGACGGCGGACGGCACGAACTCGCGCAGCGCGATCAGCTCGCACTCGGCGGCCAGGCCCTCGAACGGACGGGACACGATCACGTCGGTCGCGCCGCCGGGAGCGCCGTGGCAGGCCTTGTAGCGCTTGCCGGAGCCGCACGGGCAGGGCTGCTTCGGGTTGATCCCGTCCTTCTGGCCAGTCTCCGCTTTCTGGGCGACCTTGACCGCGGTCCGCTTGGCCACCTTGGCCCTCCTCGTGCTCAGGCGTGTCAGGTGGCCAAGTTAGCCGTCAGCAGGCGGCGGGTGTTCGCCGGGGCGTTCGTCGCGAGGTAGCGGACCCCCAGGTCACGGCACAAGGCGACGTCCTCGGCGCTGTCCACCGTCCACACGTACGTCTCGTGCCCCGCACGCCTCGCCCGATCGACGTAACCGGGGTCGTTGCGCAGCACGTGCACGCCGGGCCCGGTGTAGTCGGCGAACGACGGCAGCGCGCCGCTGCGGTACCGGCCGAGGCGGTCGAGCAGCAGCACCGTGCGGATGTCCGGCGCCTGGTCGCGGAACACCTGCACCGCCGTCGGCGAGAACGACATCATGACGATCTGATTGGACAGGTCGTGCTTCTTCAACGCCTCGACGAGCTTGCGTTCGACCTCGTTGCGATACCGGACCGGGTGCTTCGTCTCGACGAAGAGCTGCACGTTCGTGCTCTTGACCAGATCCAGCAGGTCGTCGAGCACCAGCAGTTCGGCGGCCTGCCCGTGCCGGTGCCAGCTGCCGTAGTCGTGCTTGCGCAGCTCTTCGAGCGTGAGCGCGCTGACCGTGCCACGACCGTTCGACGTGCGCGAGAGCGTGCGGTCGTGCACACACACGAGCTCGCCGTCGCGCGACAGACGGACATCGCACTCCAGCCCGTCCGCTCCCTCTTTCAGGGCGAGTTCGTACGCCCCGATCGTGTGTTCGGGACGGTCGGTGGACGCGCCACGGTGCGCGACGACAGAAGGAAGCTGCACAACCAGGAACGTTAGCTGCTGCACAACAATTTGAGTCATCAATCAAATTGACGTGGACGAAACGCGGATCGCGACTTACCGTCCCGCCTTGTGACGTTCGACCAGCGCGATCCCGCGTTCATCGCCGACCCGTACCCGGCCTTCGCCGCCCTGCGCGAAGCCGGTGAGGTGCATCACCACGAGCAGATGGGCGTCGCCGTCGCCGTGTCGCACGCGGCGTGCTCCGCGGTCCTGCGGCACCGGTCGCTGGGCCGCATCTGGTCGGACGTGAAGCCGGTCGAGCAGTTCATGGCGTTCAACCTCCTGCACCGCAACTCGCTGCTGGAGAACGAGCCGCCCACGCACACCCGCCTGCGCCGCCTGGTCGCCGCCGCGTTCGGCCGCGGCCACGTCGAGCGCCTGCGCCCGTGGGTCGCCGACCTCGCCGATCGCCTGGTCGACGACCTGGTCGCGGAGATCAAGGACAAGGGCCAGTCCGACCTGCTCGCCCACGTCGCCGCGCCGCTGCCGGTCGAGGTGATCGCCGAGCTGCTGGGCGTGCCCGGCTCCGACCGCCACCTCCTGCAGCCGTGGTCGAACGCCATCGTGAAGATGTACGAGTACGGCCTGCCTCCCGAGCAGCAGGCGATCGCCGAACGCGCCGCCGCGGAGTTCGTCGCCTACCTTCGCGAACTGATCGCGTTGCGCCGCGTCTCACCCGGCACGGACCTCGTGTCCGACCTCGTCGCCGTGACGGACACCGACGGCGCGAGACTCACAGAGGACGAGCTCGTCGCCACAGCGGTGCTGTTGCTGATGGCCGGCCACGAGGCCACGGTCAACGTCATCGGCAACGGCGTCTACGCCCTGATGCAGCACCGTTCGCAGTGGGAGCGCCTCTCCCCCGAACTGCTGCCCACGGCCGTCGAGGAGCTCATCCGCTACGACTCGCCGTTGCAGCTCTTCGAACGCACCGCCACCGAACGCGTCGAGATCGCCGGCCACGTCATCGAGCCCGGCGAGAAGATCGCCGCACTGCTCGGCGCCGCCGCCCGCGACCCGCTGGTCTTCGAGAACCCGGACAAGCTCGACATCGGCCGCGAGAAGAACCAGCACCTCGGCTTCGGCATGGGCATCCACTACTGCCTGGGCGCGCCGCTCGCCCGCATCGAGGTGGAGGCCGCGCTGTCGTCGTTGCACCGCAAGCTCCCCGGCGCCGTGCTGGCCGAGGAGCCGAACCGGCGGGCGGAGTTCGTGATCCGCGGCCTGCACTCCCTGCCGCTCGCCACCGACTAACGCGCCGGGTACCTGCGCGGCAGCTCGAACCCGCGCTCCCGCAACACCTTCCGCAACCGGTCCGGGTAGTCGGTGATCAGGCCGTCGATCCCGGTGTCGATCACCTCGTGCATCCGCGGCACGTCGTCCACGGTCCACGGGACGACGACGAGCCCCTGCCGGTGGGCGTCGGCGACGAGCTCCTTGGTCGTCATCGTGTGCACCGGGGACAACGCCTTGGCACCGAAGGACTTCACCGCTTTCGCCACGCTGCCACCGAAGTCGGCCAGTTCGAGACCACCGGTCCACGGCGAGCCGGGCACCAGCATCTCCGGCTGCGTCAACGCCACCAGCGGAATCCGCGGCTCGACCTGGCGCATCCGCATCAACGTTCCCCAGTCGAACGACTGGATCGTCACGTTGGGCAGGAACCCGGACCTGCGGATCTCGTGGACCGCCCGCTGCACGAACTGCTCGCGCGGCGCGGTCTCCTGCGGCGCGGCGGCCTCGACCTTGGTCTCGACGTTGAAGCGAATGCCCCACGCCTTGCGGTGGCGCACCAGGTCGAACAGCTCGGCCAGCGTGGGCATCTTCGCGCCCGGCGACAGCTCCTGGTCCGGGTACTGCGACCACCGCGTGCTGCCGCAGTCGAGCGTGCGGACCTGCGCGAACGTCAGGTCCTTCACGTACTTGCCCGCGTACGGGAACTCGGGGTCACCGGGGAACGCGGGCTTGGTGTCCAGGCACTTCGCCGGGTTCGTCTTGCGGTCGTGGGTGATGACCTCACGACCGTCCTTCGTGATCTGGAGGTCGAGCTCCAGCGTGGTGACACCGAGGTCGAGCGCCTTGCCGAACGCCTTGAGCGTGCTCTCGACCGTCAGCCCGATGCCGCCGCGGTGCGCCTGAAGGTCGAAGGTCTTCTGGTGGTGCGCCTGGGCAACGCCGGTCGTGGCCATCGCGATCACCAGAGCCCCGATGAGTGTCCGCATGCCCTCCAACCTGGCAGCCGCGGGTCAGGCCTGGAAGCCCCTCAGGAAGAACGCCCACTGAACAGCGGAGAACACGAGCGTGCCGGCGTCGGGGTTCTTGGAGTCGCGGACACCGACGGACGGGCCGACATGGGCAACTTCGACGCAGGCGGAGTTGTTGCCCCCACTGCTCCGGCTGCTCTTCCGCCACTCCGCCCCAGAAAAGTCCACAGTGGACACCGCTTTCACTCGGCGAGGATCCGCTCGATCAGAGCGACCGACTCGTCGGGGCTGAGCGCCTCCGCTGCCAGTCGACCGAAGACCAGGTTAGCGCCACTCACCTGCTCGGAATCCTCGATGTGAATCGACCCTCCGGTGCCGTACTCGACGTAGAACACCTCCGGGTCCTCGGGATCGGGGAAGTCCAGGATGATGAACGAGCCGGACATCGCGATGTGCAGAGTCGACGTGAGGACCTGGATCTTCACGGTGGGCATGGCGGCCGCCCGCACCAGGTGGCGGAGCTGTCCGCGCATGATCTCGGGGTCACCCACCAGCCTGCGCAGCGCGTGCTCGTCGATGACCACGTGCAGGAAGAGCGGGTTGTCCTCGCTCATCAACCGCTTCTGCCGGATCTGCCGGACCTCGACCTGGTTCTCGAACGCGTTCCCGTGGGTCGCGAACAGTGCGCGCATGTAGTCCTGGGTCTGCAACAAACCCGGGATCAGCGCCAAAGCGAACTCCCGGACCGACGCGGCCTCTGTTTCGACGTCGAGGTACCCGTGATCCTTGATGCCGAACGGGGTCCACCAGCCACGTCTGGCCGCCTCGCGGATCTCGTCCAGCAGCTCGGGGTCGTACGCGTCGTACACGTCCATGACCGAACGCCCGAAGTGAACGTCGACACGGGTCTCGCCCGCCTCGATGCGGTAGAGGGCCTGGACGTCCTTGTCCAGCGCCTTCGCCGCCTCCTGGATGCTCATCCGGGCGCGCAGGCGCAGCTTCCGCAGCTTCTTGGCCAGCTTGCGGCGACGGAAGGGCGGGTGGCGCTTGCGCATGCCTCGATGATCACGATGGAAATCCTCGAAGTGAGAATCTCACGAAAGATCACTCCAACGAGCTACCGCGGCGAACCGGAAGCCCGCACCGCGCGCAGCGGCGGTTCGGGGGCGTCCTTCACCTCGACGACGCGCATGAGGCGCACCGAGGCGGCGTCGACGGGGAGCAGCAGCGTGGTGATGCGGCGAACCACCAGGGCGGTCGTCACGGCCACGCCGGCCAGCACCAGGTCGCTGAGCGCGTGCAGCAGCACGCCGTCGGCCAGTGCCTGCGTGCTGTCGCGGAACGACCAGAGGACCTGCACGACGAACAGCAGTGCCGAGCCCACCCACAGGCCCCACCACCAGCGCAGGAGCTTGGAGGGCGCGGGGCGTTCGTCGGCGGGGCGGCGGGCCACGGCGTGTTCGAGCTCGGCCAGGACCGAGCCGGGCACGACGAGGTTCATGCCGGGCACGACCAGGCCGATCAGGGCGTCGCGGTCGGAGCGGGACGGGCCGTAGCCGACGAGGGTGGCGGCGACGTTGCGGGCGCGGCGCACCCACAGGAGCATCAGGACCAGCGACAACGCGCAGCCCGTGATGGTGATCGCCGCGGACGACACGACCATCGCGTCCGACGCGTTGACCACGCCGGCCGACAGGGCGCCGAAGCGGCTCATCGCCACCAGCACGTAGCGCCAGACCTCGGACAGCGCGCCCCACACCGCCACGGCGCCGAGCAGCCACAGCGAGTTCTGCGCGGTCCTGCCCAGGCGGCGGACGCCGTCGACCGAGTCGCCCTGTTCGACGGTGCCGGGCACCGCCGTCGGCCAGCGCCACGCGAGCAGCGGGAAACCCCAGCGCGGCGGGACGGGGTAGTTCGGCGGACCGCCGTAGCGGAGCCGCTGCGACCGGGACCGGGGCTGCGGGTACGAACCGGGCGGCGGGGTCGCCACCCAGTCCACGCGCATCGGCTGCAGCGGCTGCACGATCAGATGACCTCGGGTTCCATGCCGTCGGCGCCGCCCTCGAGCGGACGACCGGCGGCGTCCCAGTGCTGCATGCCGCCCTCGACGTTGACGGCCTCCCAGCCGTTGGCGTTGAGGTACTGGGTCACGCGGGCGGAGCGGCCGCCTGCCCGGCACACGACGTAGAGCTGCACGTCGTTCGGCACCTCGCCGAGCCGGCCGGTGATCTCGCTCATCGGGATGTGCAGCGCGCCGGGCGCATGGCCCGCGTCCCACTCGTCCTGCTCGCGCACGTCCAGGAGGACGGCGCCGTCGGGCAGCTGGGCGGGAACGTCGGCGATCTCGACGCTGGGAACAGTCACCCCCTGATCGTGCCATGCCGGAGGTTGCACGCACGTGAACCTCCGGCACGGATCCACCTCAGGGCGCTTCCGCGACGGCGGCCCCGAGAGCCACGAGTTCCCCTTCGGTCATCGGCAGCCCATCCTCGCCCGCGCCGTGGACCTGGTCGATCCGGAACGTGCGGCCGTCGACCCGGAAGGCGAACAGGCTCTGGCTGAACGGGCCGGGTTCGTACAGCTGGAACACCGTGCCGTTCAGCTTGATCGTGCGGCGTGGTGGGCTGCACCCACCCGTTGCGTACAGGGCCTTGTCGGCTGCCGCGATCGGATCGCTGTCGAAGCGCCCGGTCGTGAACTGCAGGTAGTTGTAGCTCTGCTCGGTTACGAGGCCGACGCGGTACACCTTCGCCGACTTCTCCGCGGCCGCTGCAGGATCCTGCGCGTCGACCGATCTGCCCGGCGTCATCGCCTTCGCCGCGTTCCGCCAGGTCTGCATCTGCTGCACCGACAGCACGTCGCCGGAGTGGGCCAGGGTGGGCCACGGGGACTCGTCGCGGGCGCAGGCGCGGTCCGGCCGCCGCGGGTCGGCCACAGCTCCCGGTGCCGGTGTCGCCCGCGGCCAGTCCACCGGGCCGGCCAGGACAGGCCGCGGCTCGGACGGCCAGGCGACGGCACCGATGCCGACCACCGCCACGACCGCCAGCACGCTGCCCGCGATCCCCGCCCGACGCCTCAGGACTCTGCGCCTGCCTAGTGCGACCACGTCGTCGAGCCGGGTCGTCGGTGGTGGCACGGGCACGTCGAGAGCTCCGCGCAGCTCGTCTTCGATCCTCATCAGGCACTCTCCGCGTTGAGCGGCTCGCCGTACGCCTCGCGGAGCGCCGCCAAGCCCCTTGCCGACTGACTCTTCACGTTGCCCGTCGAACAGCTCAGCTCCGCGGCCGTCTGCTCGATGGACAGGTCGTGCACGTACCGCAGCACGAGCACGGCCCGCTGTTTGGGCGGCACCCGCTGCAACGCCTGGTGCAGCTGCGAGTCGGGCTCGCCGAAGCCGCCGCCGACGCCGCGTTCCGGCACCTCGGCGACGGGGTGTTCCCGTCCTCTGACCCGGCGTTTCCCGTCGAGGAACAGCCTGGTCAGAATCGTGCGGACGTAGGCGTCCGCGCTGTCACGTCGCACGCGTGGCCACTTCGCGTACGCCTTCACGAATGCGTTCTGCGCGAGCTCCTCCGCCTCCGACCAGTCGCCGCACAGCGCGTAAGCCGTGCGGCGGGCCCAGTCGAACCTGCTCGTGAAGAACTCCGAGAACTCCTCGTCCCGTCGCACTCCGGTCCCCCAAGCTCTGCCGCGTCCCCGTTCAGTACGCAGTCGGGCCGCCCGGAGTTGCACGCACGCGAAAACGGGCCGCCCCTCGTGAAGGGACGGCCCGTATCCGGCAGATACCGCGCTAGTGCGCGATGGCCTTCTCGGCGCCCGCACCGGTGAGGGAGCGGACCTCCATCTCGGCCTGCTTGGCGGGGTCGGCCTGGTCCTTCGAGAGGATCGTGCCGAGGTAGCCGAGCAGGAACGCGATCGGGATCGAGACGATGCCGGGGTTCGACAGCGGGAACAGGTCGAAGTCGGCGTTCTTGAACATCGAGGTCGGCGTGCCGGAGACGGCGGGCGACAGGATGATCAGGGTGATCGTCACGATCAGACCGCCGTAGATGCTCCACAGCGCGCCCGAGGTGTTGAACCTCTTCCAGAACAGCGAGTAGAGGATCGTCGGCAGGTTCGCCGAGGCCGCGACCGCGAAGGCCAGTGCCACGAGGAACGCCACGTTCTGGCCGTTGGCGACGATGCCGCCGCCGATGGACACGAGACCGATGACGATCGCGGTGATGCGGGCGACCTTCACCTCGTCGGTCTTGCTCTCGCCGCCGTTGCCCTTCTTGATCACGTTGGCGTAGATGTCGTGGGCGAACGACGCCGACGCCGTGATCGTCAGACCGGCCACGACCGCGAGGATCGTCGCGAACGCGACGGCCGCGATCAGGCCCAGCAGGATCGGGCCACCCAGTTCCAGCGCGAGCAGCGGGGCGGCCGAGTTGGCCTTGCCGGGAGCCGCGTTGATCTTGTCCGGGCCGACGAGCGCGCCGGCGCCGTAGCCCAGGACCAGCGTGAACAGGTAGAAGATGCCGATCAGCCAGATCGCCCACACGACCGAGCGACGGGCTTCCTTCGCCGTCGGCACGGTGTAGAAGCGCATCAGGATGTGCGGCAGGCCCGCGGTGCCGAGCACCAGTGCCAGCGCCAGCGAGAGGAAGTCCAGCTTGCTGGTGCCGGTCTTGCCGTACTGCAGGCCGGGGCCGAGCAGCTTCTCGCCGGCCTTCGGAGCGGCGTCGACAGCGGCACCGAGCAGGGACGAGAGGTTGAAGCCGTACTTGCCGAGCACCCAGAGGGTCATGACGCCCGCGCCGACGATCAGCAGGACGGCCTTGATGATCTGCACCCAGGTGGTGCCCTTCATGCCGCCGATGAGGACGTAGGCGATCATCAGGGCGCCGACGACCGCGATGACGATCGCCTGGCCGCCGGTGCCCGTGATGCCGAGCAGCAGGGCGACGAGACCACCGGCACCGGCCATCTGGGCCAGCAGGTAGAAGAACGACACGGCCATCGTCGACGTGGCGGCGGCCGCGCGGACCGGGCGCTGGCGCATCCGGAAGCTCAGGACGTCGCCCATCGTGTACTTGCCGGTGTTGCGCAGCAGCTCGGCGACCAGCAGCAGCGCGACGAGCCACGCCACCAGGAAGCCGATCGAGTACAGGAAGCCGTCGTAACCGTTGAGGGCGATGGCGCCCGCGATGCCGAGGAACGACGCGGCGGACAGGTAGTCACCCGCGATCGCGATGCCGTTCTGCGGACCGGTGAACGCGCGACCGGCGGCCAGGTAGTCGGCGGCGGTCTTGTTGTTGCGGCTCGCCCGGATGACCACGAACAGCGTGATCAGGACGAAGACGCCGAAGATGCTGATGTTGAGGATCGGGCTGGACTCGTTCACTTGCCGGCTCCCTCGATGTCCTCGCGGAGCTTCTCCGCCAGCGGGTCGAGGTTCTTGTTGGCGTGCCGCACGTACAGCGTCGTGATGACGAACGTCGACACGAACTGCAGCAGGCCGAAGATGAGCCCGACGTTGATGTTGCCGAACACCTTGGTGGACATGAAGTCGTGCGCGTAGTCCGCCAGCAGCACGTACAGCACGTACCACGCGAGGAACAGGCCGGAGACGGGGAAGACGAACTTGCGCAGACGGCTCTTCAGCTGCGCGAAGTCGTCACTTGCTTGGACGTCGGCCCAACGCTGTGCGTCCGGGGCCGACTCAGACGGGGTGTGTTCGACGCTGCTCACAGTCCCCTCCTCGCGGTACTCGTCGTAGGTGTCAGCAACGTGACGTGCACGTAATGCCTCCTGGTGCGGTCCGTTCTTGGTCGAGAACCGTATGGAGACTTGAGTCACTCAGGTAAGGCTCCGTTCGTGCCGTTGCGCCCAGCAGTCGGGTGATGCGACGAACGGTAGGTATGCGGAGACGAACAGCACTCTGCGTGACCAGATTCACCGTTCACCGATTCGAGTGACCATTTTCACCCATTTGAAACGGTGACTACTCACCGTGCGCGACCGGCTCCTCTGCGCTTGTCCTCGGCCAGCCGGGCCTTCTCCTCCGCGGTCCCGAACCGGGCGATGTCGCGGTCGCGGATGAAGCCGAGCGGGTCTGGCGCGTGCAGGCGCAGCAGGATCTGGTTGACGTCCGCGGGCGCCCGCCTGCGGGTCGCCTTGCTGACGACGATCATCGTCGCGAACGCGAGCGGAACCGTGATCAGCGCTGGTTGGGTGATGAAAGCGGGCGCCCAGCGGCCGGTGTAGGCGCTGACGACGCTCAGGATCTGAGCCGTGATGACCATGCCGCCGCCGACCGTGAGACCGCACACGGCGCCCACCCACGTGAGGCCGCGCCACCAGATCCCGAGGACCAGAAGCGGGCAGAAGGTCGACGCGGCCAACGCGAACGACATCGCCACCGTCAGTGACGCGTCGGAGCGCGGGAGGACCATCGCGAGGCAGATCGCGACGACGCCGGTGAACACGGTCGCCCACCGGAAGTCACGAACCTTGCCCGGCAGGATGTCCGTCGAGACCACCCCGGCGACCGACACCACGAGCCCGGAGGAGGTCGACAGGAACGCCGCGAACGCGCCCGCGGCGACGATCGCGCCGAGGATCTGGCCGCCGAGGTTCGGCACCATCGTCTCCGGCAGCATCAGCACCGCCGCGTCGGTCTTGCCGTTCACGAGCAGCTGCGGCAGGTAGAGCCGGGACAGCACGCCCAGCACCGTCGGGAAGATGTAGAACAGTCCCAGCAGGTAGAGCACGTGCAACGCCGTGCGACGGGCCGCCTTGCCGTCCGGGTTGGTGTAGAAGCGGACCAGGACGTGCGGCAGGCCCATCGTGCCGAGGAACGTCGCGAAGATCAGCGAGTACGTCCTGATCAGCTCGGACACGCCGCCGGTCTGCGGGTGCGTCCAGTCGAAGTTGGTCGTCGGCGAGCCCTCGACCACCGGCACCGGGCTGCCCGCGTCGAACTCCAGGACGGTGCCGGGCGTCAGCTCGTAGACGCCGCGGCTCCAGTACACCGGCCCGTCCGCGTCCCTGCCGTCGATCCGGCCGTGCACCCGCAACCGCAGCGGCTCGTCGACGCGGACCTTCACCACCTGCTCGGCGACGGTGATCCGTTCGGCCTCCGGGAACCGGACCACGCCGTTGTCGCTGATCGGCTGCGTGCCGCGGTCTGGCGAGGCGAGGAACACCACGAACAGCACGAACGTCGGCGCGGCGATCGCGAAGAGCTTGCCCCAGTACTGGAACGCCTGCACCAGCGTGATCGCGCGCATGCCGCCGCCGAGCACGTTGACGACGACGATCACCGTGACGATCAGGCCGCCGAACCACGGCGACAGCCCGGTGATCGTGGTGAGCGTCAGGCCGGCGGACTGCAGCTGCGGCACCAGGTACAGCACGCCGATGCAGACCACGAAGAACGTGCTGAAGTGCCGGACGTTCGCCGACCCCAGCCGTGCCTCGGCGAAGTCGGGCAGCGTGTACGCGCCGGACCGCCGCAGCGGTGCCGCGACGAACAGCAGCAGCGCCAGGTAGCCCGCGGTGAAGCCGACCGGGTACCAGAGCGCGTCGACGCCGTCCTTGAGCACGAGCCCGGCGACACCGAGGAACGACGCCGCGGACAGGTACTCGCCGGAGATCGCGGCGGCGTTGCGGGTGGCGGGGATCGCCCGGCGCGCCACCAGGAAGTCCGGCGTCGTGTTGGCCTTGCGGGACCCCACGTAGCCGAGCAGGAACGTCACGCCCGCGACGAGGACGATGGCGGTGAGGCTCCAGATGGTGGCGTTCACGTCAGCGGTCGACCATGTTCACGAAGTCGCGCTCGTGCCTTTCGGCCTGTCTGCGGAACACCCAGCCGACCGCGTAGAGGATCGGGAAGGGAGCGAGACCGAGCACGAGCCAGGGGACGGGGATGCCGAGCACCTGCAGGTCCCCGATCTCGGGGAAGGCGAAGAAGGCGACCGGCAGCAGGCACATTCCTACCAGCACGGCGAACGCGAGCCCGAAGGCGGACTTCAGCTGCTGCCGGATGAGGTCGCGGACCAGCTTCTCCCCGACGCTGGTCTGCTCCTCCAGCTCGATGATCGTGCGTAACGCCTTGCCCTGCTTCTTGGTCGAGTCGGCGAGCACGACCCGGCGCCGGCGCGGCTTGCGGGCCTGCTCACCGAGCCAGGCCTCGCGGGCGGCCTGCTCGGGCTTTCCCGCGTCGTGCCTGCTCACCAGCCGCTCTTCGGCGGTCGCACGATCCGTTCCTTGAGCTCCTTGGTGTGCCGGCGGCTCACCGGGAGCTCCTTGGCGCCCTCACCGGTGCCGATGACGACCGCGTAGCCGTTCGCCGTCATCCGCAGCTCGCTGACCAGCGGCAACGCGACGAGGTACGACCGGTGGATGCGCACGAACCCCGCGTTGGCCCACCGCTCCTCGAGCTGGGCGAGCGGGATGCGCACGAGGTGGCTGCCGTCCTGGGTGTGCAGGCGGGCGTAGTCGCCCTGCGCCTCGACGTACCGCACGGACGCGCGCGGCACGAGCTTGATGGTGCCACCGAGCTCGACGGGGATGACCTCGTCGTCGGTCGGTTCGGCGGGGTTCTGCGCCGTCTGGGCGGTCTGCGCGGACGGGGCCGCGGTGCGTCCCACCCGGTCGGCGACCCGGGAGATCGCCTTGAGGACGCGTTCCTCGTTGATCGGCTTGTTGATGAAGTCGAGCGCGCCGACGTCGAACGCCGTGACGAGCGCGTCGCGTTCCTCCACGCCCGTCACGAAGACGAGGGCGGGCGGGTACCGGAACGCGCTGAGCACCCGTGCGAGATCCATGCCGGACAAGCCGGGCATGTTGATGTCGGCGAACACCGCGTCGACCGGCGGCAGGCCGGCTTTGGTCCTCGCCATGACCTCCTGCTCGTAGTCACCCCTCAGGATGCGCAGCGCCTCGGCGGCGTCGAAGGCCGTGAGGACGCGCCGGATGTGAGGACTGCTCTCGAGCAGGAACTTGATCTCGCTCAGGCCGGGAGCCTCGTCATCGACTGCGAGGACGAGGAGACCGGCGTTGTCTTGGGTACTCACTGTGTCGGGCATCTTGCCCACCAATGTGCAGTCGTGTCTACGCCGGGGTCGGGCTCGACACGCCCTGCGAAACCGAACTGATGCTCACAGCCCGAATCGGGACCAGCGAGCACGTTCCTCGACACTCGCCAGCACCTGTGCCACGAGATCGCCCGATCGGGTGGAAGTGCTTGCCAGCCCGAGCTTCGCGAGCAACGGCTTGCGCGGCTCGGCCACCGTCAGCTCGGCGTCCGGGAACCGCTTCGCGATGACGCTGCGGATCGTGCCGATGCCGTCGATCAGCCCGAGCTCCTGAGCCTTCGCGCCGGTCCAGATCTCACCGCTGAAGAGGTTCTCGTCCTGGCTGAGCTTCGCGCCGCGACGTTCGACGACCCACTGCTTGAACTGCTCGTGCAGATCGGAGTGCAGCGACTTCAACCACTCGACGTCCTCGGGCTTCTCGGCCTGGAACGGGTCGAGCCGCACCTTGTTCTCCCCGGCCGTGTAGACCCGCCGCTCCACACCGGCCTTGTCCAGCAGCCCGTTGAGCCCGAAGCCCGAGCTGACCACGCCGATGGACCCGACAAGACTCGTGCCGTGCGCATAGATCTCGTCACCGGCGCACGCGAGCCAGTAACCGCCGGACGCCGCCACGTCCTCGCAGAACGCGAGCACCGGCACGTGCTTCTTGGTGGCGAGCTCCCGGATCCGCTCCGCGATGAGCGCGGACTGCGTGGGAGCACCACCGGGCGAGTTGATGAGCAGTGCCACGGCGATCAACCGCTCGTTGTCGAACGCGCGGTTGATGGCCGACTCGACGTTCTGGAGGCTGATCGTGTTGCGGGCGACCGGCGAGGACTGCGGGGTGATGACCCCGTGCAACCGCACCGCGGCGACGACCGGAGGCCGCTCACCCCGGTCCATGACCCTCGGAAGACGGGCCGCGATCTTGTCCGTGACGCTCATGCACTCGACAGTACGTGCGTTTCGCGGTCACGCGGGAGCCGAGATGTGCGGAGGTTGCTCCCGCGTGACCTTGAACACGTAGTGTTCGGCGGGTGACGTTCAACCCGATCCGCTGGCTCGAACGCTACGTCGAGTGGTGGGACGACCGGGGCCGGCAAAACGCCGCCGGGCCCACGCCCATGCACATTTACTGGATGTGGGTCAGCTGGAGCGTGTGCGCCGTCGTGCTGATCACGACTTTGGCGGTGGCGGCGCGCTGACCAGTGGTTCGTTCTTCAGCACTTGCAGCTGGAGAAGCCCTTCGCGGTGCACTTGATGCAGACGCGGACGCGTTCGGGTGCCTGTGGTTCGTGCAATTGATGTTGCCTTTACTCGCGGCCGGCATCTGTTGGTTCAAATACCGGCGTTCATTGGTCACCACCACAATCGGCAGGGTTGTCGGCCGGGTTGAGCCATGGTTGCGCACGCAAGTTGACTCGTGGGTCAGGGATGGGTGCACGGGCGCGCGTTAGCGGTTGGGGGTGGGGTGAAACCACACGTCCGGGGGTGCTTCTGGGGTCGGGTTGGAGGGCGTCCAAGGGTGGGTGGCCGGGGTCGGCGGCGTGTCCGGGCGGGTGGGGTGCTGTGCTTCCGGGCCGGGCCGCAGGTGCCGTGATCGGACCGCGCCGGCGCCAGGCCTGGGTCACCGCTGTCGGGTTGCCGTTACCGGGTTGCTGGGGCCGGGTTGCCGGGGCCGGGTTGCCGGGGCCGGGTGTGGGTCACCGTTGTTGAGTTGGCGCGGATCATCGGCTGACGGCGGGCGTGTTCAGCTCTCTCGCGGGCACACACGGCCGCGCCACCACCACTCAACCCGATAGCCCACCCAGACCGCACACATCCGGCGCTCTCTCGCGGCCGCTCACGGCAAACGGCACGCCGCCGCTCGCCGTCCGCGCTGCCTACCGTCCGCGCCGCGACCCACCAGCCACGCAACCCACCAGCCGCGCCCTGCCAGCCCGCGGCCTCCGCCAGCCAGCGTCCTCCGCCGGCCCGCAGCCTCAGGCGCGGATCGCCGGCTGCTCGTTCGTCATCGGCTCATCCGTCAGCTGCGTCCCGATGTTCAAGTTCGGCAGCACGTTCCGCGCGAACTTCGGCACGTTCAGGATCACCTTGGTCCCCGCGTTCGGCGCCGTCTCCACCACCAGCGCGTACTCCGCGCCGAACACCGTGCGCATGCGGTCGTTGATGTTGCCGATGCCGACGTGCGCGCCGGTCTGGTGGGCGTCCTTGATGTCGTCGAGCCGTTCGGGGTCCATGCCGACGCCGTCGTCCTCGACGCTGATCAGCGCCTCGTTGCCGTTGTCCTCGGCGGTGATGGTGAGCATGCCGCCGCCGGGTTTCTTGGCCAGGCCGTGGCGGACGGCGTTCTCGACGAGCGGCTGCAGGACCAGGAACGGGAGCACGACCTGCAGCACCTCGGGGGCGATGCGCAGGCGGACGTTCAGGCGGGAGCCGTAGCGGGCCTGTTCGATCGTGAGGTATCGGTGGATGTTCGTGAGCTCGTCGGCCAGGGTCGTGAAGAGGCCGTCGGTGCGGAACGAGTAGCGCGTGAACTCCGCGAACTCCTGCAGCAGCTCGCGGGCGTGCGCGGGGTCGGTGCGGATCAGCGACGAGATGGTGTTCAGGGCGTTGTAGACGAAGTGCGGCGAGATCTGGGCCCGCAGGGCCTTCACCTCGGCTTGGGCGAGCTGTTGCCGCTGCTTCTGGACGACCTCCAGCTCCAGCTGGGTCGAGACGAAGCGGGCCGTCTCCTCGGCCATGCGGATCTGGCGCTTCGAGGCGACGCCGGACACGACGATCAACGTGCCGGCCACGTCGCCCTCGACAACCAGGGGCACGACCACGACGCTGTGCAGGGAGCACGGGCCCTGGAGCTCGCAGCCGAGCTTGCGGTGGTCGACGTGTTCCTTGTGGCAGTTGTTGATGGCTCGGGCCACCGTGTCGCGGAGGTACTCGTAGTGGTCGTTGGCGCCGCCGTCCCACGAGAGGACGGTGCCCTCCTCGTCGGTGATGGCGACCGCGACGCACCGCAGCATCTCGCGCAGGTGGGGTGTCGCCTTGTCGGCGGCCTCCTGGGTCAGGCCCGCGCGGAGGTCGCTCGACGCCTTGGACATGCGGTCGAGCATGTCCATCACAGCATCCTCCACGGAGGTGCTGACTCGTCGAGCGCGGCACAGCATCACGAAGAGGCCCAGAACGGCCAGGGTCGCGATGACACCGAGCACGGCGCGCTCGGTCAACAGGTCGCCCACAGCGCACATGCTCTGCTGACCGGACCTGCTTGGCAAGGGGGGCGCCGCGTGTACCCCCGGACGGTCCACTGCCACAGGTAGACATCCGATGATTTTGGGGAGAGGGTGTGCTGGTGAAAGTGGCTCTGTTCGCGACCTGCCTGACCGACACGTTCTTCCCGTCGACGGCTCGTGCGGTGGTGCGTCTGCTGGAGAGGCTCGGCTGTGAGGTCGACTTCCCGCTCGACCAGACCTGTTGCGGGCAGATGCACTTCAACACCGGCTACCGCGACCACGCGAAGCCTCTCGCGCGCAAGTACACCGACGTCTTCCAGAGCTACGACTACGTGGTTGCGCCATCCGGGTCATGTGCGGGCATGGTCAGGGAGATCCATCCCACGCTCGGTGAGTCCCCGCCGCGCACGTTCGAGCTGGCGGAATTCCTCGTGGACGTGCTCGGTGTGATGGACGTCGGCGCGTGGTTCCCCCACCGGGTCACCTATCACCCCACGTGTCACTCGTTGCGCATGCTGGGCGTCGGCGACAAGCCGTTGGCGCTGCTCAGGGCCGTCAAGGCACTCGATCTGGTGGAACTGCCGGACTCGACGCACTGCTGCGGCTTCGGCGGCACGTTCGCGGTGAAGAACGCCGAGACGTCCACGGCGATGCTCGCGGACAAGATGACGTGCGTGCTCTCCACCGGCGCCGAGGTCCTCAGCGCAGGCGACAACTCCTGCCTCATGCACATCGGCGGCGGCCTCTCGCGGCTGCGCGCGGGCGTGCAGCCGGTGCACCTGGCCGAGATCCTGGCTTCGACGGAGGAGGACCCGTGGCGCGCAACCCCGTGACGTGGCTGGGCAGCCCGACGTTCCCCAAGGCGGCCCACAAGGCGTTGGCCGACACGCAACTGCGTCAGAACCTGCGCAAGGCAACCGGCACGATCCGCGGTCGGCGGGCCGCCGCCGTCGCCGAGATGACCGACTGGGAACAGCTGCGGGTCGCCGGCGAGCAGATCAAGAACGACGTCCTGTCCCGCCTCGACACCCTTCTCCTGCAACTGGAGGAGTCGGTCACGGCGCGGGGCGGCGTCGTCCACTGGGCACGCGACGCCGAAGAGGCGAACCGGATCGTGCTCGAACTCTGCAAAGCCGAAAACGCGTCCGAAGTCGTCAAGGTCAAGTCCATGGCCACGGCCGAGATCGGGCTCAACGAAGCCCTCGAAGCCGGTGGCGTGCAGGCGATCGAGACCGACCTCGCCGAGCTGATCGTGCAGCTCGGCGACGACCGGCCGTCGCACATCCTCGTGCCCGCGATCCACCGCAACCGCTCGGAGATCCGCGAGATCTTCCAGCGCCGCATGGGCGTCGAGGTCAGCGACGAACCAGCCGACCTCGCCGAGGCCGCGCGGGTCCACCTGCGGCAGAAGTTCCTCACCACCAAGGTCGCGATCTCCGGTGCGAACTTCGCCGTCGCCGACACCGGCTCGATCGTCGTGCTGGAGTCCGAGGGCAACGGCCGCATGTGCCTCACGCTGCCGGACACCCTGATCACCGTGATGGGCATCGAGAAGCTCGTGCCGACGTGGCAGGACCTCGAAGTCTTCCTGCAACTGCTGCCCCGCTCGTCCACCGCGGAGCGCATGAACCCGTACACGAGCGTCTGGACGGGCGTGACACCCGGCGACGGCCCGCAGAAGTTCCACCTCGTGCTGATCGACAACGGCCGCACGGCGACGCTCCAAGACTCCGTCGGGCGCCAGGCATTGCGATGCATCCGGTGCAGTGCGTGCCTCAACGTTTGCCCGGTCTACGAACGCACCGGCGGCCAGTCGTACGGCTCGGTCTACCCCGGCCCGATCGGCGCGATCCTCACGCCGCAGCTGGTCGGCGACATGCACGACCCGCAGGCGGCCTCACTTCCTTACGCCTCATCGCTGTGCGGCGCGTGCTTCGAGGTCTGCCCGGTTCGGATCGACATCCCGTCCGTGCTCACACACTTGCGCGCCGAAGCAGTGGAAGCCAAGGGGCGCACCGCGGAGTCGATCGCGATGGCGGCCGCGGCGTGGATGTTCAAGGACGCCTCCCGCTACGAGAAGGCGCAGAAAGCCGGTTCCCTGGCCCGTTTCCTCGCGCGGGACGGCCGCATCTCGTCGTTGCCTTGGCCGGGCTCCAAGTGGACGTCGTCCCGCGACGTACCCGCGCCGCCGGCCGAGTCGTTCCGCACGTGGTGGAGGAAGAACCATGGCTAGCGCGAAGGACGAGATCCTCGCCCGCATCCGGAACGCACGCGTGCCCGCCGCCGCTCCGGTCGTCCGCGGCTACCACCGCGAGGGGTCGGGCGACGTCGAGCTGTTCGCCGAGCGGGTCGCCGACTACCGCGCGATCGTTCACATCGTCACGAACGTGCCCGCAGCGTTGGAACGCCTCCAAGGCAAGCGGATCGTGGTGCCCCGAGATGTTCCGGCCGAGTGGCTCGTCGACGGCGTCACGTGGCTGCACGACCCGCTCACGATCGACGAGCTCGACCAGGCGGACGGCGTGCTGACCGGCTGCGCGGTGGCGATCGCGGACACCGGCACGATCGTCCTCGACGGCGGTGTGGCGCAGGGCCGGCGCGCGCTCACCCTGCTCCCCGACTACCACCTGTGCGTGGTGCGCGCGGACCAGATCGCCGCGTCGGTGCCGGAAGCGTTGCAGCGCCTGGAACCGACGCGGCCGCTGACGTTCATCAGCGGCCCGTCGGCGACCAGCGACATCGAGCTCAACCGGGTGGAGGGCGTGCACGGCCCGCGCACCCTGGAGGTGCTGGTCGTCTAACCGCAGTGGCCGCTGCCGCTGCCGAAGCCGACCTCGTCGTAGTACCAGGTGTGGGCGGTCACGTACATGCACTTGCCCTTGCCGTAGACCTTCACAGGACCGGCGTAGTACTGGAACTTCCCGCTGTCCTCGTCGATGTTGTAGCCGGGGCGGTGGTTGTCCTCGGCCCAGTCCGAGTTCATCAGCGTGATCGACGCATCGTGCTTGAACTGCGAGTAGTAGGCCGTCTTCACGTTGGCGGCGCAGTTGTAGCCGGTGCTGGAGTTGTAGTAGAGCCGGATGGTGCTCAGGTGGTTGCCCACGTTCGACTTCACCTTGTAGGTGTCGATCAGCGAACCCGTGCAGCCGTACTCCGCGGCGTTCGCGTTCATCGGCGTGAGCACCGAGGCAGCGGCGGCGACGGACAGGACGGCGAGGGCCTTCCCCAGACGTGTCATGCGTCCGAGGCTCGGCGAGGCCGGTTAAGCGGCGGTTATTTGAGCAGCCGTGACAACCGGCGGTCGGCCAGCGGCTTGCCCCCGGTCTGGCACGTCGGGCAGTACTGGAACGCCTTGTCCGCGAACGACACCTCACGAACCGTGTCGCCGCACACGGGACACGGCAGCCCCGTGCGCGCGTGCACCCGCAGGCCCGACCGCTTCTCGCCCTTCAGACGAGCCGCGTCCTGCCCCACGGACCGTGCGACCGCGTCCGTCAGCGTGGTGAGCATGGCCTCGTGCAACCGGTCGAGCTGCTCCTCGTCGAGCTTGCCCGCCGTCGCGTAGGGCGAGAGCCGGGCCATGTGCATGATCTCGTCGGAGTAGGCGTTGCCGATGCCCGCGATCAGGCTCTGGTCCGTGAGCGACGTCTTGAGCCGCTCGGTCCGCTTGGCGAACAGGTCCTCGAGCTGCGTGCGGGTGATCCCCAACGCGTCGGGGCCCAGCCGGGCGATGCTCGCGATGGTCTTCGGGTCGCGGACGATCCACGCCGCGAGCCCCTTCTTCGTGCCGGCCTCGGTCAGGTCGAAGCCGGGCCCCTGACCGGGCGGACCCAGGTGCACGCGCAACGCCAGCGGGCCGCGGCCCTGCTTGGGCGGCGGCGCGGACATGGTGTCGGCCCAGCGCAGCCAACCGGCGCGGGCGAGGTGGACGACCAGGTGCAGGCCGTCGGCGACCTCCAGGTCGAGGTGTTTGCCGTGCCGGTGCGCGGCCACGACCTCCTGGCCGTGCAGCGCGGTCCACGGCGGGTCGAACGTCTTGAGCACCTGCAGCGAGGCGACGTCGACGCGGTGCACAACACGGCCCACCGCGTTCTCACGCAGGTGGTGGACCAGTGCTTCTACCTCGGGTAGCTCGGGCACCGGTCCAGTGTCGCATCAGTCGACGGGTTGCAACGGACCTTCGACGTCCGGCAGCGAGTGCATCTCGATCGTCCTGGCGACCCGCGACGCCTCCTGGCGCACCGCGAGGGGCCCGCGGACCTGCCCGATCCACCGCTCGGGCGGCAGCTCGTCGGCCGTGGCCTTGCTCTCCGCGACCAGCGTGTGCGGGCGGCGCAGCGCCCAGCGGACCGGGAAGAACAGGAGGAGGAAGATCAGCGCGAGGATCAGCCACGCGGGGATCACGACCTGGGCCGGCGTCCAGGCGATCAGCACGACCACCATGACGACCAACATGCCCGCCATCATGATTCCTGGCAGCGCACCACCGCTGACGTCGTGCTCGAAGTCGTCGGAAATCACCGGGTTGCGCCACTCGACCCGGCTGTGGACCGTCCACATCCGCCCGTCCGCACCGCGCACCAGCCGCGTCATCTGCCCGTCTCCCACGCTCGGTCGGTCTTGGACAAACCGTACCTGGCGAGGGCCGAGCCTTGTGGGTGAACTCGCCCGACCTCGATCGTCACCGTCAGTTCTGGACGGGCTCCGTCGGGTAGAGCGTGGCCGTGGTCTCGGTGGTCCGCGCCGTGGAGCACGGCTTGGACGACGGCGGTGCCGACCCGGACGTGCTGGACTGCGTGTTCAGCGAGTTGATGTCCCGCGAGGTGGTGACGACCGTCGGGTATCCCGTGGGCGAAGAGGACGTCTCCACGACCGTCTCGGACCGTTCGACCGGCGGGTCCTCGTGCTGGGCGGAGGTCGGCGGCGTGGTCGACGACTCGGTCCGCTGCACGGCGCCCTGCTGCGGCTGCCCCGCCGGGTGCGCGACCCGTCCCTGCTGCTGTTGCTCCTGCCGCCGGCCCTGGGGCGGCGGCGCGACCACGACCTCCTGGCTGTGGCCGGAGCTGGACGTGCCCGACGACGTGTTCAGCGCGATCACCGCGGGCTTCTGGTCCGGCTCCAGCACCGCGGTCCCCGGTCCACCGGTGAACACGGCGGCCATCGTCCCGACCAGCCCGACCGTCGCGACGCTCGCCGCCGCCAAGGCCATCTTCGCCTTGGTGAAGAACACCTTCCCGGCGAACGCGAGCCCGAGCCCCGTCGGCACGATCAGGAACGCCGCGTTGGACCGCAGGGTCGCGCAGACCTCGTTCAGCTCGGCGTGCAGCTGCGAGCAGGACGGACAGGTGTCGAGGTGGGCGCCGATCCGCCGTTCCTCGACGCCCTGCACCCCACCGGCCGTGTAGGTGCCGAGCTTCGCGCGGATCGTCGCGCACGACGAACGCCCGTCGTCGGCAGCGAGGTGCGCCTGCAGGTACGCCGCACGCAGTCCCTCGCGCGCACGGCGGGCCAACGCCGACATGGCGTTCGGCGACAGTCCGAAGTGCGGTGCCACGGAGGCGGGGCGCTCGCCCTCCACCTCGACGCGCCACAGCACGACCCGCCACCGTTCGGGCAGGCTGGAGAAGGCGCGGGTGATCAGGTTGTGCTCGACCCGGCGGTTGGCGTTGTCGCTCACCGGTTCGACGCGCCGGCCCAGCTCCTCGTCCTCGACGGGAACGTCCCGGCGCCGCCCGCTCCACTCCCACGCGACCCGGCGGGAGACGGTCAGCAGGTAGGTGCGCACGTGGTCGGTCGGACCGCTGCCGCGGCGGATCGCCTGCAGCATGCGGAAGAACGCCTCCGCGGTGAGGTCGTCCGCCTCGGCGGCCTCCCGCACGTGCCTGAGTGAGAAACGGCGAACAGCGTCCGCATGCCGGGAGAACAGTTCGCCGTAGGCCGAGTCATCTCCCTCGCGCACTCTGGCGAGCAGGTCCCGGTCGACCTCGTTCTCGTCGACCATCACGCGCTTCAACATGCCACAAGGGGCCAGACCTGCCCCGGGATGAGAACAGGTCGATATACAAGACCATCCGTTAGTAGTGGGCTGTTCAGCGCAACGCATCCGGTGACGAAGCGGTCACAGGTGGGCGTCGGACGGTCGGCCGAAGAAGATCCAGCGACTATCGTCACGGGCGTGGTGGACTGGCGAGAACGCGCCTCGGCTCTCGTGCCGGAACTTCGTGCTGTCGCCGAGACCGAGGAGTGGTCCTGCCACGTCTTCTTCTCCGAGCTGTCGCAGCTGGCCCAGGAAGCGCACCGCGAGCAGGACGACGACGTGCTGCGCCGCGCGTACGGCTTCGCGCACTGGTGCTTCCACCAGCCGGAGCAGTTCCTGGAGAACGCGGCGCTCGTGAGCTTCTACGAGCACGTGTTCGACGACTGGGACCTCCGCGAGGAGGTGGCGGCGTGGCTTCCGGTCGACGTGCTGGCGAAGGTGCGGGCGCTGTGGGAGTGGCGGTGGCCGAAGGAGCAGTTGTCCGAGGTAGATCAACTGCTGGCGGGCTTACAGCCCCCCGGTCGGGACGCCGTTTAGAGCTGCTGTATAGTTTTCTCCCGTAAGGCAGTGCGGATGTAGCGCAGTTGGTAGCGCATCACCTTGCCAAGGTGAGGGTCGCGAGTTCGAGTCTCGTCATCCGCTCCACTCGGGGTGGCCCATGCTCATGTAGAGCATGGGCCATTCTCGTTTCGCCATGATTCTGGGGGGACGACCCCCCAAACCCCCCGCGGTCACCGGACTGGTGACCCCACGTCGAGGTCACCGGACTGGTGGTCCGACGGTGAGGGTGCCGGCGTCGGCGTCCAGGTCGGCGATCGGACCCAGCGGGATGGACACCGGGTCGTCGCCGTGGCCTGCGTCGATGCCGCCGATCACCGGTACGCCCAGCGGTTCCAGCCGGTCGCGCAGCACGTCGAGCACGGTCCAGTCGCGGTCGGTGTAGTCCTCGAACCCCGGGAACCGGCCCAGCGCGACACCGCGGAGTCCCCGCAGCGAGCCGGATCGCGCCAGCTGCGTGAGCTGCCGGTCGACGTGGCCCAGCCCGACCGCGCGAGGTGCCTCCAGGAACAGGATCGCGCCGGCCAAGCTCGGCAGTCCGGCGCCGACGCTCCAGGCGAGCGTGCCGAGGTGACCGCCGACGAGGTTGCCCCTCGCGACACCGGAGACCTGCACAGAAGCCGTCAGCGCATCGGGATCCCGGTGCAGGACCACGGGTTCGCCTTCTATCAACAACGACCGCGTCGCCGCTGCCGAGCGGGCACCGACCAGGAACCCGTGGATCCCCGCGATCCGGCAGTGCCGCCACAGCGCCAGGTGCAGGTTGGTGATGTCGCTGAACCCGACCAACGGCTTGGGGTCGGCGCGCACGGCGGCGAAGTCGAGGTCGTCGGCGATGCGGTACGCGCCGGCACCGCCGCGGGTGGCGATGACCGCCCGCACTCCGGGATCCCGATAGGCGTCGTCGAGGTCCGCCAGCCTGTCCGCGTCACGGCCCGCCATGTAGCCGTGGCGGTCCATCGCGTGCTTGCCGACCTCGACGACGAGTCCCCAGCTCTCCAGCACCCGCACGGCGTCGGCCAGCTCGTCCTCGCCGGGGTAGCTGGCGGGCGACACGAGACGCACCCGGTCACCGGCACGGACACGGGGAGGCAGCACGACGTCCACGCCCCGACTCTTCCAGTTCCCGCCCAGTGATTCTCAGGCTCTTCGAGGTGATCTCCGCGCCCACCCGTGAAAGGGTGGTCCCAGCCGCTCGCATCAACCTGATCGAGCTCGTTCGACAAGGACCTGGAGATCATGGCCATCACTCAGACGGCAAACGCGCACTGGGAAGGTTCCCTCGTCGAGGGCAAGGGCAACGTCGCCCTCTCCACCTCCAACAGCGGCAGCTTCGACATCGACTGGAAGGCGCGCGCCGAGGAGGCGGGCGGCAAGACCAGCCCCGAGGAGCTCATCGCCGCCGCGCACTCGGCCTGCTACTCGATGGCGCTCTCGCACGGCCTCACCGGTGCGGGCACGCCGCCCACCTCGATCGACACCAAGGCCGAGGTGCAGTTCCAGGCCGGCAAGGGCATCCTCGGGATCCACCTCACCGTGCGCGCCAACGTGCCGGGCCTGTCCCAGGAGGACTTCGTCGCGGCCGCCGAGGGCGCCAAGGCGAACTGCCCCGTGTCCAAGGCGCTCGCGGCCGTCGAGAACATCACGCTGGACGCCGCTCTCGTCTGAGAACCGCGCTGCCGGCGGGCTGCTCAGCGGAGCGGCCCGCCGCCGTGCGGCCGCGGCCGGTCAGCCATTGGGCGCACGGCCGTTGGGGTGACGTCGTCGCGTACCGGTCCTCAGACCGGACGCGACTGGTATCTCTTGTCGCGGTTCCAGCCTTTGTCGGGGGCTGACGACAGGACGAAAACGTGATCATCCGGCTGCTCGGACCGCTCGAACTCACCGGTCCGAACGGAGCGGTGCAGCTCAGCAGCGCGGGACAGCGGACCCTCGTGGCCCGCCTCGCCGTCAACCCCGGGGAGACGGTGCCGAGGAGCGCGCTCGTCGACGCGCTGTGGTCGGACGAGGTGCCCGCCACCGCCACGAAGACCCTGCACAGCCTCCTCGCGCGGTTGCGCGGCCAGATTCGCGACGCCGGGCTGGGCGAGCTGATCACGACTCGTGAGCCTGGTTACGTGTTCAACGCACCGGCAGAGCACGTGGACGTCGCACGGTTCGAAGCGCTTGTCGCAGCAGCACGCACGAGCGACGAACCGATGGAGTCCGCACGGATGCTGCGCGAGGCTCTCGCGTTGTGGACGGGCGATCCGCTCGTGGACTGCCGGCCCGGCGAGTGGGCGCGCAACGAGTCCGCGCGGCTCACCGAGCTGCGGCTGGGGGCGACCGAGGACCTGATGGACGCCTCGCTGGCGCTCGGGGAGCACGCCGCCGTCGCGCCGCTGGTCAGCTCGCTGGTCGAGCAGCACCCGTTCCGCGAACGGCTGTGGGAGCAGCTGATGATCGCGCTCTACCGGTGTGGGAGGCAGGCCGAGGCGTTGGCCGCGTTCCACCGTGCGCGGAGCGTCCTGGTCGACGAGCTGGGCATCGAGCCCGGCACCCGGCTGCGCGACCTCGAACAGGCGGTCCTGACCGCCGATCCCCGTCTCGACCTGGTCGAACGCCCGCCCGCGCCGGTGCGCGGCAACCTGCCGGCCGACCGGTCCAGCTTCGTCGACCGACCCGAGGCCGCGCAGCTCGCGGACCTGGTCGGACAGCACCGGCTGGTCACGCTGATCGGCGTCGGCGGGGTCGGCAAGACGCGGCTCGCGGTGCACGTGGCACGCCGCGAGCAGCCACCGGACGGCGTGTGGCTGGTGGAGCTGGCGGCGTTGCGCGACCGGGCGCTGGTCCCCCACACCGTGGCCGAGGCGCTGGGCGTGGTCGACCAGACCGGACGCGGGCTGCTGACCGTGCTCACGGAGTTCCTCGCCGACCGCGACGCGTTGCTGGTCCTGGACAACTGCGAGCACGTCGTCGACCACTGCGCCGTTCTCGTCGACACGCTGCTGCGTGTCGCACCACGGCTACGGGTGATCGCCACGTCGAGGCGCGCGCTGCGGGTCTATGGCGAGCAAGTGCTGTCCGTTGCGCCGTTGTCCGTGCCATATCCGGCGGCGACGTTGTTCGCCCAACGTGCCGACGCCGCGATTCCCGGCTCGTTCGTCATCACGCAGGCGAACGAGCAGTCGGTCGCCGACCTGTGCCGCCGGTTGGACGGCATTCCGCTGGCGATCGAGATGGCGGCGCTGCGGGTGCGCGCCCTCAGCCCTGCCCAGCTGCTCGAACGGCTCGACGACCGGTTCAAGGTGCTCACCGACGGCGGGCGGAACGCGTTGCCGCAGCACCAGACCCTGATCGCGACCATGGACTGGAGCTTCGACCTCTGCTCACCGCGCGAGCAGCTGCTGTGGGCGCGCGCGTCGGTGTTCGCCGGCAGTTTCGACCTCACCGCCGCCGAGGCCGTGTGTTCCGATGACGCCCTGACCGCGGACTTCATGTTCGACGCGGTCGACGGCCTGGTCGACAAGTCCGTGCTGCAACGCGAGGAACACGCTGGCGTGGCGCGCTATCGGTTGCTGGAGACCATGCGTCAGTACGGGCAGACGCGGTTGCGTGCGAGCGATGAAGAACCACGGCTGCGGATGCGACATCGCGACTACTACGCAGGTGTTGCCGAACAAGGCGAACGCGCCTGGTTCACCCCACGGCAGGCCGCGACCGTCGACGCGATGACCGCCGAACGCGGCAACCTGCGGGCAGCGCTGGAGTACTCGCTGACGACTCCCGGCGAGGCCGACGCGGGACTGCTGCTGGCGGGAACGTTGTGGTTCCAGTGGGTCGGCTGCGGGCGGCTGGCCGAGGGCCGGCACTGGCTGACCTGGGCTTTGTCGCTGGAGACCGAGCCGTCACGGGCGCGCTGCAAGGCGTTGTGGGTCGCGGGGTACGTGGCGACGTTGCAGGGCAACCGCGCCGCGGTGCCGGAGTTGCTGCAAACGTGCCGGGCCGAGGCGTTGTTGTTGGACGACGAGGACGCCGACGTCTACGCGACGTACGTGCAGGGCGCAGCGGCGGTGTTCGGCGACGACCTGCCGTTGGGCGCGTCACTGCTGGCGGAGGCTGATCGGCGCCACACGGCGTTGGGACACATGGACAGCAACGTGATCATGGCGCGCGTCGCGTTGGCGATCACCGTGGCGTTCAGCGGCGACTATGACCATGCGGCGGCTATCTGTGCCGAGGCACGGGCCGTGTGTGAGGAGAACGGCGAGCTGTGGGCACGCGCGTACGCGTTGTACGTGCTGGCGTTCGTGGAGATGGGACGCGGTGACGTCGCCGAAGCCCGTGAGCTGGCCACTTCTTCGTTGCGCATCAAGGAGAGCTTCGACGACCTGCTGGGCATCGCGGTGTCGGTCGAGCTGCTGGCGGCGATCGCGGTGGTCACGGGGTCCGCGTCGCACGCCGCGCTGCTGCTGGGCGGAGCCGAGCGGGTGTGGCGGTCCGTCGGGCTGCCGCTGTTCGGCTCGGCGAACTTCGCGGCGTCGCACGACCAGTGCGTCGCGTTGTGCCGGCAGGCCCTGGGCGACGAGACCTACGACGAGCACTACGCACGCGGTGCGGCGATGACCGTGGCGGCGGTGGTCGCGGCCGCGCAGTCGTGACGCAGCCTCTGTGCAGCCGTTCGGGTGCAACGTGGTCTGAATGAGCACCAGCGTGCGCACGCCAGACGCGGGAACCGTCGAAGAGGTGCTGAAACTCGCCGCGCGAGCGCCGTCGTTCGGCATCGTGCCACCGTGGCGATGGCGTAGCGGCGATGAGTGCATGGAGCTGCTGACAACGCGCACGGACCAGACGGCGCTGCTCGCGTGTGGAGCCGTCCTTCACCACGTGCGCGTCGCACTGTCGGCCATGGGCTGGGACTGCCACGTGCTGCGGGCGAACTCGGCCGACGGTCAGATCGCCTCGGTGCACCCGCGCTGGGAGCTGGACCCGTTCTCGTGCGAGGTCGCGCCCGCGGCGGCGATCTCGTTGCGCAGGGCCGATCCCCGGCCGTACCTGGCCGACGAGGTGCCGGACTCGGCGCTGACGTGGCTGCTGCACGCGGCCCGCGCCGAGCTGTGCGACCTGGAGCTCGTGGCGCGGCGCAACGGCGTGCTGCTGCGGCTGGTCGGCGAGGACCGGCTGCGGCTGGGCGAGGCGGTGAGCGCCGTGCTGCTGGCGTCGACCGTGTGGGGTCTGGCCTCGGAGCCGCTGCTGCACGAGGGCGAGGTGCTCGTCCGGACCGGCTGGCAGTCGCCCAATGCCGAACCGTTGCCTCAGTCGGCTCGTTAGGCGGCCCGGTTACCGGGACTATGTGCGTGTGGACCGGGACCGCACGCTCGCGCACCTGAGCGACGACGACTGGCGCAGGCCCGACTCGTCGTCCACCCAGCTGTACCGCGACCTGTGCGCGCTGCGGGACCTCCCGGTGGGGCAGCTGACACCGACGTCGCTGCACCTGCTGGTGACGCACCAGGTCGGCCTCGACGTGACCGCGCTGCTGGCGCTCGAACACGTCGAATGCGACCCCCTGCGATCGGTCGCCCTCTACCCCGGCGACCTGCTCGCAGCTCTACTGAGAGTAGATCACTCCTTCTGGTCCGATCACCCGCAGTTACTGGCGAGAATGTCCGCCCTGCTGGACCGCTTGAGGACCCTTCCCGAGGGAGATTGGCGGCTGCTCGTATCAGCGGCCGAACAGTTCCCGGGCTGAGCACGTTCTCGGTGGTCACAGCGCGTATTCTCCGCGCGGTCCATCACTACGTGATTGAGTAGAAAACGCTCGTATTGCTTGACCCAATCGAGTGAACGAGATAGGCAAGCCGAGTGTTGGCGGCGATGAGTGGGCCCGGTCGGCTCGCAACGGGGGCCCTCCTGGGTGCCACCGTAGCCGCGTTTTACGTGCTAGCACCACTCGTCGGATCGCTCGCGTCGAGCGACCAGCCGGCGCCGGAAGGGGACAACAGAGCGCGCGTCTCGCTCATCAACACACCTTCGTTGCTCCCAACGCCAACTGAGACTCCGTCACTGACCGTGTCGTCTTCCTCGTCGTCGTCCGCGCCGTCTTCTTCTTCCAAGACAACGACTACGACCACCACCAAGACGACAACTGTCGTGACGACAACGACCACTCCGCCGCCGGCACCTACTACTACGACGACCACTCGTCAGCGGCCGCCCACCACGACGACGACCACGACCACACGGCCGTGCGGCATCATCTTCTGCTGATGCGCCTCTGGTAGGCCTCGTCGAGCCGGGCCGTGTCGGTCAGGTTGTGCCGCAACAGGTTCGCTGCGTCGATGAGGTTTTTATCGGCCCGTGTCAGGTCTTCGGTGACGTGGTCAAGACACGCGTCCACCAGCTCGTCGGAACCGGGAAGCACCAGCTCCGGATACAACTCATCAAGCCGTGCAACGAACTCAGCCCGCAGGAGCGCGACTTCCGCTGGCGAGTACACGCCTTGAGCGACGCCGTGGTCCCACATCCAGAACGCCAGCTCCACGAACGTTTCCCGGTTGCTCATCGCGTCGTGCGAAGCCGTGCGCCCAGCGGTAAGCCTTGCGCAGTAACGCCACCAGGACCGAAAGTTCTCCTGCCTTCCAGCCCAACGGACGCGTTCGTCCTCGGACATCACGGCAAGCGCTTTCACCTGCTGCCACACGGCCCGATAGTCGCCGTCGAACGCGATGGTGAAGTCCTGTCCGAACGCCGTGAAGACCTTCTGCACACTGCCGTCCTCACCGACGTGCACGGTGACCTGGGCGTCCGGCTGCCAATACTGCCCGGGCTCGACCTCGACCAGCTCGACCCGCCGCCGCACGAGCTCGGCCTGGAGCTCCTCGAACATCAGCAACCCGCCGAACCGCCCGTACCGCGCGGCCACGGCGTCGTCCAGGAACTCCTCGCCGTACTTCAGCCGATGCGCCTGAACTGCCAGGTGCACGCCCTTCCACCCGAGACCGCGCTCCCGCTCGTACCAGCTGATCTCGACCAGCCCGTGGGACTGCGTGTACGAACGACCGAAGCGGTTCTCGCCACCCTTGCCACCCATGACCTGGGCCGCGAGCTCCGGACCCAGGTTGGCGTCGAGACCGAGGACGGTCCCGGTCTGCACGACGTCGGCGACGAACTCGGCCTTCACCGCTGCTCGGTGACCTTCAACCCCGCCGGGCACGACACCCCCGTCCCGCCCAGACCGCAGTACCCGTACGGGAACTTGGCGTCCGACAGGTACTGCTGGTGGTAGTCCTCCGCGTAGTAGAACTCCCCCAGCGCGGCCACCTCGGTCGTGATCCGCCTCTTCCCGGCCGCGCTCAACGCCTGCTGGTACACCTCCAGCGAGGCGGCGGCGGTGATCCGCTGGCCCTCGTCGCCGACCAGCACGAGCGACCGGTACTGCGACCCGATGTCCGCGCCCTGCCGCATGCCCTGCGTCGGGTCGTGGCCCTCCCAGAACACCCGCAGCAGCGACGCGAACGGCAGCACGGCCGGGTCGAACACGACCAGGACCACCTCGGCGTGCCCGGTCCGTCCCGAGCACACCTCCTCGTAGGTCGGGTTGGGCGTGAAGCCTCCCGCGTAGCCGACGGCGGTGGTCCACACGCCAGGAACGGACCAGAAAAGGCGCTCCGCTCCCCAGAAGCAGCCCATGCCGAGGACAGCGGTCCGATGACCGGACGGGAAGGGTGGCTGGAGCGGCCGGTCGGGGAACACCATGTGCGACGGCGACACCCAGATCTGCTCAGAACGGCCGGGCAGTGCCTCGGAAACGTCCACGACCTGCGGTTTCTTCGAGGAGAACCACGCCATGCGGCCAATATATCGGTGCGAAGCACCACAACCAGGTCACGACTTGAGAGGCCAGCACGAAGGGATTATCGGGCACGGGCACAATGTCCGAGTCTCATGTTCGCGCGGAAGGGGGTGCCAGGGGTGACCTGGCAAGACGAGCTGCAGAAGCTCGACAACGAACTCGCCTCTGGTCGGATCTCGGCTGACGACTACCGACGCCGCCGGGACGAGGTCCTCTCCGGGTCGGCCGGCGGTGGGCCCGCCCAGAATCCTCAGAGCGGGCCTTTTGCCCCGCCGTTCAAGTGGGAGGCGCAGCCGCCCAACGCGGCGCAACCGCCCAACACCTCGGACCGCACTCAGGTCGTGAACGTCCAGGGCCAGCCGCCTCAGCAGCAGCAGAACCCGAACCCCGACGCCACGCAGGTGGTGCCCGGGAGCCCGCGCGGTGGTGGCGGCGACGCGGACCGCACGCAGTTCGTGACGCCCGTCCAGCCGCAGGGCGGGTGGGGTCAGCCCCAGCAGCAACAGCAGTCGGCGCCGCCGCCCTGGCTCGGCGGTGACTTCGACCAGATCAACCAGCCGCCCAGCTGGAGCCACGGCCCCGAGGTCTTCGACGAGTCCGGTGGCGGCGGGGGCAAGGGCAAGATCTTCGCGATCATCGGCGTCGTGCTGGTGCTCGCGCTGATCGGTGGCGGCATCTGGTGGTTCACGGCCGGCAGCAAGTCCAACACCACGACCACGGCCACCAGCACCACGACGACCCCGCCCACCACGTCGTCGAGCGCCGGCCCGAAGCTGCCGCTCAACGGTCTGTCGGGCAAGGTCGACGCCGCCAACACCGGTCCGGTGACCGTGGAGAAGGCGGCCAAGGAGAAGTCGCAGTTCAGCCCGGACGAGGCGGCGCTGCTGACCACGTGCGGCGCCGACGACGGCATGTCGCAGGTGCTCTTCGCGGACGACTGGTTCACCCAGGTCCACATCTTCGCCTGCACGGACGGTGCGGCGGCCAAGACCGCGGCCGACGCTCTCTCCGAGCTGCAGAAGGGCTACGGCTTCACGGCCTCCACCGGCCCGAAGCAGCTGCCGTCGATGGTGTCGGAGAAGGCGACGGACGTGCCGGACGCGCCGTTCGACTCGCGCATCTTCTACGTCTCGGACAAGTCCGTCGTCCGGGTCGAGGTCCGCGGCAAGACGAAGGCCGCCATGGACGGAGGCGCCGACAAGGTCGTCGCCGCGATCCAGAAGAACTACCCGTCCAAGTGAGAGGTGCCGGCGTGCCACCGCCACGCGGTGGCGAGGATCTCGGTCAGTCCGAGCCTGGCACGCCAGCCCAGCACGTCGAAGGCACGGGCCGGATCCGCCCACACCACGGGCGGGTCCCCCGGCCTCCGGTCGCCGAAGGTCACCGGCAACGGCCTGCCCGCGACCTGCTCCAGCCCCTTCACGACCTGCAGCACCGAGTACCCGGTGCCGGTCCCCAGGTTCAGCGCCGCCGAAGAGCCGCCCGCCCGCAGATGCCCCAACGCGAGGACGTGCGCCTCGGCCAGGTCCACCACGTGCGTGTAGTCCCGCACCGCAGTGCCGTCCTCGGTCGGGTAGTCACTGCCGAACAACGTCACCGGTGGACGCGCTCCCAGAGCGGCCTTCGCCAGCAGTGGCACCAGGTTGTGCGTCGGGCCCCAGTCCTCGCCGATGCTGCCGTCGAGCGCCGCTCCGGCCGCGTTGAAGTACCGCAACGACATCCAGCGCAGCCCGTGCGCGTTCCCGTACGCCTCGATCATCCGCTCGCCCACGAGCTTGCTGTGGCCGTACGGGCTGATGGGCTGCAACGGGCTGTCCTCGGTGATGGGCAACGTCTCCACGGCGCCGTAGACCGAACAGGACGACGAGAACACCAAGTCGCGAACACCCGTGGACACCAAGGCGTTCAACACGGACAGCGTGCCCGTCGCGTTGTTGTGGAAGTAGAGGCCGGGGTCCTTCATGGACTCACCGGGGTTCTTCAAGCCCGCCAGGTGGATGCAGGCCGTCACACCGTGCTCCCGAATGACCTGTTCGAGCTTCGCGGTGTCGGTGACGTCGATAGTGTGTACGGGGGTGCTGGACGGCACGGCGTCGGGCGAGCCCGTGCGCATGTTGTCCACCACGACGACATCACGCCCGGCTTCCGCCAGGGCGTGCACGACGTGCGAGCCGACGTAGCCCGCACCGCCGGTAACCAGGATCGTCACCGCTTGTCCTCCGTTCGACGGCGACAGGCTATGCCAGACCCACGAGGGGATTGATGTCGACCATGACTCGCCAGGTCGTGTACGTAGTCCCGGACGTCACCGAGCCGTCGGGTGGCGTGCGCGCGATGTACCGGCACGCGGAGCTCGCCGAGTGCACCGGCTTCGACGCCAAGGTGTGGCACCTCGCCGAGGGTTTCCAGGCCGGCTGGTTCTCCTCGTCCGCCCCGGTGATCACCGGTGAGACCTGCGAGCTCGGCCCTGACGACGTGCTGGTCGTGCCGGAGGTCATGGTGCTCGACGGGTTCGACCCGGCCCCCGGTGTGCGCAAGGTCGTCTTCAACCAGAACCACTACTACACCTACGACAACTTCAGCGGCCCCGACTACCCGGCGTGGAAGCCCGTGCCGCAGGTGTGGGGCGGCTCGACGAAGAGCGTCGAGGTGCTGACGGCATTGCACCCCAAGTTCAAGGTGCACCTGGTGCCGTACGTGATCGACACGGCGCTGTACCGCTTCGAGGAGGAGCGCAAGCGCAAGATCGTGCTGCTCCCCCGCAAGCGCCCGCGCGAGGCGGCCGTGCTGAGCGCGCTCTTCAAGAACGACAAGCGTTTCGCGGACGTCGAGGTCGTGTCGCTGGACGACGTGAGCGAGCAGAAGGTCGCCGACGAGCTGGCGGACGCGTCGGTGTTCATCGCGCTGGGCCGCGACGAGGGCTTCGGCCTGCCCGTCGCGGAAGCGCTTTCCGCCGGCTGCGTCGTGATCGGCTACCCGGCCGGCGGCGGCGCCGAGCTGTTCGAGGCTCCCGGCACCCACGCGGTCGAGGACGCCGACGTGCTCACGATCGTCGAGAAGGCCGCCGCCGTCTTCGCGCAGGAGCCGTCCGTCGAGGAACGCCGCACCTACCGCGAGTGGGTCGAGAAGCACTACTCCGAGGACTCGCTGGTCGCGCACCTGCAGTCCGCCATCACGGCCGCCACGAAGACCAGGGCGAAGGGCGGCACCGCACGCCACCCGCTCAGCCAGGTCGTCACCAAGGCCGACCCGGCGGAGGACCAGCTGGAGCGCAGCCTCAAGTTCGCCGACGAGCAGAAGGCCGCCCGCGAGCGCGCCGAGTCCGTCGCGACCGGGCTCGAGGAGGCACTGGGCAAGGCGATGGCCGAGCTCGAGGAGTCCCGCCGGCGCGAGTACGTGGTGGCGCAGGAGCTGCACGACCTCAAGAACGAGTACACCGAGCTGGCCAAGGCCGCCGAACGCCTCACCGCGCTCGACGAGGCCACGACGCTGCTCGCCGAGTACGCGCGGGACAACGACCGCCTCAACCGCAGGCTGGACGAGGAGATCCGCGAGCACCTGCACTGGCGCACGACGCTGCAGGACAAGATCGCCGACCTGGAGCGCTCGACGTCGTGGCGCGTCACGGCCCCGCTGCGCAAGGCGTCCGGCGCGCTCAAGGGCGGCAAGAATGCCTGACCTGCGCCTGCGCGTCGTCCAGTCGCGGTTCCAGAACGCGTTCTTCCACGAGCTGGCCGAGGCGATCGTCGACGAGGCCACGCGTCTCGGCGTGACGGCCGACGTCGTCACGTCCGTCGTGGACACCGAACCGGACGACGTCTTCGTCCTGCTGCCGACGCACGAGTACGCGGTGCTGGAGGGCGGCCAGTTCCTCGAGGACCCGCGCCTCGCCCAGCGCTGCATCGGCATCACCGCCGAGCAGCCGTCGTCGTCGCACTTCGACACGAACGTCTACTACGGACACAAGCTCGGCGCCGTCTTCGACTTCAGCACGTTGTCGGTGAAGCGCTACCAGGCCAGGGGCATCGCCGCGGAGCACCTGCAGTTCGGCTGGACGCCCAGCTGGGACAGGTTCGACGCGAACGCCGACTCCCACGAGCTCGACGTGCTGTTCCTGGGCGCCGCGACGCCTCGCCGTGAGCACGCTCTCTCGAAGATCGGCCGGCAGCTGTGGTCGCGCCGCAGCCGCCTGATCCTCTCGGACAACGCGGCCCCGAACACCGGCGACCACGCCGCGTTCGTCACCGGCGACCGCAAGCGAGAGCTGTTGGCGGGCACCAAGGTCCTCGTCAACATCCACCAGTCCGACGAGCCGTACTTCGAGTGGCTGCGCGCCGCCGAGGCCGCGCACTGCGGTGCGGTGATGCTGTCCGAGACGTCGCTGCACACCAAGCCGTTCCAGCACGACGAGCACCTCGTGTTCTCGGCGCTGTCCACGATGCCGCACGCGCTGGCCGCGTTGCTGGAGGACCCGGACAGGCTGAACACGTTGCGCCGCAACGCCTACGCGCTGATCAAGGAGAACCCGTTCTCCGCAGGCGTCGAGAAGCTCGTGTCGGTGGCGCAGGACCTCCGCAAGACCCACGAGGGCCACCGGCTGAAGCTCGGCCCCAGCCGCACGCAGCCGTTCCGGCAGAAGATCACGCCGTCGTGGGAGCGCGAGCCCGAGAGCATCGACGCGGTGCGCCAGGCGATCCGCGAGATCCGCCTCGACATCATCGACCTGCGCCGCCGGGTCTCGACCGACCCGACGATCGACCCGACGCCGGTGATCGACCACCGCACCCCCGCGTGGGACCGCCGCACGCCGCGCGTCTCGGTGATCATGGCGCTGTACAACCACGAGCCGTACGTCGTGGAGGCGCTGGAGTCGGCCGCGTCCGGCACGTACGGCGACCTGGAGATCATCGTCGTCGACGACTGCTCCAACGACGGTTCGAACGAGACCGTGCGCCGGTGGATGGACCGCAGCCCGCACATCCCGATGACGCTGGTCCGCCACCCCGTGAACCGCGGTCTGCCGCGCTCGCGCAACGAGGCGTTCAAGCACGCCCGCGGTGAGCTCGTGTTCGTGCTCGACTCGGACAACGCGATCGTGCCGACCGGGTTGGAACGCCTGGTCGACGCCATCGACGCGGACCCCGAGGCGTCGTTCGCGTACGGCGTGCTGCAGCGCTTCGACTCCACCGGCCCGGTCGGGCTGATGGGCGTGTGGCCGTGGGAACCGTGGCGGCTGCGCTACGGCAACTACATCGACGCCATGGCGTTGATCAAGGCCACCGCGCTGAAGAAGCTCGAGGGCTACACGCTCGACCGCCGCCTGCACGGGTGGGAGGACTACGAGCTCTGGTGTCGGGTGGCCGAGAGCGGTGGACACGCGGCGCACGTGCAGACGGTCGTCGGCCGCTACCGGCAGTCGGCGACCTCGATGCTCAGCCTCACCAACATCTCCCAGGACGCGGGCTTCGACGCGGTTCGGGAGAGCTGCCCGCGCCTCATGTCGGGCGCGCTCGAACTGCAGGTCGACGTCCTCGGTGATTGGCTGTCGAGCATCCGCAGCGAACGCGAGGCGCGTGACGTGTGGCTCAGCAACTGGGAGGCACAAAACGCCTAGGCATTGACGTTCCGTAGCCTAGGTTTCACTCGAACGTGTCGCTTGTCCCTGGGGAGGGGTTGGTTCACGCCATGCGCGCAGTGGTCACCGGTGGTGCAGGTTTCATCGGATCGCACCTGGTAGACGCGGTGCTCGACCGCGGGTGGTCGGTCGTGGTCGTGGACGACTTCTCCTCAGGACTGACGGAGAACGTCACGAGGTACGCGGACGAGCCGCGCTTCGAGTTCATCGAGGCGGACATCTGCGGCGAGTGGACCGTCGAGGGTCCCGTCGACCTCGTGCTGAACTTCGCCTCCCCCGCGTCGCCGCCGAAGTTCCTCGAACGTCCGCTGGAGACGCTGGAGGTCGGCTCGACCGGCATGAAGAAGGTCGCCGAGCTGGCGATCGCGAAGGGCGCGCGGCTGATCCAGGCGTCGACCAGCGAGGTCTACGGCGAGCCGCAGGTGCACCCGCAGCCCGAGGAGTACTGGGGCAACGTCAACCCGATCGGCCCGCGCAGCGTCTACGACGAGTCCAAGCGCTACGCCGAGGCGATGCTCGGCGCGTACCACCGCATGGGCCTGCTCGACGTCGGCATCGTGCGGATCTTCAACACCTACGGCCCGCGCCTGCACGCGACGGACGGCCGGGTGGTCTCGAACTTCGTGCACCAGGCGTTGAGCGGCAAGCCGTTGACCGTCTACGGCACGGGCAAGCAGACCCGCAGCTTCTGCTACGTCGGCGACCTGGTCCGCGGCATCTTCGCGCTCGCGGACCTCAAGGGCGAGCTCGGCCCGGTCAACCTCGGCAACCCGGTCGAGATCACCGTGCTGGAGCTGGCGCAGATCGTCGGCGACCTGACCGGCGTCTCGGTCAGCCTGGAGTACTCGGACCTGCCGACTGACGACCCGACCCAGCGCAAGCCGGACATCGGCCGCGCGCGGGAGCTGCTGGGCTGGGAGCCTCAGGTCGCCCTGCGCGACGGCCTGACCAAGACCATCGAGTGGTACTCGGCGAACTCGGCGCTAACGACCGACTCCGTGTGACGTGAGGCCGGCGCGCGTCAGGACGTCGACGTCGAGCAGGTTGCGGGTGTCCACCACGACCTGACCGGTCATCGTCCCGGCGAGCGCCGCCCAGTCGAGCGAGCGGAACTGCGGCCACTCGGTCAGCACGACGAGAGCGTTGGCGTCCTTCGCGGCCTGCTGCACGTCGTCGACCACCGTCACGTCGTCCGTGACGCCCTCGACCTGCTGCGGGATCGCCGGGTCGTACGCGACCAGCTCCGCTCCCTCGGCCTTGAGCATCCCGGCGATCTTCAACGCCGGCGAGTCGCGCAGGTCGTTCGTGCCCGCCTTGAACGCGAGCCCGAGCAGGCCGAGCTTCTTGCCCTTGAGGTCGCCGCCCACGGCGTTCGCGACCTTGCTGATGATCAGCCGGCTCTGCTTCTCGTTGGTGTTGATCGTGGCGCTGAGCAGCTCGAACTCGTGACCCGCGGCCTCGGCGATCTGCAGCAGCGCGTGGGTGTCCTTGGGCAGGCACGACCCGCCCCAGCCGGGACCGGGCTGCAGGAACGACTGCCCGATGCGCTGGTCGAAGCCCATGCCCTCGGTGACGTTCGCGATGTCCGCGCCGAGCCGTTCGCACAGCTCGGCCATGGCGTTGACGTAGCTGAGCTTCATGGCGAGGAAGCAGTTGGCGCTGTACTTCACGAGCTCGGCGCTCGCGGCGTCCATGAGGACCGTCGGCGCGCCCAGCCGGGCATAGAGAGCACTGACCCGTTCGGCCGCGTTCTGGGCGTCGGAGCCCACGACGATCCGGTCCGGGTGCATGAAGTCCTTGACCGCGCTGCCCTCGCGCAGGAACTCCGGATTGCTCGCGACGAACACGTCGTCGCGTTGGAGGAGCTCCAAGACGCGGGCCGCCGTGCCGACCGGGACCGTCGACTTGTTGACGACGACGGTGCCGGGCGCGAGCAGGTCCTTCATCTCGGCGACCGCGGCCTCGACGGCCTTCAGGTCGGCCGCGCCGCCCTCGCCCATCGGCGTCGGCACGCACAGGAAGACGACCTCGGCGTCCTCCACGGCGTTGCGCACGCCCACGACGAACTCCAGCCGCCCCGCGGCGAGTCCCTCCTGGACGAGCTCGGGCAGGCCGGGCTCGAAGATCTGCACCTCGGCCCTGCGGAGCTGCTCGACCTTCTTCTCGTCGATGTCCGCGCAGACGACCTGGTGCCCCAGCGACGCGAGGCAGGCGGCCGACGTGAGGCCCACGTACCCGGCCCCGACCACCGCAACCCGGCGAACGAACATCCTCGAACCGCCCTTGATCAGCGCGAACAGTTGGAAGTCGATCGTCGCACAGCAGCCGCCGGAACCGACGTGGTTTGACGGAGCCGTGAGATCTCTCGCAGGTGTTCTGTGAAAAACGCGAGTTGATCCGACTTGCAACCGTGGAAGAGTGCTACACGTCTACTTCGGGTGTAGGTCACCCACTCGGAGGCTATGATGTGGATCAGCGTGACATTAGTCACATTGGGCGGTCTGGCGTTCCTGACGCGAACCGTAGCGGCCGTCCTGGCCGTTTCCCCCTCCAAGAAGGGAAGCGATTACCCTCAGCCACAAGCGTCAGCCAATTGAGATAACTCTTTCGGCCTACGCCTTACGACGAACTTCGACTTACCGTACGATCCTTTCGGGTCGTATGACTGAACGGTCACTCCAAAGGTGACCTCACAGGGGTAGGTGCGCCATGGACCACGCACTGAGCAAGGTCATCGAGCTGCGCGAGAACGGGTTTCAGTTCCTTCACCTGAGGGACGACGCCGGGCAGCTCGACCGCATCATGGCGTTCAAACAGCGCAGAGGGTTCATCGACTCGATCCTGTTCTGGTCCGAGACCGAGGCGCGCGCAGGACGTCTGCCTGCGGTTCGCGACTCGGCCCGGCCCGCTCAGGCCGTGTGGATCTACGAAGGTCCGTTGGTCGAGGCCGTCGACCGGCTGCTCGACCTCCCGGAACCCGGCGCCCGCAACGCTCCGGCGCTCATGAAGGCGACAGCTTCTGACCTCGCCGTCGTGACAACGCTGCCGTTCAAGCTGAAGCTCCCGCCGGGAGCCATCGCCTAGTTACTTGTTTTCGAGGTCGCCGCGCTTTATGGCGCCGATGAACGCTGCCCATTCGGGCGCGGCGACCGAGGAATTCGCCCGGTTTTTGGAGTCGCGCACACGCGCGCCCGAACCAGTCAACGCAACTTCAACGCAGTTGCCGCCACTGCCACCACCACTACGGCTGCTCTTGCGCCACATACCTACCTCTCGGCAGCCAACCTCTCGATCCATCCGGCGGACTCATTGGGAGTCAACGCCAGCTTCGAGAGGTTCTTGAAGACCAGGTTAGCGATCCGGACCCGCTCGGGATCCTCGATGTGGATCGAACCGGCCATGTACTCGATGTACAAGACCTGAGGATCGCCCGCGAACGGCAGGTCCAGAAGCGCGAACGATCCGAACTGGCCGTCGTGCGAGCCAGCGGAGTCCAACAGGACCTGGATGGTCACGTTCGGCAGACGCCCCATCTCGACGAGGTGCAGCAACTGTTCGCGATCGGCACCCCTGAGGACTGGCTCGGCGATGATCGCGTGGTACTCGAGCGGGTCGTCACTCACCAGCCGGCGCTGGCGCCGCTGGCGGACCGCGATGTCGTTGTCGACCGACTTCTTGGATCGCTGGATCGTCGTGCTGCCGAAGACGTTGCGCATGTACCGCACCGACTGCAGCTGTCCCGGGATGAATCCCAGCGAGAACTCGCGAACATGCGAAGCGTCGTGCTCCAGGCTGATGTAGCCCTGGTCGTCCAGACCGAACGGACGCCACCAGCCCTTTTCCTTGGCCAGCCTCCACATCTCGATGTAGGGCACCTCGTCGTCGCCGATCACGCCGTAGAGGTCGAGCATCGCGCGCAACGCGTGGATGTCGGGCAGCTGGCCGTTCTCGATGCGACTGACCTTGGGGACGTTGTAGTTCAGACGGTCCGAGGCTTCCTTCTGGCTCATTCCGGCCCGCTCGCGCAGCAGTTGGAGCGCCTCGCCCAGGCGCCGCTGCCGGTAGGTGGGTTCCGCCACGGTCCAAACGGTACGGACGTGATCCGGACTTCGAGATTCTCACCCCACGGGTGCGGTGAGGAACGTGCTGGTCATGGACCACTTCCACCGCATCGAGTACCACCGCCGCAAGCCCGGCGGTGCGCTGGACCTCGAACTGGTCGAAGAAGTCGTCGACCATGGTTGGTACATAAAGAAAGGCGAGGAGTGGCGGCGGCGCTACACCCTCGAATGCGCGTACGACTTCCTCGCGCGGACCGAGACGAGGGCCGGCACGTTCGCCGTCTCGGTGTGGCGCGGGAAGGACCGGGTCTGCACGGTCGGGATGGAGTGGAGTCCCACCAAGGGATGAAGAAGTTCCCTCGCCTGAGTTACGCAGCTTGATGTAGGGGCCCCGAACACGGGACGTTCGCGCCCATGAACCTCAGGAAGACCGTCGCGGGGGCCGCCGTGGCCCTCGGCAGCGCCACCGTCATGCTCGGCCTGGGTGGCGTCGCGCACGCCGACACCGTGGACGCGACCGCGCACACGATGCCCGACCTCGGTGGCCAGCTCGGTGACGTCGCGACCGTGGGCGACCTCGCGAAGGTCGACACCGCGGACGTCAACGGCAAGATCCAGGCCGTCAACGCACAGGACGCGGACGTGACCGCGCTCGTGGAGAACGTCGACGCGGGCGGCACCGGTCTGCCGGCCGCCACGCTGCTCGGCTACGACCAGCCCGACCAGCCGTGGCACGGTCTGGCGCACGCCGACATCTGATCCAACCAGTACTTCCTGGCCGGGGCGGCGCCCGATTCCCTCCCCCTCGAATCGGGCGCCGTTCCTCTTTTCCGCAGTGCTCCGGCGGTGTGGCTCAGCGGCCTGCCGCGTACCCCTGGGCGCCGCGCGGGTTCGCCCCGGCGCGCAGGAGTCCGTCCGCGGAGTCCCTCGCCACGGCCGACATCCGGCCGAGGGTCCACTCGCCGGCGTCCACGACCTGGTGGCCACGCGATCGCAACGCATCCAGGACGTCCACCCCGGCGCGTGACTCGACGACCAGCTCTCCCGGCGTCCAGGCGCGCGGGTAGAACGAGCTCGGGAACGCGTTCGAGTGCCACATCGGCGAGTCGATGGCTTCCTGGAGGTTCAGGCCCGCCCGGTGGGCCAGCCAGAAGCCGAGCTGCCACTGGTCCTGCTGGTCACCGCCCGGCGTGCCGAACGCGAGCGCGGCCTCGCCGTTGCGCAGGGCCATCGACGGCGACAGCGTGATCCGCGGGCGCTTGCCGGGGGCCAGCGAGTTCGGCAGACCCTCGTCCAGCCAGAACATCTGGGCGCGGCTGCCGAGGCAGAACCCGAGCGACGGGATCGTCGGCGACGACTGCAGCCAGCCGCCGGACGGGGTCGCGGAGACCATGTTGCCCCAGCGGTCCACGACGTCGACGTGCACGGTGTCGCCACGGGTGGCGCCGGACCGTTCGACCGTCGGCTCGCCGATCGCGCCCGTCGCGGCGAGCGGTCCGGCTTCGGCGCCGCGCAGGATGTGGTTGGGCAGCAACGGTTCCCGGCCGTTCGGCGAGCCCGGCCGCAGCTCCATCGACGCGGTGTCGGAGATCAGCTTGCGGCGTTCGTCGGCGTAGGCCCGCGAGACCAGGGTCTCCAGCGGGACGTCGTTGACATCGCCGTACCAGGCCTCGCGGTCGGCGAACGCCAGCTTCGCGGCCTCGACGGCGAGGTGGATCGTCTCGGCGGTCGGCTTGCCGTCCACATAGGACAGGTCGTGGCCCTCCAGCAGCCGGAGCTGTTGCGCCAGCACGGGTCCCTGCGTCCAGGCGCCGGCCTTCACGAGCGACCACTCGTCGAAGTCGACGATCAGGGCGTCCTCGTACGAGGCCTCCCAGCCGGCCATGTCGGCGCCGGTGAGCACACCGGCGTGGTCGCGGCCGGAGTCGTCGCGGAACTCGGTGCGGAAGAACTCGTCGACCTGCGCGGCGACGAACCCCTGCGACCAGGCCCGGCGCGCGGCCTCGATCTGGGCCTCGCGGTCGGAGCCCGCGGCCTCACCGGCGGCGAGCAGCCACTCCCAGGTGTCGGCGAGCTTGGGGTTGCGGAACCGGCCGCCGGGAGCCGGGAGCACACCACCGGGCATCCACTGCGCGGCGGAGGAGGGCCAGTGGTCGCGGAAGAGGTCCTGGACCAGCGAGATGGTGTGGACGGCCCGCTCGACGAGCGGGAACCCGTCGCGCGCGTAGCCGATCGCCTTGTCGAGCACCTCGCGCAACGTCTTGGTGCCGTGGTCGCGCAGGAGGGTGAGCCATCCGTCCCAGGCGCCGGGCACGGTCGCGGCCAGCAGACCGCTGCCGGGCACCAGTTCGAGGCCCAAGCCGGTGTAGTGCTCGATCGTCGCTCCTGCGGGCGCGACGCCCTGCCCGTTCAGCACGCGCGGGTTGCCACCGGCGGGCGCGAAGATGATCGGGACCTCGCCGCCGGGGCCGTTGAGGTGCGGTTCCACGACCTGGAGGACGAAGCCGGCGGCCACCGCCCCGTCGAAGGCGTTGCCCCCGTCCTCGAGTACAGCCATGGCCGCCGCGGAGGCCAGCCAGTGGGTCGAAGCGACCATGCCGAAGGTGCCGACGAGTTCGGGACGCGTGGTGAACACGTCCTTAAAGGTATGCGACGCTAACTAAATTGCGTGACCCCGAGTGACGCATGCCCCACCCCCGAACGGAGTAGCAGGTCGCAAGCCCAGGGCAGCCCCGAGACCGGGTACGACTTTGGTCGTAGCGACCCGTGACAGATCTCCTACCAGAGGCCTACCTGCGCGGCCGATGTTTCGATCTTGGTCAAAAGGCACAGTTCAAGGCATGGGAATACTGGCTGTCGCGACCATCTTCATCGGCCTCGCGTTCGTGGCGGCGGTGCCTCTCGTGGCGCTTCTCCACTGGTCCGACCGCTGAGTTCGAGGTAACGAGCGTTAACCTCCTCGCGAGCAGCTCGCTTCGAGGAAGGTGAAGGCATGGAGATCTCGGGTACCGCGGCCATCGTCACCGGTGGCGCGTCCGGTCTCGGCGGCGCGACCGCCCGTGCGCTGGCGGCGCGGGGAGCGCAGGTGTTCGCGCTCGACCTGCCCGGCGCCATCGAGAAGGCCGAGGCCGTCGAGAACGTCACCTACCTGCCGGCCGACGTGACCTCGGGCGAGGAGGTCCAGGCCGCCGTCGACACCGCGGCGGGCTCCGGCGCCCCGCTGCGCATCACCGTCAACTGCGCGGGCATCGGCCCGTCGACCCGCACGGTCGGCAAGGGCGGCCCGCACGACCTCGACCTGTACCGCAAGGTCATCGAGGTCAACCTCATCGGCACGTTCAACGTGCTGCGCCTGGCCGCCGCCGCGATGGGCAAGACCGAGGAGCTGGAGCACGGCGCCCGCGGCGTCATCATCAACACCGCCTCCATCGCCGCGTTCGACGGCCAGATCGGCCAGGTCGCCTACGCCTCGTCCAAGGGCGGCGTCGTGGGCATGACCCTCCCGGCCGCGCGCGACCTCAGCAACGTGGGCATCCGCGTGCTGACCATCGCACCCGGCATCGTCGACACCCCGATGCTGGCCACGGTCTCGGACGAGTTCCGCGCCGGGCTCGCTGCCGGGGTGCCGTTCCCGAAGCGCCTCGCGCAGCCGGGCGAGTACGCGCAGCTCGCGGTCTCGCTCGTGGAGCACGACTACCTCAACGGAGAGGTCATCCGGATGGACGGCGCTCTCCGCATGGCTCCTCGCTAGCGTCCTGCGCCGGGCCGTGCGGCGTCAGTCGTGCGGCTCGGCCTTCGGGTGGACGTGGATGTCGCCCGCGAGGTGGTCGATCTGGAACACGGTCCCCGTGTTGGTGCCGACCTGGTTGAGCGTGCTGCCCGGCCGCTCCGGCTCGGTCGCCGCCGTGGTCAGCGCCTCGTGCAGTGCCGCTCGCTGGGTCGGCTCCAGCTCGTCGACGCCCCGCGCGCTGATCCACAGCACCTTCACCACCTGGCTGCGCACCGCGTACCGCGCCGACTTCCTGACGAGGAAGCGGGGCAGGTTGACCCACAGCACCGGGAAGTCGCTGCCCCGCAGCTGCCGTCCGCCGATCTCCAGCGCGCCCCCGGCCAGGATGTAGATCCCCTTGGCCTTCGGGGCCTCCACGTCGTCCAGGGACAGGTGGAGCAACCGGCTCAACGTGATCAGCTCGACGTGGCTGCGCATCGACGCGAGCGTCTCGTCCCACTCCCGCTCGCCGCTGCTGAGCGGGCCGTCCCGTTCGGCTCCGAGCAGGTACGGCGCGTTGTCGCTGACGTGTTGCAGCGCCCGGTAGTTGATGAACGAGGCGACGTCCCGCGCGGCGACGGACCCGACCGGCGCGTTCGACAACAGGCGCACGTCCTCGTACCTGAAGGACAGCAACGCCACGTCGGTCAACGCCACGAGGTCCGCCGTGCGCTCGCGGTTCAGGGCGTAGGCGAGCTCACCGACGATCTCGCCGGGGTGGTGGGTGTGCAGGGCCTCGACGGCGCCCTCGCCCTCGGAGTTGAAGACGCCGACCTCGCCGCGCAGGATCACGAACAACGAGTCGCCGGGGTCGCCGAACCGGCAGACGAACTCGCCGCGCCGGCGTTCCACGAGCTTGCCCAGCCGCAGCATCTCGGTCAGCTCGTCGCGGTCGGACTGCCCGAGGAACGGGTTGAGCAGCTCCTTGCCCGTGTACCTGTCGGTGAACGTGAGCTTCGGCGGCTCGACCGCCTGCTCGACGCAGCGCTTCACCGCGAGGTCGTTCGAGCTGACCTGCCAGATCCGCTTGGCGCGGTAGAGGATGTCCCAGCTGCTGCCGTCCGCGACCGCCCGGTGCAGTGCCGTGTGGTCGCTCTCGAGGGAGGTGCCCCAGGAAGACCTGAGCGGGCCGATCGACATCAGGTGCACCAGGTGCAGCCTGCGGTCGTTGCCGAGCAGCCGCTGCGGGTCGTGGAACTCGATCCCGGTTTCCCGGCTCACCGCCCGGCGGAAGCCGTCCGTGGCGACGATCCCGTCGTCCATCCGTTCGAGCAGTGCGCCGGCGTCGTTGATCCCCGCCCCGACCGGCTGGACGCCGCCGCTGGCACCGGTGATGTGCCGGACTTCGCCGCGGTGGCAGGTGATGCGCAGCGGCACCCGTGCCTCGAGCGACCACTCGCGCAGCCGGACGACGAGGTCGAGGACCGGCTCCTCCCACGCCTCCTGCCAGAAGAGGACGTGGCCGCCGTCGCCGCCGGAGGTCCAGACGACTTCGTCACCGAGGAAGTCCGCGACGATGCCGTTGATCGCCGTGACTCGTGCAACCTGCACGGGCTCCTCCGCTGTGGAGTGCCCGACGATGTCGCACGACACGATGGTGACGAAGTCGGTCTCCACCGCTACAGATCTCCCGCGTACGGCAGGCGTTCCATGGCGTCCGACGTCATCCACTCGCGCAGGCGGTGGGTGGCCCGGACGTCGTCCTCGTTGTACTCCAGCAACCGCTGCCGCTGCTCGACGTCGAGCGGGTCGCCGTTCAGCGCGACCGCGGCCCGGTACCAGCGCATCGAGTTCTCGCCGCCCGCCTCCGGGTCTCGCCAGGAGAAGCCCGCGACCGGCGCGATGATCTTCAGGCCCTTGCCGTGGGCGCACAGGAACTGCTCGCGGACGATGCCGAACAGGTCGACCCAGGAGTCGGAGTTGATGAACTCCTTGACCTGCGCGATGGTCGGGATGCCCGGCTTGCCCGCGAACCGTTCCGCCGACGCCAGGAGCCAGCGGTTCTCCGCCAGTTCGTTGTAGCAGTAGGCCTTGAACGACAGGCCGCGTGCCTTGGCGCGCAGGCGGACGCCGGTCAGCCAGGTCCAGAACTCGGCGAACGAACGGGCCTCGTCGTCGCACGGCAGCGCGTCCCACGTCACGAAGGCGCGGTAGCCGTGCGGTTCGTCGATGTCCTTGCCGGACAACAGGCAGCCCCACATGTACGCGCCCAGGTCGCCGAAGCTCTCCATGTCGACGTCGACCTCGACATCCGCGCGCGGCACGTTCATCTCGGGCACGCGGCGCACCAGCGTCAGGTCGCGCAGCCAGGCGCGGGCCAGCACCACGGCGTCGCCGAACGGCATGCCGACGAGCTGGATCGGGCCCTCGGCCCCGGGGTCGAGCTCCGCCAGCTCGTCCACAGTGGACAGACCGATCCTGCGCAACGCCACGGCGTCCTCGCCGCGCACGACGAGGCTGACGTCGCGGCCCTGCTTGAGCTCCGTGTCGCAGGTCGGCCACCACGGGCACGTCTTGCAGTCGACGATCCGGGACGGACGCGCGAGCGGTTCGTTCCGGTTCGCCGCCGCCAGCGCGACGGAGAGCCGGTCGGAGAACCGGGCGTCGTACTCGGCCAGCGCCGTGCGGCCGCCGGGCCACGTCGGTGCTTCCAGGTCGTGCCACAGCACGACGTCCGCGTCCATGCCGATCACGCCACCGGTCGCACGGCCGCTGCGGGCGTACCCGGCGGCCTGCAGCTGGCGCTGGGCGTGGGCGAGCCTGAGCTGGTCACGCGGCTGGGGACGGACCTTGCGCAACGGGTCGGTGCGGCTGCCGTCGGGCAACGGCATGGTCAACGGGCTCGTCTTCGCGCCGTGACCGGGGTCGGTGATCTTGTGCCGGACCACGAGCACCGGCACGTACCCGGTGGTGTCCTTGACCAGCAGGTCGATTCCGCCCCGGCGGCCCCCGCGCGGATCACGCGGCAGGGCGGCACCCCAGATGTAGGGCGCGCCCATCTCCATCGCGGCCAGCGTCACGCGTTCCCGGTCCGCGCTGCGCACGTCCGGTCCGTTCGGCACCTCGAAGAGGTTCGAGCCGACGATTCTGCCGAGAGCGTCCGCCACCGCACGACGGTGGTTCGTCGCGTCCGCTTTCCGTTGTTCCGAAGCCGGATCCGGCGCCGCCTTGGGAGCGTCGCGCATGTCCGGATCGTTTTCGAGGTGCACCCGCCGCCGACAACGAGTGACCACGCCGGCGTCTAGCTGCACCTGGGAAGTCACAGGATGCAGCGTATGTCGCGCGTCGAGGAGATGTGTCGGCAACCTGGGCAGTAAGTTCGTCGTGACGGAGGAGGTGTACCCGAATGGCGCGCAAGGCGAAGACCGGATTCACGCCCAGCAGGGCCAAGAACCTGGTCGGTGTCGCGAAGGTGGTGGCTCCCGCGCTCATTCCGGTGCTGGCCCCGGTGATCGCCCGCGGAGCTGGGGTTTTGAGCGAGCAGTACGACCGGTACCGGGCGCGCAGGCTCGGCATCGACGTCGCGGACATCGGCAAGTACTCCGGTTACGGTGCCCGGCTGCACGCGCGGATTGTCGGTTTTTCGGAGTCGCTGGAGACCTTGCGGACTTCTGATTCCGATTGGGTTTCGAAGACCGAATCGCGACTGGCGCAGTTGCTCGCGGCCGTGCGCGCTTCCGAACGCATGCCGACGGCCCGGCGCAAAGCAGCGCACCGGGCCGTCGCGACCGATCTGGAGATGTTGGAGCAGGAACTGCTCAGGCGTCTGAACGTGCGCTGACGTCCGAGCGCGTATCGGCACGCGGCTGGACGTCCGGGGTCTTCCCGGTCACCTCGGCCACGGCCTTGACCGCCGCCTCCTCGACCACCTGACCGGGGTCGAGGTGGGCGGTGACCTCCTCCATCACCTCGGCCACGCGTTCCTCGCGCCGGATCATCGGGTCCGAGCGCAGGTCCTTGGCCAGCGAGACGCACAACCCGACCATCACGACCATGAACGGCAGCGCCGCGATGATCGTCAGGTTCTGCAGGCCCGTCAGCGCGTTCGACCCGCCGACGAGCAACATCACCGCGGCGACGGCACCGGTCAGCACGCCCCAGAAGATCACCACGGGCTTCTTCGGCTCGATGGTGCCCTCCTGCGAGAGCGTTCCCATCACGATCGACGCGGCGTCGGCACCGGACACGAAGAAGATCGCCACCAGCACCATCACCACGACGCCGGCGACGGCCGCCAGCGGGAACTGGTCCAGCAGCGAGAAGAGCTGAGACTCCGGAGTGGACTGACCGGCGAGGTCGACGCCGTTGCGCTGCTCGAAGATCGCCGTGCCACCGAGGATCGCGAACCACACCAGCGACACCGCGGACGGCACCAGGATCACGCCGGCCACGAACTGCTCGATCGTGCGGCCGCGCGAGATGCGCGCGATGAACATGCCGACGAACGGCGTCCAGGAGATCCACCACGCCCAGTAGAAGATCGTCCAACCGGACAGCCACGTCTCCGTCGCGTCACCACCCGAGGCGGCGGTGCGGCCGGCCATGTTGGCGAGCTCGCGGAAGTAGTCGCCCAGCGCGGTCGGCACCAGGTTGAGGATGAAGATCGTCGGGCCGACGACGAACAGGAACAGCGCCAGCACGACGGCCAGCACCATGTTGATGTTCGACAGCCACTGGATGCCCTTCGCGACCCCCGACACGGCCGACGCGACGAACGCCACGGTCAGCACGGCGATGATCGCGACGAGCACGCCCTTGCCGACGCTGCCCGCCCAGCCGGCCGCCTCCAGCCCGCTCCCGATCTGCAGGGCACCGAGACCCAGCGACGCGGCCGAGCCGAAGAGCGTCGCGAAGATCGCCATCACGTCGATGGCCCTGCCCCAGCCGGACGCGGCACGGCGGCCGAGCAGCGGGGCGAACGCGGAGCTGATCAGCGACGAACGGCCGCGGCGGAAGCTGCTGTAGGCGATGGCGATGCCGACGATGGCGTAGATCGCCCACGGGTGCAGCGTCCAGTGGAAGAGCGTGGTGGCCATCGCGGTCTCGAGGGGGTCGCCCTCGGTGCCGGGCGGCGGCTTCACGTAGTGGGTGAGCGGCTCGTTGACGCCGTAGAACATCAGCCCGATGCCCATGCCGGCGCTGAACATCATCGCGACCCACGAGACGGTCTTGAACTCGGGTTTCTCGTCGTCGCGGCCCAGCGGGATCTTGCCGTAGCGGCTGAACGCGAGCCACAGCGCGAAGACGACGAACCCGGAGGCCGAGATCACAAAGGCCCAGCCTAGGTTCTGGATGATCCAGCCGAGCGCCGCCTTCGAGGCGGCTGCCAGGCTGTCGGTACCGACGATCCCCCAGGTCACGAACGCAAGCGTGAGACCTGCGGCAACGCCGAAAACAACCCGGTCGGTTCGTCCCGGCCTGTCGCATTGAACGGTCATGCGGCCCGGGATACCCACTGGTAGACCTGTCCAAACTCCTCCGATTACCCTCAATCCCCGTGAGCACCCGGACGAGTGAGTTGCGCACCCTTCGCGGTGCCGTGCTCGCGCTGACGTCCGCCGCGCTCACGATCACCGCCCACGGGCTGGGCGGTGGCGAGCTGTCCGAGTTCATCCACGCGCTGCCGCTGGTGGTGCTGATCGCGTTCGCGGCGGCCTCGCTCGCCGACAAGCGCACGGGGAGGCTCTCGGTCATGGCCGGCCTCGGCACGGCCCAGCTCGCGCAGCACCTGCTGCTGACGTGGGTCAACCACGAGCACACGAACACGCTGACCTGGCCGATGCTCGCGGCGCACGTCGTCGCCGCGGTGCTGACCGGCCTGCTGCTGTTCCACGCCGAGACCGCGCTGTTCAGGCTGATCGCCGCCGTCACCCGCCTGATCCCCCGCAGGCTCACGCCGCTGCCCGCCACCCGGCCGGTGCGGACGTTCACCAGCACGCCGTACGTCCGGAACGCGCACTTCCTGGACCTGACGCGCGCGAATCGGCGGCGCGGCCCACCCATCGGCTCCTGATCATCCGTATCCCCCTGTAGCACTCCCCCTTGGCAATCAGGAGCCACAACTTCATGTCGACCAACCGATTCGGCGTGCGCACGCTCGCCGTCGTCGCCGTTGCCGGGTTCGCCGTGCTCGGCACCCCGGCCATCGCCTCCGCCCACGTCAGCGCCCAGCCCTCCGAGTTCACGCAGGGCGGCCGCGCCACGTTCGCGTTCCGCGTCCCGAACGAGCGGGACAACGCCGGCACCACCAAGATCGAGGTGACCCTCCCGCAGGACACCCCGCTCACGTCGGTGCGCACCAAGCCCCTGACCGGCTGGAAGGCCGAGGCGGTCAAGGGCAAGCTCGAGAAGCCCGTGACCGTCGCCGGCAAGGAGGTCACCGAGGCGTTCACCTCGATCACCTGGACCGCCGACCCCGGTGTGAAGATCGGCGTGAACCAGTACGAGGACTTCCAGGTCGCCCTCGGCACGCTGCCGGAGAAGGACACGCTGCTCCTCCCGGTGAAGCAGACCTACGAGAGCGGCGAGGTCGTCGACTGGGCGCAGCCCGCCGGCGCCGACGGCAAGGAGCCGGAGCACCCGGCGCCCGTGCTGAAGCTCGCCAAGAAGGCCGCCGGTGGCGACGACCACGGCCACGGCGCGGACCCGGCTGCCAACGCCGCCGCCGGTGACACGCACGAGGCGTCCGCCGCCGGTTCCGACTCCACGGCCCGCTACCTCGGTGGCGCCGGTCTGGCCGTCGGTGCGCTCGGCCTCGGCTTCGGTGTCGGCGCGATCCTGCGTTCGAGGCGCAAGGCATGAAGCGCGCTCTGGTCGCGTTCCTGTTCGCTGGTGCGGCCGTGCTCGCCACGGCCGCCCCCGCGGCGGCGCACAACGCACTGATCGGCAGCGACCCGAAGGACAAGACCTCGCTGGAGGCGGGTCCGTCGTCGGTCACGCTGACGTTCGACCAGGACGTGCAGGGTGGTCAGGGCATCAACACGATCTCCGTCGTGGACGCGAACGGCGGCCACTACGAGGTCGCGGGCGACCCGACGATCAAGGACACCGCGGTCTCCGCGAAGGTGAACGCGCTCGGCAAGGCCGGGGAGTACAAGATCGGCTACCGCATCCTGTCCGCGGACGGCCACCCCGTGTCCGGTGAGCTGACGTTCACGCTGACCAAGGACGGCACGGGCACGCCCACCACGCCGGCGAACGCGGACACGGCCTCGGGCAGCGAGGGTTCCGGCGGAGGCCTGCCCGTCTGGGTGTGGATCGTCGGCGCCGTCGTGCTGCTCGGCGGTGGCGTGTTCTTCGCCCTGCGCGGCGGGGGCGCGAAGGAATGAGCGAGGTCCGGACCGCCGTCCCCACCCACTACCGCGTGCTCGCCGGGCTGGTCCTCGGCGCGCTCGCGGGCATCGTGCTCGGCCTCGCGCTGGCACCACCCGTCGTGGTCGCCGGGGTCGTCGACGCCGGGGCGGCGGTCCGGTACGGCCTTCCGGTCACCCGGGTGCTGCTCGACGTCTCGGCGACGGTCGTCGTCGGGCTGTCGATCCTGCCGAAGCTGCTCGGGTTCAACCGGCCCGCGCACACCGAACCGGTCATGCGGATCGCCCGGCCGGCCGCGGTCGCCGCCGCCGCGGTGTGGGTCGTCACGGCGTTGCTGTCGATCGTCCTGCAGGCCGCCGAGCTGCGGCCGGGCAGTGACGTCAGCATCGGCAACGCCGTCGACTACATCGCTTCGGTCGGTGCCGGGAAGGGCCTGCTGTTCAGCGCCTCCTGCGCGCTGGTCTACGTGCTGATCGGCGTGCTGGCGGTGCGCAGCGGCGAGTCCGTGCCCGCCGAGCTGCGGATCCTCGTCTCGATGTTCGGGCTGCTGCCGATCCCGGTGACCGGGCACGCCTCCAACTGGAAGTACCACGACTACTCGATGGTCTCCATGGAGCTGCACGTGCTGGGTGCCGCGGCGTGGACCGGCGGGCTCGGGGCGTTGATGGCGCTGGTCGCCTACCGCAAGGGGCTGCTGGCGATCGCGCTGCCGAAGTTCTCCCGGATCGCGACCGTCAGCCTGGTCGTCGTCGCGGTGACCGGCCTGTTCAACGGGTTGCTGGAGCTGGTCCTCAACCCCGTCGTGCCGTTCCCGCAGTCGTTGGTCACGACCGGCTACGGCTTGTTGTTCCTCGGCAAAGCCGTGTGCGCCGGCCTGATCGCGTTGCTCGGCGCGCACATCCGCTGGCGGTTGCTGCCGCGGATCTCCCAGCACGAGGTCACCGCGATCGTCCAGTGGGCGGTCCTCGAGGTGACGATCATGGGCGTCGCCTTCGGGCTCGCCGTCGTCCTGAGCCGCGCGCCCGTCAACTGAAGCCCGTCGCGACCCTGACCAGGTCGGCGAGCGCTCGCGACCGGCTGTGCGGTGGCCACGCGATCACCGTGGTCACCTCCTGCGCGTCGACGAGCGGCACGGCGACCAGCCCTTCGAGCAACCCACCGCGGATGATCTCGGGCAGCACCGCGACGGCACGGCCGAGCGCGATCGTCTGGAGCAGCTGGGCGATGGTCCGCACCTCGACGCCGGGTCCGTCCGGGTAGCTGCCGTCGGGACCTGGCCAGCGCGCGAGCTCCGGCAACGCGGTCACCTCGGCCACCGTCAGCCTCGACGCACGGGCCAGCGGGTGCGCGCTCGGCATGACCGCGACCTGGCCCTCGGTGCTCAGCACCTCCACGTCGAGCCCGGTCGTCAGGTCGTACGGCTGGTGCAGCAGCGCCACGTCCGCGCGTCCGTCGAGCAGCGGGCCGCGGACGTTCGACTCGACGAGCAGCAGCTCGACGGGGACGGCACCGGGTTCGGCGGCGTAGGCGTCGAGGAGCTTCGCGAGCACCTCACCGGCACCGGCGGCCTTGGCGACCAGCACCAGCGACGGCCGGGCGGTGGCCGCTGCCCTCGTCCGGCGTTCGGCTGCCGCGACCGCGCCGAGGATCGCCCTGGCCTCGGCGAGCAGGGTCGCGCCCGCGTCGGTGAGCGAGACCCTGCGGCTGGTGCGGACCAGCAGGTCGACGCCGAGCCGGTGTTCGAGCTGGGCGATCGTGCGCGACAGCGGTGGTTGGGCGATGCCGAGGCGGTCGGCAGCGCGGCCGAAGTGCAGCTCTTCCGCGACGGCGACGAAGTACCGGAGCTCCCGTGTCTCCACGACGTCCACGGTATCCATACCGGCCGGGTATCGCTGCGACACCGAAGCGGTGTTGGTCCTGAGGGCTCTCCCGACCACGATCGACTGCATGAGCGAACAGACGATTGCGCTGGTCACAGGCGCGAACAAGGGCATCGGGTACGAGATCGCGGCGGGCCTCGGCGCGCTGGGCACGACCGTCGGCATCGGCGCGCGAGACCCTCGACGTGGCGAGGAGGCGGCGGCGAAACTGCGGGCGGACGGCGTGGACGCGTTCTTCGTGCCGCTGGACGTGACCGACGACGAGAGCGTGGCCTCCGCCGCGGCGTTGGTCGAGGAGCGGTTCGGCCGCCTGGACGTGCTGGTCAACAACGCGGGCATCGCCGGCGAGTGGCCCACGGCGCCCTCCGCGGCGACCCCGGCGGTCCTCGGGAAGGTCCTGGACACCAACGTGATCGGCGTCGTCCGGGTCACCAACGCCATGGTGCCGCTGCTGAGGCGGTCCGCCCGGCCGCGGATCGTCAACCAGTCGAGCCACCTGTCGTCGTTGACGCTGCAGACCTCGCCCGAGGTCGACTTCGGTGACGTCGACGGGGTCTACATGCCGTCGAAGACGTTCCTGAACGCGGTGACCGTGCAGTACGCCAAGGAGCTGACGGGGATCAAGATCAACGCCTGCTGCCCCGGGTACGTCGCGACCGACTTCAACGGGTTCCAGGGGCACGAGACGCCGGCGGACGGCGCGAAGATCGCGGTCAGGCTGGCGACCCTGGACGACGACGGTCCGACCGGCGGCCTGTTCGACAACGCCGGGACCGTGCCCTGGTGACGAAGACCCTGGTGGCGAGGGCCCTGGCGGACCGGGACGAATGTTCAACGTGAAACATCCACAAAATCCGACACACTCGGTGAGTGGTCCGATCAGCGCGACGAGCTGCGCACGAACGGATTAGTCGGTGATCAGTCGCGCTGAAGATTCCTCGCGCATCCGCGCCAGGCGGTTCATCGTCCGCTGACCGCGGCGGTCCAGCTCGCGGCTGTCGATCCAGCCGTTGGCGTAGTAGCGGTAGTCCTGCGCCAACGCCACGAGCTCGGCGAGGTAGTCGGCGGACCGCCGCCGTCGCTCCTCGTCGAACCCCGCCAGCAGCGGCAACTGGGTGTCCACCACCTCGTCGAGCAACTGCGCGGACCGCAGCGCTCTCCTGGAACGCCACCTCCGTGTAAGGCTCACGCGCCGCACCTCGTCCTTCGCCCCGACCTGCCGCACCTTAGGCGTGGATTGCACGCCCGTCGATGCTGCATTCGTGTGCGAAGGTCCCCGCGTTACCGGTTCGTGTCCCACACCATCCGAAAGTGGTGCTATAGGACCCAAACGAGACGGGATCAGGCTGCCGTGTCGGCTCCGGTGAACCGGGCGACGCGGTCCGCGAGCTCGCGGGCCTCGGGGTTGTTGCGGCGCTTGTCGGCCTCCTGGCGCAGGGGTTCCATGCGCTGCTTCGTGCGCACCGACTTGAGGCTTTCGGACAGGTCGACGGCCTGGCGGCCGACCTTGGCGCCGTGGTCGATGTCACCCTCGAGCAGGTGGTTGATCGCCATCGACGTCAGGTTGAACGACCGGCTGCGGGCGTACTCGTCGCCGAAGTTGTTGATCGCCTTGGACAGCGCCGGGATGGCGGTCCGCGTGTACTTGGCATCCACCGTCTGGGCCAGCTCCGTGTGCACCGTGCCGATCATGGACGAGAGGTCGATCTCGTTGAAGAACTTGGCCCAGGCGGGGGCTTCGGCGACGTTGGCGCGGGAGAACTCGTCCCGAGCGCGGCCGAGCAGCTTGAGCGCCTGCTCGTCGGAGCCCATCTTCGCGTAGGCCCACGCCTCGTTCGCGCAGAGGATGCCGACCGCCAGCTCGGAACCGGAGTTCTGCGCGGCCAGCTGACCCAGCTGGAACACCTTGAGCGCGTCGTCCGGCGCGTTCTGGTGCAGGTACACGCGGCCCATGCGGTACAGGATGTTCGCCATCAGCGCCTCGTTCTCGCCCTGCTTGGCGAGGTCGAGCGCCTGCCCGAAGTGGTTGCGGGCGGAGTCCATCAGGCCCGTGTCGAACGACGTCCAGCCGGCCAGGTTGTGCAGGTCGGCCAGCGCGACGTAGAGGCGCTGGCGCACGATGTCCGTGGAGCTCGCGCCGAGCATCTGCTGTCCCCAGGACAGCTGGGCGACCACGGCGTCGCGGCAGGAGCCGCCGCCGTACTGGTAGTCGAGCGCGCGCAGTGCCCGCGTCGCCGCTTCGACCTGGCGCACATCGGTCATGCCGATGCGGCCCGGAGCCGGAGTCTGTGTGGGGTGAGAGACCCACGACCCGGAGTCCGCTCCGAACACGGCCGCGCCGACTGTCACGGCGGCGGCGTGCGCGAGGAACTTCCGACGCTTCACCGACTCGTCCTCCTCAGGATGGGGTGAGTCCGCGGTCGCGGCCACCCGTACTGCCGTTGTCTCGTCATAGGCGAGACCCATGTATCCACGTGGGACACCCAGGCCCATGGCGATCCTGGTCAGGACGTCGTAGGCCATCACCTGGCGTCCCTTGAGAATCTCCGAGACCTCGGACTGCGACTGCCCAGTGAGCGCCGCGATCTGGCGCTGGGACACGCCGTGCCGGCGGAGCAGCCGGTAAACCGAGCTGATCTCTCGCCGAGCCAGTGCGTCCCGCATCTCCTGGTGGTCCCACACCTCGGCGGGGATCGGAGAGCCCTGGGAACTCATGGTGTTCATCGCGCACCCTCACAGTCCGTTGGGCGTCATCGGCAGACTAGGGGCAGGTCCCCGAGCCCGAGAAGTCCTCTTCGGCGAGGCTGATCGGCCCTGCCGAACACCGCTTACCGCTCACCGTAAGACTCCCACCGGTCAGCGCTGTGACGTCCCGTTCCGACATGAATCATCGCAATCTGGAGTCCGGTAAGCGAGTGAGCACGGAGAGGAACGACCAATCAGATGGACAGCTCCTCCACGTACTCCACCTCCATTGTGGAGACGGGTGACCCCGACTCCACATGGCGCGGCACGACCGGGCAACGTCGGACGTGGCAGATCAGCTGCGGCGACGTGGTCGAGAGGGACCGCCAGCTCACGGTGAAGGTGGTTCAGGGCCAAGTGGTCCTGGTCGGACCACCCGGTGAGACGGCAGTCTTGTCCTACGACCAGCTCGTACAGCTCAGGGCCGCGCTACGCGAAGCCGCCGACCAGGCGGAAAGGTGACGGTGACGTTTCGATGGACGCGATCCTCGGACAGGTTCTTCGCAACGCTGTGTGGGAACGCCTCGACCTGCTCACGGAGCTGGCGAGCCGCGCTGACGCCCCGTCCCTCCTGTCGGTGGCTCGATCCGAGCTCCCTCGGCTGACCGAGGGATGGCGTGCTCTGCTGGCAGCGCACGAGCCGGACGAGAAGGGCAACTGCCCCGAATGCTCCGGCCGCTGGCGCCAGCAGAAGTCACCGTGCTCGGTGTGGCGCGCCGCGTACGAACACCTGGTTGCGGGCGGACTCGCCCCGCGCCCGGCTCGCCACCTGCGCGAGGCCCCGGTGACCCCTCCTGTCACCAGGTCCCGCCGCGCGGTGGCTCGAGCCCACTAACGGGCGTTTGCGACCGACCTGGCGTCCCCCCGACACGACCAGGTCAGCAAACCGCCTACTGACCGGTGGCTCGCGATGTGCGAACCCCCGACCGCGACATCGCGAGCCCCGGTCAGCTTTACAACTCCACAGATTCCCGCGGGCCGGTGACGTGCACCCACCCTCCCCGACCGTCGTCGGTCCGCGGTCACCAACCACGGCCCCTGTCTGCACCTCCCGCGCAGATGGGGGCCGTTTTCACGCTCGCCGCCGGGGTGGTTTTCACGCCCGACTCGGGGTCGTTGCACGCCCGCATCGGGGGCCGTTGCACGCTTCCGCAGGGGTCCCCCCGCGAAGGCAGGGTCCCGGCAAAGTCATTTTGGCTTGTCAGGTGGGGATTCCGAGGAGTTGGAGTGGTCGGGTGGGGTTGCGGGCCATGGCTCGTAGCCCT